>NZ_JRKO01000187.1 GCF_000763885.1 Paracoccus versutus | reverse complement strand
ATAACAACAGCAACTCGTTGTGTTTATTGGAATATATCGGAGACACCTGAGGGCATCGAGCTGCATCGCCGCCACCAACAGCGAGATCGCCCGCTCACTCGATCATGGGCAGGAGCTGGTCGATGGATTTCTTGGCGTCGCCGTAGAACATGCGGGTGTTTTCCTTGTAGAACAGCGGGTTCTCGATGCCCGAATAGCCGGTGCCCTGGCCGCG
>NZ_JRKO01000186.1 GCF_000763885.1 Paracoccus versutus | reverse complement strand
CCTGGGCGGCCTCACCGCCATCGGGCCCATCCTGCAGGGACTGGCAAAACCCGCAAACGACCTCTCGCGAGGATGCTCCGTCAAAGACATCGTCGACGCAGCAGCCGTAACCGCCGTCCAGACAGCAAAGCTCGGGCAATGTCGTTTTTCAGCCATGTAGGATAAGAAACCAAATGGGAGGTGGCCTGGTGAAGATCGGCGGATTGAAGGAGATTTTTGAGGGGGAGGCTCGGGTCGCCATCACTCCGTCCTCTGCGGGGCATCTGCGCAAGCTGGGGCATGACGTGCATGTCGAGACGGGC
>NZ_JRKO01000185.1 GCF_000763885.1 Paracoccus versutus | reverse complement strand
ATAACAACAGCAACTCGTTGTGTTTATTGGAATATATCGGAGACACCTGAGGGCATCGAGCTGCATCGCCGCCACCAACAGCGAGATCGCCCGCTCACTCGATCATGGGCAGGAGCTGGTCGATGGACTTCTTGGCGTCGCCATAGAACATGCGGGTGTTTTCCTTGTAGAACAGCGGGTTCTCGATGCCGGAATAGCCGGTGCCCTGGCCGCGCTTGGAGACGAACACCTGCTTGGCCTTCCACACCTCCAGCACCGGCATGCCCGCGATCGGCGAGTTCGGGTCCTCCTGCGCCGCCGGGTTCACGATGTCGTTCG
>NZ_JRKO01000184.1 GCF_000763885.1 Paracoccus versutus | reverse complement strand
CCTCGGTCGCCGTCGCCCAGGGGCAGAAGGTCAACCCCGGCGACCTGCTGCTGACCATCGAGGCGATGAAGATGGAAACCGCCATCCACGCCGACAGAGCCGGCCTGATCAAGACCCTCCACGTCAGACCGGGCGAACAGATCGACGCAAAAGACCTCATGATAGAGATGGAGCCTGCATCGATTGATGCGGTCACGGAGATTTCCAGGAAGGTTTCCGAACCAGCGGCAAGAGGCAACGATATCAGGGCAAAGATTGCTGCGCTCGATCAGGTCTGACCAATCAGGATTTCTTCATCGGGTAGATGCAAGGGGCAATACGCAAGCCAGTAGGGAGGTGGCCTGGTGAAGATCGGT
This sequence comes from Paracoccus versutus, assembly GCF_000763885.1. Lineage (GTDB taxonomy): Bacteria > Pseudomonadota > Alphaproteobacteria > Rhodobacterales > Rhodobacteraceae > Paracoccus > Paracoccus versutus. The sequence goes on along the minus strand of NZ_JRKO01000184.1, from coordinate 127 downwards.
GGATTGAAGGAGATTTTTGAGGGGGAGGCTCGGGTCGCCATCACTCCGTCCTCTGCGGGGCATCTGCGCAAGCTGGGGCATGACGTGCATGTCGAGACGGGCGCGGGGGTTCGTGCGGGGTTTTCGG
>NZ_JRKO01000183.1 GCF_000763885.1 Paracoccus versutus | reverse complement strand
TCGACCTGGCGGCCGAGCGCGGCGGCAATTGCGAGCTGACCGTGCCGGACGAGCGCATCGTCACGGAAAACGGCGTGGTGATCATCGGCTATACCGACTTCCCGTCGAGGATGGGCGCGCAAGCCTCCGAGCTTTATGGCAACAACATCCGCCACATGCTCTCGGACCTGACGCCGGGCAAGGACGGCGTCATCGTGCAGAACATGGAGGACGACGTGATCCGCGGCGCCACCGTCGCCCATGACGGCGACGTGACCTGGCCGCCGCCGCCGCCCAGGGTCGCGGCCATCGCCGCCCAGAAGCCGCGCGAGAAGCCCAGGGAGCCGACCCCCGAGGAACGGCGCGCGCAGGAGATCGCCGCCTTCCGCGCCCAGACCCGCAGCCAGGTCACGCTGCTCGGCGCGGGCGCGGCGGCGATGCTGCTGGTGGGGCTGTTCGCGCCCGCGAGCTTCCTGTCGCATTTCATCGTCTTCGTGCTGGCGGTCTTCGTCGGCTTCCAGGTGATCTGGA
>NZ_JRKO01000182.1 GCF_000763885.1 Paracoccus versutus | reverse complement strand
GCGCCCACCACCAGCACCTTGGCCGGCGGCACCTTGCCCGCCGCCGTCACCTGGCCGGTGAAGAAGCGGCCGAAGTTGTTCGCCGCCTCGATCACCGCCCGGTAGCCGGCGATATTGGCCATCGAGGACAGCGCATCCATCTTCTGCGCGCGCGAGATGCGCGGCACCATGTCCATGGCGATGGCGGTGACGCCCTGCTCGCGCGCCAGCTCCAGGAGGTCGGGGTTCTGCGCCGGGTAGAAATGCGAGATCAGGGTCTGCCCGCGCCGCATCTGCCGCAGCTCGGCCTCGCTCGGCGGCCGGACCTTGACCACCACCTCCACCGCCCCGACCAGCGCCGCGGCATTGGGATGCACGGCGACGCCCGCCGCCTCGTAGGCCGCATCCGAAAACCCCGCACGAACCCCCGCGCCCGTCTCGACATGCACGTCATGCCCCAGCTTGCGCAGATGCCCCGCAGAGGACGGAGTGATGGCGACCCGAGCCTCCCCCTCAAAAATCTCCTTCAATCC
>NZ_JRKO01000181.1 GCF_000763885.1 Paracoccus versutus | reverse complement strand
AGAACGGCGTGTGACGGCCACCCTCTTCCTTGGTCAGGATATAGGCCTCGGCCTCGAACTCGGTATGCGGCGTCACCGAGCCGGGCTTGGCCAGAACCTGGCCGCGCTCCACCCCGTCGCGCTCCACACCGCGCAGGAGCGCGCCGATGTTGTCGCCGGCTTCCCCGCGGTCCAGCAGCTTGCGGAACATCTCGACACCGGTGCAGGTCGTCTTCTTGGTCGGGCGGATGCCGACGATCTCAAGCTCGTCGCCCACGTTCACCGCGCCGCGCTCGACACGGCCCGTCACCACCGTGCCCCGGCCCGAGATCGAGAACACGTCCTCGATCGGCATCAGGAACGGCAGGTCCACGGCGCGCTCGGGCGTCGGGATGTATTCGTCCACGGCGGCGATCAGTGCGCGGATCGAATCCTCGCCGATCTCCTTGTCGCGGCCTTCCAGCGCCGCCAGCGCCGAGCCCTTGATGATCGGGATGTCGTCGCCGGGATAGTCGTAGGACGACAGCAGCTCGCGCACCTCCATCT
>NZ_JRKO01000180.1 GCF_000763885.1 Paracoccus versutus | reverse complement strand
CTGGCTGATGGCCGGCGCCTCGGGCCAGGATGCGTTCGGAAGCGCGCAGGCGCTGCTGCTGTCCGTGCCTGGGCGTATTGCGCTTTTTCTTGTAACGCTGGAGCTGTTTTACCACCTTTGCAACGGCGTCCGGCATCTGGTCTGGGACAGTGGCCGGGGCTTCGAATTGCGCGCGATCTATGCCGGCGGATGGACGGTGGTGGGGACAAGCCTGATCCTGACGCTGGCGTTGTGGACATGGGGGCTGGCATGACGATCCGCCATATCCCGCCATTCGCACGGGCACGCGGCCTTGGAGCAGCGGGGCATGGCACGGGTCATTGGTGGGCACAGCGGGTCTCGGCCGCGGGTCTGGTGCCGCTGGTCCTGTGGTTCGCCCTGGCGTTGGCCGGCGGCGCGGCCGCGGATCACGCGAAGCTGGTGGCCTGGTTGGCGGCGCCGCTCAATTCCGGGCTCATGATCCTGCTGTTGATGGCCGGCTTTCATCATGCGGCGCTGGGGCTCCAGGTTCTGGCCGAGGACTACATTCATTCCGGCGCGCGGTTCGTCGCCGCG
>NZ_JRKO01000179.1 GCF_000763885.1 Paracoccus versutus | reverse complement strand
GACGCCGATGCTCTGGGCCTTCGGCTTCCTGTTCCTGTTCACCGTCGGCGGCGTGACCGGCGTGGTGCTGAGCCAGGCGCCGCTGGACCGGGTCTATCACGACACCTATTACGTCGTCGCCCACTTCCACTATGTGATGTCGCTGGGCGCGGTCTTCGCCATCTTTGCCGGGGTCTATTACTGGATCGGCAAGATGTCGGGCCGGCAATACCCGGAATGGGCCGGCAAGCTGCATTTCTGGATGATGTTCATCGGCTCGAACCTGATCTTCTTCCCGCAGCACTTCCTGGGCCGCCAGGGCATGCCGCGCCGCTACATCGACTATCCGGTCGAGTTCGCCTACTGGAACAACATCTCCTCGATCGGCGCCTATATCTCCTTCGCCTCCTTCCTGTTCTTTATCGGCATCGTGTTCTACACGCTCTTCGCCGGCAAGCGCGTGAACGTGCCGAACTACTGGAACGAACACGCCGACACGCTGGAATGGACCCTGCCCTCGCCGCCGCCGGAGCATACCTTCGAGACCCTGCCCAAGCGCGAGGACTGGGATCGCGC
>NZ_JRKO01000178.1 GCF_000763885.1 Paracoccus versutus | reverse complement strand
ATGGCAAAGGCAAAGTTTGAACGGACGAAACCGCACGTCAACATCGGGACGATTGGTCACGTTGACCACGGCAAGACGACGCTGACGGCTGCGATCACGAAGTATTTCGGTGAATTCAAGGCCTACGACCAGATCGACGGGGCTCCTGAGGAGCGTGCCCGGGGGATCACGATCTCGACCGCGCATGTGGAATACGAATCGGCCAACCGGCACTACGCGCATGTGGACTGCCCCGGCCACGCGGACTACGTGAAGAACATGATCACGGGCGCGGCGCAGATGGACGGCGCGATCCTGGTGGTGAACGCGGCCGACGGCCCGATGCCGCAGACGCGCGAGCACATCCTGCTGGGCCGCCAGGTGGGCATCCCCTACATGGTGGTGTACCTGAACAAGGTGGACCAGGTCGATGACGCGGAACTGCTGGAACTGGTCGAGATGGAGGTGCGCGAGCTGCTGTCGTCCTACGACTATCCCGGCGACGACATCCCGATCATCAAGGGCTCGGCGCTGGCGGCGCTGGAAGGCCGCGACAAGGAGATCGGCGAGGATTCGATCCGCGC
>NZ_JRKO01000177.1 GCF_000763885.1 Paracoccus versutus | reverse complement strand
AGCTCTTGGCCGAGATCGACGCCGAGGTGCAGGCGGCGCAGGTCGAGGGCTTGCAGGCCGAACTGGCCCGCCTGGCCGCCGAGCGCAGCGAATTGCAGGCGCAGCTGGGCTTTGCCGAGCGCCAGGCGGGGCGGCATTCCTCGCTGGCCGGGCGCAGCAGCAGCCGGGTGACGCTGGAAGAGGCCGAGCGCGACCGCGACGTGCTGCGCGCCCGGATCGAGGCGCTGGACGCCACCATCCGCCGCAGTCGCGCCGGGTTGCCGGCCGAGGAGGCGACGCTGGCCCGCTCGCGCATCACCTCGCCCATGGCCGGCACCGTGGTCGCCGCCCTGGCACGCGAGGGCCAGACCCTGAACGCCAATTACGACACGCCGCTGATCCTGCGCATCGCCGACCTGGCCACCATGACGGTGCGCAGCGACGTCTCCGAGGCGGATGTGGTGCAGCTGCGCCCCGGCATGCCGGTCTGGTTCACCACGCTCGGCTTTCCCGACCGCAAGCATCGCGCCACCCTGCGCCAGGTGCTGCCCGCGCCGCCGGTCAAGGAGGGCGAGGAGGCCAATTCCGTCGTCA
>NZ_JRKO01000176.1 GCF_000763885.1 Paracoccus versutus | reverse complement strand
CTTGCGCGCCCATCCTCGACGGGAAGTCGGTATAGCCGATGATCACCACGCCGTTTTCCGTGACGATGCGCTCGTCCGGCACGGTCAGCTCGCAATTGCCGCCGCGCTCGGCCGCCAGGTCGACGATAACCGAGCCGGTCTTCATCGCCTCGACCATGTCGCGGGTCCAGAGCTTGGGCGCATCGCGGCCGGGGATCAGCGCCGTGGTGATGACGATGTCCATCTCGGGCGCCAGTTCGCGGAACTTCTCGAGCTGCTTTTCCCGGAACTCGGGGGACGAGGGCGCGGCATAGCCGCCGGTCGCGGCCCCGTCCTGCACCTGGTCCTGGAAGTCCAGATAGACGAATTCCGCGCCCATGGATTCGATCTGCTCGGCCACCTCGGGGCGCACGTCGAAGGCATGGACCTGCGCGCCCAGGCTGACCGCCGCGCCGATGGCGGCAAGCCCGGCGACGCCCGCGCCCACCACCAGCACCTTGGCCGGCGGCACCTTGCCCGCCGCCGTCACCTGGCCGGTGAAGAAGCGGCCGAAGTTGTTCGCCGCCTCGATCACCGCCCGGTAGCCGGCGATATTGGCCATCGAGG
>NZ_JRKO01000175.1 GCF_000763885.1 Paracoccus versutus | reverse complement strand
CGTAGGCCTTGAATTCACCGAAATACTTCGTGATCGCAGCCGTCAGCGTCGTCTTGCCGTGGTCAACGTGACCAATCGTCCCGATGTTGACGTGCGGTTTCGTCCGTTCAAACTTTGCCTTTGCCATCATGGCCTCCTATCGGGGGGGCCACCCGCGCGACAGCCCCCGTCGTGAAACATCCGCCGCGACTTATAATCGTGCCGGGGAAAAATCAAGGGCGGCCGGGCCTTTGCCGCCGGGGCTGTGGCGGTGGAACCGGAACCCGGCGAATACGTTGGAATTGCGCAACAAGGCTGCCCGGCCCGCGGCCCCGCAGCGCTTTCGGAGGACCAAGATGAGCCTGATGAAATCCCTCGCCCGCGTCGCGGCCGGCGTCATGCTGGCCAAGGGGATCGGAACCATGATGAAGAACGCCCAGAACCGGCCGCAATCGGGCGGCGGGCGCAGCCCCGGCGGGCTGCTCGACGAGTTGTTCGGCAACAACACCGGCCAGGCCGGCGACCGCCGCAGCGGCGCGGGCGGGCTGGGCGACATGCTGGGCCAGGTGCTGGGCGGGCGCTCGGGCGGCGGCACGGCTTATGGCGGGCCGAACTCCCCCCGCCCCAGCGGTACGGCCCCGGGCGGGCTGGGCGGGCTGCTCGCCC
>NZ_JRKO01000174.1 GCF_000763885.1 Paracoccus versutus | reverse complement strand
GGTTCATCAGCCAGACCGCGTTGCGGGCGTGGAATGACGGAATGGCGTGCTGCATGGTGATCAGCACATCCATCGGGTTCGCTGCCGGGAAGTTCGCGGCAGCGCCGGTCTTGACCTCGGCAATGCCGGCGGCGGTCATCAGGCCGCGCGGCTGGCCGGTGCCGGTGCCTTTGACAAAGGCCAGCCCTTCCACCTTGGCAAAGCCCTCGGCCAGTTCGCGATTCATCACGGCTTCCAGATCATAGGCGTTATCTTCCAGCACCTTGTTGCTGGCGACATAGAAGCTGGAAAGCTCATGGTTCGCGATCTTGACCTGACCAAAGGTCGGTTCGCTGACGGTCATGTCGCCGCCTTCCTCGGTCCAGAATGCATTCACGCCCGACAGCAGGGTCGGAAAGGTGATGTCGGTGCCGGTGACGGTTTGGATACTGGCATATTGGCGCAGCGGCGACATTTCGGTCAGCAGCTTCAGGATTTCCGAACCAAACTCGGGCGGGACCAGATAGCCGCCATTGGCGTTATTGGCGACGGCCAGCGCCTTCACCTCGGTTGCTTCCATGCGGGCCTCACCGCCGCGCAGGTAGCTGACGAACGCCTTTTTCTCGGCAGTCTCGCCCTGGACGATACCCGGCGCGCCCGGACGGTTCGCCTTGGCTTCCAGCTTGTCCAGCCGCGACAGAACGGCATTGAAAACCTTGGTATCAACCTGGGCATTA
>NZ_JRKO01000173.1 GCF_000763885.1 Paracoccus versutus | reverse complement strand
GGTTCATCAGCCAGACCGCGTTGCGGGCGTGGAATGACGGAATGGCGTGCTGCATGGTGATCAGCACATCCATCGGGTTCGCTGCCGGGAAGTTCGCGGCAGCGCCGGTCTTGACCTCGGCAATGCCTGGTGCGGTCATCAGGCCGCGCGGCTGGCCGGTGCCGGTGCCTTTGACAAAGGCCAGCCCTTCCACCTTGGCGAAGCCCTCGGCCAGTTCGCGGTTCATCACGGCTTCCAGATCATAGGCGTTATCTTCCAGCACCTTGTTGCTGGCGACATAGAAGCTGGAAAGCTCATGGTTCGCGATCTTGACCTGACCAAAGGTCGGTTCGCTGGCGGTCATGTCGCCGCCTTCCTCGGTCCAGAATGCATTCACGCCCGACAGCAGGGTCGGAAAGGTGATGTCGGTGCCGGTGACGGTCTGCACATTGGCATACTGCCGCAGCGGCGACATTTCGGTCAGCAGCTTCAGGATTTCCGAACCAAACTCGGGCGGAACCAGATAGCCGCCATTGGCGTTATTGGCGACGGCCAGCGCCTTCACCTCGGTTGCTTCCATGCGGGCCTCACCGCCGCGCAGGTAGCTGGAGAACGCCTTTTTCTCGGCAGTCTCGCCCTGGACGATACCCGGCGCGCCCGGACGGTTCGCCTTGGCTTCCAGCTTGTCCAGCCGCGACAGAACGGCATTGAAAACCTTGGTATCAACCTGGGCATTA
>NZ_JRKO01000172.1 GCF_000763885.1 Paracoccus versutus | reverse complement strand
GCCGTTGCAAAGGTGGTAAAACAGCTCCAGCGTTACAAGAAAAAGCGCAATACGCCCAGGCACGGACAGCAGCAGCGCCTGCGCGCTTCCGAACGCATCCTGGCCCGAGGCGCCGGCCATCAGCCAGCCTGCGAGGCCGAAGGCGCCGAGGCTCAGCGCCACGCCCGAAAGCCGGTGCCCGAACGACAGGACGGAGGTCAGCTGTGGCCGGTAGTTCTGCATGCTGGGTGATTTTGGACGGCGGTGAGACATGGCGCTTCCTTCGTGTCAGCCTTGTCGCTCGATCATTTTCTTCTTGATCTCGGCGATGGCGCGGCCGGGGTTCAGTCCGCGAGGACAGGTGCGGGTGCAGTTCAGGATCGTGTGGCAACGATAGAGGCGGAACGGATCCTCGAGGGCGTCGAGCCGCTCGCCGCGTCCCTCGTCGCGGCTGTCGGCCAGCCAGCGCCACGCCTGAAGAAGCGTGGCGGGACCTAGAAAGCGGTCACCGTTCCACCAGTGGCTGGGGCAGCCCGAGGTGCAGCAGAAGCACAGGATGCACTCGTAATAGCCGTCAAGTGCTGCACGCTCCCTGGGCGATTGCAGCCGCCTGCGCTTCGGCGCCGGCGTCTCGGCGTCCAACCAGGGCTCGATCATCTCGTATTGGGCGATCAGCCCGGCCGTCCCGGCGGTGAACAGGTAAAGGATGCCGATGTCCTTGTGGTTCGTCGACATGAACCAGCGGGTGAAGAAGCCCCGCTTCTCTTCGATGCTGTCGCTGATCTGGGCTGAC
>NZ_JRKO01000171.1 GCF_000763885.1 Paracoccus versutus | reverse complement strand
GGTAGAAATTGGATGGCGGCGTAATCTCCGGGTGAACCAACACCCACCCAACCGGCGGCGGCAACCGCCAGGGAGATCACGCCATGAAGCAGAATATCGACAACTCGTCCTTTTCGCTACTGCCCGACGCAGGCGGGTATGATCCGATCGAGGATCGCCTGCGGGCGAATGTCCGAGCCACCATTGAGGCCATGTTCGAAGAGGAACTGGCCGACTTTCTGGGTCGGCTTCGTTACGGCCGCGGCAACGAGCGGGCCAAGGGCTACCGCCACGGGCATCGCGATCGGCAGCTGACCGGCACATTCGGCACCGAGACGGTGCGGGTTCCTCGTGCCCGGATCGAGAACGAGGCCGGCAAGATCACCGAATGGCGTTCGAAGGCACTGCCGCGCTACCAGCGGCTGACAAAGAAGGCCGAGGCGCTGATCGCGGCGGTCTACCTGGCCGGCACCAATACCCGGCGCGTAAAGCGGGCGCTCTTCGGGCTGTTCGAAGGCGCGGTGAGCAAGGATGTGGTCAGCCGCGCCTGGCGCAAGGTGAAGGTCGACTGGGACGCCTGGTCCACCCGCAACCTGGCCGAGGAGGATATCGTGCGGCTCATCCTCGACGGGACCGTCATCAAGACCCGGCTGGACCGCAAGGCCACCAACATCTCGGTGCTGGCGGCGATCGGCGTGCGGCGCGACGGGCAGAAGGTGCTCCTCTCGATCAGGAACATGGGCGGCGAAAGCACGGCTGCCTGGGGCAGCTTCCTCGCCGACCTGGACGCGCGGGGTTTGCCGCGGCCCGAATTTGTGATCGTTGACGGCGCCCCCGGCCTTGAAGCCGCGCTCGTGGCGCTCTGGGG
>NZ_JRKO01000170.1 GCF_000763885.1 Paracoccus versutus | reverse complement strand
CTTGCGCCGGCAGCGCGACGACCAGCTGGTCGCGGTCCTCAAGGCGCTTGGCGAGACCCGCAAGACGCCTGCCGCCCCCGAACACGCCTAGAGACCGACAGGAGATCCCATGAAACGCAAAATCGTCCTGACCTGTGCCGTGACCGGCGACGGGCCGATCCACCCCCGCTTTCCGAACTATCCGGTCACGCCCGCCCAAATCGCGGATGCCTGCATCGAGGCCGCCGATGCGGGCGCCTCGGTGGTGCATATCCACGGCCGCGACCCGGAAACCGGCCTCGGCAACCGCTCGCCCGAGGTGTTCCGCGAGATCGTCCAGCGCGTCCGCGAAAGGAACGACCGCGTGGTCATCAACCTGACCACCGGCATGGGCGCCACCTTCGTGCCGGATCCCGCAGACGAGGCCCTGGCCCATCCGACCACCGATGTCGCGAGTGCCGTCGAGCGCGTCGGCCATGTGCTGGAGAACCGGCCCGAGCTTTGCACGCTGGACGTGACCACGATGAACCTGGAAGGCGGCATTGCCGGGGCGCCGGACTGCATCTTCATGAACACGCCCGGCACGCTGAACCGCATGGCGCAGCTGATCCGCGAAGGCGGCGTCAAGCCCGAGATCGAGGTCTTCAACCCCGGCGACATCCTGCTGGCGCGGCGGATGATCGAGCAGGGGCTGATCGACCCGGCGCCGCTGTTCCAGATCTGCCTGGGGGTCAAATGGTCGGCGCCCGCCGACGCCAAGACGCTGATCTACATGAAGGAACTGCTGCCCGAGGGCGCGTCGTGGAGCGCCTTCGGCATCTCGCGCTGGCAAATGGACATCGTGGCGCTGTCCACGATCCTGGGCGGCCATTGCCGGGTGGGGCTCGAGGACAACATCTACCTGGAACGCGGCGTCTTCGCCACCAACGGCCAGCTGGTCGAGCGCGCCAGCCGCATCATCGCCGA
>NZ_JRKO01000169.1 GCF_000763885.1 Paracoccus versutus | reverse complement strand
TCCAGATCACCTGGAAGCCGACGAAGACCGCCAGCACGAAGACGATGAAATGCGACAGGAAGCTCGCGGGCGCGAACAGCCCCACCAGCAGCATCGCCGCCGCGCCCGCGCCGAGCAGCGTGACCTGCGACCGGGTCTGGGCGCGGAAGGCGGCGATCTCCTGCGCGCGCCGCTCCTCGGGGGTCGGCTCCCTGGGCTTCTCGCGCGGCTTCTGGGCGGCGATGGCCGCGACCCTGGGCGGCGGCGGCGGCCAGGTCACGTCGCCGTCATGGGCGACGGTCGAGCCGCGGATCACGTCGTCCTCCATGTTCTGCACGATGACGCCGTCCTTGCCCGGCGTCAGGTCCGAGAGCATGTGGCGGATGTTGTTGCCATAAAGCTCCGAGGCTTGCGCGCCCATCCTCGACGGGAAGTCGGTATAGCCGATGATCACCACGCCGTTTTCCGTGACGATGCGCTCGTCCGGCACGGTCAGCTCGCAATTGCCGCCGCGCTCGGCCGCCAGGTCGACGATGACCGAGCCGGTCTTCATCGCCGCGACCATGTCGCGGGTCCAGAGCTTGGGCGCATCGCGGCCGGGGATCAGCGCCGTGGTGATGACGATGTCCATCCCGGGCGCGAGCTCGCGGAACTTCTCGAGCTGCTTTTCCCGGAACTCGGGGCTCGAGGGCGCGGCATAGCCGCCGGTCGCGGCCCCGTCCTGCACCTGGTCCTGGAAGTCCAGGTAGACGAATTCCGCGCCCATCGATTCGATCTGCTCGGCCACCTCGGGGCGCACGTCGAAGGCATGGACCTGCGCGCCCAGGCTGACCGCCGCGCCGATGGCGGCAAGCCCGGCGACGCCGGCGCCCACCACCAGCACCTTGGCCGGCGGCACCTTGCCCGCCGCCGTCACCTGGCCGGTGAAGAAGCGGCCGAAGTTGTTCGCCGCCTCGATCACCGCCCGGTAGCCGGCGATATTGGCCATCGAGG
>NZ_JRKO01000168.1 GCF_000763885.1 Paracoccus versutus | reverse complement strand
GCGCCCCGGCATGCCGGGGCGCCCGCGGTTTCGGTTTCGGCCCCTCGTCACATGTGGTTCGGCAGCCACATGACCATGGCCGGGAAGGCGAGCATGATGGCGATGGCGATGAGATGGGCCCAGACATGCGGCAGCACGCCCCAGAACACGTCGCCGGTCGGGATGCGGGCGTATTTCGACACCACGAAGCAGTTGAGCCCCAAGGGCGGCGTGACCAGCCCGACCTCGGCGGTGACGATCAGCACCACGCCGAACCACACCAGGTCGAAGCCCATCGAGGTCAGCAGCGGCGCCAGCACCGGCACGGTCAGCACCAGGATCGCCATCTGGTCCATGAAGCAGCCCAGGATCAGGATGACCACGATCAGCAGCACCATGATGACCCAGCGGTTGACATTCAGCGCGCCGACCCAGTCGATGATCATGGCGGTGGTCTGGGTCAGCGCGAAGAAGGTGGTGAAGACATGCGCGCCCAGGATGATGATCGCCAGCATGCAGGAGGTGCGGGTGGCCCGCGCGATGATGGCGTAGATCTCGGCGAGCGAGGTGTCCTTGTGGCGGCGGCTGAGATAGAGCAGGCCCGCGGCGAAGGCGCCGACGGCCGAGGCCTCGGTCGGCGTGGTGATGCCGGTGTAGATGGCGCCGGTGACGACCAGCATCAGCAGCACCATGGGCAGGATCAGCCGCAGCAGGGCCAGCTTTTCGCGCAGCGGGAAGGCCTGGCTCAGCGGCGCGTGCTCGGGGTTGCGCGCGGCCAGGACATAGACGGTCAGCGCGATGGTGAGGGTGACGAGGATGCCGGGCACGACGCCGGCGATGAGCATCTTGGCGACGCTGACATCGGCCAGCAGCGCATAGACCACCATGGCGATCGAGGGCGGGATCAGCATGGCGAGCGTGCCCGAGATGGCGACGACGCCCGATGCCATGCGCTTGTCGTAGCCGTATTTCAGCATGGCCGGCAGCGAGGTCGAGGCGAGCGTGGCGGCGGATGCGGTCGA
>NZ_JRKO01000167.1 GCF_000763885.1 Paracoccus versutus | reverse complement strand
GGCGGCCGAGCAGTTCTGCCCCATGTTCCAGAACGCGCCGTTCACCACATGCGCCGCCACCGCGTCCAGGTCCTCGGCATCGTCCAGCACGATGCAGGGGTTCTTGCCGCCCAGCTCCAGCACCACCTCCTTGAGGTTGCTGTCGGCCGAATAGTTCAGGAACCGCCGACCCGTCGCGGTCGAGCCGGTGAAGCTGACCATGTCCACGTCCGCGTGCCGGCCCAAGGGCTCGCCCACCTCGCGGCCCGAGCCGGTGACGATGTTCAAAACCCCCGCCGGCAGCCCGGCCTCGGCCGCCAGTTCCGCCACCCGCAGCGCGGTCAGCGTCGTCTCGCCCGCGGGCTTCATCACCACCGAGCAGCCGGCGGCCAGCGCCGGGCCGATCTTCCAGGCCAGCATCAGCAGCGGGAAGTTCCAGGGCAGCACCAGCCCGACCACGCCCACGGGTTCCCGCACCACCATGGCGATATGGTTGTCCGAGGCCGGCGAGACCTGGTCGTAGATCTTGTCGATCAGTTCCGCGTGCCACTTGATGACATGGATGGTCTCCGGCACGTCGACGGTTTCGCAGTCGAAGATGGTCTTGCCGGCATCGAGGCTTTCCAGCACCGCCAGCTCGCGGGCATTTTCCTCCATCAGCGCGGCGAGGCGCAGGAGGGTTTCCTTGCGCTCGCCGGGATGCAGGCGCGACCAGCGCCCGTCCTCGAAGGCGGCGCGGGCGGCGGCCACGGCCAGGTCCACGTCCTGCGCGTCGCAGGCGGCGATCTCGGCCAGCGCCTCGCCCGTCGCCGGGTTGGTGGTGGCGAAGATCCTGCCCGACAGCGCCGGACGGAAGGCGCCGTCGATGAAGGCCTGCGTGGGGAAAGACAGCCCGGCGGCAATGGCCCTGTAATCCTCGGTGCTCAGCAGATCGGTCATCTCACTTCCCTTCCACGATGGCCTGGACGGCGGTCTTCAGCGTGGCGATGACGCCTTCCAGCTCGGCCTTTTCGCCGTCGTTCAGCCCCT
>NZ_JRKO01000166.1 GCF_000763885.1 Paracoccus versutus | reverse complement strand
AGCGCCCGGTGCGCGGCGGTCTCCAGCACGGCCTCCAGCATCGCCGCCGCCTCGGCCGGATCGAGATCGGCGGCCAACTCGTCCGCATGGCGCCGCAACCGCGCCTCGATCAGCGCGGCGATGCGGGCGCTGAGCGCCTTGCGATGCTCGGCCCGGCCGACGCGCGGCGCGATCTCGATCAGGGCCTGGTGCAGCCGGGGATCATGCGGATGGTCCTGGAAGGCGGTCGCGACCAGGGCATCGACCGCCCGGGCCAGCGTCTCGCCCGGCGCGGCAATCGCCTCGGCGAAGCGCGCGGCAAAGACCTCGCCGTAATGGTCGATCACCGCCGCCGCCAGCGCCTGCTTGTTCGGGTAATACTGATAGAGCGAGCCGATGCTGGCGCCGGCCCGTTCCGCCACCATCGCGGTGGTCATCCGCTCGAACCCGGCATGCGCCAGAACCTGAGCGGTCGCCTGGATGATGGCGCGAACCGTGGCGCGCGCCCGGCTCTGGTGCGGGATTTTGCGTGGATTCACATCCATCTGCACCATCCTCCGGTCATGAACGGGGAATGCGAATATAAAAGCCGAGGGATTCGTCACATACTCCAGGCATCGATGCAAGCAAGGCCGCAGGACATCGCGGCCGGAAAGGAAGAAACGCCATGACCGATACGAATTCCGCGCTCGACCTGAGCCGCTTTCACCTGCATCTCGAGGACGGGCCGCGGATCCGCCCGGTGTCGCTGGCCTTCGGCGACCGGCCGGCGGAGGGCAGGACGCTTGCCGTCTTCCCTGCCGAACGCCCCGAGGACGTTCACCCGGACTCCTGGGAGATGCATCCCGGCGGCGATGAGTTGCTGATCCTCTGCTCCGGCAGGCTGGAGCTGGATATCGAGGATGCCGACGGCATGCGCACGGTGGAACTGACGCCGAGGACGGGCCAGGTCGTGCCGGCGGGCAGCTGGCATCGGCTGCGGCTCAGGGAACCGTCGGTCCTGCTGGCGATCACCCATCGCAGCGGCACGCAGCGCCGCAAGGATCG
>NZ_JRKO01000165.1 GCF_000763885.1 Paracoccus versutus | reverse complement strand
CCGCCGGGCCGCCGCCGACGATCACAACGTCGTATTCCATCGACTCGCGTTCAACTTCGGACATGGCTCGGCCTCCCTGGCTGGCTGGTGGCGGTTGCGGGGCGCGGGTCGGGGGGCTCTGCCCCCCGCGCCCCTGCGGCCCCTCGATGGGGCCGCTGGGGCGCTCCCCCCGGAGTATTTGCGGAACAGAGAAGTTCAGAGCTTGCCGGTCAGTTCCGGCACCAGGCTGAACAGGTCGCCCACCAACCCGTAGTCGGCGACCTGGAAGATCGGCGCCTCCTCGTCCTTGTTGATCGCAACGATCACCTTCGAATCCTTCATCCCCGCAAGGTGCTGGATCGCGCCCGAGATGCCCACCGCCACGTAGAGCTCGGGCGCCACCACCTTGCCGGTCTGGCCGACCTGCCAGTCGTTCGGCGCGTAGCCCGAGTCCACCGCAGCCCGCGAGGCACCCACCGCGGCGCCGAGCTTGTCGGCAAGCGCCTCGATGATGGCGAAGCTCTCCTTCGAGCCCAGGCCGCGGCCGCCCGAGACCACCCGCTTGGCCGAGGTCAGCTCGGGGCGGTCGCTCTCGGCAACCTCGTCGGCAACCCAGGCCGACAGGCCGGGATCGGCGGCGGCGGCGGTCTCCGCCACGTTGGCCGAACCGCCGATCCCCGCCGCGTCGAAGCTCGCGGTGCGGATGGTGAAGACCTTCCTGGCGTCCTTCGAGCGCACCACCTGGATGGCGTTGCCGGCATAGATCGGCCGCTCGAACGTGTCCGCGTCGATCACCGCCGAGACGTCCGACAGCACCATCACGTCCAGAAGCGCCGCCACCCGCGGCATCACGTTCTTGGCATCGGTGGTCGCAGGCGCCGCGATGTGGTCGTAATCGCCGGCAAGGCCCACGATCAGCGCCGCCGTCGGCTCGGCCAGCCGGTGGCCGTAGAGCGGGGCTTCCGCCACCAGAACCTTGGAGACGCCGGCGATCTTCGCCGCCTCCTCGCCCGCGGCCTTGGCCTGCGCGCCGGCGCAGAGCACCGTGACATCACCCA
>NZ_JRKO01000164.1 GCF_000763885.1 Paracoccus versutus | reverse complement strand
GAACGCCTTTTTCTCGGCAGTCTCGCCCTGGACGATACCCGGCGCGCCCGGACGGTTCGCCTTGGCTTCCAGCTTGTCCAGCCGCGACAGAACGGCATTGAAAACCTTGGTATCAACCTGGGCATTATTGGCCGGGGTCTTGGCCTTGTTTTCGTCTTGGTTCAGTTCTTCGTTTTCCACTTGATACTCCGCGTTCGTGGATTGCGATTTGACGGCGCTAATCCGCGCCTCGGGGTGTTTAGGGTCTTTGCAGATAGAAATTTCATTCAAAGGGACTTCAACAAAATGCCGCCCGCCATTGGCAAGGGGGCGATACATTGCGTTGCTGAAACTGATGGACAGTCCCTTAATTGCGCCAGCTTTCAAATAGCGGTGCGCTGATTTCGCGGCGCTGATACCTTCAAGGAACAGCCGGCCTTTCACTTCCAAACCCTTGTCGGTTTCGACGATGGTTTCCCAAACGCCGATTGCCTTGGATTTGTCATGTTCAAGACAGATTGGCAGTTGCGACGGGACAATAAACGCGCCCGGCTCAATCGTATCGCCAACAATATCAGGGCCAGAGAAAGGCCATGCTAGCCCGGTGATTTCACCAGCTTCCGAAACGGAAAGTTCGGCCTTGGTTTCGATCCGTTCGAGGGTTTCGAGATTATCCATGGGCTTTTACCTCATCAGCGCCCAGCCAGCGGGCGGCAAGGATGGCAGTTGCCAGCGGCAGCACCTCGGCAATGGGGCGATTGCGGGCATAGGTGCTAACCAGCCGGTCGGCTTCCTCGGGGCTGGTGCCGCCGCCGATCAGGCCAAGGCGGATAACCTCGGCCAGATCGGCCAGCTTGAACGCTTGACCCAAGAGACGCTGATACAGGACGCCGATGCCGGTTTCGGTCTTGGCTTCCAGCTCGATCACCATGTCGTCGGACAGGGTGAAAGGGCGTTCCTTGTCGCCGAAAAAGGCGTTAATGCCGATCATGCCCGCGCGCCTTCATGAAAGGCAGCCAGCTTCGCCGATAGCGCCACGCGATCACCGCGCGGAATAGTGAA
>NZ_JRKO01000163.1 GCF_000763885.1 Paracoccus versutus | reverse complement strand
CGGCGAGGAGCGCTTCGACATCGCCTTTGCGATGCGTGTCGGGGCATTGGACGGCCGCCAGCCAGAGATCGGGCAACGCGCCCTTGAACGATTGCGGGCCGCATTGAAACCGGCGGGACGGCTGTTCATCGACACGGGGCATCCGGTTCGGGAGATCAGGCTGGACAGGTGACGGGCTATGGATTGAGCGCGGGAATCGCCGTTGAACCCCTGCTGAATTAAACGAGCGGCATAACAACAGGGGACGCTTATGGCCGATATCGACCTGAATGCCTTGTCGCTGGCCGAACTGAAGCAGCTGGAAAAGAACGTGGCCAAGGCGATCGCCTCCTTCGAGGATCGCCGCAAGGCCTGTGAGGCCCGTGCGGGGGCGGAAGCGGTGGCAAAAGAGCACGGTTTCTCGCTGAGCGATCTCGCGGAAATCGCCCAGTCGCAAAAGCGTGCTGCCGCGGCGCCGAAATACCGCCATCCGGAGAATCCGGAACTCATCTGGAGCGGTCGCGGCCGCAAGCCCGCCTGGATCGTCGAAGGGCTGGACGCCGGCAAATCCCTCGAGGACTTCGCCATCTGACCGGGGCAGGGGAGATGTTCCAGCCTCCGAATGCGTTCGGCTGCATGTCTCCCTGGCCGGGATCGAGCCGGAGATCTGGCGGCACCTGGTGGTCCCTTCCGACTGGACGCTGGACCGGCTGCACCTGGTCCTGCAGGCGGCATTCGGCTGGACCGACAGCCATCTGCACGAATTCCGCATCGGCGGGTTGCGCTACGGTGATCCGGCCCTGCTGGACGACGGCTTCGGCGGCCCCCCCGTTTTCGACTATGCCGAGGTCCGGCTGCAGGATTTCGTCGGGCGCGACGCCGGCTTCACCTATGCCTACGATTTCGGGGACGGCTGGGAACACCTGATCCGGATCGAGGACTGGCTGGCGCTCGACCCGGCGCCTCGCCATGCGCTCTGCCTCGAAGGCGGGCAGGCAAGGCCGTCCGAGGCTGTCGGCGGGCCGCGAGGCTACGCGGATTTCCTCGGGATCATCCGCGATCCGGCGCACGAGGACCATCGCTCCACGCTGCGATGGGCGGGTGGGCATTTCGATCCGGAATGGTTCGATCTCGACCTGATCAACAAGGATCTGCGCAATGCGCAGCGCGCGAACGCGCGGCGCCGGCGGCATCCGCCGAGGCCGAAGGCGCAGAAGGGTTAGCTGCGC
>NZ_JRKO01000162.1 GCF_000763885.1 Paracoccus versutus | reverse complement strand
GAAGTGGGCGACGACGTAATAGGTGTCGTGATAGACCCGGTCCAGCGGCGCCTGGCTCAGCACCACGCCGGTCACGCCGCCGACGGTGAACAGGAACAGGAAGCCGAAGGCCCAGAGCATCGGCGTCCTGAACTCGATCGAGCCGCCCCACATGGTGGCGATCCAGGAAAAGACCTTGATGCCGGTGGGCACGGCGATGGTCATGGTCGCCATCTGGAAATAGGTCTGCTGGGTCAGCGACATGCCGGCGGTATACATGTGATGCGCCCAGACGACGAAGCCCAGGAAGGCGATGGCCGCCATGGCCAGCACCATCGGCAGGTAGCCGAAGATCGGCTTCCTGGCAAAGGTCGAGACCACATGGCTGATGATGCCGAAGCCGGGCAGGATCAGCATGTAGACCTCGGGATGGCCGAAGAACCACAGGATATGCTGGTAAAGCACCGGGTCGCCGCCGCCGGCCGGGTCGAAGAACTGGGTGCTGAAATTGCGGTCCATCAGCAGCATGGTGATCCCCCCGGCCAGCACCGGCAGCGACAGCAGGATCATCCAGGCGGTGATGAAGACGGCCCAGGCGAACAGCGGCACCTTGAACAGCGTCATCCCCGGCGCGCGCATGTTCAGGAAGGTGGTGATGATGTTGATCGCGCCCAGGATCGAGCTGGCGCCCGAGACGTGGACGGCAAAGATCGCCAGGTCCATGGAATAGCCGGCCTCGGTGGTCGAGAGCGGCGGATAGAGCACCCAGCCCACGCCCGCGCCGGGCTGGTCGTTGCCGCCCGGCGACAGCAGCGAGGCGATGGCAAGCGAGATGCCGCAGACATAGAGCCAATAGCTGAGGTTGTTCAGCCGCGGAAAAGCCATGTCCGGGGCGCCGATGTGCAGCGGCATGAAATAATTGCCGAACCCCCCGAACAGCGCCGGAATGACGACGAAGAACATCATCAGGATGCCGTGATAGGTCACGACGACATTCCACAGATGGCCGTTGGGCGTGCATTCCGCCGAGGCGTCCGCGACCAGCCGCATCCCCTCCAGGCACATGTATTGCACGCCGGGATGCTGCAACTCCATCCGCATGTAGACGGTGAAGGTGACGGCGATCAGCCCGGCCGTCCCGGCGGTGAACAGGTAAAGGATGCCGATGTCCTTGTGGTTCGTCGACATGAACCAGCGGGTGAAGAAGCCCCGCTTCTCTTCGATGCTGTCGCTGATCTGGGCTGAC
>NZ_JRKO01000161.1 GCF_000763885.1 Paracoccus versutus | reverse complement strand
GTGCGGCGCGATGCATCACCAGGCTCAGGGAGGAGCACCATGAAGAAGACCCATATCGGCGGGCTTGGCCTCGCCGCGCTGGCGGCCGGGCTTGCCGCCCTGCCCGCCGCCGCGCAGACGCTGGAGGACCGCGTCGCCGCGCTCGAGGCGCGCCAGGCCCAGCCGGCCGGCCTGACCACGCCCACCGGCTTCACGCTGAACTTCTACGGCTACGTCAAGGGCGACCTGATCTACGACAACAGCCACGACCTCGGCATCCATTCGGGCGGCATCGCCGGCATCACCGCCGCCAGCACCGAGGATTCCGCCAGCCGCGCCCATGCCTACCAAAGCCGCATCGGCATCCGCGGCGCCCAATCCACCGACATGGGCGAGCTGAAGTTCAACCTCGAGGGCGACTTCCTGGGCGGCGGCGGCGGCACCTTCCGCCTGCGCCACGCCTTCGGCGAGCTGAACGGCCTGCTCGCCGGCCAGACCTGGAGCCTGTTCACCCCGGTGGGCGAACTGCCGGCCTTCATCGACGCCAACGGCCAGACCGGCGCCCCGGCCTATCGCGTCGGCCAGGTCCGCTATACCGCCGAATTCGGCGACACCTCGGCCGCGCTCTCGCTCGAAGAGGACAACTCGGCGCTCAAGGACCGCGTCGCCATCGCCGCCGCGGTGACGCAGAAATTCGCGCAGGGCAGCGTGAAGCTGGCCGCGATCTCGCGCAGCCTGGAGCATCCGGTGAACGGCGTCGAATCCAGCTGGGGCGCGACGATCAGCGCCAATGCCAAGCTGTGGGAGGGCGGGCTGATCCAGGCCTCCTACACCCAGGGCGACGGCATTTCCTCGCTGCTGCCGGCCTGGAGCGCGAC
Source organism: Paracoccus versutus (assembly GCF_000763885.1). GTDB lineage: Bacteria > Pseudomonadota > Alphaproteobacteria > Rhodobacterales > Rhodobacteraceae > Paracoccus > Paracoccus versutus. The sequence continues at coordinate 382 of NZ_JRKO01000161.1, read as the reverse complement.
CTATGCCCCCGAGCTGGACGCGAATGGCCAGGCCATCGGCGCCAAGGGCTACGGCATCGCGCTGAGCCATGCGATCACCCCGCAATTCGAGATCGGCGCGGGCTATGGCGTCAACGACTACGACGATCATGCCGGCGCGGCAGCGGACGGCACCGACAAGCTGAGCGCGGTGCATCTGAACGTCAAGTACAAGCCGGTCAAGCCGGTGACGCTGGGCCTGGAATACATCAGGGCCGAGCGCCGCCAGTTCGACGGCGCCAGGTTCGACAACGACAGGATCCAGTTCGCCGCGCAATACAGCTTCTGAAACCGAACGAACCTCAATCTCTCTCTCGTGAAAAAGGCCGCTGGCGTCCGAAAGGATGCCAGCGGCCAACTCGTC
>NZ_JRKO01000160.1 GCF_000763885.1 Paracoccus versutus | reverse complement strand
AGGCCGCTGAAAAAAGGGTTTTGACAGGGCCCCGTGGCGGAATTCGTTCTGGATTCGGCGGCGACCGGCCTGAAAACCGGGCATTTTCGGCAGGATTGAGGCGACTTTCCCGGTTCCCGGCCCAAGCTCTCCCATCGCACGCAGCAGCCTGCCAGGGGCTGGCGCCGGCACGACGAAACCGCCGGCTAGCGCTTTCTCTGTTCCCCAAATACTCCCCGCCGGAGGCAGCGGCCAAGGGCCGCTTTCCGGGCTCAGGCGAGTTCCAGGTTCAGGCTTTTCTCGAACGCGGTGCGATAAAGCTGCGACAGTTCGGCCAGGGGCGCGGCATCGCCGCCAAGGACCACCGTCTCGCCGCCGAAGCTGCCGGCCGTCGCCAGCGGCACGCCGGCCGCCGCGGCCGCCTCGGCCAGCTTGGCCGCGTTCCCGGCGGTGCAGGCGACCAGGTAGCGCGCCTGGTCCTCGCCGAAAAGCTGGGCGATCCCGGCGCTGTCCAGCGTCACGCCCAGGCCTGCCGCCTCGGCCAGTTCGAAGGCCGCCAGCGCCAGCCCGCCATCCGACAGGTCGGCCGCGGCCCGGACCAGCCCGCCATGCGCGCGCAGGAATTCGCCATTGCGGCGCTCGGCGGCCAGGTCCACGGGCGGCGCGTCGCCGGCCTCGATGCCGAAGGCCTCGGCGGCCAGCGCCGACTGGCCCAGGTGGCCCCGCGTCTCGCCGATGACCAGCGCCAGGTCGCCCTCGGCCGGCAGGCCGGCGATCAGCCCGTCCAGGTCGGCGATCAGCCCGACGCCGCCGATGGTGGGCGTGGGCAGGATGCCCTTGCCGTCGGTCTCGTTGTAAAGCGAGACGTTGCCCGAGACGATGGGGAAATCCAGCGCCGCGCAGGCCTCGCCGATGCCCTTGATGGCGCCGACCAGCTGGCCCATGATCTCGGGCTTTTCCGGGTTGCCGAAGTTCAGGTTGTCGGTGGTGGCCAGCGGCAGGGCGCCGCAGGCGGTCAGGTTGCGGTAAGCCTCGGCCACCGCCTGCTTGCCGCCCTCATAGGGGTTCGCCCGGACATAGCGCGGGGTCACGTCGCTGGTGAAGGCCAGCGCCTTCTTCGTGCCATGCACCCGCACCACGCCGGCGCCCAGGCCGGGGCGGCGGATGGTGTCGGCGCCGACCTGGGTGTCGTATTGTTCCCAGACCCAACCCTTGTGGGCGTGGTTGGGGCTGCCGATCAGCGCCTTCAGCGCCGCGATCGGGCCGATGGCGGGCAGG
>NZ_JRKO01000159.1 GCF_000763885.1 Paracoccus versutus | reverse complement strand
AGCGCCGTCGTCTCGGTCACCGCCGGACGGTCCACCGGCGCCCCCAGGATGTCCGAGAGAAACTGCATCGTCCAGCCGCTCGACGCCATGCCGCCGTCCACCCGCAACACCCCGCCCGCATCCGGCCAGTCCGCCCGCATCGCCTCCAGAAGGTCGCGGGTCTGGAAACCCACGCTCTCCAGCGCCGCACGCGCCAGTTCCGCCGGGCCCGAATTCCGCGTCAGCCCGAAGACCGCGCCCCGGCACTCCGGCCGCCAATAGGGCGCCCCGAGCCCGGTGAAGGCCGGCACCAGCACCAGGTCCTGGCCGGGATCGGCCGCCTCGGCCAGCGCCTGCGTCTCGGACGCGTGCCGGATCAGCCCCAGGCCGTCGCGCAGCCATTGCACCACCGCCCCGGCGATGAAGATCGAGCCCTCCAGCGCATAGGTCGTCCGGCCCCCCAGCCGATAGGCGATGGTCGTCAGCAGGCGGTTGCTCGAGGCCACCCGGTCCGCGCCGGTGTTCAGCAGCGCAAAGCAGCCGGTGCCATAGGTCGATTTCATCATGCCGGGCGAAAAGCAGGCCTGGCCCACCGTCGCCGCCTGCTGGTCGCCGGCCACGCCCAGGATCGGGATCTCGCGCCCGAACAGGTCGGCCCGCGTGGCGCCGTAATCGGCGGCGCAGTCCCTGACCTCGGGCAGAAGCTGCATCGGGATGTCGAAAAGCGCGCAGATATCCTCGTCCCAGCGGTTCTCGGCGATGTTGAAAAGCAGCGTGCGCGCGGCGTTGGTGGCATCGGTGGCATGCACCCGGCCGCCGGTCAGGTTCCAGATCAGCCAGCTGTCGACGGTGCCGAAGGCCAGCTCGCCGCGCCGGGCGCGGGCGCGGGCGCCGTCGACATGGTCGAGCAGCCATTGCAGCTTGGAGCCCGAGAAATACGGGTCGAGCAGCAGGCCGGTGCGGGCGGCGACCATCGGCTCGTGGCCCTCGGCCCTGAGCCGGGCGCAGAGGTCGGCGGTGCGGCGGTCCTGCCAGACGATGGCGCGGTGCAGCGGCTGGCCGGTCCTGCGGTCCCAGAGCAGCGTGGTCTCGCGCTGGTTGGTGATGCCGATGCCGGCGATGGCGCGGGCAGGGATCCCGGCCTTCTCGACCGCCGCCCGCGCCACGCCGGCCACGCTGACCCACAGGTCCGAGGGGTCGTGCTCGACCCAGCCCGAGGCCGGGTAGTGCTGCGGGAATTCGTGCTGCGCCGAGGCGATCGGACGCAAACCAGCGTCGAAGACCATCGCCCGAGACGACGTCGTCCCCTGGTCGATCGAAAGAAGATGCGGCATCGGCGGCCT
>NZ_JRKO01000158.1 GCF_000763885.1 Paracoccus versutus | reverse complement strand
TGACCTGCCCCCCGGAAGTTCCCTCGCCGTGATGTAGCGTCTGCCCAATCTGAAGGAGCAGACGAGATGAGGAAGAGCCGTTTTACCGATGAAGAGGGGACCGTGGCCCCAGTGGGGCCGCGTAAGCCCCGATGAACAGATTATCGGGATGATCAAGGAACAGGCGGCTGGTTTGCCCACGTCCGAGCTTTGTCGGAAGCATGGGCTGAGCCCCGCGACATTCTACAAGCTGAAGGCGAAATATGGCGGCATGGACCTGTCCGACGCCAAGCGGCTGAAGCAGCTTGAGGACGAGAATGCGAAGCTCAAGCGCCTGCTGGCCGATGCCATGCTTGACAACGTGGTGCTGAAGGATCTGCTGGGAAAGCCTTGACGACGCTGGTGCAACGGCGGGACGCGGTGCTGCGGGCGCTGAGGGATCATCCGATCTCTCAACGTCGCGCCTGCGTTCTGATCGGTGTCGATCCGAAGACGGTGCGGCGCAAGCGGCCGCCCGACAACCCGGAGATCTGTGAGGAGATGCACAAGATCGCCGAGCAGCGCCGCCGCTTCGGCTATCGGCGCGTGGGCATCATGCTGGAGCGCAAGGGCATGGTCATGAACGAGATCGGAGCCCGTAAAGCAAACGATCCGGGGGATCGTTTGTAGGGCGAAGGGCTCTACCGGATTTACCGGGAGGAAGGTCTGTCGGTGCGGCGCAGGCGCGGTCGCAAGCGGGCGCGTGGCAGTCGGACCCCCATGCCAGTGCCGTTGCTGCCGAACCAGCGGTGGTCGCTGGACTTCCTGGCCGACACGTTCGGGGCCTGCCGCAGGTTCCGCATTCTGGCCGTGAACGACGATTGCTGCCGCGAAAACCTCGCCTTGATCGCCGACACCAGCATCTCGGGGGCCAGGGTGGCGCGGGAACTGGATGCGCTGGTCAGGACCTACGGCAAGCCGGCCTGTGTCGTCAGTGATCGACGAGGATCAGAAAACGATCCGGGGGATCGTTTTCCCGAGGAGGGGCACCGAGTTCACCAGCAAGGCGATCCTGAAGTGGGCCAACGAGGCCGGCGTCGAATGGCATTATATCGATCCGGGCAAGCCCCGGCAAAATGGCTACATCGAGTCATTCAATGGCAGCCTGCGCGACGAATGCCTCAACGAGGAGATCTTCGAAAGCCTGGCCGATGCCCGCCGAAAGCTGGCCCTCTGGCGCTACGACTACAACCACGTCAGGCCGCATTCCTCGCTCGGCAACCAGACCCCGGCAGAAGCGCGCAGGGCGCTTGAGCAAACTGGGGGCTCCGCGCCCGACCCGCTTGCCCAACCCGAAACCGACCAATATCAACCCAAAGGACTCTCGTTATGAACGAGGGACGACCGGGGGGCAGGTCA
>NZ_JRKO01000157.1 GCF_000763885.1 Paracoccus versutus | reverse complement strand
TTGAACGCGAGTCGATGGAATACGACGTTGTGATCGTCGGCGGCGGCCCGGCGGGGCTGTCGGCGGCGATCCGGCTGAAGCAGGTGAACCCGGAGCTTTCGGTGGTGCTGCTGGAGAAGGGCTCGGAGATCGGCGCGCATATCCTCTCGGGCGCCGTGCTCGACACCGCCGGCCTCGACCGGCTGATCCCGGACTGGAAGGACAAGGGCGCCCCGGTCAGCACCGAAGTCACCCAGGACAATTTCTACATCCTCGGCCCGCAGGGCCAGGTCCGCGTCCCGAACTGGCCGATGCCGCCCCTGATGTCGAACCACGGCAAATACATCGTCTCGATGGGCAATGTCTGCCGCTGGCTCGCCGAGCAGGCCGAGGCGCTGGAGGTGGAGATCTTCCCCGGCATGGCCTGCTCGCAGCTGGTCTACGAGGGCGACCGCGTCGTCGGCGTCGTCGCCGGCGAGATGGGGCTCGAGGCCGACGGTACCCCCGGCCCGGCCTACGAGCCCGGCATGGAGCTGCGCGGCAAATACGTGCTGATCGCCGAGGGCGTGAGGGGTTCGCTGGCGAAAGAACTCATCGGCAAATACGACCTCTCGGCCGGCCATGAGCCGCAGAAATTCGGCCTCGGCATGAAGGAGATCTGGGAGATCGACCCGGCCAAGGCCCGCCCCGGCACCGTCACCCACACCATGGGCTGGCCGCTCGGCAAGAACGCCGGCGGCGGCAGCTTCATCTATCACCTCGAGGGCAACCAGGTCCTGGTCGGCTTCGTCGTCCACCTGAACTACAAGAACCCCTATCTCTATCCCTACATGGAGTTCCAGCGCTTCAAGCACCACCCGCTGGTCGCGGAGCTGCTGGAGGGCGGCAAGCGCGTGGCTTACGGCGCCCGCGCCATCTCCGAGGGCGGCTGGCAGTCGATCCCGAAGCTGGCGGTGCCCGGCGCGGCGCTCTTGGGCTGCTCGGCCGGGCTGGTGAACGTGCCGCGGATCAAGGGCAACCACAACGCCATGCTCTCGGGCATCGCCGCGGCCGAGGCGGCGGCGGCCGCCATCGCCGCCGGCCGCGCGGGCGACGAGCTGGCCGATTACGAGGCCGACCTGCGCACCGGCCCCATCGCCCGCGACCTCAAGCCGGTCCGCAACGTCAAGCCGCTGTGGTCGAAGCTGGGGCTGTGGCCGTCGCTGGCGCTTGGCGGCTTCGACATGTGGGTGGCGAACCTGACCGGCTGGAACCCCTTGGGCACCTGGAAGCACGGCAAGACCGACGCCGAGGCGACCGGCAAGGCCGCCGATTTCCAGCCCATCGACTACCCCAGGCCGGACGGCAAGCTCTCGTTCGACCGGCTGACCAACGTGGCGTTTTCCTTCACCAACCACGAGGAAAGCCAGCCCTGCCACCTGAAGCTGAAGGATCCCACGGTGCCGATCGCGGTGAACCTGCCGCTCTATGCCGAGCCGGCGCAGCGCTACTGCCCGGCCGGGGTCTACGAGGTGCT
>NZ_JRKO01000156.1 GCF_000763885.1 Paracoccus versutus | reverse complement strand
ACGTGATCCCAGCCCTGGGAAACAGGTCCGACACAGGCATCATCGCAGAGCCGATGATCCCGAACGCATGCTCGATCCCGTGAAGCTGGAGAACTTTCACAAAAGACTCCTCAGTGGTCATTCTCATGGCGATGGCTCCTTATTTGCGCTCGTCGCGGAAGTGATAGAGTTTGTAGAGGCCCCATTGGCCGAGGCGCCGGAACGGCGTCCTCCAGCCCTCATGCGGCAATTCGTCGTTGAAGATCGGCAGCCTGGGCACAGCCTCGCCCGCGACCAGCTGCGCCATGCGCCGCCCGGCCATGGCGGAATACATCACGCCGTTGCCGCCATAGCCCAGCGCATAGAAGGCACCGGGCAGGTCAGCCAGTCCGGTGATGCGCGGCATCATGTCGTGGCTGACATCCACCCAGCCCCACCAGCTGTAGTCCAGCTCGATCCCGCGCAGGGCGGGGAACTTGCGGGCCATCCCCTGCTTCAGCGCCTCCAGATGCGCCGGGTTCGCGGCATCGCGGCCGGTGATCGCGGCACGCGAGCCGATCTGCAGCCGGTTGTCGGGCAGCAGCCGGTAGTAATGCCGCAGCGTCCGGGTGTCGGTCAGCGGCGAGAGCTTCCGGATGCCGACCGCCTCCAGCTCGCCCGGCGTCAGCACGCGGGTGACTATGCTGTTCGACATGATCGGCATCAGCCGGTCCCTGAGCCGCGGGTGCAGGCCGCGCGGCGCATAGGCCGCCGTCGCCACCGCCACGCGCTTGGCGCGCACCGTGCCGCCCGGCGTGCGCAGGTGATGCACGCCGCCGCGGTATTCCCAGCCCTGCACCGGGCTGTCGACATGCACTTTCGCGCCCAGTTCGCGGGCGACGCGCAGGTAGCCGAAGGCCAGCTTCGCGGCATGGATGCCGACGCCGTCCACCTCCCACATGGCGCCATGCGCCTCCATGTCGCGCACGACGGTCCGGTGCAGCTCGTCGCGCGAGATCATGCGGGCGTCATAGCCGAAGGTCTCGCGCAGAAGCGCCGCCTCCTTCTGCAGCGCGGGCATCACGCTGGCCTTGTGGGCGATGTAGTAATGCCCGCCGTCCTGCGGATCGCAGTCGATCGCATGGTCGCGGATCAGCCCGCGGAACAGCGCGAACCCTTCGCAGACCTCGGCATGCAGGCCCTTGGCGGTATCGAGGCCCCAGCGCTCGATCCACTGGCTGCGCTTGAGCCGGCCCGAGCTGACCTGCGCCTGCCCGCCGTTGCGGGTCGAGCAGCCATAGGCGACGCCGTTCGCTTCCAGCACGGTCGCCTTGATGCCGTGCATCTTGGCCAGGTGGAGGGCGCAGGAAAGGCCGGTATAGCCCGAGCCGATCACCACCACGTCGGCATCCATGTCGCGCGTGACCGGGCCGTCGTCCGCAGGCGGCTCGCCGGCGGTGCCGATCCAGTAGGTCGGCGCGTAATCGCTGCGCGGGCCCAGGCTGCGGCTGGTGATGGGGTCATAGAACGGGTCGTAGGGCTGCGCGCCCGCTCGTTTCTCGATCGCCTGCATGGCGGGCCTCATTTCTCGGCAAGGGCGGAGGC
>NZ_JRKO01000155.1 GCF_000763885.1 Paracoccus versutus | reverse complement strand
GGCTGATAGCCGGCGACATGCTCGTTCGTCCAGTCGTTGAAGAACGAGGTGTGCAGCAGATGTTCGGGGCTGGAGCTGGCCGCCACATGCGACACCGCCGCCGAGGTGACGTCGCCACCCCAGACATCCTCGATGGCGAAATGCATGCCCAGATCCTGCGCGGCATTGCGCAGGGCGACCGTCGGGGTGATGCCGCCCAGCCGGCCCAGCTTGATGTTCACCGCCGCCGCCGAGACCTCGTATTTCGCGCGATACAGATCGGCGTGGTTCAGGACGGTTTCGTCCATGATCATCGGCAGGCGGCCGGTGCGGCGCAGGAGGGCGCAATCGGCCAGTTCGCGGCAGGGCTGCTCGAAGAACATGCCGGTGTCGTCCAGCGCGCGCATCGCGACCTGCGCTTCCAGCAGCGTATAGCCGGCATTGGCATCGACGAAGAAGAAGATCTCGGGGAAGGCCTCGGCGATGGCGCGGGCGCGCGCGGCATCCCTGGCCGGATCGTCGCCGATCTTGATCTGGTAGCGCAGGATGCCCTCGGCGCTGCGTTTCTGGACATAGGCGATGCTGTCTTCGACCGAGGACAGCGGCACCGCCTCGAAGATCGGCAGCTCGGCGCTGAGCACGCCGCCGATTAGCTCGGCGATCGGCAGGCCGACCGACTTGCCGAAGATGTCCCAGCAAGCCACGTCGAAGGCGTTCTTGGCATTGGCCTGGCCCATCAGCACGCTCGACATCAGCCGCTGCAGATGGCTGGTCCGGCGCGGATCCTGGCCGATCAGCAAGGGCGCCAGCTCGCGCAGCGCTGCGCGGGTGCCGGCGGCAAAAACCGGCAGGTAGTTCCCCGACAGCGTCGCCGCCTCGCCCCAGCCTTCGATGCCATCATCGGTGACGACCCGCACCAGGTTCGAGGGCTGCTGCCTGGCCGAGCGGCCCTTGGACATCGCATAGGTGCCATGGGCATAGGTCAGGTCGTATTCGTAAAGCTCGATGGCCGAGATCTTCATGGCGGTCCTCTTTCCTGCCGGGTGGCGCATCCGCCCAAGGCGGTGCGATCTGTTCACGGGGCAGGATTTCCATGGCGGCCGCGCTTGCCGCAAATCAGTTTTCCACTATACAAGGATCAGAAAATCTGAGTCTGGGGATCATGCCGGTTTCGCCGCCTTTCAGCAGGATGCCTTCCCTGAACGCCCTGCGCGCCTTCGAGGCGGCGGCGCGGCTTGGCAGTTTCCGGCAGGCGGCGGACGAGCTGATGGTGACGCCGGGGGCCGTCACCGCCCAGATCAAGGCGCTGGAGGCGGACTATGGCGCCACCCTGTTCGAGCGCCGGGCGCATGGCGTCCGGCTGACCCCGCTGGGGCAGCGCGTCGCGCCGGGTTTCATCGCGGCCTTCGATGCCCTTGGCCATGCGGTGCGCGAGCTTCGGCGCCATGCCGCGCCGCGCCGGGTCCATGTCGTCACCTCGCCGGCCCTGGCGCAGCTGTGGCTTGCACCGCGCCTGCCCGCCCTGCGCGCGGCGCTGGCACAGGTGGACATCTCGGTCACGGCGCTGGAGGATCCGCCGGATCTCAAGCGCACGCCCTTCGACCTGTGCCTGTTCTATGCC
>NZ_JRKO01000154.1 GCF_000763885.1 Paracoccus versutus | reverse complement strand
CGACTACATCGTGATTGGCTCTGGTTCGTCTGGGAGCGTGGTTGCGAGCCGCCTGTCGGAGGATGGTCGCAACCAGGTTCTGCTGCTGGAGGCTGGGGGCCATGCCGACCGCTTCTGGGTGCATGCGCCGGCCGGGATGGGGCGGCTGTTCCTGGAAAAGGCGATCAACTGGGCCTATTTCACCGAGCCGGGCGCCGAGATCAACGGCCGCAGCATCTACTGGCCGCGCGGCAAGACCGAAGGCGGCACCGGCGCCGTCAACGGCATGGTCTACATGCGCGGCCACCCGCTGGACTTCGACCGCTGGGCCGCGCTGGGCGCCGAGGGCTGGGGCTGGGACGAGGTGCTGCCCTATTTCATCAAGTCCGAATCGAACAGCCGCGGCGCCAGCGCGTTCCACGGCGGCGACGGCCCGCTGCGGGTCAGCGACCCGCGCCAGAAGCACCCCACGATCGAGGACTACCTGCGCGCCGCCGAGAATGCCGGCGTCCCGCGCGTCGGCGACCTGAACGCCCCGCCCCATGAGGGCGCGGATTTCCACCAGCACACCATCCGCGACGGCCGGCGCGAGACCAGCTACACCGCCTTCGTCAAGCCGGTCCTGCACCGGCGCAACCTGACCGTGATGCGCAAGACCCGCGTGCTGCGCATCCTGGTCGAGCGGGGCGAGGCGACCGGCGTCGAGATCCTGCAGGGCGACCGGCGCCATGTGATCCGCGCCCGGCGCGAGATCGTGGTCTCGGCCGGGTCGCTGAATTCGCCGCATCTGCTGATGCTGTCGGGGATCGGCGAGGGGCGGATGCTGGCGGCGCAGGGCATCGCGGTCGCGCGCGACCTGCCGGGCGTGGGCCGGAACCTGCAGGACCACTGGTTCGGCCCGATGATCTGGGAGGTGACGCGGGGCAGTTCCTACAACGACGCCCTGCGCGGGCTGGGGAAATACGTCGAGGGGGTCAAATACCTGCTGGCGCGGCGCGGGCTGCTGGCCCTGTCGGTCTCGGCCTCGGCGGTGTTCGCGCGCAGCTCGGACGCGCTGGCGCAGCCGGACCTGCAGATGGTGCTGCGGCCGGTGTCCTACACCTTCCATCCCAAGGGGGCGGTGATGGTGGACGGCTTTCCCGGCGTCAGCGCCGGGGTGGTGCTGCTCAACCCCGGCTCGCGCGGGCATGTGTCGCTGAGATCGCCCGACCCTCTGGCGGCGCCGGCCTTCCAGCCGAACTACCTTTCCGACCCCGACGACGGGCGGCGCACGGTCCTGGGCCTGCGGCGGATGCGCGAGATCATGTCCCGCGACCCGGTGGCGGCCCGCGTGGTGGCCGAGCGGCTGCCGGGGCCGGCGGTGCAGGAGGACGAGGCGCTGCTCGAGCACATCAGGGCCCACGGCAATTGCGGCTGGCACCAGGTCGGCACCTGCCGGATGGGGCGCGACGCGCTGTCGGTGGTGGATCCGCGGCTGCGGGTGCATGGCATCGGGCGGCTGCGTGTGGCGGACGGCTCGGTCATGCCCACGATCACCTCGGGCAATACCAACGCGCCCTGCATCATGATCGGGGAAAAGGCGGCGGACATGATCCGGCAGGACGCCCTGCCGCGCCGCGACGCAAGCTGAACATCGGGAGGGA
>NZ_JRKO01000153.1 GCF_000763885.1 Paracoccus versutus | reverse complement strand
CAGGTCACGCTGCTCGGCGCGGGCGCGGCGGCGATGCTGCTGGTGGGGCTGTTCGCGCCCGCGAGCTTCCTGTCGCATTTCATCGTCTTCGTGCTGGCGGTCTTCGTCGGCTTCCAGGTGATCTGGAACGTCAGCCATTCGCTGCACACGCCCCTGATGGCGATCACCAACGCGATCTCGTCGATCATCATCGTCGGCGCGCTCCTGCAGATCGGCTCGGGCGGCTGGCTGGTGGTGGTGCTGGCGGCGCTGTCGGTGCTGATGGCGGGCGTCAACATCTTCGGCGGCTTCCTGGTCACGCGCCGGATGCTCGCCATGTTCCAGAAGTCGTAAGGGGAGAGGGCGCATGGAATACGGATTCACCACCGCCGCCTATGTGGTCGCGGCCGTGCTGTTCATCCTGTCCCTGGGCGGGCTTTCCGGCCAGGAAAGCGCCAAGCGCGCGGTCTGGTACGGCATCGCGGCCATGGCGCTGGCGGTGGTCGCGACGCTGATCGGGCCGGGCTACGGCAACTGGGGGCTGACGCTGGTCATGCTGGCCATCGGCGGCGCCATCGGCTGGGTCGTGGCCAAGCGGGTGCAGATGACCGAGATGCCGCAGCTGGTCGCGGCCATGCACAGCCTGGTCGGCCTGGCCGCGGTGCTGATCGGCTTCAACGCCCAGTTCGAGCTCTCGCGGGTGCTGCGCGCCCGCGCCGCCGACGCGGCGGCCGAGTTCCACGGCTTCGCCGCGGTGCTGGCGCACAAGACCCCGGCCGAGATCGCCATGCTCAAGGTCGAGGTGGCGCTGGGGATCTTCATCGGCGCGGTGACCTTCACCGGCTCGATCGTGGCCTTCGGCAAGCTCGCCGGCAAGATCGACGGCAAGCCCCGGAAGCTGCCGGGCGGGCACATGCTGAACGCGGCTGCGGCGGCGCTGTCGCTCTTGTCGGTGATCCTTTACTGCACCGCCGGGGCGCCGGTGCTGTGGCTGGTGCTGATCACGCTTCTGGCCTTCTTCATCGGCTATCACCTGATCATGGGCATCGGCGGCGCCGACATGCCGGTGGTGGTGTCGATGCTGAACAGCTATTCCGGCTGGGCGGCGGCGGCGATCGGCTTCACGCTGGGCAACGACCTGTTGATCGTGGTCGGCGCGCTGGTCGGCTCGTCCGGTGCGATCCTGAGCTACATCATGTGCAAGGCGATGAACCGCAACTTCGTCAGCGTGATCCTGGGCGGCTTCGGCGGCGAGGCGGGCCCGGCGATGGAGATCGAGGGCGAGCAGGTGGCCATCGACGCCGACGGCGTGGCGGCGGCGCTGAACGAGGCGGACGAGATCGTCATCGTGCCGGGCTACGGCATGGCGGTGGCGCAGGCGCAGCAATCGGTCAGCGAGCTGACGCGCAAGCTGCGGGCGCGCGGCAAGAACGTGCGCTTTGCCATCCACCCGGTGGCGGGGCGTCTGCCGGGGCACATGAACGTGCTTCTGGCCGAGGCCAAGGTGCCCTACGACATCGTGCTGGAGATGGACGAGATCAACGAGGATTTCCCCTCGACCGACGTGGCGATCGTGATCGGCTCGAACGACATCGTGAACCCGGCGGCGCAGGAGGACCCGAACTCGCCGATCGCGGGCATGCCGGTGCTGGAGGTGTGGAAGGCCAAGCAGGTGTTCGTCTCCAAGCGCGGCCAGGGCACCGGCTATTC
>NZ_JRKO01000152.1 GCF_000763885.1 Paracoccus versutus | reverse complement strand
GCACGGGTTGGTGCCCGGGCTTGCGGTTGTTCTGGTGGGCGAGGATCCTGCGAGCCAGGTCTATGTCAGGAACAAGGCGGTCCAGACGCGCGAGGCGGGGATGGCGAGCTTCGAGCACCGGCTTGCGGCCGAGACGCCGCAGGCGGCGCTGCTGGCGCTGGTCGCGCGGCTCAATGCCGACCCGGCCGTGCACGGCATCCTGGTGCAGCTGCCGCTGCCCGCGCATATGGACGCCGGGGCGGTGATCGCCGCCATCGACCCGCGAAAGGACGTGGACGGGTTCCATGCGCTGAACGTGGGGCTGCTGGGGACCGGGCAGAAGGCGCTGGTGCCCTGCACGCCCTCGGGCTGCCTGATGCTCTTGCGCGAGACGCTCGGGGATCTGTCGGGGCTGGAGGCGGTGGTGGTGGGGCGCTCGAACATCGTGGGCAAGCCGATGGCGCAGCTCTTGCTGGCCGAGAACTGCACGGTGACCATCGCCCACAGCCGCACCCGCGAGCTGGCGGCGGTCTGCCGGCGGGCGGACATCCTGGTGGCGGCGGTGGGCCGGGCGCGGATGATCCGGGGCGAGTGGATCAAGCCCGGCGCCACGGTGATCGACGTGGGCATCAACCGCATCGAGGAGGAGGGCCGGTCGCGGCTGGTCGGCGACGTGGACTTCGCGGGCGCGGCGCAGGTGGCGGGCGCGATCACCCCGGTGCCGGGAGGCGTGGGGCCGATGACCATCGCCTGCCTGCTGGCCAATACGCTGGTGGCCTGCTGCCGGGCGCATGGCCTGCCCGAGCCGGATCCGGGCCGGGCCGAAGGCGCGGCGGCCTGAGGGATGGCGCGGGACGGCGGGGGGCGCTGCCCCCCCGCTCCTGCGGCCCCTCGAGGGGGCCGCAGGAGCGTCCCCCCGGGATATTTGCACACGGAAGAAACCAGGGCGCTTGCCCTTTCAGTGGAGAGCCAGATGAAGAAATACACGCTGACGGTCGCCTGCCCCTCGACGCGCGGCATCGTCGCCACCGTGGCCGGCTTTCTGGCCGAGCATGGCTGCAACATCACCGACAGTTCGCAGTTCGACGATACCGAGACCGGGCGCTTCTTCATGCGGGTGAGCTTCGTCTCGGAGGAGGGCGTGGGGCTGGAGGCGCTGCGCGCGGGCCTGGCCGGCCCGGCGGAGCCCTTCGGCATGGACTACGCCATCCATGACGAGGCCGAGAAGATGAAGGTGGTGATCATGGTCAGCCGCTTCGGGCATTGCCTGAACGACCTGCTCTATCGCTGGCGCATCGGCGCGCTGCCGATCGAGATCGTGGCGGTGATCTCGAACCACATGGACTACCAGAAGGTGGTGGTGAACCACGACATCCCCTTCCACTGCATCAAGGTCACGCGCGAGAACAAGCCGCAGGCCGAGGCGCAGCTGATGGCGGTGGTCGAGGATTCGGGGGCCGAGCTGGTGGTTCTGGCGCGCTACATGCAGGTGCTGTCGGACGCATTGTGCCGCAAGATGTCGGGGCGGATCATCAACATCCACCATTCCTTCCTGCCGAGCTTCAAGGGCGCCAACCCCTACAAGCAGGCCTTCGAGCGCGGGGTGAAGCTGATCGGGGCGACCAGCCATTACGTGACCGCCGACCTCGACGAGGGCCCGATCATCGAGCAGGACACCGTCCGGGTCACCCATGCGCAATCGCCCGAGGACTATGTCAGCCTGGGCCGCGACGTCGAAAGCCAGGTCCTGGCCCGCGCCATCCACGCCCATATCCACCGCCGGGTGTTCCTCAACGGCAACAAGACTGTGGTCTTCCCCGCCTCGCCAGGAAGCTACGCATCCGAAAGAATGGG
>NZ_JRKO01000151.1 GCF_000763885.1 Paracoccus versutus | reverse complement strand
CCCTCTGCCCCCTCGACCCCCTCGGCCTGGGTGCCGGCGCGGCCCAGCATGCCGGTCACCTGCGCCAGCAGGGTAAAGGCCCGGCCCGAGCGGGTCTCGGCCAGCGCGGCCAGCAATTGCGGGTCGCTGTCCTGCACCTTGCGGCTCATCAGCCGATCGAAATGGCGCAGGAAATGATGGGCGACGTCGCGAAATACCTCGTCGCCATGCAGCATCGCCCCGGCGCTGGCCAGGGCGGCCTCGTCGCGAATCACCGCCAGGTCGGCCACGGCCTCGCCGCGCGCGCCCTCGGCAAAGCGGCGCCACAGGACGGGATCGGCCTCGGGGACGGCCAGCTCGTCCATGTAGACGCCCTGCCCCGCCAGCAGCGTGACCACGTCCTGCGCCGCCCGGATCAGCCGGGCCATGCCCGGATCGGCCAGCGCCAGCCGCAGGCAGCGAATCGCCTCGCGGTCCTCGGGGCCGTCGGGAAAGTTCAGCGCATGGAACAGCTCGGCCGGCGTCAGCTGGGCCGCGGGCGGCGAATCCAGCTCCAGGCTGGCCTGCCGCGCATCCGCGACAGAGGGCCGCGGCGCGGGCGGCACCATGCCGCGCCGCGCGGCCGGCGCGGCAACGGGGGCGGAGGACGACGCGGCCGCGCGCGGCTCGGCCATGGGTTCGCCGGCCATGCCCTGGTCCTGCATCCGGGCCAGCATGGCGCGCAGCTCCTCGGCCTCCTGGCGCAGGAGCAGCAGGCTGCGCGCCGACCAGACCGCCAGCCAGACCAGCGCCAAGGGCAGGATCACGCCCACCAGCCAGACCAGCCAGCCCGCCGCGCCCTGCCCTTCGGCCTCCGGGCCGAAAAGCGCAAACAGCCCGACCAGCGCCAGCCAGGCCAGGCTGACCCCCGCGCCGATCGCCAGCACGCGGTTGCGGGCCTGTTCGACGGCCAGCCTGCGCAGCGGATCAAGCGAGTCCATGCGCCCGGCCCCTTCCTTCAGACATAGCGGATCGAGATGATCTCATAGGATTTCCCGCCCCCCGGCGTCACCACCTCGACGCTGTCGCCCTCGTCCTTGCCGATCAGGGCGCGGGCCAGGGGCGAGCGGATGTTCAGAAGCCCGCGCTCCAGGTCCGCCTCGGCCTCGCCGACGATCTGGTAGGTGCGCTCTTCCTCGGAATCCTCGTCGAGCAGGGTGACAGTGGCGCCGAACTTGATCGAGCCGTTCAGCCGGCTCGGGTCGATGACCTCGGCCCGCGAAAGGATCATCTCCAGTTCCTTGATGCGGCCCTCGACGAAGCTCTGCTTTTCGCGGGCGGCGTGATATTCGGCATTTTCCGACAGGTCGCCATGCTCGCGCGCCTCGGCGATGGCGCGGATCACCGCCGGGCGCTGGACCGAGCGCAGCTCGCGCAGTTCCTCGTCCAGCTGGTCGTAGCCCGCGCGGGTCATCGGTATCTTTTCCATTCCAGTCCTTCCGGTCGCAACGGTGCGACGCCAGTCAACGCGAAACAAGCTGTTGGAACGCCCCCGGCCATCGGCCGGGGGCGCCCGCTGAAAATCCGAGGGGCATCGTGGCGCGATCCCGTCCCTGTTTCAAGTCCCGCCGGATGCGATCCGCGACAGCCTGCCGAGAAAACGTCGCAAGTTGATTATCATGCGTCGCGTTAAGATTGCCCGCAAGAATATTACGCGCTAGGTCTTGCGCCCAGATTGTCGAGCTAGGGAAGTTGGGGGCCGAGCCATGTCCGAAATTGAACGCGAGTCGATGGAATACGACGTTGTGATCGTCGGCGGCGGCCCGGCGGGGCTGTCGGCGGCGATCCGGCTGAAGCAGGTGAACCCGGAGCTTTCGGTGGTGCTGCTGGAGAAGGGCTCGGA
>NZ_JRKO01000150.1 GCF_000763885.1 Paracoccus versutus | reverse complement strand
CGGTTCATCCGGTTCTCGATCAGTTCGTCGACGACGCCGGGGTCGGCCAGCGTCGAGATGTCGCCGAGCGCGCCGAAATCGTCCTCGGCGATCTTGCGCAGGATGCGGCGCATGATCTTGCCCGAGCGCGTCTTGGGCAGGCCCGGCGCCCATTGGATCAGGTCGGGCTTGGCGATGGGGCCGATCTCGGTGCGGACCCATTTCTCCAGCTCGGCGCGCAGCTCGTCGCTGGGCTCGACCCCGTTCATCAGCGTGACATAGGCATAGATGCCCTGCCCCTTCAGCGGGTGCGGATAGCCCACGACCGCGGCCTCGGCCACCTTCTCATGCGCGACAAGGGCCGATTCCACCTCGGCCGTGCCCATGCGGTGCCCCGAGACGTTGATGACGTCGTCGACCCGGCCGGTGATCCAGTAATAGCCGTCCTTGTCCCGCCGGCAGCCGTCGCCGGTGAAGTAATAGCCCGGATATTGCTGGAAATAGGTCTCCATGAAGCGCTGGTGGTCGCCCCAGACGGTGCGCATCTGCCCCGGCCAGCTGTCGGCGATGCACAGCACGCCGTCGATCTCTTCGCCATGGCCGTCCTGCGGCACGCCGCTCTGCGCGTCCAGAACCACCGGCTTGACGCCGAAGAAGGGCAGCGTGGCCGAGCCCGGCTTGGCCTCGATGGCACCGGGCAGCGAGGTGATCATGTGCCCGCCGGTCTCGGTCTGCCACCAGGTATCGACGATCGGGCAGCGGCCCTTGCCGACATGCTTGTCATACCAGACCCAGGCCTCGGGGTTGATCGGCTCGCCCACCGTGCCCAGCACGCGCAGGCTGGAGAGGTCGTATTTCTCGACCCATTCCGGCCCCTGCCCCATCAGCGAGCGGATGGCGGTCGGCGCGGTATAGAACTGGTTGACCTTGTGCTTGTCGCAGACGGCCCAGAAGCGGCCGGCATCGGGCCAGGTCGGCACGCCCTCGAACATCAGCGTGGTGGCGCCGTTGGCCAGCGGGCCGTAGACGATATAGCTGTGCCCCGTCACCCAGCCCACGTCGGCCGTGCACCAGAACACGTCGCCGTCCTTGTAGTCGAAGACGTATTGATGCGACATCGCGGCGAACAGCAGGTAGCCGCCGGTGGTATGGACCACGCCCTTGGGCTTGCCGGTCGAACCCGAGGTGTAGAGGATGAACAGCGGATCCTCGGCATTCATCGGCCGCGGCGGGCAGTCGGGGCTGACCTCGTCCATCAGCTTCAGCACGTCGACGTCGCGGCCCTCGATCCAGCTGGTCTGGTCGCCCGTATGCTTGACCACCAGGCAGCGCACCCGGTCCGAGCAATGCAGAAGCGCCGCGTCGGCGTTCGACTTCAGCGCCGTGCGCCGGCCGCCGCGCGGCGCGGTGTCGGCGGTGATGACCAGCTTGGCGCCCGAATCGTTGATGCGGTTGGCCAGCGCGTCGGGCGAGAAGCCGGCGAAGACGATGGAATGGATGGCGCCGATCCGCGCGCAGGCCAGCATGGCATAGGCCGCCTCGGGGATCATCGGCATGTAGATCACCACCCGGTCGCCGCGCATCACCCCCTGGCTCAGCAGGACGTTGGCAAAGCGGTTCACCTTTTCCGACAGTTCGGCATAGGTGATGTGGCGCGCCGGCTGGTTGGGGTCGTCCGGCTCGAAGATGATCGCGGTCTGGTTCGCGCGCTTGGGCAGGTGGCGGTCGACGCAGTTGACCGAGGCGTTGAGGATACCGTCCTCGAACCATTTGACCGAGACCTGGCCCATGGTGAAATCGGTGTTCTTCACCTTGGTATAGGACTGGATCCAATCCAGCCGCTTGCCCTCGCGGCCCCAGAACCCGTCGGGGTCCGAGATCGATTCGGCATACATGCGGGCGTAATCGGCCGGCTGGACCAGGGCATCCTCGAAGCCGGGCGGAATGGGATGTTTC
>NZ_JRKO01000149.1 GCF_000763885.1 Paracoccus versutus | reverse complement strand
AACCGATGAGTTTAGTTTACTAAGTTGGCCTTTTGCCGCCTCCCCCCTCCTCATCCCACTGTGATCGCCATTCCCATGTCCAAACAATTTGCCTCCATTCTCGTGGCGCCCGAAGACTATGCCGAAGTCAGCGCGCTCTCGCTTCCGGTCTCCCTGATCGTCGCCTCCGGGACGCCGGACAATGTCGAATTCAACGACGACGGCGGGCAAGTCCTGCCGCTCGACCAGGTGGCCCTGCGGGTCATCGGCCGCCTGCCCCTGTCGGACAGCGGCAAGGGCCATCTGGCAAAGCTGGCCAGCCTGTGGCGCAGCAAGCTGGATGTCGATGCTCCGGCGGAAATCCCGCTGGAGATCGCCGATACCGCGGATGCGCGCGCCAAGGTGCTGGAATGGCTGGTCGTGCAGATGACCAAGGCCCAGCAGCAAGGCGCGCAGCGCTCGACCCGGTTCATGCGCGAACTGGGCCTGCTGCGCCAGCAGCACGAGGAGATCCAGGCCAGCTTCCAGAACCTCGAGCAGTTCGTCTATCGGCACGGACCGCAGCATCGCAAGCTGGAGACCACGCTGTCGCCGGTCTCGGGGCAATTGCCGATCACCCTGCGCAACGGCTCGCGGCTGGTGCAGCGGCTGCCGGGTTCCAGCGTCGGGCTGAGCGACATCGCGGTCCAGATCAGCAACGAGACGCCCCCGTCGGAAGGGGTGCTGAACGTCAGCCTGCTGAGCCCCGACACCAACGAAACCCTGGCGATCTGGGAAGTGCCGGCCGCGCGGCTGACCCAGGGCTGGCTGCGCTTTTCGCTGGACCGCGCGCTGGGGCCGGACACGATCAGCCTGATGCTGAACGTCGCCTATCAAGGCAGGGATACCATCCGGCTGGCCAGCGCGGTGCAGCATCCCGAGCCGCGTTTCCATCCCGAGGTCGACGGCCAGCCGGTCGAGACCCTGCCGGCCTTGCAGATCTGGCGCTGGATCGCCGGGGCAAGGGCGCCGGTTCCGGCGAACGCCTTTATCCAGGTCGGCGGCAAGAACCGCCTGCGCCGGGTCGAGCGGGACACGCTGGCGACCGCGATCAACCTGGAAACGCTGCACGATACCGTGCCGCTGTTCCAGTCCGGCGAGGCGCTGCTGGTCCATGTGCTGCCCGACCAGACCGCATGCGGTATCCTGGCGGGGCTGGCCCTGCCGGGCGTGCGGCAGGTGTTCGCCTCGCTCCTGACCCGCCATGCCGAGGCGCCGCCGGTCGAATACCAACTGGCGCTGCTGCCGCAGGACCAGCGCCCGCACCAGCCCGGCCGCCTGCCGGTCTTCGACCCGGCCCTGAGTTCCGGCTGGATCAGGCTGCAGCCCGAGGAAGAGGGCCAGGCGCATGTCCTGCTGCCCGAATCGCTGGACAGGCCGCATGACCTCTATCTGATGACGCGCCTGCCGCGCGGGCATTCCAGCAACCACTACGGCTGGTCTACCTTCTCGAACATCTGCCTGCAGTTCTGAGGGGGAAGAGGATGCAACAGATTCTCCTGCGCCCCCAGGACGCGGATACGGTGCCGGTTCAGATGCCGCGGCTGGCGGTGGTCGTGCCGATCTTTCGCCATTCGGTGCTGCTGGCCGAGGCGATCGAAAGCGTCCTGGCCCAGCGGGCGGACTTCCCGATCCAGCTGGTCCTGGTCAACGACGGCTGCCCGCATCGCGAGACCGACCTGGTCTGCCGGGAATATGCGCTGAGCTATCCCGACCGGATCACCTACCTGCGCAAGCCCAATGGCGGGCTCAGCGATGCGCGCAACCATGGCATTCGTCATGCGCTGGCGACATGGGCTTCGGTCGAGGCGATCTACATGCTGGACGCCGACAACCGGCTGCGTCCCGACGCCATGGCCAATGCCATGGCGGCGCTGGCGCAGCATCCCGACGCCGGCTGGATCTATCCCAATATCGACATGTTCGGCCT
>NZ_JRKO01000148.1 GCF_000763885.1 Paracoccus versutus | reverse complement strand
CGGACAGATTGTCCAGGACGGGCCGACAGGCTGTCCGTTGAAATCGCGGCGCCGGTCTGTTGCCATCGGGGGCAGGGGCCTGCACGGCCCGACAGGAGAACCGCGCCGATGCCCGACCGCAAGCCCGTCTACAAGACCTATCACCATGCCGCAGGCGGCTGGGGCGCGGCCGCGGCGACGGCCAGGGTGCTGATGGAGCAGAGCGTGCTGACCAAGGGCTCGCGCGCGCTGCTGTCGATGAACCAGCCCGGCGGGTTCAAATGCCCCAGCTGCGCCTTTCCCGATGCCGATTGCCGCAAGAAGCTGGAGTTCTGCGAAAACGGCGCCAAGGCGCTGGCGCATGAGGCGACGAAATCCCGCGTCACCCGCGACTTCTTCGCCCGCCACGGCGTCACCGAACTGATGGAGCGGTCGGATTACTGGCTGGAGATGCAGGGCCGGCTGACCGAGCCGATGCGCTATGACCCCGCGACCGACCATTACGTCCCGGTCGGCTGGGACGATGCCTTCGCGCTGATCGGGCGGCATCTGCGCGGCCTCGACAGCCCGCACCGGGCCGAGTTCTACACCTCGGGCCGGACGCCGAACGAGGCGGCCTTTCTTTATGCAGTCTTCGTGCGCGAGTTCGGCACCAACAATTTCCCCGACTGCTCGAACATGTGCCACGAGCCGACCAGCCGCGGCCTGCAGCCCGCCATCGGCATCGGCAAGGGCACCGTGGTCATGGCCGATTTCGAACATGCCGAGGCGATCTTCGTCATCGGCCAGAACACCGGCACCAACAGCCCGCGCATGATGACCAACCTGGTCGAGGCCCGCAAACGCGGCGTGCCCATCGTCACCATCAACCCCATGCCCGAACGCGCCCTGATCCGCTTTGCCGAGCCGCAGGACGTGGTCCAGATGGCGACCTTCGGCTCGACCAGGATCTCCAGCGAATTCGTGCATGTGAAGATCGGCGGCGACCTGGCGGTCCTGAAGGGGATGATGAAGGTGATCTTCGAACGCGACGCGGCGGGCGAGGACGTCATCGACTGGCCCTTCGTCAACGCCCATACCGCGGGGCTGGACAAGGTCCGGGCCGAGATCGAGGCGCTGGACTGGGCCGCGCTGGAGCGCCATTCGGGCATCGACCAGGCGCAGATCCGGCGGCTGGCCGAGATCTATATCCGCTCGAAGGCGACGATGATCTGCTATGGCATGGGGGTGACGCAGCACCAGCAGGGGTCGCGGCTGGTGCAGCAGGTCGCGAACCTGCTGCTGTTGCGCGGCAATTTCGGCAAGCCGGGGGCCGGGATCGCGCCGATCCGCGGGCATTCCAACGTGCAGGGCGACCGCACCGTCGGCATCGACGAAAAGCCGTCGCAGGACTACCTGGACCGGCTTGCCGCCGTCTTCGGCTTCGAGCCGCCGCGCGAACACGGCCATCACGCCGTCGAGTCGGTCGAGGCCATGCTGCGCGGCGAGGCCAGGGTCTTCATCGGCATGGGCGGGAATTTCGCCCGCGCCATGCCCGACACCCAGCGGACCTATGCGGCGATGCGCAAGCTGGACCTGACCGTCGGCATCGCGACCAAGCTGAACCGGGGCCACCTGGTCCACGGCCGGGACGCGCTGATCCTGCCCGTGGTGGCGCGTTCCGAGATCATCCGCACCGCCAGGGGCGAGCAGTTCGTCACCATCGAGGATGCCATGGCCAACGTCACCGCCTCGCGCGGGGTGCTGGAGCCGCCCGGCCCCGACTGCCTGCCCGAGGTCGAGATCGTCTGCCGCATGGCCCTGGCCACCCTGCCCGGCAGCCGCACGCCATGGGGCGAATACATCCACGATTACAGCGCGATACGCGACCGGATCGCGGATGTCTATCCGGCGATCTATGCCGATTTCAACAGCCGCATCAAGGCGCCGCACGGCTTTCACCTTGATGTGCCGCCGCGCCGGCGCGTCTGGGCCACGCCGAACGGCAAGGCGAATTTCCTGCCGCTGCCGGGGCTGGAGGTCAACGA
>NZ_JRKO01000147.1 GCF_000763885.1 Paracoccus versutus | reverse complement strand
CTCAAAAAAGCCATGTCGATCACTCCTTTGCCCCCTGCCTGATGCAGTCGGGGCGAGCCAATCACATGGGTCAATTCTCAATGAAAATTTCCGCTATACCCGGGTCAGTTCTCAGCGACATTCAACACCCTGAGGAACTGGCGGCCGACGACTGGCGTATCCGGATGCGCGAGGACGGCAAGGCGCCGACGCAGCTACTGGCCGAGCGCCTGATCCGGGATGGATATGCCGCCATGCAGGTCCGCAGCTTTGCCAAAGGGGCGACGGATGCGGACCTGAACCTCGTTCTCTGGACGTGGGGCAGTGAGCCGCCTGCCCGGCTCATCCTTGTAGACGATGAATGCAGACTGGGCTAAACGGCGCGGAGAAGTCGACGCCTCCGAAAGCCAGTCTTTTCAGGCAAGTGCCGTCTAGCCGTTAAGCAACCTGTGCGCGGATATGTGGGACTGGCCATTCCAGCGGTGACTTCCTGATCTGAACGCAGGTCAAGAGGCTGATTCATAGCGCCCGCCTACCCATATCGATTTCAGTTCGCCTCCCGTTTTGTTCGATCAGCCTTTCGAGACCGGGTTGATGGGCAAGCTGGTACGCGTAGTGCCTATGCAGTGCAGCGCACAAACGTCCCTTCCTGTCGAGCGCATCGTCCGCGCAATCGATCATAACGGAGTTCGGCCAGGTTCGCGGCCGAATTTCCCGTAATCTGGTCAGTAGATCGTCTCATCGTCGTCGGGAAACTGCTGAGCGAGAATGGTGAGCATTGCGGCGGTTGAACGCGAGATTCCCTGATGGCAGTGGATCAGCACGCGCCTTTGCGCGATATTAGATGCCGTCGTGAGCCTTGCCCCGAAAGCAAGGATTTCATCAACAATCTCGCTCGTCGGCATGACTTTATCCGGCATCGGTTGGATGATGTCGTCGAACCTCAGCGTCGTTCTTGCATGAGGAGCATAGTTTTCGAAAGCTGCGATATCTGGCGTTCCGGCATCGAGCAATGACAGCACATGCGTAGCTTTGCGATCCGCGTGTGACGAGAGCTCGGAGATACCACAGATCGTCAGCATGGAAATATCAAGATGCATCCTGGGCTTCTCCATTCGATCATAGGCAGCAGCCTGGTGTTACTGTCCCTGGCATCGGCATGGAATATCCGAGTATTTTCTTTCTAAAAACAAGGGGCAGACCCAAGTAGCCGCAGGACGCGGAACAGGTTACTTCGGCATCATGTGTTCGACCTCCGGCGCCTTCACGAACCTCCACGCCCTTCGCGGCCCGGCCATGACGTTGAGATAATAGAGCTCGAAGCCATGGGGCGCGCCGCAGGGGTGATGGCCGCGCGGGACCAGCACCACGTCGCCGTCTTTCACCGCCATCACCTCGTCGAGGCTGCCGTCATCGGTATAGACCCGCTGCACCGCCCAGCCATCCCTGGGGTTCAGGCGATGATAATAGGTCTCCTCCAGATAGGTGATGCGCGGGAAATCGTCCTCGTCATGGCGGTGGCTCGGGTAGCTCGACCAGTTGCCGGCGGGGGTGAAGACCTCGGTGACCAGCAGCGAATCGCACCAGTCCTCGGCCTCCATGGCGATATTGTTGATGAAGCGGGCATTGCTGCCCTCGCCGCGCTGGGTCAGGGTGATGCCGTCCGGGCCGATGCGCCGCGCGGGATGGCCGCCCTTTCCGGGGGCCGAGCAAACCGCGATCACGCAATCACTCTCGGCCTCGGCCCGCCAGTCGCTGCCGTCGGGCAGATAGAGGCAATGCGGCGGGGTCTTCTCGAAGACGTCCAGGCGCTCGCCCATCACGCCCCAGTCCCGGCCGGCGCCGCTGATCCGGGCCTTGCCCTCGACCATGACCAGGATCGCCTCGTCGGTGCCGGTCGCCCCGGCGGCGCTTTCGCCCGCCCGCAGGCGCCACAGCGAAAACCCCACATGGCGCCAGCCGGCATCCGCAGGCGTGATCCGATGCACCTCGCCATGACTGCCGAAGGGTCTGCGCAGAAGCCGGCTCATTCCTGTCTCCTTTTCCCGATTGGCCTTTCATCTTGGCCCAAATATCCCGGGGGGAATCCCGCAGGGATGGGGGG
>NZ_JRKO01000146.1 GCF_000763885.1 Paracoccus versutus | reverse complement strand
ACCTTGGGGTCAGGCCCCTGAGCCGTTCCGAGCGCCTGCGGAGCAGCTCGACGGTGGTGAGCAGCGCGATGGAGAAGATGACCAGCAGCGTGGCGACGGCGAGGATGGCGGGCGAGATCTGCTCGCGGATGCCGTTCCACATCTGCCGCGGGATGGTCTGCTGGTCCGGCCCGGCGATGAACAGCACCGCCACCACCTCGTCAAAGGAGGTCACGAAGGCAAACAGCGCCCCCGAGATCACGCCGGGCAGGATCAAGGGCATGGTGATGCGGAAGAAGGTCGTGCGCGGGTTCGCCCCCAGGCTCGCCGCCGCCCGGTTCAGCGACTGGTCAAAGCCGATCAGCGTCGCCGTCACCGTGATGATGACGAAGGGAATGCCCAGCGTGGCATGGGCCAGGATCACCCCCAGGTAGGTGCCCGCCAGCCGGCCGCATTCCGGGTTCAGCCCGATCCAGCTCAGCGGCTCGCAGGGGTTCGAGTAGAAGAAGAACATCCCCGTCGCGGTGATGATGATCGGCACGATCATCGGCGAGATCAGCATGGCCATGATCGCCCGGCGCCAGGGCATCTCGGGCCGCGACAGACCCAGCGCCGCCAGCGTGCCCAGCACCGTGGCCAGGATGGTCGAGAAAAAGCCGATGATGATCGAGCTTTTCGCCGCATTCACCCATTTCGCGTTCTGCCAGGCATCCGCCCACCAGCTCAGGTCGCGCGGCGCGTCCGGCCGCGCCATGCCGAAGGTCAGCAGGCTGTCGTACCAGCGCAGCGAATAGCCCTCGGGGTCGAAGGACAGCATCCGGTCGGTGAAGGTGAAATAGGGCTCGGCGTTGAAGCTCAGCGGGATCACCACCACGATGGGCGCGATCAGGAAGAAGAAGATCGCGCCGCAGATCACCAGATAGGCGTAGTGCCAGACCTTCTCCAAGGGCGATGCGTAAGTCGGAAGCGCCATGGCGATTACCCCAGTTTCAGGTTGTCGATGCCGACCAGCCGGTCATAGACCCAGTAGAGGATCAGGACCCCGCCCAGAAGCAGCGCCGCCAGCGCGGCCGCCATGGACCAGTTCAGCGTCTGCGTCATGTGCATCGCGATCATGTTCGAGATCAGCTGCCCCGACGAGCCGCCGACCAGCGCGGGGGTGATGTAGTAGCCCACCGCCAGGATGAACACCAGAAGCGCCCCCGCCCCCAGCCCCGGCAGGGTCTGCGGGAAATAGATCCGGCGGAAGGCGGTCCAGCTGGTCGCCCCCAGGCTGCGCGCGGCGCGCACATAGCTGGGATTGATCGTGCGCATCACCGAATAGAGCGGCAGGATCATGAAGGGCAGCAGGATATGGGTCATGGCGATGATCGTGCCGGTCTGGTTGAAGATCATCTGCAGCCGCTGGGTGTTGCCGATCACCCCCAGCCAGACCAGCACGTCGTTGACCACGCCCTGCTGCTGCAACAGCACGATCCAGGCCGTGGTCCTGACCAGCAGCGAGGTCCAGAACGGCAGCAGCACCAGGATCATCAACAGGTTCGACTGCCGCATCGGCAGCGTCGCCAGCAGGTGCGCGACCGGAAAGCCCAGAAGGAAGGTGGTGAAGGTGATGACCAGCGACAGCCAGAAGGTGCGCATGAACAGCTTGACATAGATCTGCTGCTGCGCCGGGGCGGCAACCACCTCGCCCTGGTCGTCGCGGGTGCGGTCGACCGCCGCCAGGTAGAAGTTGCTGGTATAGGGCGAGGAGGCCTCGCGCATCACCGACCACAGCCTGGGATCGCCCCATTTCGCGTCCATCTCGAGGATGGCCTCGCGATAGGGCGGCTCGATGCCGCCGCGGGCCTGGCGCCCGGCCGAGGTGAACAGCGAGCGCGTGCCCGGCATGTCGTAGTTGATGCGGGTGCCGACGACGCCGACGGTGCGCGCCTGGGCGGCGGCGGTCAGGTCGGCGGCCAGCGCCGCCCAGGCGGCATCGTCGGGTTCGGTGCCGCGGGGGTTGTCGTGGAACCAGGCCGAGAGCTGCGGCATGTTGGCCGAGAAGCCGTCGTTCTTGACCGAGCGCTGCAGCATCTGCCCGATCGGCACCACGAAGGTGATCAGGATGAACAGCAGGAGCGGCAGCACCAGCAGGAACGCCCGCCGACGCGCACGACGCGAACTCCGCGCAAGCGCAGACTTCAACGGACGACCGTCCG
>NZ_JRKO01000145.1 GCF_000763885.1 Paracoccus versutus | reverse complement strand
GCTCGCCACCCTTGCATATATTCGCATACTCGAATATCTCATGGATGAAGGACAGTTTGCGCGCAGGAGGAGTATCCGATGAGCCATGCCCCGACCTCGACCTCGACGCCCGGCCAGGGCGCGGCCCCTGATCGTGATTCCCCTGATCGTGATTCCGGCCCCGGCCGGGCCGCCGATCCGCATTCCGATCCTGGCCCCGGTTCTGGCGCAGGCGCAGGCGCGGCCCTGGCGGCTGCGCCGGAGGTGACGGGGTTTTACGAGGCGCGGACCGGCTCGGTGCAATATGTGGTGGCCGATCCGGCGACCGGCCAATGCGCCGTCGTCGACCCGGTGCTGGACTATGACGAGAAATCCGGCGCCACCGCCACCATCGAGGCCGACCGCATCCTCGCCTTCATCGCCGAGCGCGGCTACAGGCTGGAATGGATCCTCGACACCCATCCCCATGCCGACCATTTCTCGGCCGCCGACTACCTCAAGCACAAGACCGGCGCCGCCACCGCCATCGGCGAGAAGGTGGTCGAGGTGCAGAAACTGTGGAAGGAATTCTATAACTGGCCGGACTTCCCCGCCGACGGCTCGCAATGGGACCGGCTCTTTGCCGAGGGCGAGACCTTCCGCCTCGGCTCGATCCCGGCGCGGGTGCTGTTCTCGCCCGGCCATACCCTGGCCTCGATCTCCTATGTGATCGGCGACGCGGCCTTCGTGCACGACACGCTGTTCATGCCCGACAGCGGCACGGCGCGGGCGGATTTCCCCGGCGGCGACGCGCATGCGCTGTGGCGCTCGATCCAGGAGATCCTGGCCCTGCCCGAGGCGACGCGGGTCTTCACCGGCCACGACTATTGCCAGGGCGGGCGGGCGCCGGCCTGGGAATCGACCGTGGCCGAGCAGAAGGCGCGCAACAGCCACATGGCGCAATACCTGACCGAGGCCGAGTTCGTCGCCGCGCGGCAGGCGCGCGACCGCACCCTGCCGATGCCCAAGCTGATCCTGCATGCGCTGCAGGTCAACACCAATGCCGGCCGGCTGCCCGCGCCGGAGGCGAACGGTCGGCGCTACCTGAAGATCCCGCTTGACCTGCTGCAGGCGCCCTGGGACTGAGGAGGAGGAAGGATGCGGATCAATATCGCAGGCACCGAGCGGGTGCTGCGGCTGGTGCTGGGCCTCGGCCTGGTTCTGCTGGCCTTGCTGGCCGGGCTTTCGCCGGCGTGGAGCTGGGCGGCGGCGGTTGCCGGGCTGGTGCTGCTGGCGACCGCGGCGCTGCGCTTCTGCCCGGTCTGGGCGCTGCTGGGCATCGGCCGCGGGCCGGAAGGCGGCGGTTCCGAAGGCGGCTCTGAAGGCGAAGGCGCGGATCGTCGGGACGGGGACCGCGAGGACGGGGACCGCGAGGACGGGGATCGCGAAAACGGGGATCGTCGGGACGGAGGCGGGGCATGACCGAATTCACCCCTGTGCAATCGCTGCTGGGCGGCGGGTTGATCGGGCTGGCGGCGGTGCTGCTGATGGCGCTGCACGGCCGCATCGCCGGCATGACCGGGATCCTGGCCGGGGCGCTGGCGCCGGGCGGCGGCTGGCGGCTGGCCTTCCTGGCCGGCGCGGTGGCGGCGCCCTTGCTGCTGGTGCGGCTGGGCGGGGTCGAGATCGGCTTCGACAGCCCGGTGCCGCTGGGCTGGACGGCGCTCAGCGGGCTGCTGGTCGGGATCGGGGTCAGCTATGGCGGCGGCTGCACCTCGGGCCACGGGGTCTGCGGGCTGGCGCGGCTGTCGGCGCGGTCGCTGGTGGCGACGCTGAGCTTCATGCTGGCGACCGGGGCGACGGTCTATGCGGTGCGCCATCTTGCGGGAGGGTTCTGAGATGGTCTTGCTGTCGGCCTTGCTGGTCGGGTTGGTCTTTGGCGCGGGGATTGCGGTCTCGGGCATGGCCAACCCTGCGAAGGTTCTGAATTTCTTCGACATTGCCGGGGCCTGGGATCCGTCCCTGGCCTTCGTGATGGGCGGTGCGCTGCTGGTGGCCTATCCGGGCTACCGGCTGGTGTTGCGCCGGCCGGCGCCGGTGCTGGCGCTGCGCTTCCACCTGCCCGAGCGGCGCGACATCGACGCCGGGCTGGTCGGGGGTTCGGCGCTGTTCGGCCTGGGCTGGGGGCTGTCGGGCTTCTGCCCCGGCGGCGCCATCCCCGCCATCGGCCTCATCCGCCCCGAACCCGTCCTCTTCACCGCAACAATGGCCGCCGGAATCGCAATGGTCAAAATCGGGCAG
>NZ_JRKO01000144.1 GCF_000763885.1 Paracoccus versutus | reverse complement strand
GGAAACGAGTCGGCGGAATATTAGGCCAGTTCAACCTCAGCGTGGAAGCCGACAATGACAGCCACCCAACCGAACATCCATGACCTGCTTGCGCGCCGCCGGCCCGGACATGCGCTGGAACAGCCCTTCTACACCTCGGCCGAGATCTATCAGCTCGACCTGGAGAATATCTGGTATCGCGAATGGCTCTATGCCATCCCGGCCTGCCAGCTGGCCAGGGCGGGCAGCTACGTCACCCTGAAGATCGGCGATTACAACGTCATCATCGTCAAGGGCCGAGACGGCGAGATCCGCGCCTTCCACAACTCCTGCCGGCACCGCGGCTCGATCGTCTGCAAGGCCCGCGAGGGCCAGGTGGCCAAGCTGGTCTGCCCCTATCACTCCTGGACCTACGACCTCGACGGCCGGCTGGTCTGGGCCGACAAGATGAATGCCGATTTCGACCCCTCGCAGCACGGGCTGCGCAGCGTCCATCTGCGCGAGGTCGGTGGCCTGGTCTATATCTGCCTGGCCGAGAACCCGCCGAACTTCGAAACATTCGCGCAAAAGGCGGCGCCTTATCTGGACGTGCACGACCTCGGCGACGCCAAGGTGGCCCATACCTCCTCGATCATCGAGAAGGGCAACTGGAAGCTGGTGTGGGAAAACAACCGCGAATGCTATCATTGCAGCGCGAACCATCCGTCGCTGTGCCGATCCTTCCCGCTGGACCCGGAAATGTCCGGCATCATGCCCGACGGCAGCGTCTCGGAAAAACTGCAGGCGCATTTCGACCGCTGCACCGCGGCGGGCGCACCCGCGCAGTTCTACCTGGGCGAGCACGGCCAGTTCCGCCTGACCCGCGCCCCGCTGGAAGGCGATGCGGTCAGCTATACCATGGATGGCAAGGTCGCGGTGCAAAAGAACCTGGGCCGGGTGCCCTTTGCCGACGCCGGCCCGCTGATGGTGTTCCACTACCCGACCACCTGGAACCATTTCCTGCCCGATCACTCGCTGACCTTCCGGGTGATGCCGATCAGCCCGACCGAGACCGAAGTGACCACCACCTGGCTGGTGCACAAGGATGCGGTCGAGGGGGTGGACTACGACCTCAAGCGCCTGACCGAGGTCTGGATCGCCACCAATGACGAGGATCGCGAAGTGGTCGAGACCAACCAGCTTGGCGTCAGCACGCCCGCCTTCGTTCCCGGTCCCTATTCGGACTATTGGGAAAGCGGCGTCATCCAGTTCGTGGACTGGTATGCGGATGCCATGGAGCGTGCGCTCGGCCCCAGCCGCATGGCGGCCGAGTGACGATGAACGCAGCACTGAAACCGACGCTGGCCTTCTGGACCGACGCCGAGGAGCTGGAATGCGTCTCGTTCCTGCCCGAGGCGCCGGATGTGATGACCTTCTGCTTCCGCAGCCCCTCGGGCGCGCTCTTCAGCCATGAGCCGGGGCAGTTCCTGACGCTGGAGCTGCCCCTGCCCGGCGGGGTGCTGCATCGCACCTATACCATCTCGTCCTCGCCCTCGCGGCCGACCTCGCTGACGGTGACGGTCAAGGCGCAAAGGGATTCCATCGGCACGCGCTGGATGTTCGACCACCTGCGGCCGGGGATGCGGATCCGCGCCAGGGGTCCGGCGGGCAAGTTCTCGATGATGCGGGATCCGGCTGCGAAATACCTGTTCATCTCGGCCGGATCGGGCATCACGCCGATGATGTCGATGACGACCTTCCTTTACGATTCCGGGCGGGCGCCGGACATCGTCTTCGTCAACTGCGCCCGCCGCCCCTCCGAGATCATCTTCCGCGAGCGGCTGGAGCACATGGCGACGCGCGTCGCCGGCATCGACCTGAAATGGATCGTCGAGGAACCCGACCCCTATCGGCCCTGGACCGGCTATCGCGGCATGGTCAACCAGCTGGTGCTGGGCCTGGTCGCGCCCGACTACCTGGAGCGCGACGTCTATTGCTGCGGCCCCGAGCCCTTCATGCAGGCGGTGCGCGACATCCTGCACGGGCTGGGCTACGACATGGCCCGCTATCACCAGGAAAGCTTCGGCGGCCCGCCGGCCGAGGCCGAGGCGGTGCCCGAGGACGTGGTGCCGCAAGAGGACGCGCTGGCCGAGGTCAGCTTCGCCGCATCCGGCAAGACCGCCCGCTGCGCGCAAACCGAGACCATCCTGGCCACGGCGCGGGCGGCGGGCATCCCGATCCCCTCGGGCTGCGGCATGGGCATCTGCGGCACCTGCCAGGTGCTCAGGCTCTCGGGCCAGGTCCACATGGTCCA
>NZ_JRKO01000143.1 GCF_000763885.1 Paracoccus versutus | reverse complement strand
CCATGCCGCGATCACGGCGATCGAAGGGCGCAGCACCGCGGCGACCCGGATGGCCGGGCTGCTCGTTGACGAATGGACGCCCGAGCGGATCCGGGATTTGGAGGCCAGCCTCTATATCGGCTTCAATGCGGGTGGCGACAAACCGGCGCAGCCTGCGGCCGCCGATGGCATCGGTCGATCCATCCCCGGCCCGGAAGCACATGCGCCGCGCCGCGCGGCTTGCCCAGCAAGCCCGGCCACTGATCCTGCCCCCACGCAACCCGACCTGCCCGACGCGGCCCCCGCAACGCAGCCCTGGTCCATCACGGAGTAAACCCCATGCCCAATCCCACCGAGGCCGCCCGGATCCTTCAGAAACTGCGGAACCTCCGCGTCGATACGCCAAGGGACGCCGCATTCATCACCCATCTCGACCGGCTGTTGTGTCGGGATGAGGCGGGCAACCTGCTGCCCGAGCCGCAGCGCTTTTCCGCGGGGCGCGAGACCCGCGGCGTGATGGTGGTGGATGGTGCCGGTGGCGGCAAGACCACGCTGATCTCCCGCGCCCTGGAACGGCACCCGGTTCTGTCCGGAGCGACGGGGCGGCACTATCTCGATGCCAGCGTGCCCAGCCCCGCCACCTTCAAGAGCATGACCGCTGCGCTGTTGCAGCGCAGCGGTTACCCGGTGATCACCGCCAACCGCGAAGGCTGGGGCCTTTGGGAAACCCTCAGGGGTCGGCTCAAGGATCTGGGCATCACGGTTCTGTGGATCGACGAGGCGCATGACCTGTTTTGCGCCGATCGCCACCTGATCCTGCGCGCCCTCAAATCCCTCATGCAGGGGGACGAGGCCGTCATCCCGATCCTGTCCGGCACCGAGAGGCTGCACGAGATCGTCCGTTCCGATCCTCAGGTCCAGCGCCGGCTTTCGACGCTGATCCTGCCGCCGGTCTCGGAGGTGACGGATGGGGCAAGCGTCGTTCGGGTGATCCGGGAATATTGCCGGATTGCGGGGCTTGAGCCGCCGCTTGACGCAGATCTGATCCCGCGCCTGTTCCATGGCGCGCGTTATCGCTTTGGCCGCTGCATCGAGACCCTGGTCGGCGCGATCGAATTTGCCCTGGCGGCGGGGGCATCCCGTCTGGACATCGCCCATTTTGCGGAATTCTGGGCGATGCAGGAGGGCTGCCCGCCCGGCGGGAATGTCTTCCTCGCCCCGGACTGGCCGCAGATCGACCCCGACCGGAACGAGGCCGACGATCCGCCTGCTCGCGCGCGGGCCCGGCGGCGGCGGGCATGAGCATGGCCCGCCTCTTTCCCCTGCTGCCGTTCCGGGCGGATGAGACCCATTGGTCCTGGGCGGCCCGCATGGCCGCTTTCCATATCCGCGGCCCCATCGGAACCTTCCTGCGTGATCTCGGCCTTGATCCTTTCGTTCTGTCCATCGGCGATCCGGATGAGGTGGCCCGCCTTTGCGCAACCGCCGGGCAGGATCCGGGACCGGTGCTGCGCAACACCCTGATGCGGCACACCAGCCGGAGCTGGCGGCTTGGTGAGGAGATCCTGATCGACAGCCTGTGCCCGCAGCGGGATCTGCGCTTTTGCCCGGCCTGTCTGGCCGAGGACGATGCGATCGCTATGGCGGTAGGTCAGGATATTGCCATCCACCGGCGCGAACGGCTGATCTGGCGGCTGAAGCCGGTCCGATCCTGTCCGACACATAGGCTGCCCCTGATCCGCCGGGATGGGCCTGGTGGAGCGGACGGCAAGGGCGTCTTTGCAGACAGCGTTCCGGAAAACACCGCTAGGTTGCAGGATCTTGCAGGCTGCGCTGCGCCCTGCCCCGGATCCCCGCTCCAGACCTATATCGCTGACAGGATTGCAGAACGCCCCGGTCCGGTATGGCTGGACAGCCTGCCGCTCGAACAAAGCATCCGGGTGACGGAGTTGTTGGGCACCGCTATGGAGTTCGGGCCATATGCCGCTTTCGACGACCTATCAGTCCAGGATCAGATGCTGCAACCACTTGTGGCTGGATCTACACCGCCAAAGGGGTGGCGGGAATCCGCGGCGCATTGCAGATCCTTCAGACCGGGTTTGACCCCGAGCGTTCTCCCTGCCGCATCAAAAACTGGGGAGCTTTCGGGTCGTTGCTCGACGAACTCCACCATCCCGCACCGGGCAGCCCGTTCCGCAGAATCTTCGAAGAGCAATTCGAGAGCATTGGTGGAATCCTGATCCGCTATCAGCAGGCCCAGTCCGGCCCTGCCCTCCATAAGATGCCAGACTTCGTCACGCCGCCTTCGGGCGGCCTTTTTCTTTGGCCATCACGCAACATTTCGATGGTCAATAATCGCGCGTAGAATGGTCAAAGCGGGAAAAC
>NZ_JRKO01000142.1 GCF_000763885.1 Paracoccus versutus | reverse complement strand
TCATTGGCTTGCCAGCGCCTCGACGGGGCTTAGCCTGGCGGCGCGGATGGCGGGGACCAGGCCGAAGGCGGCGCCCATGGCGGTGGCGCCGGCCAGCGCGCCAAGCGCCACGGTGACGGAAAACACCACCGGCATGCCGAAGCCCGAGGCGGCGACCGCGCCGATCCCGCCCGCCAGCGCCAGCCCGGCCAGGCCGCCAAGCGCCGACAGCACCGTGGCCTCGGTCAGGAACTGCACCAGGATGTCGCGCATCGAGGCGCCGGTGGCGGCGCGGATGCCGATCTCGCGCGTGCGTTCGCGCACGGTGATGAACATGATGTTCATCACCCCGATGCCGCCGACGAAGATCGAGATCGCCGCGATGGCGCCCAGCAGCAGGTTCTGCGAGGCGCGCTCGGCCTCGGCCGCGGCAAAGGCCCCGGCCGCATCGGCCAGCCAGAAATCCTCGGCCCCGTGGCGCTGGGTCATCACCTGGCGCAGCAGCGCGTTCGTCTCGTCCAGCCGCGCCATGTCCTGCAATGCGACCACGATCACCGACAGCTCGCCCGGCCCGTAGACCCGGCTTTCCAGGCTGGCAAGCGGCATGGCCACCACCTTGTCGCGGTCGCTGCCGTTCTGGCTCAGCCCCTTGGCCTCCAGCACGCCGCCGACCAGAAAGGGCGACATGTTGACCATGACGAACTCGCCCGTCGGATCGCGGGTGTCGGGAAACAGCGTCCGCGCCACGGTCGCGCCCAGAAGCAGCACCGGGCTGCCGCCGCGCTCGTCCGTTTCGGAAAAGAAGCTGCCGCGCACCACGTCCCAGCCATGCACGCCGCGGAAATCGCGGTCGGTGCCCAGGATGTCACTGTCGATGGACAGCCCACCCGCGGCGACCCTCGCCTGCTCCCACCGCCCCGGCATCACGCCCGCGACATTGGGCAGGCCCTTCAGCGCCATCGCATCCTGAAGCGTCAGCGGCCGGCGCGGCATGCGCGTGTCCTGGTCCGAGCTGACCACGACCCAGTTGGTGCCGATGGCCGAGGCGCGGCGGATGAATTCCTCCTGCGCGCCGCGGCCGATGGCCAGCATGGCGACCACCGAGGCCACGCCGATGACGATGCCCGACAGCGTCAGCGCGGTGCGCACCGGGCTGGCGGCGATGGCGGCAAAGGCCGCGCGGGCGGCCTCGCGCAGGGTAGAGAGAAGCGCCGGGCGGCGGTGGACCGGCGGCGGCAGGTCCGGGGCGGGCTCGGCCGGCGGGGCAAAGCCGCTGTCGCCGGCGATCCGCCCCTCGGCCACGCGGATCACCCGACCGGCGCGGGCGGCGATGTCGGCGTCATGGGTGATCAGGATCACCGTATGACCCTTGGCGGCAAGATCCGAGAGCAGCCGCATGACCTGCCGGCCGCTTTCGGCGTCGAGCGCGCCGGTCGGCTCGTCCGCCAGGATCACCGCGCCGCCGTTCATCAGCGCCCGCGCGATGGACACGCGCTGCTGCTGGCCGCCCGACATCTGCGCGGGACGCGCGCCCATCCGGTGCCCCAGCCCGAGGCTTTCCAGCAGCGCCGCCGCCCGCGCCCGCCGCGCCTCGCGCGCGGCCCCGGCATGGCTGGCGGGCAGCGCGACATTCTCCAGCGCCGTCAGCGTCGGGATCAGGTTGTATTGCTGGAAGACGAAGCCGAACAGGCGATTGCGCAGCCCCGCCTGCGCGTCGCGCGACAGCCGCGCCACGTCCTGCCCGGCCAGGTGATAGCTGCCCGCCGTCGGCCGGTCCAAGAGGCCGAGGATGTTCATCAGCGTCGACTTGCCGGACCCCGAGGTGCCGACGATGGCCACGAACTCGCCCGCGCGGATGTCGAGGTCGATGCCGCGCAGCACATGGGCGCGCGCCGCACCCTCGCCGAAGACCCGGTGCAACCCGCGGATGCGGATCAGCGGAAGGTCATCCGCCGGGGCGGTCACGGTGCGATCCTCAGCAAAGGCTCGCCCTCGGTGGGGCGTTCTCCGGTGATCACCAGCTCGCCTTCCTCCAGCCCCGAGGTGATCTCGACATGGGAGCGGGTGCGCATCCCGGTCCGGGGGTGGCGGGTTTCCGGCGTGCCGGCGCGGTTCAGAACGCGCACGGCCCCGTCCTCGTCCAGCGCCGAGACCGGGATGGCCAGCACATCCGCCGCGCTTTCGGTGACGAAGAAGACCTGCGCGGTCATGCCCGAAAGCAGCGCGCCGCCCGGATTGGCGATGTCGAACAGCGCCACATAGGTGACGACGGAATTGGCCTCCTCGCCCTCCTTGACCGGCGGCGCGGGCAGCACCTGGCGCAGGGTGGCGCGATGCTTGCGGTCGGGAAAGCCGAGCGTGGTGAACCAGACCGGCATGCCGGGGCGCAG
>NZ_JRKO01000141.1 GCF_000763885.1 Paracoccus versutus | reverse complement strand
CCCGGCGATCTGGAACAGATGCGTGCCGTCGAAGGCCGTGCCGGCATCGGCGGGGATCTCCAGCGCCCCCACCAGCTCGCCGCTGTCGGGGTCCAGCGCGTTCAGCCGCTCGCCGCTGGCGAACCAGACCTGCCTTCCGTCGAAACTGACGCCATGCACCTCCTCGATCCCCGGAAAGGGACCGTATTCGCGGATGATTTCGGCCATGCGTTTCATGGGCCCATCCTAGCGCATCGGCAGCGGCGCCGGGAGTAACAAGCCTGTCGGGAAACCCGGCACGCTCCGCACGATCCAGCGCCGGGCGCGGCCATGGCCGAACCACTCAACCCTGCCCGCTTCGTCCAGCACCGCCAGCGCGCGCTGCACGCTGCGCGGGCTGACAGCCAGCGCCAGGGCCAGCGCCGAGCTCGACCAGGCCTCGCCATCGGCCAGCAGGGCCAGCAGCCCGGCATGGTCACCCTCGACCGGCGGGGCCAGCACGGCGATCCGGCGCGCGCCGCGAGGCTCCAGCACGAAGCCCCGGCCGGTCGCCCTGATCCCGGCCAGCGGGGTGAGCTGCCCACGCAGCCGCCCGATCTCCACCCGCAGCCTGGCGCGATGCGACTCGTCGGCCTGGCGGGCGCGAAAGGCACGCGCGAGCAGGGTTTCGCGCGGCACGTCGCCGGGCCAGGCCTCGGCCAGCGCGCGCAGCAGCGCCATCAGCACCGGCCGCCCGGCCAGCGGCACCACCGTCGCCCCGCCGCGCAGCAGGTTGCGGCAGGCATCGACCAGCAGCAGGTCCGAGCCGAGCAGCGCCTCGACCCCGGCCAGGTCCAGCAGCACCTCGCGCCCGCTTTCGATCAGCCGCGCGGCCGGGGCGTCGAAGGCGGCGCGCGCCTGTGCGACCTCGGCGGCCAGCGCGGCGATGCCCGTCTGATGCGCGGCACGGGCGGCCCGGTCCAGCGCGGCCCGCGCATCGCCGGCCCGGATGCGGCGCATGGCGATGCCGGCGGCGACCAGCCAGCAGCCGGGACGCGAGGCCGGGGGCAGCGCGGCGGTATCCAGCGTCCCCAGCACCGCCTCGGCCTGATCGAGACGCCCGGTCAGCAGCAGCAGCCGGGCCTGCAGCGCGGCGGCATGGGCGGCGTTCGCCCGGTCGTCCTGCGCCGCAAGCGTGCTCCGCACCGTGCCAAGCGCCTGGTCCAGGCCGCCAAGGTCGCGCGTCACCAGCGCGATCTCCGCTACCGCCAGCCGGCAGCGGGCGCGGGCCACGGGATCGGCTCTGAGTCCCCGCGCGGCGCGGCGCAGCAGGTCCCTCGCCCGGTCCAGATCCCCCAACTGCGCCATGGCGATGCCGCGCAGCGCCAGCGCCGGCGGGTCGTCGCGCAGGGCGACCCGCTTCAGCGCCGTCAGCGCATCCCCCGCCGCCAGCGCCTGCGACGCCGCCGCAATCCCGTCATGCTTGTTACTCACGCCCGGATGCCGCCCCGTCCTAGACTGCTTCATGTCCCGCAAAGCATCGGACGGGAGGCCCCGAATGACAACGCCCACGGAAAAGCCCGGCGCGGCCGGCTGGCTGGCCCTTGCGGCGGCGCCCTGCTTCGCCGTCATGGCTTGGATCACGGCGGCCTCGCCCGCGCTCTGCCTGTCCGGGCCCGGTCCGCTGCCGCTGGACGGCATGACCACGATGTATCTGCTGATGGCCCTGTTCCACCTGCCGCCCTGGTTGCGGCTGGTGTCGGACCGCCGTCCCATCCCGAAAGGAGACCGACCATGACCCAAGCCATCGTTTCCCGCGATGAGTGGCTGGACGCCCGCAAGGCGCTGCTGGCCCGCGAACGCGACATGACCCACCAGTTCGACGCGCTGCGGGCCGAGCGGCGGCGGATGCCCTGGGTGCGCATCGACAAGCCCTATCGCTTCGACGGGCCCGACGGCGAGGTGACGCTGGCCGACCTGTTCGGAACCCGCAGCCAGCTTGCGGTCTATCACTTCATGCTGACGCCGGGATCGGAGCATATCTGCTCGGGCTGCTCTTTCGTCGCCGATCATGTCGATGCCGCCCGGCAGCATTTCGAGCAGGCCGACCTGGCCTTCGCCGCCGTCTCGCGCGCGCCGGTCCCGCAGATCGAGGCGGTCCGGCGGCGCATGGGCTGGCGCTTTCCCTGGCTGTCGTCGGGAGACGGCGATTTCAACTACGATTTCGGCGTGTCCTTCACCGCCGAGGACCGCGCCGCCGGCCGGGCGATCTACAACTACGGCACGGTGATCAGGAACAGCCCGGACATGTTCGGGGTCAGCATCTTCGTGCGGCAGGACGGCGTCCTCTTCCACAGCTATTCCACCTATCACCGCGGCGTGGAACTGCTGATGGGCGCGTTCAACTGGCTGGACCTGACCCCCAAGGGCCGCAACGAAAACGGCGCCATGAGCTGGCTCAGGCTGCATGAC
>NZ_JRKO01000140.1 GCF_000763885.1 Paracoccus versutus | reverse complement strand
TGTTGAATGTCGCTGAGAACTGACCCGGGTTTGTCATCGAGAACTGACCCACCCTTCGGTTATGTTCTGTGGGTCATGCCTGGGTCAATGCACTTGAAGCTCCCTTCTTTGTTTTGGCGGCCGCGGTGCTCGCCCTGAACCTGAAGCTGTCGTTTCCGGTCTCCAAAATGTGGCAGCGATGGGTGAGGCGGTCGAGCAGCGCCGTGGTCATTTTGGCGTCGCCGAAGACGGTGGCCCATTCGGCGAAGCTGAGATTGGTGGTGATGACAACGCTTGTGCGCTCGTAGAGCCTGCTCAGCAGATGGAAGAGCAGCGCCCCGCCCGAGGCGCTGAAGGGCAGGTATCCAAGCTCATCCAGGATGACCAGATCAAGGCGTGTCAGGTTGTCAGCGATCTGCCCGGCCTTGCCGCGCATCTTTTCCTGCTCAAGGGCATTGACCAGCTCGACGGTCGAGAAGAAGCGCACCTTTTTGCGATGGTGTTCGATGGCCTGGATACCGAAGGCGGTCGCGACATGCGATTTCCCTGTGCCCGGCCCCCCGATCAATACGACATTCTGGGCGCCATCGAGGAAGTCACACCGGTGGAGTTGCCGAACCAGGGGCTCGTTTACATCGCTGGCAGCGAAGTCGAAGCCCGACAGATCTTTATAGGCGGGGAAGCGGGCGATCTTCAGATGATAGGCGATCGAGCGGACCTCACGTTCAGCCATTTCGGCTTTCAGAAGCTGCGAGAGCATGGGCACTGCGGCCTCAAAGGCGGGCGCGCCTTGCTCCATAAGGTCGGCAACGGCTTGTGCCATCCCGTGCAACTTCAGGCTCTTGAGCATGATGACGATAGCGGCACTGGCGGGATCATGACGCATGTCGTGCTCCCTTCAACTGGCGGCGCAGGTCGTCATACCGGGCGACATTGGCTTTTGGTTCTTCCCGAAGGGCCAGAGCCCGCGGTGGGTCCAGGTCAGGCGTTGCAATGGGTCCGTCATCCACCAGGCGATGCAAAAGATTCAGCACATGGGTTTTGGTCGGCACGCCGGCCTCAAGCGCCATTTCGACGGCGGCCAGGACATCATGCTCGTCATGCTGCAGCACCAGCGCCAGGATCTCAGCCATTTCCCGGTCTCCGCCGCGCTGCTTGAGCAGATGCTGCTGAAGCAGCCGGAAGGCTTCTGGCATCTCGGCAAACGGGGCGCCGTTGCGTAAGGCACCAGGCTTGCGCTGGATCACCGTGAGATAATGCCGCCAATCGTAAACCGTGCGAGGCAGCGCGTGATGGGCGCGCTCGATGACCCGATCATGCTCGCACAGGATCTGCCCCTCAGCCGCGATGACAATTTTCTCTGGGTAGACCCGCAGGCTGACCGGATGGTTCGCGAACGAGGCGGGAACGCTGTAGCGGGCACGTTCAAATGTTACCAGACAGGTCGGGGAGACGCGCTTGCCATGTTCGATGAACCCATCGAATGCGGGAGGAAGGGCCATCAGCGCCTCCTTCTCCGCTTCCCAGATATCGGCGATCGTGCCCGGCAAGGTGCCGTGCGGCGTCTCATGCCAAAGACGAACAGAATTCTCCTCCAACCAGATGTTCAAGCTCGCCAGATCCGCAAAAGCCGGCATTGTCTGCCAGAGCTGGTTCCTGCCATCCTGAACGTTCTTCTCGACCTGCCCCTTTTCCCAGCCCGCAGCCCGATTGCAGAAATCGGGATCAAAGACGTAGTGGCTGGCCATAGCCATAAAGCGCAGGTTGACCTGCCGGTCCTTGCCGACCAGCACCTTGTCGACAGCTGTCTTCATGTTGTCATAGATGCCGCGGCCGGGCACACCGCCGAAGACGCGGAACCCGTGCCAGTGGGCGTCGAATAGCATCTCATGCGTCTGCAGCAGATAAGCCCGCAGCAGGAAAGCCCGACTATGTGCGAGTTTGATGTGGGCAACCTGCAGTTTCGTGCGAACCCCACCGATCACGGCCCAGTTCTCACTCCAGTCGAACTGGAAAGCCTCCCCCGGCGCAAATGCCAAGGGCACGAAGACGCCGCGACCAATGGACTGCTCATCGCGCAACCGATCCGCGCGCCAGGAGCGGGCAAAGGCCGCAACCCGCTCATACGAGCCGCCATATCCCAGTGCGGCAAGGTCCTTGTAGAGCAGCTTCACCGTCTTGCGCTGCTTGCGCGGCTTGCGAGCTTCTCGCAGCAACCAGCCCGAAAGCTTCTCCGCAAACGGGTCCAGCTTGCTCGGGCGATCAGGGATGCTGAACTGCGGCGTCACATCGCCAGCGCGCAGATACTTTCGGATCGTGTTCCGCGACAGTCCGGTTCGCCGCGCAATCTCGCGAATGGAAATCTTGTCACGCAACGCCCATCGCCGGATGACACTCAAAAAAGCCATGTCGATCACTCCTTTGCCCCCTGCCTGATGCAGTCGGGGCGAGCCAATCACATGGGTCAATTCTCAATGAAAATTTCCGCTATACCCGGGTCAGTTCTCAGCGACATTCAACA
>NZ_JRKO01000139.1 GCF_000763885.1 Paracoccus versutus | reverse complement strand
GGCGCGCGCATCGCCGGCACCGTCGGCCTGCCGCTGCCCGGCACCGAGATCGTCGTCACCGACCCCGAGACCGGCGTGGAACTGCCGCGGGGCGAGATCGGCATGATCGAGGTGCGCGGCCCGAACGTGTTCAAGGGCTATTGGCGCATGCCGGAAAAGACCGCCGCCGAGCTGCGCGAGAACGGCTTCTTCATCACCGGCGACCTGGGGAAATTCGACGAGCGCGGCTATCTGCACATCCTCGGCCGCGGCAAGGATTTGATCATCACCGGCGGGCTCAACGTCTATCCCAAGGAGGTCGAGGCCGAGATCGACGCGCTGCCCGGCGTGGTCGAATCTGCCGTGATCGGCCTTCCGCATGGCGATTTCGGCGAGGGGGTTACGGCGGTCGTGGTCCCGACCGGCAGTCCGGCGCTGGCCGAGGCGGGGGTGTTGGCGGCGCTGGCAGGGCGGCTGGCCAGGTT
The DNA here is from genome assembly GCF_000763885.1 of Paracoccus versutus. Taxonomy (GTDB): domain Bacteria; phylum Pseudomonadota; class Alphaproteobacteria; order Rhodobacterales; family Rhodobacteraceae; genus Paracoccus; species Paracoccus versutus. Next base: position 2,054 of record NZ_JRKO01000139.1, on the reverse strand, counting down.
CAAGCAGCCCAAGCGCGTGCTCTTCGTCGAGGAACTGCCGCGCAACACCATGGGCAAGGTGCAAAAGAACCTGCTGCGCCAGCGCTTCGCCGGGCTCTACGACCAGCCGGGAAGGCGCTGAAGGCCTGACAGGGCGCGGCCTGCGGTCGCCAGGCCGTCTCCGTCTTCCCGGGCATGAAAATCTTCGGGTAAAGGACCGGGGGAAGGCTGTGGCCTCTGCCAGGAAAAGCGCATGGCCTTGCATGGGCCCTGGGCCGGCCCGTCCTTTCCCGACGGGTTCCCGGCCCCAGCCCGGCCCCGGTGCGGCCCCAGCCCGGCCCGGTGCGCGGCAAGGCCCTTGTTCTGGCGCGGTCCGCCCGCGAAAAAGGCCGCCCCCTGCGGGGCGGCCCGGTCCTAGCCGAAGGCGGGTCGGCTTACATCATGCCGCCCATGCCGCCCATGTCGGGCATGCCGCCGGCGGGGGCCTTGGGCTCGGGCTTCTCGGCGATCATCGCCTCGGTGGTGATCAGCAGGCCGGCGACCGAGGCCGCATCCTCCAGCGCGGTGCGAACCACCTTGGCCGGGTCGATCACGCCGAACTTGAACATGTCGCCATATTCCTCGGTCTGCGCGTTGAAGCCGAAGGCCTTGTCCGAGGATTCGCGCACCTTGCCGGCAACCACCGCGCCGTCCACGCCGGCGTTCTCGGCGATCTGGCGCATCGGCGCCTCCAGCGCACGGCGGATGATGGCGATGCCGGCTTCCTGGTCCGAGTTCGCACCGGCCAGCCCTTCCAGCGCCTTGGCCCCCTGCACCAGCGCCACGCCGCCGCCGACCACGATGCCTTCCTGCACCGCGGCCCGGGTCGCGTTCAGCGCGTCGTCCACGCGGTCCTTGCGCTCCTTGACCTCGATCTCGGTCATGCCGCCGACGCGGATCACCGCCACGCCGCCGGCCAGCTTGGCCACGCGCTCCTGCAGCTTCTCGCGGTCGTAGTCCGAGGTGGTCTCCTCGATCTGCTGGCGGATCTGGGCGACGCGCGCCTCGATCTCGGCCTTCTCGCCGGCGCCGTCGACGATGGTGGTGTTGTCCTTGTTGATCGAGATCTTCTTGGCCCGGCCCAGCATGTCGATGGTGACGTTCTCCAGCTTCATGCCCAGGTCTTCCGAGATCACCTGGCCGCCGGTCAGGATGGCGATGTCCTGCAGCATGGCCTTGCGGCGGTCGCCGAAGCCCGGCGCCTTCACCGCGGCGATCTTGAGCCCGCCGCGCAGCTTGTTCACGACCAGCGTCGCCAGGGCCTCGCCCTCGACGTCCTCGGCCACGATCAGGAGCGGCTTTTGCGACTGGATCACGGCCTCGAGCAGCGGCACCATCGGCTGCAGCGACGACAGCTTCTTCTCGTGCAGCAGGATATAGGCATCCTCCAGCTCGGCGATCATCTTGTCGGCGTTGGTGACGAAATAGGGCGAGAGATAGCCGCGGTCGAACTGCATCCCCTCGACGACCTCGACCTCGGTCTCCATGCCCTTGTTCTCTTCGACGGTGATCACGCCCTCGTTGCCGACGCGCTGCATCGCCTCGGCGATCTGCTGGCCGATGAAGGCCTCGCCATTGGCCGAGATGGTGCCGACCTGCGCCACTTCCGAGCTGTCGTTGACCGGGCGGGCGGCGGATTTGATGGCTTCCACGACCTTGGCGGTGGCCATGTCGATGCCGCGCTTGAGATCCATCGGGTTCATGCCGGCGGCCACGGCCTTGAGGCCCTCGCGCACGATGGCCTGGGCCAGAACGGTGGCGGTGGTGGTGCCGTCGCCGGCCTCGTCATTGGTGCGCGAGGCCACTTCGCGCACCATCTGCGCGCCCATGTTCTCGAACTTGTCGGAAAGCTCGATCTCCTTGGCGACCGAAACGCCGTCCTTGGTGATGCGCGGCGCGCCGAAGGACTTGTCGATCACCACGTTGCGCCCCTTCGGGCCCAGCGTCACCTTGACCGCATCCGCAAGGATGTTCACGCCCTTCAGCATCCGGTCACGCGCGTCGCTGTTGAACTTAACTTCTTTCGCAGCCATCTG
>NZ_JRKO01000138.1 GCF_000763885.1 Paracoccus versutus | reverse complement strand
ATCGAGACCGCCCTCGCCGCCGCAACCGAAAAGGCCCGGACCATGACGCAGACCACGGCCCCCACATGACCCGCAAGACGATCGAAACCCTCCACGACACCGACTACGACACCATCGTCATCGGCGCCGGCGCTGTCGGCTGCGCCACCGCATGCCAACTCGCAGCACGCGGCTTTCGCACCCTGCTCGTCGACCGCGGAGACTTCGGCGCAGGAACCTCGTCGCGATCCAGCCGGATGCTCTATTCCGGGCTCGGCTATCTCGCCGCGCGCTATCCCTTGTGGCAGATGCCATTCCGGCCCGCCGACATGATCCGGCGGCTGCTCTATACCCGCGAGGTCATGCGCTGCCGGGCCGAGCTGGTGCGCGACATGCCGGGCCACCTGACGAAACATCGCTTCCACTACCCGTTCCGCAGGGGCGACCGCTATCCGCCCTGGCTGGTCGACCTGGGCTTTCGCCTGGTCGAGGCGCTGGACGGCTGGCGGGTGCCGCTGGCCTATCGCCGCCTCGCCCTGGCGCAGGCGGCCGCGGACAGCGCCATGGCCGCGGCCCTGGGCGGGCCGCTGCGCGGCGTGGGCGTGTTCGAGGAATACATGTATGCCTGGCCCGAGCGCATCTGCGTCGATACCGCCCTGGATGCCGAGCGGCGCGGCGCCACCATCCGCACCTATGCCGAGGTGACGGCGATTGCGCGCGAGGGCGAGGATTGGGTGGTCACGCTGGAGGAACGCGCGCCCGAGATGCAGGGCCGGGCGCAGGTCCGCGCCCGCATGGTGGTGAACGCCGCCGGCCCCTGGATCGACCGGGTGCCGGGCGGCGGCTCGGGCCGGCGCCGGGTGATCGGCATCAAGGGCGTCAACGTCATGGTGCGCCTGCCCGAGGCGTTCCGCGGCCAGGGGCTGGAAGCCTTTTCCCGCAAGGGCGAGCCCTATTACGTCTTTCCCTGGCGCGATTTCCACTTCATCGGCCCGACCGAGACCGAAGTCACCGCCAACCCCGACGACATCCGCGTCGAGGAGGCCGAGGTCGACTATATCCTGGGCGAGGCCAACCACCTGTTCCCCGGCCTGCAGCTGACGCGCGCCGACGTGCTGCATTGCTGGTGCGGGGTGCGGCCGACCTCGACCCGCGACGGCCGCACCACCAGCCTGCCGGTCGAGGTGGCCGAAGACCCCGCGATGCCCGGTCTGCTGGCCGTCACCGGCTCGACCATCATGCTGCATCGCCACGCGGCGCGGCAGGTGGCGCGCCGCGTCGAAAGGCGCCTGGGCAAACGCGGCCCGGCGCCGGAGGGGATCATTTCGCCGCCGCAGGACCAGGGCATCGGCCAGATGGCGGCCGCCGAACATGTGGTGCGGCTTGCCGACCTGATCCGCCGGCGGCTGCCCGACGGGCTGGAGCCCGACCTGGGCCGGGCCCGTGCCGAGGCGCTGTCGCGCATCGCCGCCGCCAGCCTGGGCTGGTCCGAGGCCCGCCGGCAGGACGAGTTGCGCCATTTCGAGGAAGACACGGCCCGGGTCTATCGCCAGCCCTGACCCGGCTCAGCCCGCCGCCAGCCAGTCTGCGAACAGCCTTGCCTTGGCGGAGGCGCGGGGATTGATCCTGAGCGAGAAGGCGGCGGGCGAGGGGATGCTCTCGGGCACCAGGCTGACCAGGCGGCCGGCTTGCAGGACGCGGGCCATCAACCCCTCCCAGCCCAGCACCGCGCCGACATCGTCCTCGGCCGCCTGCAGGGCGATCATGTGGTTGTTGACGAAGAGGCTGCGCCCGGAGGGCGGCGGATGGCCGAGCTCGCGAAACCAGTCGGCCCAGCCTGTCCAGGCATTGTGGTCGTCGTTCATGTGGACCAGCGGCGCGCGCAGCAGATCCTTGATTCCCCGGATGCCGTGTTCCCTGGCGAAATGCGGCGTGCCATAGGCCAGGATGCGGTCGCGGAAGATTTCCCGCCATTCGTCGCCGTCATCGCCGGGAACCGCATAGCCGATGTGCAGGTCGTGCCGGCTGGCCGCCGTGGCCACGTCGCTGATGATCTGCGAGACGGTGATGCCGGGGTGGATCTTCCAGAAGGCGGTGATCTTGGGGGTCAGCCACAGCGCGCTGACCGCCGTGGTGGTGCGGATGGTCACGTCCACGGCATCGGGCCGGTCGCGCAGCCGGCTGACGGCGTCCGAGATGGTCTCGAAGCCGCGTTGCAGCGCAACCAGCAGGAAGGCGCCCTTCTCGGTCAGCTCGACCCCGCGGTGCCGGCGGATGAACAGCGCGCAGCCCAGGTTCTGCTCCAGCGCCTTGATCTGGTGGCTGATCGCGGCGGGGGTGACGTTCATCTCCTGCGCGGCGGCCTTGAAGCTCATGTTGCGGGCCGCCGCCTCGAAGCAGATCAGCGCGGTCATCGAGGCGAAGTCATGGGGATTGGGCATGCCGGGCCGTATTCAGGTTACTTCACCTAATCCAGGATGAATTTTTATGCCGTTGTCAACGGGAAACGAGTCGGCGGAATATTAGGCCAGTTCAACCTCAGCGTGGAAGCCGACAATGACAGCCACCCAACCGAACATCCATGACCTGCTTGCGCGCCGCCGGCCCGGACATGCGCTGGAACAGCCCT
>NZ_JRKO01000137.1 GCF_000763885.1 Paracoccus versutus | reverse complement strand
GACGCGGTGCAGGCGGCGACCGGGTCGCGGCCGCCCGCCGCCTCGGCCACCCACCCCCGCTGGGCGCGGCGCGGCGGGGACGGGGCCGGGCGAAGCGGGCTGGGATTGCGGCCGGCCCGCGCCCAGCGGGCGGATGCGGGTGCGGCCGGGGTCGCCAAGGCCGAAGGGATCGTTCTGGTCGCCCATCCCCCGCCCCTACCTGCTGACCGCGTAGCAGTCGATTTCGGGCTCGCGGTCCAGCTTGCCCGACACACCCAGAACGAAGCCCGGCGAGGCTTGCAGCCGCGCCCAATGCTCGGACTTGCGGTCCAGCTCCAGGCACAGCCGGTCGCCGTCATAGGGGATCTCGCGCGGCTGCGAATGCAGCGGCCGCAGCGGGATGCCCGGCAGGCGCGAGGTCCAGAGCGCCTCGAACTCATCGGCCGCGCCCACGGTGACCTGGCGGGTGAACAGTTGCATCAAGCCCTCGTCCGACATGTCCGAGCCGATGCGCAGCACGATGCGGCTGTTTTGCAGGATCTCGGGATTGTCGATGCGCACCTTCCAGACGTTCTGCGCGTGGCGCGCCACCGGCAGGGCGCGGGATTTCGGCTCGACATGGCGCAGGGACAGGATCAGCGAGCGCAGCGCATCCGCCAGTGCGGCGAAGGCCGGCTGCGGGTCGGCATGGTCATAGTCCGGCAGCGGCGACAGCCGCCGCGTGGACGAGCCATAGGTCGCCATCCGCCCCGCCAGCTCGGCCAGGTCGGCGAAAAGCTCGGAGGGGTGGGCAAGGTTCTGCGCCAGCAGGTGCTGCAGCCGCGGCCGGGCGGCATTGGCCAGCTCCAGGATCAGCAGGTTCTCGACCGAGCGGCCGGCGCCGCCCAGCACCATGCCGCCCTGCGCCTCGATGATGCGGTCGAGCCCGCCGACCAGTTCCTTGAGCAGCCCGCCATACCACGGCACGGCGGCCAGCGTCAGCGCGGGGGGCAGCCAGCCCTCGGCCAGCACGACGCGGCCGTCGGCGGCCAGCCCCTCGATCCCGGCCAGCGGCAGGGTGACGGCGCCCTGCACCGCCTCGCCGGGCAGGATCAGCCGGGTCGAAAGCCGGGCGATCTCGACCTCGGCCGGCTCGGCGCCGCCGCGGATCTCGTCGCGCAGGCTGGCCCATTCGCCGCGCCAGCGCGCACCGCCCGGCTCGGCATGGGCGGGATCGACCGCGGCGGTGCCGGGCTGGCGCGGCGCCACGCCCAGCAGGACCGCGCCGGCGGGTGTCGCGCGGCCGACCGTGACCGGCGGCGGCGCCGGGGCCTCGGCCGGGATGCGAAAGGCGGTGCCGTCGGGAAACAGCCCCTCGGCCTCGGCGACGGCGACCTGCCCGGCCTCCAGCGCCGAGGGATCCAGCCGCAGCGCGACAAAGCCCCATGCCTGCCGCGGCCGCGTCCGCAGCAGCGCGCGCAGCTGGGCCGCGGCATGGCGGTCCTGCTGCTGGAAATGCTGCGGGCGCAGGAACAGGCCCTCGGACCAGACGACGCGGCTGCCTTCGGTCATGCGCTTTCCCTTCAGGCTGGAGCCATCACGACGCCGCCCGGCCCGGCGGTGACGGTGAAGCTGGCGGTCCCGGTGGGCGAGACGGCGGCCTTGGCGCGGGTGGTCTTGCCGGCCGGGTCGCGATAGCCGGCGACCACCGCCACCGCCGTCGTCGACGGGTCGAGTACCAGCGCCTTTTCGGCGCTGCCGCCGGGGGCCAGCGTGACCGTCTCGGCCTTGACCAGGTCGGCCCCCAGGGCGGCGGCGGGGTCTTGCAGCGCCAGCGTGTCGGCGGCGTCGAAGCCGGCGGTGCCGCGCAATTGCAGGATGTGCAGCGTCAGCGGTCGGTCGCTGCCGTCGGGGCCGGGATTGACCCCGGCCGCGGCCGACATCGCCAGGTTGACCGAACCGGGCCCCTGCGGCCCGCCGCAGGCCGCCGTCAGCGCCAGCGTTCCAAGTCCGGCCAGCGTGGCCCGGCGCGTGAATAGGGGAAAGATCGTGGTCATGGCTCGCTCCTGTCAGGGGTTTCGTAGGCATCGCGGAATTCGGCGCCGACCTCGCCCAGGAAACGGTCCTCGGCGGCGCGGGCGATCTCGGCCCAGCGGGCGGCATAGGCGTCCCAGAGCAGCGCCGAGCGCCCGCCCGCCAGCAGCGCCCGCAGCAGCCCGGCATCGGCCAGCTGCGCCTCGATCGCCTCGGGCGAGAAGCGGTCGATCATCCGGCGCAGCGCCGCCTGCAGCCCGTGCCAGCTGCGCATCCGGTGGTCGGCAAGGTCGCGGAACGCCTCGGCGATGGCGGCGTCGGGGTCCAGGTAGCCCGCCCCGCGCGGCGCGACCAGCGCGGCCACCTGCTCGTCGGGCATGGCCAGGAATTTCAGCGGGTTGACCTGGGCCGCGCCCAGCGTGGTGCGGGCGACGCGCAGCGACCCCTTTTCCTCGGCCCGGGCGCGCAGCAGCGCGACCAGCCCCTCGGCCAGCATGCGGTAGCGCCGGCCAAGCGCTTCCAGGTCCACGCCCTCGGCGCCCGACGGGTCCAGCCCGGCGCCGCGCAGGAAGGCGGCGGCCGCGTCGGATGGTGGAGGCGGGGCCGTGGGGGCAGGGGTTTCCTC
>NZ_JRKO01000136.1 GCF_000763885.1 Paracoccus versutus | reverse complement strand
CCCAGCAGGCGCAGGGCATTGAGCGTGACCAGCACGGTCGCGCCGGTATCGGCCAGGATGGCGATCCACAGCCCGGTGATGCCGAGGACCGAGGTCACCAGGAACACCGCCTTCAGCCCCAGCGCGATGGCGACGTTCTGGCGGATATTGCCCATCGTCGCCCGCGCCAGCCGGATCAGCGCCGGAACGTCCGCCACCCGGTCGCGCAGGATCGCCGCATCCGCCGTCTCCAGCGCCACGTCGGTGCCCGAGCCCATCGCCACCCCGACGCTCGCCTGCTTCAGCGCCGGGGCGTCGTTGATGCCGTCGCCGATCATCATCACGCCCCCCTGCGCGGCCATCTCGCGGATCGCGGCCAGCTTGCCTTCGGGCAGCATCCCGGCGCGATGGTCCATGCCAAGGGCACCCGCGATGGCCTCGGCGGTGCGCGGGTTGTCGCCGGTCAGCATGACCGCGCCGACATCCAGCGCGCGAAGCTGGGCCATCGCCTCGGCGGCATCGGCGCGCGGCTCGTCGCGCATGGCGATCAACCCCAGGGGGCGGCGCGCGCGAAAGACCGCGACCACGGTCTTGCCCTCGCTTTCAAGCGCGGTGGCGCGGCGGATCGCATCGGTTTCGATTCCGCCCTGCTCGGCGGCATGGCGGGGCGAGGATACCCATGCGGGCTCGTCCGCGACGACCGCCTCGACCCCCCGGCCCACCAGCGCCCGCGCCTCGCGCGCGGGCAGCGGGGCCACGCCCGCCTCGGCGGCACGCGCCAGGATGGCCCGCGCCAGCGGATGGCTGGAGCCGGCCTCGACCCCGCCCGCCACCGCCAGCAGCCCGGCCTCGTCCACGCCGGCGGCCGGCACCAGGTCGGTGACCACCGGCCGGCCATGGGTCAGGGTGCCGGTCTTGTCGAAGGCGACTTGGGTGACCTTGGCCGCGGCCTCGATCACCGCGCCGCCCTTCATCAACAGCCCGCGCTTCGCCCCGGCCGAGAGCGAGGAGGCGATCGAGGCCGGGACCGAGATCACCAGCGCGCAGGGGCAGCCGATCAGCAGCAGCGCCAGGCCGCGATAGATCCAGCTCCCCCAGTCCGCGCCGAATGCCAGCGGCGGCACCAGCACCACCAGCGCCGAGACCGCCACCACGGCGGGCATGTACCAGCGGCTGAAGCGGTCGATGAAGCGTTCTGTCGGGGCGCGGGCTTCCTCGGCCTCCTCGACCAGCCGGATGATGCGGGCGATGGTGTTGTCCGCAGGCTCGCGCATGACGCGCACGCGCAGCGCCGCCTCGGTATTGATCGAGCCGGCGAAAACCCCGTCCCCCGGTCCCTTGGTCACCGGCACGCTCTCGCCGGTCACCGGGCTGTCGTCGATGCCGCTCGTGCCCTCGGCGATCTCGCCATCGGCGGGGATGCGGTCGCCGGGCCGGACCAGCACCACCTGGCCGATCTCCAGCCGGTCGGCGGGAACCTCCCGCGTCTTGCCGTTCACCTCCAGCAGCGCGGTCTTGGGCACCAGATCGGCCAGCGCCCGGATGCCGTCGCGCGCACGGCCTGCGGCGACGCCCTCCAGCACCTCGCCCAAGGCGAACAGGAACACGACCAGCGCGGCTTCCTCGGCCGCACCGATGAAGAGGGCGCCGACGGCGGCGATGGTCATCAGGCTTTCGATGGTGAAGGGCTGGCCCAGGCGCAACGCTTCGAAAGCGCGCTTCGCCACCGGGGCGACGCCGATCACGCAGGCCAGCAGGAAGGCCCAATAGCCCCATTCGGCCGTGGTCAGCAGCTCGAAGGCCCAGGCCGCGGCCAGCAGCACGCCGGTCATGACGACCAGCCGGCCCTTGGCGGTGCGATGCCATCTCTGGCCGCGGGCAGCGCCATGGTCGTGGCCATGCGCGGCCGGGGCCGTCGCCAGCGCCATATCCGTCGCAGGCGCGGCATCGGGCAGCACGAAGGCCTTCTTGCGCGGTGCCTCCTGCCCGCGCGGCGCGATGCCAAAGCCCAGGCGCCGAACCGTGTCCTCGATCTGGTCGCGGCTTGTCCCGTCCGGGTGCAGCGTCAGCGACAGCTTCTCGGCCATCAGCCCGACCGAGACCTCGCCCACCCCCGGCATCCGCTCGACCGCCGCGGCGATCTTGCGGGTGCAGGCGGCGCAGTCCATGCCCGTCACCGTCCATTCGACCCGTTCGGCATTTTCGTCACGCATCGTTCATCTCCTGCCCGCGCAGACCGCGGGCCTTGTCCTCGATGATTCGGGAACCTAGGTGCTCCAGCAACTAGAGCTTCAAGGGGTTTCTCATGCTCTCCATCGGAAAACTCAGCCGGGCGGCCGGGGTGAAGGTGCCGACGATCCGCTATTACGAGCAGATCGGCCTGCTGCCCCAGCCCGAGCGGACGGCGGGCAACCAGCGGCTTTACGCGCGAAAGACGCAAGAGCGGCTGGCCTTCATCCGCCACGCCCGCGACCTGGGCTTTCCGCTCGAGGCGATCCGCGAGTTGCTGGGCCTGTCGGACCGGCCGGACATCCCCTGCGCCGCCGCCGACGAGATCGCCGGCCGCCAGCTTGCGGCGGTCAATGCCCGCATCGCCCGGCTGACGGTGTTGCGCGACGAATTGCAGCGCATGCTGGCGCAATGCGCCTGCGGCACCATCGCCGACTGCCGGGTGATCGAGGTGCTGGGCAA
>NZ_JRKO01000135.1 GCF_000763885.1 Paracoccus versutus | reverse complement strand
GGCGATCAGCCCGGCCGTCCCGGCGGTGAACAGGTAAAGGATGCCGATGTCCTTGTGGTTCGTCGACATGAACCAGCGGGTGAAGAAGCCCCGCTTCTCTTCGATGCTGTCGCTGATCTGGGCTGACATGGTCCTGTCCTTTATCTGTGCAGGCTCCGGTTTGCGGATACGCCGATGGTCGGGCGCGGCGGCAGGGCGACCTGGCCGGCCCTGCGGCTATCGGCAAGGCCAAGGGTGGCATCCAGCCTCGCGGTGATCTGCCGGGCTGCCGCCGCGCCCTTCATGCAGGCCTCGACCCCTAGCCATGTTCCGCAAGGGACGGCAGCAGGGCATGGGCAGGCTTCACGCGCCATCGATCTGGTCCAGCACCGCAAGCGCCTTGTTGGCATGGGCATAGGCGGCCCCGGCGCGCATCTCGGCCGCGACCCAGATCGCCTCCATGATCTGCTCGGGACTGGCGCCCTCGCGGCGGGCACCCTTGACATGGCCCTCGATGCACCAGGGGCATTGCGTGACATGGGCCACGGCGACCGCGATCAGCTGCTTGGTGCGCTTGTCCAGCGCGCCGTCGGCAAACACGGCTTTGGACAGCGCCAGAAAGGCATCGTCGGTCCCCGGCGCCAGCGCGTGCCGCCTTGCCGCAAGCGCGGCGCTGGCCTTGGGCATGGAGATGTCGACCATGATCGTCCTCCGTTCAGGTTCATTCGCGCCAATAGTCGTTCGCTGCGGCGATGGTCGCGAACCAGGCCGCCGCCACCCCCGAGACGTCGATCAGCCTGGCCGCATCCTCGGCATAGCCCGGCCGCCCCGCCTTCAGCGCCGCGACATCGGGCTGGGTCGTCCTGACCGCCCGCCGCGCCATGCCGATGGCCAGGTCGAAGCCCTGCTGCGGCGTCCGGGTCTGCAGGCTGGGCAGCCATGTCTCTTCCGCCGCCGCGGTCGTGGCGGGCTGGCCGCCCTGGGCAAGGCCGGCAGCCGGCAGCAGCGCCAGCGAGGCGGCAAGGATGCAACTGGGTCGGACCATGGAACCTCCTCCTTGAAGGGGTGGCAAAAGGCGGGCTTCGGGGCGTCGGATGCAGCGCCGGCGGGGGGCGGTGGCGCATGAAACAGCGGGCGGGCAGCGGGCCTCATGCGGCCTTTTCAAAGCGCGGGAACAGCACGTTGTTTTCCAGATGGATATGCTCCATCAGGTCGGCCCGCAGCTGCGCGGTCCCGGCGTAAAGCGCCTGCCAGGTCCGGCAGGCGCCCTCGGGCAGGGTATGGTCCTGCGTCAGCCGCGCCAGCTCTGCCAGGAAGGCGCCGTGATCGTCGTGATCGTGCCGCATCTCGGCGATGGGGGCGGCGATCCGGTCCGCCGCCTGCCGGCGCATGGCCGGGAACAGGATCAGCTCTTCCTTCTTCATGTGCATCTCCAGTTCGCCCCACATGCGCTGCAGCAGGTCGGCCAGGCCGCCGGGCACCTCCGGGTGGCCGGCATGGACCGCCTCGACCTTGCGCGAAAGCGCGATCAGCTCGGGGATCTGCCGGCGATGCGCCTGGTGATAGCGGGTCTGGATATGGTCGATCAGCGCCCCGGTCTCGCGTGGCGCATCGGGGATCGCCAGCGGGTCGAGGTCGCCCAGGACCGCCTCGAGTGCGCCAAGGTCCAGCTGGCGCCGATTGGCCGCCTCGGCCAGCGGCACCTCTCCGTGGCAGCAGAAGTCGATGCCGAAGCGGCGGAACACGCCGGACGCGCCGGGAAGCCGCGCGGCGATCTCGCCGACCGTCCGGTCGTGCAATGGGAATGTGGTCTGGGGCATGGCTGTCTCCATGAGCGGGGGGTGTCTGACGGTGAGTCGGGCGCCGCGGGGCAGGAGGATGCGCGAAGCCCATATTCGGTACTTGCAATGCCGAATATCCGCCCACATAATCGGTATTGTCAATACCAATTCAGGAGAGCCGATGCGTCTTGCGACCTTTACCGACTACGGATTGCGGGTGCTGATGCGCCTGGCGGGGGCGCCGGAAAAGCCGATCTCGACCGGGCAGATCGCCAGGGAGTTCGCCATCTCGCAGCATCACCTGGCCAAGGTGGTCAGCGACCTGGGGCTTGGCGGCTTCGTGCGGTCCGAGCGCGGCAGGTCCGGCGGGCTGCGGCTGATGCGCCCGGCGCATGAGATCACGCTGGGGCAGGTGGTGCGCCATCTGGAGCGCAAGTTCGCCATCGTGGAATGTTTCCGCGCCGATGGCGGCGCATGCGTCCTGCGGCCGCGCTGCCGCCTGCGGCCGCAGCTTTCCGCGGCGCGCGAGGCCTTCATGGCCGAGCTGGACCGCACGACGCTGGAGGATTGCGCCTGGCCCGGAGCGGGTCCGGGAGGGCGCGTGGTGGCGGCCGAGTGAGGCCGGGAAAGAGAGGCGGCGATGCCTGGGATCGACTTGCAGCAGGACGGCGCCCGGATCGACGCGGCCGTCCTGGCCAGGGCGTTCGGGATCAGCGCCGACGATTTGCGGCAGGGCATGCGCGACGGCACGATCACCAGCCGGTTCGAGCGCGGCGCGGGCAAGGATGCCGGCACGGTGCGGCTGATCTTCTTTTCGTCCAGCCGCCGCATTCGGATTACGGCGAACGCAAGCGGCAGGATCCTGAGCTGCGGCGCGCTGGATTTCGCCCGATCGCCCGGCCCCGGAAGCC
>NZ_JRKO01000134.1 GCF_000763885.1 Paracoccus versutus | reverse complement strand
GGGGGCCGCCGCTTCCGGCGTCGCGGGCTGCGGGACTTGGGGCTGCGGGGCCGCGGTTTCGCCGGCGGGGGCGGCCGGCTGGGTCTGGACCTCGGGCGCCGGGCTGGTCTGGCCGCCGGTGGCGGCTTCCTGCGCCGCGATCGGCGTGGCGAGCAGCAGGCAGGTCAAAGCAACGGCGGTCCCCGCGCTACGGCGCGGCAGTGACTTCTGGGTCATGGCGATCCTTATAGTTCCGGCATTCGATCCGTCCGCATCTTGCTGGGCGCGGCACATGCAAACTGGCATGCCGCCGACCCTCTGGCCGCGGTTTGGGCTTCGTATCGATCACCAAGGTAAAATTGTCAACTATTCCGCGGACGGGCTGCCGCGCTTTATGCCGACCAATAGGCGGCCAGGTGGCTTTGCGCCCTGTCGTGGCCCAGCGTTTCCAGCAGCAGGGCGCGAAGCGCGGCAATCTCGGATTTTTCCGCTGCCGCCCACAGATAGCTGCCGGGCAAGGGCGGCTCGTCGCGCAGCAGGGCGCAAAGCGCCGCGGTCCCGCCGGGCAGGTGGCATATGCGGAAGCCCGCGGGCCGGGGCAGCGGATAGCCGGGCCGGGCGCCGAGCAGGAAGACCTGGCCCCGCGCGCTGCCGGCGCGCGATTCGAGGATGCGGGCCATGGCGGGCCAGGCGGTCTCGTCCCCGGCAAGCATCAGCTGCGCGGCCTGCGGGATGCCGCCGCCGCTGGGGCCAAGCAGGCCGATGCGCGCGCCCGGCCGGGCACTTTGCGCCCAATGCGCCGCCCGCCCGCCGGGATGGTCGAAAACGTCCAGCTCCAGCCAACCGGCATCGGCGTCGATGCGGCGCACGGTATAGACCGGGCGGTGCAGCGCCTTGTCGCCCCTGGGCCAGAGGATCTGGCCGTTGGCGCCGAGACGCGGCCATTCCGGCGCGTCGTCGCCGGGTTGCGGCAGGACCAGCCGGAAATGCAGCGAATCCTCGGTGGCAAGCCGGTGCAGGTTGGGCGCGGCCAGCCGCACGCGCAGGAAATCCGGGCAGAGCGGCTCGACCCCGACGACTTCGGCCAGGCTGAAATTGCCGGGCGGCTTGCCGGCATCGGCGGTCGAGGGCCAGCGCAGCGCTGCCGCCGCCGCCGGCAGGTGCTGGCCAAGATGTTCGGAAATCGCCTGCTGCATCGCGCCCAGCCATTCGGCGCGATGGGCGCGGGCAAAGACCAGCACGCCGTCGCCGCGCCGCTTGGCGCCGAACTCGCCCATCTCGACCTGGCACCAGATCGAGCGGCCATGGCCGGTATGCAGCTCCAGCCCGTGTTCCTGGGCCTCGTCGCGGATCAGCCGCTCGATCGGGGCGAAATCCTGGCCGGGCAGCAGGGCCTCGGACTGGAACTCGGGCAGGGGGGTGATGCGCATCTGTCGCCTTTCGTGCCTTGCCCCGGAAAGGTTGGGTCTGCGGCGCCCTGCCGCAAGGGCTCAGGCGAGCCGCGCGATCTCGGCCGCCGCCGCCTCGAGCGCGCCCTTGCCATGCGGGATCGCCAGCGCCGTCATCCCGGCCTCGACCACCGCCAGCACGCCCAGCAGCTGATGCGCATTGGCATGGCCCATATGGGCGATGCGCAGCGCGTTGTCGGGATCGGCGGCGCCCAGGCCGATGCCCAGCGTCACCCCCGCGCGGGCGGCGGTCCATTCGCGCAGGGCGCCGGCCTGCGGCAGCCGGGCCGCAGTGACCTAGCGGGCGCGGCCGGCGGGATCGGCGATCAGCGCGCCGATGCCGGGATGGCCCGCGCCCCAGCGCTCCAGCGCCGCCCATGTCGCCCGCGCCAGCCCCTCGTGCCGGGCCCAGGCGGCGGGCAGGGTTTCCTCGTCCAGAAGCATCCGCAGCGCTTCGTTCATGCCGAAGATGTGCTGGACGGGCGGCGTGCCGCCCCAGAACTGCCACAGCGCCTCGGCCTCGGCCCGCGGGGTCCAGTCCCAATAGGGCGTGGCCAGGCCGCTGCGCCCGCGCGCCTTCACCCGGTCCGAGAACCAGACGAAGGCCAGCCCCGGCGGCACCATCAGCCCCTTCTGGCTGGCCGAGACCAGCAGGTCCACGCCCCATTCGTCCATCCGCAAGGGCTCGCAGCCCAGCGAGGCGATGGCATCGACGGCCAGGAATGCGGGATGGCCGCCCATGGCCGCGCGCAGGGCGGGAATGTCGGCGCGGGCGGAACTGGCGGTATCGACCTGGCAGACCAGCACCGCCCGGATCCGCCCCTCGCGGTCCTGCGCCAGCCGGTCGGCCAGCCGCTGCGGGTCGGGGGGCGCGAGGCCGAAGTCCAGCTCCTCGACCTCGATCCCCAGCGCGCGGGCCGTGGCGGCCCAGCCGCGGCCGAAATGGCCCGAGACCAGCGCCAGCGCCCGCTCGCCCCGGTCGAGCAGGTTGACGTTCGCCGCCTCCCAGCCGGCATGGCCGTTGCCGATATAGGGCACGACATGGCCCGCGGTCCCGGCCAGCCGCCTGAGCCCGGCGATCATCGCCCGGTTCTCGGCCGCCAGCGCCTCGCCGTAGATGTCGGGCGAGGCGCGGTGCATGGCGCGCAGCACGCGGTCGGGCGCGGGCGAGGGGCCGGGAATGGCAAGGACGGCGGCGCCTTGGGCGAAGCTCATGGGGAATGCCTTTCTGATGATCCGTCATCCGTAGGACGGCCCCTGCGTCGGGTCAACCGGGGGCGGGCGAGGTGCGGGGCATGGGTATTTGGACAACGAAGAAGGGC
>NZ_JRKO01000133.1 GCF_000763885.1 Paracoccus versutus | reverse complement strand
CTGGTTCGCCAGCGGCGAGCGGCTGAACGCGCTGGACCCCGACAGCGGCGAGCTGGTGGGGGCGCTGGAGATCCCCGCCGATGCCGGCACGGCCTTCGACGGCACGCATCTGTTCCAGATCGCCGGGGCGGTCATCCGCAAGATCGATCCCGAGAGCGGCGAGGTCCTTGCGACCATTCCCGCGCCGGAGGGCGGCAATTCCGGGCTGGCCTGGGCCGAGGGCTCGCTTTGGGTCGGCCAGCATCGCGGGCGGCGCATCCACCAGGTCGATCCCGAGACCGGCAAGGTGCTGCGCAGCATCGACTGCGACCGCTTCGTCACTGGCGTCACCTGGATCGAGGGCGCGCTCTGGCACGGCACCTGGCAGGGCGAGGAAAGCGACATCCGGCGCATCGACCCCGCCACCGGCGGAGTGCTGGAACGGCTGGAGATGCCGCCGGGCACCGGGGTCTCGGGGCTGGAATCCGATGGCGGCGCGCGGTTCTTCTGCGGCGGCGGCAGCAGCGGCAAGTTGAGGGTCGTTCTGCGCAAGGCGGATCAGGACGCGACATAGGGCCTTCGGTTCTTGCTGCGCAAACCGGCCCCTCGCTCGGAACCTGACAGCGGGCCTGTGGCGGGCTATGCTGCTGGGGTCCATCAGCCAGCGGGAGGCAGCGATGAGCGACGAACACGCGGGCAAGGGCGTTCTGCACCTGCCGCCGGGCAAGGGACGGCGCTACGCCCTCGGCCGGATGACGGCGGTGTTCAAGGCCGATGAGGATGAGACGGCTGCGCGCTACAGCGTCTCGGAATGGTGGCTGGAGCCCGGCGCCGACGGGCCGGGCGCGCATGCGCATGAAGTGAATGACGAGATCTTCTACGTGATTGCCGGCACGGTCAGCTTCCTTGCCGGGGAGGACTGGCTGGACGCGCCGCAAGGGACGTTCCTGCGCATCCCGGCCGGGACGACGCATGACTTCAGGAACCGCACCGCCGAGCGCGTCGGTGTCCTGAACGTCTTCATCCCTGGCGGGTTCGAGCGCGACATGCCCGCCATCACCGACTGGTTCCGGGACAATCCGTAGGGTCATGCGCGGCAAGGCCACGATCACGGCGGATCTTCGGCGGCTTGGCTTGCAGCCGGGCGATCTGGTGATGGTCCACGCCTCGCTGAAGGCGCTCGGCCCGGTCGAGGGCGGCGCGGCCGGGGTTGCCCAGGCGCTCATGGATGCCGTGGGGCGGGGCGGCACGGTGATGGGATATGCCTCCTGGGACCGCTCGCCCTATGAGGAGACGCTGAACGGTGCCCGCATGGACGAGGACCTGCGCCGCGCCTGGCCCGCCTTCGATCCCCGGACCGCCGGGACATATCGCGGCTTCGGCCTGCTGAACCAGCTTCTTGCAGAGCTGCCGGCGGCCCGGCGCAGCGCCCACCCGGATGCCTCGATGGTCGCGGTCGGCCCGCTGGCCCAAACCTTGGTCGAACCGCACCGGCTGGGCCAGGCCCTGGGCGAGGGCTCGCCGCTGGAACGCTTCGTGCGCCTTGGCGGCAAGACCCTGCTGCTGGGCGCGCCGCTCGATGCCGTGACCGTGCTGCATTATGCCGAGGCCATCGCCGATATCCCCGGCAAGCGCCGCGTGAGTTATAAGATGCCGGTGCTGGGCCCGGATGGTCGGACGGTCTGGGAGGCGGCGACGGATTTCGACTCGAACGGCATCCTCGATTGCTTCGCGGTCGAGGGCCAGCCGGATGCGGTCGAGACCATTGCCCGCGCCTATGTCCAGACGGGCCGGCACCGCGAGGGCGTGGTCGGCGCCGCGCACTGCCATCTGTTCGACGCACGGGATATCGTCGCCTTTGGTGTCGACTGGCTCGAGCGGCAGTTCGGATCGGTGGCGTATCCGCAGATGCGTCGTGACGGCCGAGACATTTGACCGGGCATGGCCCCAATCTGACAGGAGGAACGCATGATGGAAGCTCCGCGCATCTACCCGACCTTCCGCTTCCGCGACGCGGCGGCGATGATCGACTGGCTGGAAAGGGCCTTCGGCTTCACCACCCATGCGAAATACATGGATGGCGAGAAGGTCGCCCATGCCGAACTGGCCTTCGGCTCGTCCATGATCATGTGCGGCGACGACAGGGACGACGCCTATGGCGGGATGGTGGGCCAGCCGTCGGGGCAGGGCGGCAAGTCGCTCTATATCGCCGTGGATGACGCTGACGCGATGTTCGCCCGTGCCAAGGCCGCCGGCGCGGTGATCGAGGAAGGGCTGACCGACCGCGACTACGGCAGCCGTGAATTCATCTGCCGCGATCCCGAGGGCAACCTGTGGTGCTT
This sequence comes from Paracoccus versutus, assembly GCF_000763885.1. GTDB lineage: Bacteria > Pseudomonadota > Alphaproteobacteria > Rhodobacterales > Rhodobacteraceae > Paracoccus > Paracoccus versutus. The sequence goes on along the minus strand of NZ_JRKO01000133.1, from coordinate 429 downwards.
CGGCACCTGGTGGCCGAAGGTCACCGACAAGGGCTGAGGCGCATGGCCCCGCGGATATCGAACCGCATCGCCTGTTTCGTGGACGCCCTGCCGCTGGTGCCGGGCCATCGGGTGCTGGAGATCGGCTGCGGCCCCGGCGTGGCGGCCCGCGAGGTCTGCCGCCGCATCGGCAACGGCTTCGTCCTCGCCATCGACCGCTCGGCCAGGGCGATCGACAGCGCGGTGGCCGGATCGAAACCCGAGATCGCCTCGGGCCGCCTGCGGTTCCGGCAGGTGGCGGTCGAGGATTTCGAACTGCTGGCCGGCGAGGAGCGCTTCGACATCGCCTTTGCGATGCGTGTCGGGGCATTGGACGGCCGCCAGCCAGAGATCGGGCAACGCGCCCTTGAACGATTGCGGGCCGCATTGAAACCGGCGGGACGGCTGTTC
>NZ_JRKO01000132.1 GCF_000763885.1 Paracoccus versutus | reverse complement strand
CGTATACTCAACTCTTTCTGTCAATACATCTTCGATTTTTACGTTTTCGTCTATTGTCTTTTTGTCGTCTCACAACTTGTCCTTCTTTCTTATCTTATTCGTCCTCTCCGCTCTCTTTTTTTTTTTTTTTTTTTTTTAAATGACCCGCCCCCCCCCAAACCCTCCACGTAGGGGGTCGTCGGCAGCGTCAGATGGGTATAAGAGCCAGGCGGGGCGGGGGCCGGGTCCAGCCGCGGCCCCAGCCGGCGGGCCGAGATCAGGCTGCGCGGCAGCTCCATCGCGCCGCGGCGCAACTGGGCAAAGGGCTCGACCGCCGCCAGCGCCACCAGCAACGCCAGCGCCGCGACGGGTGCGCCGATGCGGCCGCTTTCCGCCAGCCCGCCTGCGACGACCAGCACCCCGGCCAGCAGGACCGCCGACGCCGCGCCATAGCCGAAGCCCGCCAGTAGGTCGATGCGGTTCAGCCGATCCTCGGCCGCCGCCAGCCGGGCATCCGCCGCGGCGATGGCCCGGCGTTGGGCGCCCAGCCGGCCGGCCATGACCAGTTCGGTCTGGCCCTGCATCAGGTCGATGACGCGGGCGCGCAGCGTCTCGGTCGCCTGCGCGCGCCGCCGCATCCCCGGTCCCGCCGCGCGGGCGGCGGCCAGGGCAAGGCCGATCCCTGCGGCGATCAGAAAGCCAAGCACCGCCAGCCCGAACAGCGGCTGCATCAGCCCCAGCGTCACGCCCGCCGCCAGCGCGGTGACGAGCGCCGCCGCCAAGGGCACCAGCACCCGCAGGTAAAGCACGTCGAGCGCGTCTATATCCACGGTCAGCCGGAACAGCAGCCGCGCCGGGCGCAGCATCAGCGCCCCCGCGGCACCGGGCGCGGCCCAGCCGCGAAACAGCCGCTCGCGCAGGCCGGCCAGCACGGCCAGCGTCGCATCATGCGTCACCAGCCGCTCGCCATAGCGCGCCGCCGTGCGCCCCAGGGCCAGCAGCCGGATGCCCGAGGAGGGCATGAACACGTCGAAGGCCAGCGCCGTGGCCGTGGTCAGCCCGGCGATGGCGGTGGCGGTGATGAACCAGCCTGACAGCCCCAACAGCGCGATGCCCGCCAGCACCGTCGCCGCCGCCAGCGCCGCGCCCGTCCACAGCCGGCGCCGCCCTTCGCAAGCGAACAGCGCCAGCACCGGCGCCATGTCCCGGACCAGCCGCCTCATGCCGCCGCCTCCATCCCGGTGCCGTCCAGCCGGATGACGCGGTCCATGCGCGCGGCCAGTTCCGGGTCATGCGTCGCCACGATCAGCGTCCGTCCCTGCGCCAGCGCCACCAGCCCCTCGGCGATCTCGCGCGCGGTGGCGGCGTCGAGATGCGCCGTCGGCTCGTCCGCCAGGATCAGCCCGGCCTGCGGCGTCGCGGCCACCCGCGCCAAGGCCAGGCGTAGCGCCTCGCCGCCGGACAGGCCGGTGCCGCCCTCGCCGACCGGGGCGCTGCCGCGCCGGGCCGCGACCTGGTCCAGCCGGGCGATGCGTAGCGCCTCCGGCAGGCTGCCCGCGGCGGGCAGGGTTCGGCCCAGCGTGACGTTCTGCGCCAGCGAGCCCGCAAAGATATGCGGCGCCTGGCCGATCCAGGCCATCCGGGCGCGCAACCCGGCGGCGGCTTGCGCGTCGAGCAGCCGGCCGTCGATCTCGATCCGCCCCGAATCGGGTGCGGCCAGGCCGGCGATCAGCGAAAGCAGCGTCGACTTGCCCGAGCCGCTGGGCCCGACCAGCGCCACATGCTCGCCCGGCGCGATGGCCAGGCTGAGGCCGCGCGGGCCGGGTTGCGTCGCGCCGGCATGGCGAAAGCGCAGATCCTCAAGGCGCAGCGCCGTGGCGGCGGCGGTTTGCGGGGCGGCGGCCTCGGCCTCGGCGCCGGGCAGCGCCATCCCCGGCTCGGCCGCCCGCTGCAAGGCGGCCATCCCGGCCTCGCCCGCCGCCTTGTCGTGCCAGACCGCCGACAATTCACGCAGGGGCTCGAAAAAGGCCGGCGCCAGCAGCAGGATGAACAGGCCCTCGGCCAGCGTCAGCTTGTCGCCCCAGGCGCCGAAGGGCAGGTCGCCCAGCAGGTGGAAACCGATATAGACCGCGACCATCGCCACGCCGAGCGCCGCGAAAAGCTCCAGCACCGCCGAGGTCAGGAAGGCGATGCGCAAGACCGCCATGGTGCGTGCGCGCAGCGATTCCGCATCGGCCCTGACCCGCAGCGCCGTCGCTTCGATGGCGCCCAGGCTGCGGATGGTCGCCATGCCGCGCAGCCGGTCCAGCAGAAAGGCGTTCATGCCGCCGACCTCGACCATCTGCGCCTCGCTTGCCGCCTTGGCCTTCCAGCCGACCAGCACCATGAAGACCGGAATCACCGGCAGCGCCACCAGCAGCACCAGCGCCGCCGTCCAGGAAAAGGGCAGGATCGCCAGGAAGATGACCAAGGGCAGCACCGCCGCCTTCAGCCGCGCGGGCCGAAAGCGCGCCAGCCAGGGCACGACGGCCTCGGCCTGTTCGGCGACGATGCTTGCCGCCTCGCCCGAGGGGATGCGCCCGGCATCCAGCGGCGAGCGCGCCGAAAGCGCGGCCACCGCCCTGCCGCGCAGGTCCGACAACTGTGCCCGCGCCGCGCGCCAGGCCAGCCTGCCGCCAAGCGCCTCGAGCCCGGCGCGCAGGAGGCCCAGGGCCAGCACGCCAAGCGCCGGCACCACCAGCGATGCCGCGCCCGTTCCCGCGGCGATCCCGGCCACCGCAGCGGCCAGGATGCCGGCCTGCGGCAGCCACAAGAGCGCGGACGCCACCGCCAGGGCGGGGGCAAGCCAGGGTGCGGGGCGGACGCCCTCTCCGTTGGCCGGAGGCGGGTGCCGAGGGGACCTTTCGGATTCGCGCATGGTGATGTCTTTTGGTTCGCGTCGGATGAGGCGACACTTTATATTCGAAGGGATGTATAAATGATGAAGCGGAGGGATGCAGCGAGACAACACGACGCATCCTTTGCTCGCCACCCTTGCATATATTCGCATACTCGAATATCTCATGGATGAAGGACAGTTTGCGCGCAGGAGGAGTATCCGATGAGCCATGCCCCGACCTCGACCTCGACGCCCGGCCAGGGCGCGGCCC
>NZ_JRKO01000131.1 GCF_000763885.1 Paracoccus versutus | reverse complement strand
CCGATGCGCCAGCCCTTAGCCCTTGCCCTGACCGCCGTGGCGCTGGTCGCCGTTCTGGCCGGCGTGGCCGGGCTTACCGAGGGCAAGTCCGCGACCCCCGGCTACATGAGCGCGCCGGTCGCGCGGGGCGACATCGAGATGGCGGTTCTGGCGGAGGGGCGGCTGAAGCCCTCGAGCCTGGTGGCGGTGGGGGCGCAGGTCTCGGGGCGGATCACCGAACTGGCGGTCCGGCTGGGCCAGCGGGTGGAACAGGGCGACCTGATCGCCCGGATCGACTCGGTCCAGCAGGCGAACGAATTGCGCACCGCGCAGGCGGCGCTGGCCAATCTCAGCGCGCAGATGGCCGAGCGGCAGGCGGTGCTGGCGCTGGCGGAAAAGACGCTGGAGCGGTCGGAAAACCTGATCCGCTCGGCCGCGGTCGCGCGCAGCACCATCGACAGCGCCCAGCAGGACGTCGCGGTGGCCCGCGCCCAGATCACCGCGCTCCAGGCGCAGATCGCCCAGGCCGAGGTCGCGATCGAGATCGCCCGGACCGACCTCGACTATACCCGCATCACCGCGCCCACTGCCGGCACGGTGCTGGCCATCGTCAGCCAGGCCGGGCAGACGGTGAACGCGGTGCAGTCCTCGCCCACCATCGTCGTGCTGGGGCAGCTGGACCGCATGGAGGTGCATGCCGAGATCTCGGAAGCCGACATCGGCAAGGTCCGGCCCGGCCAGCAGGTGCGCTTCACCCTGCTCGACGACAGCGGCCGCAGCTATCGCGGCGTGCTGGCCTCCATCGCCCCGGCGCCGCAAAGCATCGTCAACGACAGCGCCATCCAGGGCGGCGCCAGCACCGACAGCAGCAGCGGCGCCATCTATTACACCGGCATCGTCCCGGTCGAAAACCCCGACGGGCACCTGCGCAGCTACATGACGGCGCAGGTCAGCATCGTCCTGGGCGCGGCGCAGGACGTGCTGACCATCCCGTCGAGCGCGCTTGGCCGGCGCAACCCGGACGGCAGCCACCAGGTCCGGGTGCTGGCCGCGGGCGGCGGCATCCAGACCCGCGACGTGGTGATCGGGCTCAACGACAAGGTGGTGGCCGAGGTGGTCTCGGGCCTCGACGAGGGCGAGCAGGTGGTGACCGGCGAACAGGGCAGCGCCCCGGCGGCGGGCGCGGCCCCCCGCAGCAGCCGGCGCATGATGGGCCCGCTGGGTGGCTGAGATGGGATCCCCGCTGATCCGGCTGCGCGGCATCGCGCGCGAATACCCCTCGGGCGAGGGGGTGCTGCGCGTGCTCAAGGACATCGACCTCGACATCGCCCAGGGCGAATTCGTCGCCGTCATGGGCGCCTCGGGCTCGGGCAAGTCGACGCTGATGAACATCCTGGGCTGCCTCGACCGGCCCAGCTCGGGCAGCTACCTCTTGGACGGGCGCGAGGTGGCGCAGCGCGATCCGGGCGAGCTGGCGGCGCTGCGCCGCGAAACCTTCGGCTTCATCTTCCAGCGCTACCACCTGCTTTCCGAGATGACGGCGCTGGGGAATGTCGAGGTGCCGGCGATCTATCGCGGCCTGCCGCGCGAGGCGCGCCGCGCCCGCGCCCGCGACCTGCTGGACCGGCTGGGCCTGGGCGACCGGCTGGGCCACCGGCCGGGCCAGCTTTCGGGCGGCCAGCAGCAGCGGGTCTCGATCGCCCGCGCGCTGGTCAACGACGCCCGCGTGATCCTGGCCGACGAGCCGACGGGCGCGCTCGACAGCCGCAGCGGCGACGAGGTGCTGGGCATCCTGGAACGGCTGAACGCCGAGGGCCGCACCGTCATCATCGTCACCCACGACCCCAAGGTCGCCGCCCGCGCCCGCCGCGTGGTCGAGATCGCCGACGGCCGCATCATCGCCGACCGCCGCAGCGATGCGCCCGCCGAGCCCGCGCGGCTGGCCGCCTTGCCGCCCGCCCGCGCCGCCGCCCCGGTGCTGGGCCGGCTGGCCGAGGCGCTGCGCATGGCGGTGCTGGCCATGCGCGCCCACAAGCTGCGCAGCTTCCTGACCATGCTGGGCATCATCATCGGCATCGCCTCGGTCGTGTCGGTGGTGGCGCTTGGCGAGGGCTCGCGCCAGCGCGTGCTGCAGAATATCGCCGGGCTGGGCACGAACACGCTGCAGATCTATCCCGGCCGGGATTTCGGCGACATGCGCTCGGGGCGGGTGACGACGCTGGTCACGGCCGACGGCGCGGCGCTGGCGCGCCAGCCCCATGTCGCCTCGGTCAGCCCGACGGTCAGCAGCGCGCAGACCCTGCGCCACGGCGCGACCGAGGCCAGCGCCCAGATCAGCGGCGTGGGCGAGCAGTATTTCGACGTGGCCGGCGTCGCGCTGACCCAGGGCCGCGGCTTCGACGCAAGCGACGTGGCGGAGATGGGCCAGAACGTCGTCATCGACGAGAGCACCCGCCAGAGCCTGTTCGGCGAGGGCGCGGCGCTGGGGCAGGTCTTCATGGCCGGCAAGGTGCCCTTGCGGGTGATCGGCGTGGCCGAGGCGCAGAACCGCGGCCCCGGCGGCTCCACCAGCCTGACGGTCTATGCGCCCTATACCACGGTGCAGGCGCGCTACCTGGGCTCGACCAGCGTCAGCGGGCTGACGCTGCGCGTCGCCGACGAGGTGGACATGGCGCTGGCCGAGCAGATGGTCTCGGACCTGCTGGTCCGGCGCCATGGCGGCAAGGATTTCTTCATCGTCAACAACGACCAGATCCGCCAGACCATCACCTCGACCACGCAGACGCTGACGCTGCTGGTCGCGGCCATCGCGGTGATCTCGCTGCTGGTGGGCGGCATCGGGGTGATGAACATCATGCTGGTTTCCGTGACCGAGCGCATCGGCGAGATCGGGCTGCGCATGGCGGTGGGTGCGCGGCGCGGCGACATCCGCGCGCAATTCCTGATCGAGGCGGTTCTGGTCTGCGTCATCGGCGGCGCGGCGGGCATCCTGGCGGCGCTTGGCTTCGGCCTGGCCTTCGAGCGGCTGAGCAGCAATTTCACCCTGGTCTATTCGCCCCTCTCCATGGTCGCCGCCCTGGCCAGCGCCTGCGGCATCGGCCTGATCTTCGGCTACCTCCCAGCCGTCAACGCCGCAAAGCTCGAACCCGTAACAGCACTCGAAAAAGGGTGAG
>NZ_JRKO01000130.1 GCF_000763885.1 Paracoccus versutus | reverse complement strand
GTCATAGGCTTCATAGGGATAGTCGCGGTTCATGTCGCATTTGCGGATATATTCGACAGTCACCTCGTCATCCATGAAACGGTTCACCGTCTCAAGCCAAAGCGCCTGCCCCTCGTCCAGAAAATTCTTGTCCATTCCATCCTCCTAAATCCACAGTAAGGCGACCGGGCGATCCGCCAGGCCGCGTTGAGGGCAAGCTAGGCAGACGCGGCCCAGGAACCAACTTGCGTTTCCTGAAACGGCAATTCGAGAAAATCGAATTGGCTGGCCGGCGGAACATCGAAAAATCCAACCAGCTGTTATTCATGGGGAATTTTTCGCGGCTCCTTTCCCAGCGCTGCCTGGTTATTGGGTTTTTCTATATCTCGTCATGAATATCCCTATGACTTCCGCCGCCTTTCGGCAGGATGCTTGCCTAGGGCAAAACCCCGTCCCTAAACTCCCGCGCAGATTCACCTGCGGTTCGTCCGGCAGGATTCGCGCCCGGCATCGGGGAGGAAAGACATGGCCAAGGCGACGGGACCAGAGCGTTTCGAGCATCTCTATATAAACGGCGAATGGGTGAAGCCGATCGACGGCGCGCTGGTGGACAGCATCGACCCCGCCACCGGCAGGCCCTGGGCGCTGGTCGCCTTTGCCGGCAAGCAGGACGTCGACCGCGCCGTCGAGGCCGCCCGCGCCGCCTTTCGCGGCCCCTGGCGGCGGATGCCGGCGCATGAGCGCGCGGCCATGCTGCGCCGCTTTGCCGAGGCCTTCCGCGAGGCGATCCCCGAGATCATCGAGCATGAGGTCCGTGACAGCGGCCGGCTGATCGTCGATGCCCGCGCCGACCTGGGCGCCGAGGTGGCCTGGTATCACTGGTTCGCCTCGCTGGCCGACAAGACGCTGGGCACCACGGTGCCGATGGACGACAGCGTGCATTGCTTCACCACCCGCGTCCCGGTCGGCGTGGTCGCCGCGATCACGCCCTGGAACGCGCCCCTGATGACCATCTGCCTGAAGCTGGGGGCGGCGCTGGCCGCCGGCTGCACCCTGGTGGTGAAGCCGGCCGAAACCACGCCGGTCTCGACCCTGCTCTTGGGCCGCATCGCCGAGCGTGCGGGCCTGCCGCCCGGTGTCCTGAACATCGTCCCCGGCCACGGGCACGAGATCGGCGACCATCTGGTCGGCCATCCGGGCGTGGACAAGGTGTCCTTCACCGGTTCGGGGGCGACCGCAAAGCGCATGCTGAAGACCGGCGCCGACAGCCTGAAGCGCTTTACCTTCGAGCTGGGCGGCAAGGCACCGCATATCATCTTTGCCGACGCCGACCTGGAGCAGGCGCTGAACTCGGCCACCTCCTCGGCCTGGACGAATTGCGGGCAAAGCTGCGCACTGGGGTCGCGCGTTCTGGTCGAGCGCCCGGTCTACGACCGCGTGGCCGAGATGTTCCGCCAGCGTGCCGCCACCGTGCGCGTCGGCATGCCGATGGACGAGGCGACCCGGATGGGGCCGCAGAACAGCCAGCAGCAGCTGGACAAGACCCTGTCCTATTTCGAGATCGGCCGCGCGGAGGGCGCCGAACTCCTGGCCGGGGGCCGCCGGATCGACCGGCCGGACCTGGCCGGCGGCTATTTCGTGGAGCCCACGGTCTATGCCGGCGTGACCAACCAGATGCGCATCGCCCGCGAGGAAATCTTCGGCCCGGTCGCCGCGCTGATCCCCTTCGACGGCGAGGAAGAAGCGATCGAGATCGCCAACGACACGCCCTTCGGCCTGACCGCGGGGCTCTGGACCAACGACCTGGGCCGGGCGCATCGGGTCTCGAACCGGATCGAGGCCGGCAGCGTCTGGGTCAATACCTATCGCTACGTGCGCTGGTCGCTGCCCTATGGCGGCTTCAAGCAAAGCGGCTGGGGGCGCGAGAACGGCATCGACGCGCTCGACCCCTACCTGGAAACCCGCACCACCGTCATCAGCACCACCGGACAGGCAGCGAACCCCTATGCCTGAGGGGCCGGCCATGGGATTGGCTATGCGTCTGCCAAAACCATAGCCTTTCCCTATGGGACGTCCCGCTTCGGCGATGATGCCTTTGGGAAGGTTTGCGGGAAACGCGGCTGCGGATGTAAAATCGGCCGCATCTACCCCGGATCCGATGCCCGCCGATCGCGGGCAACCCTATCGGACACAAGCCGGAAATCATCGGACCAGGAGAAAAGGGGCCGATCGGGCTTCGCTTGCGCGCGCGGGCCGCAAGGCCGGGTCATCTGAAAAATCGGCGCCGTCCCGGCTGGCGGCACATGGGAGGAGAAATGGGAAAGGTTATCATATCACTGGAACGGCTGGGGCTTGCGCTTGCCGTCATATGCGTCACCCTGATCATGTTCATCGTGTCCTATGACGCGTTCTCGCGCTATGCCTTTCACGCGCCGCTGCCCTGGGCCTTCGAACTGATCAGCTATTACCTGATGATCGCCGCGACCTATTTCGCGATCTCGGCCACGTTCCAGCAGGGCGACCACATCAATATCGACCTGTTCCGCAGCATCATGGCACCGCGGCTTCGCCGCCTGCTGGACATCCTGTGGTCGCTGCTGGGCGCTGCGATCTTCGCCGTCGTCGCCCATGGCGCCTGGGGCGAGATGGTCCATGCCTATACCCGCAACGAATTCCTGCCCGGCTACATCACCTGGCCGGCCTGGTTGTCGCAGCTGCCCATCGTGCTGGGCTTTGCCCTGCTGGTGGTGCGCCTTTGCGCCCATGCCCTGACCCTGCTGCTGCGCGGATCCGATCCCGATGTCGTCGATCACACCACCGGCGTCGAAATCAAGGAACATCACGAATGATCGCCACCATCATCGTCCTTCTCATGTTCGTGCTGCTGGCGGCGGGCATGCCGGTCGGCTTCACGCTCATCGCCTCGGGCGCGCTTGGCATCTACTGGATCGGCGGCCCCTCGGCCATGATGGGCATCCTGGCGAGCATGCCCAAGGACAGCGCCTCGTCCTATGAATTCCTCGCCATCCCGATGTTCCTCTTGATGGCCGAGTTCGTGCTGCGCTCGGGCGTCGCCGACGACCTGTTCCAGGCCGCGGCCGCGTGGTTCGGCCGGGTCCGCGGCGGGCTCGGCATCGCAACCGCGCTCGCCGGCGCAGGCTTCGGCGCCATCTGCGGATCATCGACCGCATCCGCCGCCACGCTCGCCTCGACCTCGCTGCCGGCCATGCTGAAATACGGCTACGACAAGCGCATGGCATCGGGCGTCGTCGCCATCTCGGGCACGCTCGCCATGCTGATCCCGCCCT
>NZ_JRKO01000129.1 GCF_000763885.1 Paracoccus versutus | reverse complement strand
CCGCTATCCGCTGGCGCAGATCACCACCGCCGACCGGCTGGTGATGGACGGCAAGCCCTTCAACATCCTCGGCCTGGCCGAAATCGGGCGTCGGAAGGGCTTGGAAATCAGGGTAATCGCGGCATGAGCAAGCACCTGCGCGGCGTCAAGCCTGCCCTTGGCCGTGATGCGGAGGCGCTGACCAAGGCACCACCGGCACCGGCCTATCTGACCAGCCACGCAAAAGCCGAATGGCGGCGCGTCCTGCCGCTCTTGGTCGCGCGCGGCGTGATCACCAAGGCCGATCTGGCGGGCGTGGAAGCCTATTGTGCTGCTGCGGGTGCTGCGCGCCAGATCGGCGAGGCGATGGCGCTGGCCGGTGGTCTGCCCGATCTGCGGCTGGGCGGGCTGCAAATCCGCTACATGCAGACCGCCCGCCAGTTTGCCGCCGAATATGGTCTGACGCCGACCAGCCGCGCCCGCATGGGGGCTGGCGGTGATGGCGACGACGACGACACCAGCCCGAACCCCTTGGCGATCTGATGGCGCAGAAATCCAGCTTCCCCGCATGGGTCTATGATAACAGCCCGATCCCTGACCCCCTCGGGCAGGGTGAACGCGCGGTGCAATTCCTGCGTGCCTTGCAACATCCCAAAAGCAAAGCGCCGGGCAAGGCGTTTACTCTCTATCCGTGGCAGGAACGTATTATCCGGGCGATCTACGGGCCGCGCGATGCCGATGGCGACCGCATTGTTACGCGGGTTTTCTTCTACATTCCGCGCGGCAACCGCAAGACCACGCTATCGGCGGCGCTGGCGCTGCTGCACCTGATCGGCCCCGAGAAGGTGCCGGGCGGGGAAATCGTCTTTGCAGCCGGTGACAAACGGCAGGCATCCATCGCCTTCAAGGAAGCGCGCGAGATGGTGGCGCTTGACCGGCGCTTGATGAAGGCCACCAAGATCATCAACCAGCGCAACGCCGCGCGCGAGATTGAAAGTCTCATTCGCGGCTATAAGTCCAAGCTGGAAGTGGTTTCCTCGGATGGTTCGCGCCAGAACGGCACGACGCCAAGTTTCGTCCTGGCGGATGAGATTCACGCTTGGCAGGAAGCGGCGGGCGCGGAAATGTGGGAGGTGCTGGAATCCGGTATCTCGAAAGGCCGCAACGGGCTGATGGTCACGGCGACCACCGCCGGGCGCGGAGCCACCGGCTTTGCCGCCGACCAGTATACTTATGCGCGTGACGTGGCGACTGGCAAGGTTGTGGACCCGTCCTTGCTGCCGATCCTGTTTGAGATGCAGGAAGGCGACGACTGGACCGATGAACAGGTTTGGCACCGCTGCAACCCCGGCCTTGCCGATGGTTTCCAAGACCTGAAAGACCTGCGCAACAAGGCGCGGCGGGCGCTGAACCTGCCCGCTGCCGGTTATGCGTTCCAGCAATATCATTTGAATCGCTGGATGGGGAACAGCCGCGACCCGCTGTTTGATCTGGCGGTATATGATGCCCGGTGCTTCCCGTCCGAACTGGACAAGAACGGCAAGCCCGATGAATCCGAGCTTGAACAGCTTCCGGCCTATATCGGCGTGGACCTGTCGCAGACCGGCGACCTGTCGTCCGTATCCATTGCTTTCCGGCATGATGATGGTCAAATCACCCTGCGCAACCGCTGTTTCGTGCCTGCCGCCGATCTGAAAGCCAAGGGCGACAAGGACCGCGCGCCCTATCAGGAATGGGCCGACGCCGGGCTGATCGAGGTTTGCCCGGCTGGCATCATCGACGAAAAGCAGGTGGAGGATTATATCCGCGAGCTTTGCGGGCACTATAACGTGCAAGAGATCGCGGTGGACCCGCATCTTGCCAACAAGCTGATGCAGAACCTGGCCGACGATGCCTTGCCGGTGTTCCAGCACCCGCAATCGGTGATGCAGATGAGTCGCGCCATTGGCGAATTGGTCAAGGCGGTCAACGGCGATCTGATCCGCCATGACGGCGACCCGGTGGTGCGCAGCCATTTTAACAACGTGGCCGTGTCCACGAACCCGCAATCCGGGCTGGTGCGAATGCACAAGCAGCGCAGCAATGGCCGCATTGACGCGGCTGTCGCCTCGGCCATGGCGGTTAGCCGGGCGCGCATCGCCCATGAGCAAGGCGGGCTTTATAGCCGCGATGATATTTTTGACCTGCTGAAAGCAGCGTAACGATAGGACTGTTTACAATGGCACTTGATGAAACCGGCCTGCTGGTCAAGCTAGAGGCGAATGTCGCCAAATGGGAGAAAGACTTTGGCCGCGCCATTGTCCAGCAACAGCGCGCTTCAAAGCGCATGGAGCAACTGGCCCGGCAAAACGCCAACAAGATCGCCTCGGAATATGAGGGCTTGGGCGGCAGGATCGGCAAAGCCTTCAATGCTATTCCCGGATCGCTGAAAGGCTTGGGCGGCGCGTTCTTGGGCGGCTTGGCGGGCGGGATTGCCGTTGGCGGCCTGGATCAGATCGCTAGCAGCGTTTCCCGGATCGGCAAGGAAACGGCGAACCTGAAAAACGAGGCCAGCCGCGCAGGCATTTCCACGACCGTCTTTCAGGAATGGAAGTTCCTTGCCGATCAGAACCGGATCAGCGTTGATGCGCTGACCGATGGTTTCAAGGAAATGCACCTGCGGGCCGGTGAGTTCTTTCTTGACGGTTCCGGCGCTGGTGCTGCTGCGTTCCAAAAGCTTGGTTATTCCGCCGAGACCCTGAAAGAGAAGCTGAAAGACCCCTCGGCCCTGATGACCGAGATTCTGGGCAAACTGAAAAACTTTGACCAAGCTGGCCGATCCTTCCTGCTGGAAGAAATTTTCGGCGGCGCGGGCGGCGAACAGCTTGGCATCCTGATCGGCCAGGGCGAGGCTGCATTGAACGCCACCATTCAGCGCGCCCATGAAACAGGCGCGGTGCTGGATTCGGAACTAATTGACCGCGCTGCCGAGATCGACCGCAAGTTTGGCGAACTGACCGCCCGTGTTGAATCCTTCGGCAAGCGCGCGGTGATCGCTATTGGCGACGCTGCCGTGGAGTTGGCCGACTTCCGCGACCGGCTGGACGGCATCTTTGACAATGAGGCCGAGGGCCGGGCGATCCTCGGCAATGAACTGTATGACAGTTTGTCGCGCGACCGTGATGCGGTGGATGCGCAGGCCGAGGCGCTGCGCCAGCTTGATGCCGAGTATATGCGGCTGGCCGAGGAAGCCGCCAGCGCGGGCATGGCGATGCGCGGCGCTATCGGCCAGCTTGACGCCTGGGGCTATGGCGAAGCCGCTGACCAACTGCGCACCCTGTCCGCGCAACTGGACGCGGCGCAGCA
>NZ_JRKO01000128.1 GCF_000763885.1 Paracoccus versutus | reverse complement strand
GAATTTTCTGGACGAGGGGCAGGCGCTTTGGCTTGAGACGGTGAACCGTTTCATGGATGACGAGGTGACTGTCGAATATATCCGCAAATGCGACATGAACCGCGACTATCCCTATGAAGCCTATGACAAGATCGCCAGGCAGGGCTGGCTGGGGCTGCTGTTCAAGGAAGAGGACGGCGGCGCCGGCGGCGACATCTTCGACTACACGCTGATGGCCGAGGGCCTGGGCAAATACGGCTTCGACTTCGCCGCCGCCATCCTGGTGCCGACCTTCACCGCGATGAACATCCAGAAATACGGCAGCGAAGAACAGAAGGCGCAATACATCAAGCCCTTCATCGACGGCAAGATCCGCTTCTCGGTCTCGATCTCGGAACCGGGCGCGGGGTCGGACGCCTCGAACACCGCCACGCGGGCGCGGCGCGACGAGAACGGCGACTGGATCGTCACCGGCTCGAAGCTGTGGTGCTCGGGCGCGGCGGCCAGGGACACGGTCATCGCCATGCTGGTGCGCACCGATGCCGACGACAAGCATGGCGGGCTGTCGATCCTGCTGATCCCGAACGACACGCCGGGCATGGTCATCAACAAGCTGCCGACGCTGTCGCGCCACGCCACCGGCACCACCGAGATCTTCCTCGACGAGGTCAAGGTGCCCGGCAACGCCCTGCTGGGCAAGGAAGGCCAGGGCTGGGAAATCATCCTGGCGCATCTGGAGCTGGAACGCTGCTCGGTCGCCGCCGCCTATGTCGGCAACGCCCAGACCGCGGTGAACAAGGCCACGCAATACGCCCATGAACGCATCCAGTTCGGCCGCCCGATCTGGGACTTCCAGGTGCTGCGCCACATGCTGGCCGAGCGCCAGACCGAAGTCGATGCCGCCCGCCTGCTGTGCTATCGCGCCGCCCGCATGGCGGCCGCCAAGATCCCCTGCTCGCGCGAGGTGTCGATGGCCAAGCTTTATGGCTCCGAGACGCTGAAGCAATGCGCGCTGACCGGGATGCAGGTGCTGGGCGGCCACGCCAACCTGCCCGAGGCCGACATGGAGCGCTACCTGCGCGAAAGCGTGCAATCCACCATCGGCGGCGGCACCTCGCAGATCCAGAAGACCATCATCTCGAAGTCGATGCGGCTCTGACCCGCGTCGCGCGGCGCCGCCGGTCGCCTCCCCGCCGCGGCGCCGCCTCCCCCAAGGAGGATGCAACCCATTGAAAGGATGAAGCCATGATTGCGGACAATCGCGTCAACACCCCGCTGGACGAGCTGGAAATCGGCCATGTCTTCCGCTCGCCCGGCCGCACCGTGACCGAAACGGATGTGGTCAATTTCTGCATGCTGACCGGCAACTGGATCGAGATCCACTCGAACACCGAATATTCGTCCAAGACCCGCTGGGGCGAACGCATCGTGCAGGGCCAGCTGACCTTCTCGCTGATCTCGGGGCTCCTGCAGTTCGGCCCGGCGATCCAGGCCAATTACGGCGTGGACAAGCTGCGTTTCCTGCACCCGGTCAAGATCGGCGACACGGTCTATGCCACCGGCGAGGTCATCGCCAAGAAGGACAAGGACGACAAGTTCGGTGTCGGCACCTTCCTGATCAAGGCCTATAATCAGAACGGCGACGTGCTTCAGCGCAGCGAATGGTCGATCCTGATGCTGCGCAAGCGTGCCGACCTGGAAGAGCTGATGGCCCAGGCCACGCCGATCTTCAAGGACTGACGCCATGAGCCCCAGCCCCGCCACCGGTCCTGTCGCCGCCATCGTCGGCATGGGCGATGCCTATGCCAGCCGCGACAACCGCAAGGATCCGATGCGGCTGGCGGTCGAGGCCGCCCGCGCCGCGCTGAAGGACGCCGGCATCGGCCGGCAGCAGGTCGACGCGGTCTTCACCGGCCGCTCGCCCTGGGCCGACAAGCGCTCGCAATGGTCCAACATCTTCATCTCGCACATGCAGATGCCGGTGACGATCAACAGCGAGCTGACGATGCACGGCGCGGGCCTGACCGCCAGCCTGGGCATGGCCGCGCAGATGATCGCCGCCGGCAAGGCCGAATACGTGCTCTGCCTGCAAAGCGACGCCACCGAGCTTTTCGTCGACGCGGTGGCCATGGGCGCCGAGGCCGATGCCGACCCGCAGTTCGAGATCCCCTACGGCCCCACCATCCCCTCGCTCTATGCCCAGGCGGCCTGCCGCTACATGCACGAGTTCGGCGTGACCGAGGAGGATTTCGCCCAGGTCGCCATCGCCAACCAGGCATGGGGCGTGAAGCATCCCCATGCCGCCAAGGCCCGCTTCGGCGAGATCGACGCGCAGAAGGTGCTGGCCTCGCCCTATGTCTCGAGCCCGCTGCGGCGCTGGATGTGCTCGACCTGGGGCGGCGGCACCGGCGGGGCGCTGGTGGTGACCTCGGCCGGGAACGCCCGCAACTTCGCGGCGCCGGTCTACCTGCTGGGCTACGGCTCGGCCTCGACCCATGAATACCTGGGCGACCGGATGAACATGCGCCGGGCGCGCTTCGACACGCTGGGCCCGCTGCCCAACATCACCCATACCGCGACGGCCGAGGCGGCGCGCCAGGCCTTCGCCCAGGCCGGCATCGGCCGCGACGACATCGACATGGCGCAGATCTCGGTCAATTTCGCGCATATGGGGCCGATCATCCTCGAGGACCTGGGCTTTGCCGAAAAGGGCAAGGGCGCGCGGCTCTACCGCGAGGGGCGCACCGGCATCGACGGCGACCTGCCGCTGGACACCAACGGCGGCTGGCTGTCCTTTGGCCAGCCGGGGATTTCGTGCAACATGGACAGCTATGTCGAGGCCATCCGCCAGCTGCGCGGCACCGCGCTGGGGGCGGCGCCGTCGAAGCGGCCGCAGACGGTGCTGGTGCAGGGCTCGGGCGGCATGCTGGCGGCCGGCGCCGTCGCCATCCTCGGCAACCGGACCTAAGGGGAAAACGCCATGGAAATCGAATATGTCGACGGCTTTCCGCAGCCTTATGCGCAGATGGACGCCGCGCCCTACTGGCAGGCCTGCGCGCGGGGCGAGCTGACCTACCAGCATTGCACCGGCTGCGGCGCGGTGGTGTGGCCGGCGCGGTCCTTCTGCCCGGAATGCGACGGCGAGGCCTTGGAATGGCGGCGCTCCTCGGGCAAGGGGCGGATCTATTCCCACAGCACGGTGGGCCGCGGCCCGACCCCGGCCTGGCAGGCGATCGCGCCCTACACCGTCGGCTTCGTGGTGCTGGAGGAGGGCTATCACCTCTTCACCCAGATCGAGGGCAAGCCCGAGGACATGCGCATCGGCCGCCCCGTCGAGGTCGCCTTCATCAAGCGCGGCAGACAAACCCTGCCCGTCTTCCGATGCGCAGAATGAACAAGGCACACCACACCACAGGGGG
>NZ_JRKO01000127.1 GCF_000763885.1 Paracoccus versutus | reverse complement strand
TGGCCGAGGAAGCCGCCAGCGCGGGCATGGCGATGCGCGGCGCTATCGGCCAGCTTGACGCCTGGGGCTATGGCGAAGCCGCTGACCAACTGCGCACCCTGTCCGCGCAACTGGACGCGGCGCAGCAAGGATTCCGCGGCGGCACCATGACCGGCGAGGACTTCGCCGCCAAGCTGGCCGAAATCCAGAAGGAAGCCGATGCGGCTTTCGCCAGCCTGTCGGATGTGGATCGGGCGCAATTCTCGGGCGTCATATCGCAGCTTGGACGCCTTGGGGGCGTGATTGCCAGCGTCACGGCGCAGGCGTCGGCGCTGGTGGGTGAACTGGCGAAGGCTGCGCAGATCGACCCCGGCACGAAACGCCTTGAAACCATGCGCCAGCAACATGCAGCGCAACAGGCATCCATGGACAGCCTGAACGCCATGCGCGAGGCGAATGAGCGTTTCAACACCTCGGAAGCCGCCCGCAACGCCCTGACCAGCGAGGGCGTGAAGCTGGAACGTGAGAAAGAGGCTGTGCGCAAGCGTGCTGCCGAGGCGGGCGCAACCCTGACAGATCAACAGATCACCGAGACCGCCCAGGCTGCGATCGCCGCCGATGCTGCCCGCGCTGCTGCCGATCGAGCCGGGCGTTCCTCTGGCGGTGGTAAGGCTGGCGGTGGTGCCGAAAAGCTGGATGAATTTGCCCGAGAGGCGCAGGCGATCCGCGACCGGACCCGCGAGCTTGAACTTGAAGGCGCTGCCCTGATCGCTGCCGCCGCTGCCGGTAATCGCTATGGCGCTGCCGTGGACTTCGCGGCGCAGAAGGCCCGGCTGCTGCATGCCGCGCAACAGGCCGGAAAGCAGATCACGCCCGCCCTGACTGCCGAGGTTGACCAGCTTGCGCAGGCGTATGTCACGGCAGGCCATAGCGCAGACCAGGCCGCCGAGAAGCTGCGCCAGATCGAGGACGCCGGCCAGAAGGGAGCCGAGGCGTTGAGCGAGATGTTCACGGGCATCCTGACCGGAAGCACGTCGGCGCGAGAGGCATTGGCCGGGTTGCTGCGAAAGATCGCCGAGGCGCAGTTTAACCGGGTGTTCATGAACATGTTCGGACAGGGCGGCATGTTCGCGGGCGTCGGACAGGCTGTTGGTGGATGGCTAGGCTATTCCGAGGGCGGTTTCACCGGCGACGGCGGGAAGCATGAGCCGGCGGGCATCGTTCACGCGAACGAGTATGTTTTCAGCGCCGAGGCTGTGAGGCGCATCGGTGCCGACAATCTGGACGCCATGCACCGCGCCGCTAAATCGGGCGCTAGGGGCTATGCCTCGGGCGGGCTGGTAGGTGCCACCGGGAAGCTTAACAAGGCCGCTGGTGAGTCTCTGCGCGGCTCTGCGGCTGCATCCGCCCCGGTGATTAACATCACGGGCGGCGCAATCACGGTGAACGGCAGCGCCGGAACGCCCGAGCAGAATGCCGACCTGGCACAGCAGGTCGCGCGCGAGTCCGAACAGATGTTCCGCAAACTGGTCCAGGGCGAAATGGTCCGGCAGATGCGGAGCGGTGGCCTGCTGCGCTAGGAGACTCATAGAGGCACCCTAGAGCGGCATCTAGGGGTTGTCCGGTAGGTGGGACCGGAAAGGGGCGTCATGGGACTCTGTGACGCCTCTGTGAGTCTCTGCGGGCGTGCCCGCATGTCATGGACCGGGGGAGAGAGCGGGCGCAGCCCGCGACCGACCGGAACGGCGGCTTTTGGTTGACCGAGGAAGTGCAGGGCGTGGACCGGAACCCGGTTCCCGACCGAGGAAGTGTTTCTTACCTTCCCGGTCGGAAATCCCTTCAACCGAGGGCGGGCGAAGCCCGCCAGCAACGAGCGCCGAAGGCGCGAGGCGCAGGGAGCCGCCGCAGGCGGCGAGTATCGCCCGGAGATGTTTTCGCCAATGTGTCACGCTTCGCTACCTACCGGGAGAGAGTAAGGGCAGAGCGTGTCGTTTTGGCCGTAACGTATATTCTTCTACAAGTAATAAGAAATATTCTTACAAGTATATTACATATACGGCCAAAACGACACGCTCTTGCCGTCCCGGTCAAACCATGCACGTTACGGCCAAAACGACACGCTTTAGCAGGTATTGACAATTAACGATTAAGTGTTTATATCTCATACGCAGAAGCATTCAGAGGTTAACATGCCGACCCATATCAGCCTGCCTAACGAACGTGCGGAACAGCTTCGCATGATCGCCAAGGCAAAGAACACCACCATCCCGGAAGTGATCGCGGGTTTCGTCCGGTCCGAGATCGAGGCCGGGACCATTCCCGCCGAAATTCCGGGTATCGACGTGACCAGCACCGGCCCGGCCATCACCATCCGGGCGCGCGGCTTTGAGGCCGAGATTCCCGCCGATCAGGGGCCGACCTTGGGCGACCTGCTGCGGGGCGCTGGCAACGTCACCAGCGATCCCGAGCGCAAGAAGCGGTGGATCGAGGGCTTGGCCGCACTGTCGGGCATCAAGGTCAAGCGGGCAGGCAATGGCCTTAAGCTAATCTCGCCTATCACCGGGCAGGAGATTCCGCTGAATCTCGACGTTGCGGCAGACCTTGGCGACCAGATCGAGCGCAAAGCCGCCGAATAAGGAAAAGGGCCAGGCGCGCCAACGCCTGACCCTTTGAAATCTTCCCATAGCACGGACCTTTTACCATGACCGATTCCGACCTGCAAGACGATCAAGACGATGATGACCTGCTGTGGGATATTCTTCGCAAGATTGACGAAGAAGGCGAGGAGGCCGACGCGCACCTTCTACGGGAGCTTGAAGCCATCCAGCCGGGCATGAGCGTCGATCCTGATCCCGAGCCGGTTGAAAGTCCTAAAGGTTTCCCCCAGGCATCAGATAACACCGACCCGGACGACCACGATATTATCGTGCATGAGGTCAAGCTAACCCGGTATGACAAGGCCATTCGCAAGCGCCGCGACCTTGAGGCGAAGCGTGCTGCCCTGCCAGCTGATCATGACCCGTGTAAGGTCGCGGCGCTTGATATGCAGATCAAGATTGCCCGTGCTGCGGTCGAACGGGCTGAAAGCGATGTATCGCGAATGCAAGAGGGCATTGACGAATGGCGCGCGGGCGTTGGTCGCGAAAGGCGGAATGAGAACCGTCGCAAGGTTCGGACCAAGCCGAATGCTGACCTGTCGAGTATGACGCCTGACCAGAAGGCCCAGCACGAACGGGATCGGCGGTCCGACGCGAATTGGATAAAGCGCCGCCGCGAAGCCGGAATGCCCGAGGCGCAGATACAGGCCGAGCTTGCTGTTCGCATCCACACCCGCGAGGCCAAGCGCGCCGAACAAGCAAGGGTGGATGCGGAACAAGCCGCCATGCAGGAACTACCGCATTACGGCATCGCCTGACCGCGCACCAGGGCGTTAGCTATTTAGCTAACGCCATCCCGTCCCCTCGGCAGGTAAGTATGTGCTTACTTATTTTATGAATTATTTCAGCTAGTTACTTCATTTTCCCTCTTGCGCCCGGATTCCGCATCGGCCTAGATTCCAGG
>NZ_JRKO01000126.1 GCF_000763885.1 Paracoccus versutus | reverse complement strand
ATGTCTGGGGTGGCGACGTCACCTCGGCGGCGGTGTCGCATGTGGCGGCCAGCTCCAGCCCCGAACATCTGCTGCACACCTCGTTCTTCAACGACTGGACGAACGAGCATGTCGCCGGCTATCAGCCCCGCAGCCGCAACGGCCGGGGCGCCGCACCGGCAGGCCCCGGCCTGGGCATCACCGTCGACCGCGCGCTGCTCGGCGCCCCCGTCGCCAGCTTTCCGTAACGGGCGCCAGGGGCACGGCCCAAGCTGTCGACATACAACGAACGCGGCGGCGTGCTGCCTTGGCCGCGGGCCATAAACGCGCTCTGCATCGTGATCCTATGGGCCGCCGGACACGATCCGGCGGCCCAAGGCGGACATCCGCTCTGCGATCCGGCAGATGCCGGCTGCGATATTTATCTTCAAGGACTTGAGGGCCTCGACGGCATAGCTGGCTATCATCAGAACCAGATTGGTGCCGCCACCGTTCTTGAACAGCGTGACCTGGTCATCGGACCGGCGGCTGGACCCGTCCGCCGCCACCAGATCGTAAAGATCGCCCCGCACATGGTCGCGGTTGATGGCGCCCGAGCGGATCGGCTGCATGATCTCGCCGATCCGGTCCACGACCGTCTCGCCGAAATCCACTGACGCCGTCCATTCTGCATCTTTAATAGACAAAATGTCTATTATACGCAGTATGTCAATATGAGCTTTGCGGCCGCCAGCGATCCGCGTTCCGTCACAAGCGACGAAGCCCGGTCAGACCATCGCGGGATGCCATGAAACGACTGGTGAAAACTCTTGGGCGGTGCGGATGAGCACCCTGGCCGCAAGCGCGGGACAAGGTTCGAGCCGGGCACCATGGCCTGAGAGGTGCCGACCGCAACGGTGGCCGGGAAGGTTCTTGGGAACAAGGGCTATCCGGTAGAGCCGACCGCGTCCCTGATTGGGCATTGCTTATGTCGGCCTGATCCTTGGTCAGGCACGGGCCAAGCCGGCTATCGGGAAACCAGCCCGCGAAGCTCTCGATCGCTTCGCATGGCCTTTGCCAGGGTCTGGCCGTTCCCAACTCTGTCGAGATGACCGATCGAGGAGCAGAACGACACCACCCACGACCGGGCAAAGATCATCGGCACCGAGCCCGGCGCGGGGTGGATGCGCAAGACAGCGCAGGCCCTCGAGCAATATCGCCTCGCCCTGCAACTGGCCGAGGGCAGCACCGCGGGCATGACGGCCGTGGACCGGCAACTGCCCATCGTCGTGACGCTGTGGACCCCGACCTGGACGGCTGCGCGATATGCCATGAAACTCCCGCACGATCCCAAGGGCGTGTTTGCCGCCTCGGACCGACAACCTGATCGTGCAAAGATGTTTCTCAGAGAAAAGCCCGAAACCGGGGAAATCCGGGCCGGGATCTTCCGCGCCTGCGGCCTTTCGAGGACGGGAGGGAAGGCCTCGGCTTCCTCTACCATCGCATCTGCGCTGCGATGAAGCGCGAAGCCTTGGAGACCGCCGCGCAGGGCATTGAAGTCGATGCGGTTTTCGGCTGCGTCGAGCAGGGATGGACGGGACCGTTCCGGCGCAAGGATTCGTCCGGTTCGTGGTTCTGGACATCGAACGCACTATGCGGCCGAGTATCCTGGCCGGCCAGGCGGTCCTGGCGTGCTGCCCGGATCCTGGATCGCAGATCATCGGGGACAGAAACCGGCCGGGGCTTTTGCGACAGGATCGATCCCCCATCTTCCGGCGGCACCAGCAGGCGCTATTCGGTTTTCAGGTGCGCAGGCGTGGCCTTGTCGGTGGCGATCCGGGCGCGAATCGCCTCGGCGGCCTCGGCGATGTCGCCGCAGATCGCGGCGCGGGCCGTCTCGGGATCGCCCTGCCGGATCGCCTCGATCACCTCGGCGTGGCGCACCTGGCCGGTCTTGGACAGCACCCCGCTGCGCACGATGCTCATCAACGGCCCATAGCGCATCCACAAAAGCTCGATCAGGTCGACCAGGTCGTCGTTGCCGCATTGCCGGTAGACCTCGAAATGGAACTGCTGGTTCAGCCGCAGATAGGTCTTGGTGTCCTGCCGGGGCACCATGGCGCGCATCTCCTCGTCGATGCGCGCGAGCCGGCGGGCCAGTTGCGGGTCGGGCCGCAGGGCGGCAAGGCGGGCCGCTTCGCCCTCGAGATGCAAGCGCAGGGGCAGCAGCGCATCCAGCCGCTCCACCGTGGCCTGCGGCACCCGCATAGAGCGGCGCGGCATCGCCTCGATGGCGCGCGCCACCACCAGGCGGCTGGTGGCCTCGCGCACGGGCATCTGGCTGGTGCCGAAGGCCGCGGCAAGCTCGGGCAGGGTCAGGCGCTGGCCCGGCTCGAACTCGCCGATCATGAAGGACTGCTTCAACTCGCCATAGACGTGATCGGGTTCGGAAATCACCTGCCGTTGCTGAAAGGCGGGCAGGGAGGCGGAGCGCGGGGCCATGCGGGATCCTTGGATGGTTTTGGCGCAAGCGTAAAGAAATGCCCAGGCCGAGGCAATCAGTCCGCAATATCTGATCAGATATCATATTCATTGACAGAATCGATTCGCGCCTCCTAGGGTGGATGCAGCAGGGCGGACCCGCATGACGCCAACCTAGATCTGATCAGATATCATATATGAGGATATGATGGCGCGAGACGAAACCACCGATCCCTCCGATTTGCGAGTGATCGCCATCATTGGCACCGGGCTGATCGGCTGCAGCTGGGCGGCGCTGATGGCTGCCTCGGGGCGGCGGGTGGTGATCCATGACACCCGCCCCGAGGCAGGGCGGGCGGTCGCCGAGTTCTGGGATTCGGTGAAGCCGGCGCTGGTCGAACTGGGGCTGGCGGGGGACACCACAGAGCCGGATTTTCAGGTTGAATCCTCGCTGGAGGCCGCCGTTTCCCGCGCCGATTTCGTCTTTGAAAACATCCCCGAGCGTCTTGACGCGAAACGGGCGCTTTACGCCGCGATGGAACCGCATCTGAAGCCGGATGCCATCGTCGCCACCAGCTCCTCGGGGCTGGAGCTGTCGGACCTGCAAGAGGGCTGGCAGAACCCCGGCCGGCTGATCATCGGCCACCCCTTCAACCCGCCGCATCTGGTGCCGCTGGTCGAGCTTTACGCCAATGACCGCACCGATCCCGACGTGCTGCCACGGGCGCGGGCGCTTTACGAAAGCTGCGGCAAGGTGACGATCACCCTGAAGCGCGAAGTCATGGGCCATGTCGCCAACCGCCTGCAGGCCGCGTTGTGGCGCGAGGCGATCCACCTGGTCGATGCCGGCGTCGCCTCGGTCAAGGACGTGAACGCGGCGATCTGGGCCGGCCCCGGCCTGCGATGGGCGATCATGGGACCGCATATGCTGCTGAACCTGGGCGGCGGCGAAGGCGGCCTGCGCGCCTATTGCGAGCAGTTCACCCAAAGCTACACCGAATGGTGGGACGACCTGGGCAAGCCGCAGCTGACGCCCGAGACCATCGACAGGCTGGTTGAGGGCCTGGCCGAGGAAATCGGCGGCCGCGACTACGCCACCTTGCGCCGGCAGCGCGACGACCAGCTGGTCGCGGTCCTCAAGGCGCTTGGCGAGACCCGCAAGACGCCTGCCGCCCCCGAACACGCCTAGAGACCGACAGGAGATCCCATGAAACGCAAAATCGTC
>NZ_JRKO01000125.1 GCF_000763885.1 Paracoccus versutus | reverse complement strand
GATGCCGGCACGGTGCGGCTGATCTTCTTTTCGTCCAGCCGCCGCATTCGGATTACGGCGAACGCAAGCGGCAGGATCCTGAGCTGCGGCGCGCTGGATTTCGCCCGATCGCCCGGCCCCGGAAGCCCAGGCGCGGAGGCCGGCGGGGATCACGAGACCCCCTCGCCGGCGAGGGACCGGGATCCGGGACAGGCGGCGCATATCGAGACGCTTCTCGACCTGGCGCTGCAAGGAACCTTCCCCGCCAGCGACCCCATCGCCATCACCATCGACGCACAGCCCCGGACACACTGCACCTGAAGCCCGGCTCAGAACGAGAACAGGGTCGGGGCGGCATCCGGGAGCCAATGGGCGATCGCCAAGGGTAGGAGGCACCGGAGCCGCAGATAGACGATGACCATGAACACGGAGTTCGGGATCGACGACAGGAAGCGGTGCAGCATGCAGGCCGGATCGAAGGTCAGTGGCATGAAGGCGCATACGGGGAACAGTCGCCGTCCTCAATCAGCGCCGCTGCCAGCGCCGGTTCATCCCCGCATATGCGGGGAACAAGGATGAAAATGGTAGCCGTTGTTTTTCACAGGACGGTTCATCCCCGCATATGCGGGGAACGCGCTGGCTCGACCCAATCTCACGGATCATCCCTAACCGAGGCGACAGGGCCGAAGATCTCCTCACGCGCGATGGTCATGTCATTGTGGACATTGCTGAAGACGGTCGGCGCGATGAAATAGCCGTCCGCCAGATCGCCCCCCAGCCGGCTGCCGCCTGCCCGCAGATCCGCGCCTTCCGAACCACCAACCGAGACATAATGCATCACCCGCTCCAATTGACGCTGCGAGACAAGAGGACCCAGTTGCACATTCGGATCGAAGGGGTCGCCCACGACGATCCCCTTGCTGAACTCGACCATCCGGGCCAGGAACTCCTCTTGGATGGTGCGCTGCACGAAGATGCGGGTCCCGGCTGAACAGATCTGGCCGGAATTGGTAAAGACACCCATGGCCGCGCCGGGCACCGCCTTGTCGAGATCCGCGTCGGCAAAGATCACGTCGGGCGACTTGCCGCCCAGTTCCACCTGTACACGCTTCATGTTGACCGTAGAGGCCTTGACGATCTCGCGCCCGGTGGCGGTCGAGCCAGTAAAAGCGATGCGATCCACATCGGGATGGGCAGCCAAGGCAGCGCCTGCCTCGGCGCCGAGGCCGGTGACGACATTCACCACCCCTTCTGGCACACCGATCTCGGCCAGCAGTTCCGCCGTGCGCAGCGCGGTCAGCGACGCATCCTCGGCGGACTTGATCACCACCGTGCAGCCGGTCGCCAGGGCGCCGCCCACGATTCCCCAGAAGCTGATAAGCGGCCCGTTCCACGGGATGATCCCGCCGACGACACCCACCGGCGCCTTCAGAGTGAGCGTGGTGACATTGCCAGGTAGCGAGTTCGGAATCGTGCTGCCGGTCCAGCTTACCGCCTGTGCAGCAAGGTAGCGGATCATGGCCAGCAAGCCGGCTTTCATGCCACGGGTCCGCGCAAGCGGCGCTCCCATATCGAGCGATTCCAGTGTGGCAAGCTCGTCGAAATTTTTCTCCACGACCTCGGCGACTCGCATCATCAGCGTCATCCGCTGTTGCGGAGTGAAACGGCTCCACGGCCCCTTGAACGCACGCCGTGCAGCGGCAACTGCGGCATCGACATCCTCCTTGCGACCGCGCGCCAGTGTAGTCAGGACCTTGCCGGTCGCGGGGTTGAATGTCTCGATACTCTCCCCGGAAGCGGATGGCCGCCATGTACCGTCGATAAAATGCTGCTTGTTTGGATCGGCTAGGAACTGCGGTTGTCCTGCCTTTGTCCTGTTATTCAATTTCTGTTCCTCGCTAGATCTTGCGGTTATCGAGAACGCAGTTCGAGCTGTTCAGGGGCCGTCGTCATCGTGCTCCTGTAAGCCGATACGAAGGGTTTCTGCGCAATAACTATGCCAATGATGGCTCAGTGCGACTCCCCGTTCCTTGGACAGATTTCCGGCTGTGAGCTGCTGCGGTAATCCTCCCCATGGTTAAGGGGATGCGGACGTGGAGTTTTCTCGGCAGGATGGACGAGAAGATTCCGATGAAGAAGAGCCGTTTCACCGAAGCCCAGATCATGGGCGTGTTGCGTCAGGCTGAGGGCAGCCCGGCCTTCCCCCCCGCCCCGCCAGAAGGCAGCCGATCGCGGCCAGCTGTATCGCCGCAGCACAGGCGAACAGCGGCACCGAACCGGATCCGTCGATCATGCCATCCCCTCGCAACAGGCCGAACGCCGCCGGCGCGAAGGCATAGCCGGCCTGGCCCATGGCGACGATCAGCGGCACCACGCGGGCCACCTCGGCCGGGGTGAACTCCTGCTGCGCGATCAGCGGCGGCAGCGAGGTGGCATTGCCGATCCCCAACCCGAAGAGCGCAATGCCGAGCCCCGCCCTCGCCCGCCGCCAGCAGGAACAGCAGCGATCCAGCCACCTGCACGCCGTAGCTGGCACAGGCGACCAGGCGGCGGTCGGCCGAGACCGGCATCATCCAGCCCACCACCGAACGCCCGAGGATCGCGGCGAGCGTCGCGCCGCCCATCGCCAGCCCCGCCATGCGCTCGCCCAGCACCGGCACCAGCAGCGAGAACAGATGCGCCAGCAACCCGATCTGGGCAAACAGCCCCAGCATCATGCCGGCGGCCAGCGTCACGAACTTGCCGTCGGCAAAGAACCAGCGGCGCGCGGGCGAACCGCCTCGCGGCGCTCGTGGCCGGGGATCGGCCACCTCCACGCCATCCGGGCGTTGCCCCATGCTTTCGGGCGTGTGCCGGAACACCAGCACCGACAGGGTCGCGACCACGGCCACCATGACGCCACCGACGGCCAGGGCCGCCGGCAGAAAGCCGATGCCCGCGATCAGCGCGATCCACCGCGGCGAGAAGATCACCCCGCCCAGGCTGGCGCCGTTATGGGCCATGCCGAGCGCGGCGGGTCGGCGCAGGATGAATCAGGGCGCGATCAGCGCGTTCACGGCGGCCGCCCCCATCGCGACCCAGCCGGCGCCGCTGGCCAGCGCCGCCGCGAGCAGCTGCCAGGGCTCGGGCCGGGCCAGGATGCAGGCCCTCGGCATCCTGGCGACGGATCGCGACATGCATAGCCGCCGCCCGCTCTGCCGTCCCTGCCTGGACTGGAGCGAGCGCCGCCCGCATCTGGCCGGGGCTCTGGGCGCCGCCATCTGCACCCATGCGCTGGATCGGGGCTGGGTGCGGCGCCGCGCCGGAACGAGGGCGCTGGAGATCACCCCGGCTGGCAGGATCGGTTTCCGGCAGGCGTTCGGGGTCGCGGAAGCTGCCGGCTGATCAGGGCGAAAAGCCTGCGTCCGACATTTCTCTCGCTGCGCAGCCTTAACCGCGGCGGCGAACACGAAACGCCGCGACGCGGAGGCCCCATTGCGGCACAGGGCTGTTCGCGAGTGGCCGGAATGGGTCGGGATGTCAGCAACGCTCCGTCGCCACCTTTGCATCCTCTGTGCCTTTGGCCGCCTATCCTGTTCGCGATGGCGGCACGAGGTGGTTCCCTAGAGCTGTGGCATGTCCGAGCAGCAGCTTCTGGAAACGCGACCTGGCCTGGTCTGACTGGGTTGATCCATGGCTCAAGGCCTATGAATATCCCCAGCACCTCCGATCCGCTTTGGGACACCCAAGGAGCGGCCAACATGAAAACTTCCCTCACGAGCGCCCCGCCGGGCATGTGAGATAGGCCATGATCATCCGCCGGCACTGGGCCGCGAGCCTTGCGGTCGGCAGGCCGGC
>NZ_JRKO01000124.1 GCF_000763885.1 Paracoccus versutus | reverse complement strand
TCGGACAGGGTGAAAGGGCGTTCCTTGTCGCCGAAAAAGGCGTTAATGCCGATCATGCCCGCGCGCCTTCATGAAAGGCAGCCAGCTTCGCCGATAGCGCCACGCGATCACCGCGCGGAATAGTGAAGCTGACGGGGCGCAGTTTCGCGCACGGGCCGAGGATCGCGCGAACGGTGGTCTCTTGCCACGGCTGTAGGGGCGCGATCATGCGTCACCCTTGACAGGCAGGCCCATCATGGCGCGCAGTTCGTCGGCGGTCAGGATGCCAGCATTGACCAATGCCAGGGCGATTTCTAGCGCCGCCAGCATTTCCAGCGGGCTTTGCGAGGTATCATTCATCAGGGTTTTCCTCTTGGGGTTTCGGTGCCGGTGCGGTCGTGCCGCCCGAGGTGGTAAATGGATTAGCAAGCTCGTCGCCGCCGGGCAGCGGCGGCTTATTCAGCGCAGCCCGGACCTCGTTCGGGGTCATGGCACGCATGGCGACGAATTGGCTAAACGCGGTGGCTTGAACAGCGAAGTCCAGCGCCATCAGGTCTTTGGTTTCAGCCTCGATATACAAGTCTTTGCGATCCTCGGGCGAAAGCAGGACGCGCGCATAAGCCGATTGCCAGCGTTTCAACCAAGGGCGCAAGGTCAGGGTCAGGAATTGCTGGCCCATTTGCTCGGTATTGGACCAGGTGCCGCGCGAAAGTTCAAAAAGCATGGTCGGCGGGATACGGAACGCGCGGGCGATTTCGCGGATTTGCTCGATGCGGTTATTATAGAACTCCGCATCCGTGTTGCTGGTGGCAACAGGATAATATTTCATGCCATTGCCAAAAATGGCCGGGCGTCCAGATTCTTCGCCGGTATGGCCCTCCATAAACGCCCGGATAGTATTGACCGCCTCATCCTTTCCGATATTCTGGTCAGTCGAAAGATAGCCACCAGGACGCCCAGAACGGCTATACCAATTCGCAAGGTGCTGTTCTGCCGCCAGCGCAAGGCCAATAGCTTCCTTGGCATGGGTGATCGGGGAAACGCCGTCCAAGGTGCTGATGTGCAGCACATCGGTATAGGATAGCAGCGTATCGCCGCCACCTTTCAGCCGGATGCGATAGGACGGTTCGCCGTAATTGTCAGTTTCGACCGATACCGCGCCGGGGTCGATCCGGTGCAGTTCGAGGGGCTGGCCTGCGCCATTGCGCACCACCTGGGCAAAACCAGAGCCGGTTAGCAGCGCATCGCGGGTCAGGTGCTCGCGCAGTTCCTCGGTGCTGGTCCATGGGTTCGCCTCGCCGTGGATCAATTCATAGGCCGGATGATCCTTCTGCGGCTCGCGGGTGTCGCGGTCGTGCAGCTTGAACGGCAGATTGCCGCAGGCTTCCGAGATAAGCCCGACAGCAGCAGCAACGGCAGGAACGCGCAGGGCGGTGGAGCTGGTGACGGTAACGCCAGACCGAGCAGGCAGGCCACCGAATAGGCCGAACGCCTCGGGGCTGGTCAGGGTGAAGGCTTTTTGTTCGGTGGCGCCTTGCCCGAACAACCGGGCAAGGCGCTGGGTGATACTCATTAACAGGCACTCGCAAAACTTCCTGCGTTTCAATGTAACGCAATGGTTAGTTATTACAAGTGCTCATGTTGTTATGAATTTTATTCAAGATGAAAGATGCGATAGATCAAGCTCGGGATAGGCAATCGCCTGCACAAGTTCCACGCGCTGTTGCAGCATCCCTTGCGGCATGATGCCATAACGCCCGGTCATGGTGGCCTCGGTGTGACCGAGGATGAAGCCGAATTGATTGTCGAGATAGCCCGCTCGCCGTAGGGCATCAGCGGCACCGTGGCGGAAGCTGTAAAGAGACAGCCCCCTGCCCTGCTTCAAGCCGATCCGCGTGAGATACCGGCCAAACTCGCGCGAAACATCGGCCATCATCTGCCCGCGCTCATTCCGCACCGCAT
This sequence comes from Paracoccus versutus, assembly GCF_000763885.1. Classification (GTDB taxonomy): domain Bacteria; phylum Pseudomonadota; class Alphaproteobacteria; order Rhodobacterales; family Rhodobacteraceae; genus Paracoccus; species Paracoccus versutus. Next base: position 1,875 of record NZ_JRKO01000124.1, on the reverse strand, counting down.
CAGGGAACAGAGCCGCTCCGCCCTGCTTCACGCGCTTTTCGTGATACCGGATGAAGCCGAGTCGGATTAGCTCGGGGTGAACCGGGACAACGCGCATGGAACCTTCGGTCTTTACCGATTTCCCTTCGCCTGTTGCTTCCCCTTCGGTCGTGATGTGCATGATCCAGTGTCCATGCTCTTGTCGAACATCGGAAACAGCAAGCTGGCCTATCTCGCCGGGACGGGCACCCGAGAACAGCATGATCAGCGGCACCCAATACCGATGGTCGCGGATCAGGACATTGCCCGGCTTGGCAACGTTGCGCCATTCCTCGGCGCTCTGGCATCCCGCGAACCAAGGCGAGTTGAACAGCATGGTTAGCTGTTCCGCCCTGAACGGCAGCGTTGTAGATTTCTTTTCCTTCCGCAACATCAAGCCATCAACCGGGTTCTGATCGAGGTATCCGTTATCGACAGCCCATGTCAGGAATGCCGACAGGCTGGACAGATAGCGGTTAACCGTCCGGTCAGCGATAACCGGCTTGCCGATTCGCTCATTCGCCTTGATCACCTGTTGAATGTTCATACCTGCGAAGGCTTTTGTCTCGGTCGCTTTAACCGGGTATTTCACTAGAAGCTGTTTCCAGTCGCGGACCTCGGCTTTACTGATCTTGGCAATGGGGAAACTCGCGCCCACCAGATCAACAAAGGTGCCAATATCGCGGCGGCATTGGTCCATGCGATCCTTTGCCACGCCGCTCGGGTTCTCGCGGGCGAAAATCTCGAAAATCTCCATGATGGATTCGCCGGGCTTTGCAGCCTCGCGGCGCGGGCCGGTGGCAGGCTTCACCAGCGGATCGGCAGGATGGCCGGTGTAGTCGCCCCTATCGCGCTCTAGGGTGCGCTGTAGCGCCTCGATCTCGGCGCGCATCATGTGCCGGGCAAGGCTGATCCAGTCAGGTGTTCCGCGATCCACCAGCAGCTTGTGGCGGAGTAGATAGTCGTCAACATCAGCTGCGATCAGCGACGTTTCGCCTTTGGTCAGGTGCTTCCGCAGATCGGCCAACTTCGCTTGCCTCATGTCGGACGCGACATCGGCGGCTTCCTGCTTTGACTTAAGGTCAAGCGTAGCGTCCAAGATCACCAAGGGGTCGGTGCTGGCGATCTCGCCGCGCCCCACCCGGTCCATAAGCTTTGCCTTTTCAGCCTCGATCTCGGCGCTCTCGGGTAGCCGGGTGCGAGCTTCATCATCACGGGCAAGCGCCTCTGTATAATGATCCCATGTCGCGTTTTCCATATCGGACGGGACCAGGGCGCGGCGGGCGCGCATGTCTTCAAATTGGCGGTTCCACTCGCTGATGATCGGCCACAAGCGACGCTTAGCTTCAACCTCATCGCTGGTTCCCAATGCGCGGACAAGCTCACGTTTGCCCACCACGTCCACTAGATCAAGAGGCACTCGGATGCGCGCGGAATAGGACGCGCCACGTCTTAACAGGTGACTAACTCGGGCCATTTTCTGCACCACATGGAACGGTTGTGTGTTACAGTCATGTGTTACAGATTCAGCGTGAATCGTCAAGGAAAGTCAGTTACTTGTTCGATTTCAGTGCGCTAGAAAAAATTGGATTAATGTCCTACCGTCCCAGCCAAATCATCACAGTGATTGTTGACAGACCAAGAGAGTTCGCGGACCAGGATTTCTTCTAGCGCGATCATCAGCCTAACGGGTCGCAAGGTCGCTGAACGCAGTCACCGACCGGTGAGGCTGACCTGCCCCCCGGAAGTTCCCTCGCCGTGATGTAGCGTCTGCCCAATCTGAAGGAGCAGACGAGATGAGGAAGAGCCGTTTTACCGATGAAGAGGGGACCGTGGCCCCAGTGGGGCCGCGTAAGC
>NZ_JRKO01000123.1 GCF_000763885.1 Paracoccus versutus | reverse complement strand
TCGCCACCTTTCCACGATGATCCTGGTCTCGGCGAGCCCTGGCAAATCGTTGCGGCAAGCACGGCTGTCCGGTCTGAGGAAGCCGCGCTGCAGCGTCGCCGGTCTCTCGACCGGCGGCTCGGGGCCGCCCTTGACTTACCGAGCATACAAGCAGCCGGCAGATCGAACCTCCTCTCCGCATCAAGTGCGGCAACGACTGCCTCGAACAGGTGATGGGCGTCATCGTCGGCCAACGAAGCGCTCAACTGCTCCTTGGCCTTGCAGCGGTTCGGATCATGTAGTTCAGGCACATATCCTTGTCCCACCTCGATCCTCCATCGGGCTGTTACCAACGGAAAAGCAGAGGCCGATCGGGTCGACGCAGGTTTTTCGCGATTCTGGCGCCCCTTCACCCTTGGCGATTGTCGATCAGAGGCCAGCTTATCGGACCAGGCACCGCAACGTCTGGCACGGCCGCGGATTGCAGCATATGCAACCGATATGAGCAGCCCTGCCGATCCCAACAGCGATTCCCCCCGTGGCCTGGTCCTGGTGATCCTGACCTATGTCCTCTGGGGCTTTCTGCCGCTTTACATGAAGGCGCTGGCGCATGTGCCGCCGGTCGAGGTCGTCGCCCACCGGGTGATCTGGTCGCTACCCATCGCGGCGGCGGTGCTGATCTGGCAAGGGCGCGCGGCCGAGGTGATCGCGGCGCTGCGCACACCGCGCCTGCTGGCAATGGCGGTGCTGACAGCGATGCTGATCTCGGTCAACTGGCTGGTCTATGTCTGGGCGATCATCAACGATCACGCGATGGAGGCGGCGCTGGGCTATTATATCAACCCCCTGTTCAGCGTCTTCCTGGGGGCGGTGCTGCTGAAGGAGCGCCTGGGACGGACGCAACTGGCGGCCATCGCGCTGGCCGCGGTCGCAGTTGTCATCATGACCGTGCAGGCAGGCCGCCTGCCGCTGGTGGCGCTGGGGCTGACCCTGACCTGGGGCTTCTACGCCTATTGCAAGAAGAGCCTGCCGCTTGGTCCCAACCAGGGCTTTACGCTCGAGGTCCTGGTGCTGTGCCCCTTTGCGGCGGCCATCCTGCTTTGGTTGACGCTGACCGGGCAGTCGCATTTCGGCACGGGCGCGGGCGCCGACACGCTGCTCTTGCTCGGTTGCGGCGTGGTCACGGCCGTCCCGCTGATGCTCTATGCCAACGGCGCCAAGCTGGTGCGGCTGACCACGGTCGGCATCCTGCAATATATCGCGCCGACGCTGATCTTTCTGTGCGCGGTGCTGGTCTTCGGCGAGCCGTTCGACCAGTCGCGACGCATCGCCTTTCCGCTGATCTGGGCGGCGCTGGCGCTGTATTCCCTGGGGTTGTGGCGGCAATATGGTGCCGCCCGGCGCAAGGCCACCGCGACCGGCCGGATGCAATAGGCGTCGCGACATGGGGACGCAGCATCTACCGGGCGAGAAGGCCGGGTTCCTCGGAGAGCATGGTTCGAGCGGCGAGTCCGAGGATCATCTCCGTCGACCGACGCCTCGCTCAAAGGACATGCTGCCGCACGATGCCCTGCCGGGTCTGCGGGCCAGCGCGACACCAGCAACTCAAGAAGAGCTTGCCGCGACCACCTCGAAAGCCGGTCATGGAAAGCGCGGTATCGGCCCGCCCTCATCAATCACGTCGCCGCAACCAGGCCGAAGGGAAAAGAGAACTCAGGTCGCAGCTATCCGACCAGCCGCTGCAGCAGCAACCGAAGGTTCGCACGCATCTCCGCCAAATCTTCTGGGTCCGGCTTTCCCTGTGGAAGGCGTTCCAGCATCACCTTGTGCAGCGCACCGCAGATGAAGGCGCGGATCAATTCCGCCAGTACTTCCGCATTGTCCTCACCGGCCAGCAGCCCGCCCTTCTTCGCACGGACCAGCAGCCGCTGCATCAGCACGGTCACCGATCGCTCGAAGCGGGTGAGGCGATCGTTCTCCCGCAGCGCGCCGAGCGCCGGCGAATGGAAGGCCAGGAACACGCCCGGATGATCGATGGCCCAGCCGATATAGGCGTCGGCAAGTGCTTCCAGCTGGGCGATCGGGTCAGCACCGTCGATCACCGCCGTGGCCCGGATGCAGCCGTCGTGAAGCCGCAGCAGCGCGCATTCCACCGCCACCTCCATAAGATGCGCCCCGTTACGAAAGACGGACATCATGGTCGAAGGCAAAACATCGAGCGCACTGGCGACCTCTTCGAGACTGGGCGGGTAGCCTGTTTCAGCCAGCAACCTGTGAAAGACGCTGGTCGCATCGGTGCAGAGATTCCTGCCGCTATGGTTTTGACGGGTCATAATTCAATCCTAAGAAACAGCCAGATCGCGGAAACCGGAAGCCCGGGCACGGTGAAGCCGAGCATAATGAAATCATCCATTATGCCCCGGTCATCCGAGGCGAGTGGCTGGTTAAACATATATCTTTATCTGGTATTCGGATCGGTGGGATGCGGCGCGATCCAGGGCGCTATCCGCCCTTCATCGCTGCAGGAGCGGCACTTATCCGGCTCTGCGCAGATCTTTCACCGCGTCGCATTCCCACCACCTCACCCGGCTTTTTGCCCGGGATGAGACAGTCAGCCGCATCGGCATGGCGGCGATGAGGCCGGCGATGCCGAAGACGACATAACAAGAGAGTACCGCGACCCGGCCGTGGCCCAGTGCGAAAGTGATAACCGCCGACGTCATGCCTCCGATGACGCCGGCAACGAGATATGCCAACATATGCCGAATGGTTCCGCCAACAAGGGTTAAGATCGATCTAACAAGGGGTTCAGGCGTGAGGCCAAGTAAACATCGCCTGTGGTATTTCCCACAGACGCTCTCATGCCCGTCGAGTTATCGTCCAAGTTGTGTTTGCTTCAATATTTTCACCTAAACCTCTGCGAGTCATGCCTTTTTCTCCTGGTTTCCGTGCATTGAACTCACTTGCCCTGGGTGAAGACATTGGCAAACATGCAACTGTAGATTGGTCATCCCTTGGAGATTCCTCGCAGGTGGTTGACATTATTAGGAGGGTAATGATTTGCTTTACACTAATAACCCTGACATGATTGCCTTTACATTCGGTCGCGTGATTCTGCGCCTTGCACAGGACGGGACCCCGATCGGCGCGGATACCGTCACTCAGGCACTCATCCGAATTGCAAGCGGTGCCTCCGTCGACAGGGTTTCCCCGGAAATGGCGAAAAGCGCCCTCATGGCGCTGAGGAAACTTGATATTACAGACGAGATGGCACCCTCAGCGCCTACCCCGAAACGTCGCCCGACAGCGATGGCTAACCGGTTGGCGGCGTAGAGGTCTTAGGACCTGTCGGCTTGGGGCGCTATGCTTGGGGGTTGGAAAAGGGCGGACAGGAATTGTGGGGTTGCGTGAACGGACGACGAACCAACAACTGCTCCGCCATGATCGATGCGCCTGTTAACGGCTTCGGCGTCGCCTATGCCCCCGAGGATATCTCCGCCGCGAATATCCCAGCCGGCGCGCTGGCGCGGGTGCTGAATGACGGGTCGCCGATGCTCGACGACTGTTCCTCTGCCATCCAAGCCGACGCCCGAGCCTTCACGCTTCCAAGGCCATGGTCAGCGCACGGCGGTATCGCGACGGGCCAAGCCGGTGGGAGACCCGTCACAACCAATCCATCACCCCGACCAGGTGATCCGGCGATCAGGTGTCGGTGATATGCGCGCAGCTAACCCTTCTGCGCCTTCGGCCTCGGCGGATGCCGCCGGCGCCGCGCGTTCGCGCGCTGCGCATTGCGCAGATCCTTGTTGATCAGGTCGAGATCGAACCATTCCGGATCGAAATGCCCA
>NZ_JRKO01000122.1 GCF_000763885.1 Paracoccus versutus | reverse complement strand
ATGTCTGGGCCCATCTCATCGCCATCGCCATCATGCTCGCCTTCCCGGCCATGGTCATGTGGCTGCCGAACCACATGTGACGAGGGGCCGAAACCGAAACCGCGGGCGCCCCGGCATGCCGGGGCGCGCGCGCACTGCCCGAGAACCAAGGAAAGGCTGGGAAGCACCGGCATGGATGACAACACCGACCCGGCCGCATTCGCCGTCCCGACATTGCAGACCCGCGTCGAAAGCTGGGAATGCGACTTCAACGACCACTGGAACGCCCGCTACTATTCCCGCAGCTTCCAGATGGCGGCCGAGACCGTCGCGGCGCTGGCCGGCGGCGAAAATCCCGGCATGGCGGCCATCGCCCTGCGCGTGATCCGCTTTCACCGGGAACTTCGCGCCGGCGCCGCGGTCGAAATCCGCTCGCTGCGGGTGGCGGATGGCCCCCATGCCGGTGCCGCGGTCCATCTGCTGTCCAGCGCCGGCGCGCTTTCGGCCACCGCCTTCGACCTGCCCGGCACCGGCGCAAGCCGCCTGCCGGCCATCCGGTCCGGCCTGCTGGCCACGGCCCTGCCGCGCGGCGACATCCTGGCCAAGCTGGCGGCGACGAGCCGGCCGGGCGACCACCTGACCATGTCCGGCCCGGTGCGTCCCGACGACCTGGACCACAGGGGCGCGCTGCTTTACGAAACCATCATCCGGCGGGTCGGCCACGGCATGTATGACCGGCTGGCCCTTGCCGGCCTGACGCCGGAGTTCACCCGCGACACCGGGATCGGCCGGATGGCGGCGCAAAGCTCGGTCCGGCCCGTCCACCGGCCCTGCCCGCCCGGAACCGTCCTGCGCGTCCGCTCGCGCATCTCGCAGGTGGGCGCAAAGATCTTCTCCACATGGCATTGCCTGGAAGCCGCGGATGGCACGGCGCTGGCCCATGTCGCGCATGACATGCTTGCCGTCGACCTGGAGCGGCGCCGCGCCGTCACCCCGCCCGCCTTCCTGCAGGATGCGGTCGGCTGAGAAGGCGGCCACCACAGGCCCAGATTACCGGCCCGGCCACGCGCCTCGCCCGCCTTTCGGCCCTTCGCAACCGGGTCGCATGGGGCGCAGCGGCGGGGTGGCGACCAGCCTGGTGCAGGCCGGGCTGGGCATGACCATCCAGCCCGAATGCCTGATCTATCGCGACAGGCTTGGCGAGGTCGCGGTCGTGCGGGGGGACGAGCCCTGGGCCAAGCGCCAGATCCTGATCGCCACCGCACAGGGCAGGGTGCCGGGGCGCGCGGCCTCGGTGCTGACGGCGCAGCTTCTGGCCCCCCGCCTCGGCCTGATCGCGGCCCCCAGGTTTTCCCGATAGCCTGCATCGCTTCGGCCTGCCGAGATTGTTCTGGCCTACAGCGCGGCATTTCCACGAAAATCGGTGGCGATACCAGACGCAGGGGCGGGACCGACCCCTGCGCATGAAAATCGCGACGATCCGCGAAGCGGGAGGAAACGACATGAAACCGAACAGCCTGGCGCTGGCCGCCGCTTCCTGCTTCCGACCCCGGCGGCAGAGGGCAAGCCGTCGTGCCGGCTAGGTTTCCTCACCCGCAAATTTGCAAGAACAGATTCTGCACAGCAAAATTAACTATTGATTTGCGAAACGATTCTGCTAATCAATCTGTCCAGGGACGCAAGCCGGCTGGAAACGCATCGGCACGCCTCGGGGGAGGGATGAAATGAAAACCTGGCTGATCACCGGCGCCGACAAGGGGCTGGGCCATTCGCTGGCACAGTCCGCGCTGGCGCAGGGCGACAATGTCGTCGTCACCGTCCTGGCCGCAGACGGCCAGAGCCCGCTGGCCCAGGCATTCCCGGACCGCTGTCGGTCCTTTCACCTGAACGCCGCCGACCATGCCCGCTTTCCCGCCGTCGTCGCCAAGGCCGAGGCGGCCTTCGGCGGCATCGACGTGCTGGTGAACAATGCCGGCTACGGCCTGGCCTCGACCGCCGAGGAAACCCCGGCCGAGAAATACCGCCCGCTCTTCGACGTGGACTTCTTCGGCACCACCGAGATGGTGCGCGCCGTGCTGCCCGGCATGCGCAAGCGCCGGCGCGGCCATGTCATCAACTTCTCCTCGATGGTCGGCTTCGCGGCCGCGCCGGGCTTCTCGTTCTACAGCGCGGCGAAATTCGCGGTCGAGGGCTATTCCGAGGCGCTGGCCAAGGAGGTGGCGCCCTTGGGCATCAAGGTGACGATCGTCGAGCCGGGCGGCTTTCGCAGCGATTTCGCCGGACCGTCGCTGGATACCAGCTTCTCGCAGATCGAGGATTACGCCGAGCTGGGCGCGGCGCTGCGCGGCTATACCGCGGCGCGGCACGGCAAGCAGCCCAACGATCCGGCGCTGCTTGGCCCCGCGCTCTGCCGCATCGCCGCCGAGGCCGAGCCGCCCCTGCGCCTGCCGCTGGGCCGGGACGCGCTCGACTACATCCGCGCCGACATCGCCCAGGTCCTGGCCGAGCTGGAGCGCTGGGAAGACATCGCAGGCTCAACAACCAGAGAGCCCTGAAAAGGGGCCGCATCGCGACAACAATGGGAGGTCGTCATGTCGCACAAGTGTTTCGGTTTCATGGTCGCAGCCATGATGTCGGTGTCCGCACCGGCCATGGCGCAGGAAACCACCTTCAAGTTCGCGCATTTCCTGCCCGCCAGCCATCTGATGTGGGAGGAAGGCGGCAGGATCTTTACCGATGCGGTGGTCGAGGCAAGCGGCGGGACGGTGAAATGGAACGTCTATCCCGCCGCCCAGCTGGGCAAGGATTCGCTGGCGGTGCTCAGCTCGAACCTGGCCGATGTCTCGCTGATCGCGCCCTCCTATGCGCAGGAGAAGTTCCCGCTGAGCGCGGTGGTCGAGCTTCCCGGCGGCTATTCCACCTCTTGCGAGGGCACCGCGAAATTCTGGCACCTGAGCCAGCCCGGCGGCTTCCTGGCACAGGAAGAGTTCGACGCGCTCGACATCCATCCGCTGTTCGTGCTGACGCTGTCGCCCTACAAGGTCATGACCTCGCAAAAGCAGGTCGAGCGGCTGGAAGACATGGCCGGCCTCAAGCTGCGCGTGACCGGCGAGGCCATGGACAAGACCGTGCGCGCCCTAGGCGGCGTGCCCGTCCGCATCCAGTCCAGCGAGATGTATGATTCGATCAGCCGCGGCACGGTCGACGGCGCGCTTTACCCCTTTGGCGGCGTCACGCCCTACAAGCTGGAAGAGGTGCTGCACAACGCCGTCGGCGGCCCCCGGCTGGGCTCGGGCATCGTGATCTACGCGATGAGCAAGAAGGGCTGGGACCGGCTGCCCGAGGACATGAAGGCCATCTTCACCGAGGCGGCCGCCATGGCCCAGGAGGCGGCCTGCGCGGCGCAGGATCGCGAGGACAGCCAGATCCGCGACCAGATCGTCGCCGATGCCGGCTTCAAGGCGGTGGACCTGCCCGCCGAGGAAAGCGCCCGCTGGGACGCGGCGCTGGAGCCGGTCGTCCAGGACTGGGCGGCGCGGATGGACGCGCAGGGCAAGAAAGGCTCGCAGGCGCTGGAAGCCTATCGCGCCGCAAGCCCCGAATTCTGAAAACCGCGGTCCCCCCGGCCCTTCAGGGCCCAGGGGGACCGCATGGCCAGGCCTGCCTGTCCCGGACGCTTCCCCGCCGCGGGGAATGACGGGGGCAGGCAAAGCGCCCGGCCCGCCGCAGGACGGCACCCGTCCGGCCTTCCCCACGGGATCGCCGCGGGTCGCTTGCCAGCACAGCCCATCTTTCGAAATCCCGCAACCGGCCGCACCTGCGGTGCGGCGCGATGCATCACCAGGCTCAGGGAGGAGCACCATGAAGAAGACCCATATCGGCGGGCTTGGCCTCGCCGCGCTGGCGGCCGGGCTTGCCGCCCTGCCCGCCGCCGCGCAGACGCTGGAGG
>NZ_JRKO01000121.1 GCF_000763885.1 Paracoccus versutus | reverse complement strand
CCGCTATCCGCTGGCGCAGATCACCACCGCCGACCGGCTGGTGATGGACGGCAAGCCCTTCAACATCCTCGGCCTGGCCGAAATCGGGCGTCGGAAGGGCTTGGAAATCAGGGTAATCGCGGCATGAAACCCGTTGCGATCTTCCTTTACGAGCTTTCCGGCAAATCCGCCGAACCCTTCGCGGCTGCGGGCTGGGATTGTTATTGCATCGACATTCAGCACCCCGGTAATTTCAGCAAGGGCAATATCCACTTTGTCCAGGCTGATGCCCGGCGCTGGAAGCCGACCCGCGACATGGTGCAGCGCTGCCGGTTTTTTGCTGCCTTTCCGCCCTGCGATGATCTGGCCTGTTCTGGCGCACGTTGGTTCAAGGGCAAGGGGCTTCATGCGCTTTCGGATGCAATCGAGCTTTTCGCCATTGCCGCCGAATGGGCCGAGTTTTTCGAGGTGCCGTATCTGATCGAGAACCCGCGCAGCACAATCAGCACCTATTGGCGCGAGCCTGATCATTGCTTTGACCCGTGCGATTATTCCCAGCTCGCACCCTCGGAACACTACACCAAGAAAACCTGCCTTTGGACGGGCGGCGGTTTCATTATGCCGCCCAAGGCCGCGCTGCCTGGCCCGGCGCAGGCAAACGTAATCCGCGACATGGCAGGCAAGGGCCGTGATCGAGCGAACGCCCGTAGCGTCACGCCCATGGGCTTCATGCGCGCTGTCTATGCCGCGAACTTCAACGCCCAGGTGCAACAGGTGGCGGCATGAGCAAGCACCTGCGCGGCGTCAAGCCTGCCGTGCATCCCGACCAAGAGCCGCTGACCAAGGCACCCAAGGCCCCGGCCTATTTCTCGCCTTACGCGGTGCAGGAATGGAAGCGCATCCTTCCCATGCTGATCGCGCGCAAGCTGATCTGCAAAGCCGATCTGGGGCTGGTGGAAGATTTGTGCATCGCGCGCGGCTATATCCGCCAGATCGAAACCGAGCGGAAGCAGGCCGGTGGCGTTATCGACAAGGTGACGTTTGGCATTCTGAACCGCGCCATTCTTTCCGCGCGCCAGCTTGCGGCGAACCTCGGGCTTGATCCTGTCAGCCGCGCCCGGCTTGGCGCTGCACCTGACCAGCCCGACCCGAATGCGCGCCCGAACCCCTTGAGTTTCCGCCGATGAGCGCCAGCACCTATCCGCATTGGGTATTCGACAACTCGCCTATTGATGACCCGTTCGGATATGGCGAGCAGGCGGTTCAATTCCTGCGATCCCTGTCGCATCCGCAAAGCACCTTGCCGGGCATGGCGTTCCAGCTTGACCCATGGCTTGAGCGCATTGTTCGGCGTATCTATGGCCCGCGTCACCCGGACGGTAAGCGCATTGTCAAGGATGTCTGGTTGCAGGTTCCACGCGGCAACCGCAAGACCTCGACCGCCGCCGCGCTGGCGCTGCTGCACCTGCTGGGGCCGGAAGCCGTGCCGCAAGGGCAGGCATATTTCTGCGCAGCTGACCGCAAACAGGCTGAAATCGGCTTTCTTGAAGCTCTTGGAATTATCCGCGCTGATAAGAACCTGTCTGACGTGGTGAGCGTCAATAATCCCAAGATTGGCACGAAATCCATTCAAAGCCATTTGGATGGCTCTATTTTGGAAACCACCACCTCGGACGGCGATAAATTCCACGGCACCAGCCCGACCTTTGTTATGTGCGATGAGGTGCATATCTGGAAGAACCGCAAGCTCTGGGAAGCAATGTATTCCGGGCGCAGGAAGCGCGGCGCGCTATTTGTCACCTGCACAACTGCGGGACGGGGACGGCATGGCTTTGCGTATGAGCGCTATTCCCTCTTTCGCGATATTGCCCTGGGGAAGATTGTGAACCCGTCCAAGCTGCCTATTATCTTTGAGCCCGAGGAAGGCGACGATTGGTTAGATGAAGCCGTTTGGCACAAGGTCAACCCCGGCATGAGATACGGTTATCCGCTTTTGGATGAGATGCGCGATGATGCAATTACTGCGCAGCATGATCCGATTGAGGGATACGCTTTCCGGCAACTGGCCCTAAATGAATGGCTGGGTAACTCCACGTCGCCGCTGTTTAATTTCGATGAATACGACGCTGGCGCTTTCGATGTGGAGCTTGATAAGAACGGCGATCCGGTCGATTATGAATCCGACCTTGAGGAATTTCCCTGCTATCTTGGCGTGGATTATGCCCAAAGCGGCGATCTTGCGGCAATCGTCGCAGCATGGCGGCACGATGGCGGCAAGTATGATGGGAAAATCACAATCAAGCCTTGGTTCTTTGTGCAGTCTGAGGGGCTGGAAGATCGCGAACGGCTGGAACAGGTGCCTTATCGCCAATGGGTGAAGGATGGGCACTTGATTGAAGTGCCCGGCCCGGTGGTGACGCAAGAGGCCGTGGCCGAGGTGATAAAGGAAATCTGTGCCAGACATGACGTGCGGCAGGTGCGCTATGACCCGTGGCGCTTTCGCGCCACCGCTGCGGAACTGCTGGCCGATAGCGTTCCCATGGTGGAGATGCGCCAAGGTTCGGCAACGATGGGGCCGGCCAATGGCGAGCTTATCCGCGCGGTGAATGGGCGTCTAATCCGGCACGAAGGGCACCCGATCTTGCGCAACCATTTCGACGGCGTTGCGGCGGTGACGAACAAGGCTGGCATGATTTGGATGGACAAGGCCGACCAGAAGCGCGGCCACATTGACGGCGCTATTGCCGCCAGTATGGCCGTTTCTAGCGCGATTACCGATCACGACCAAGGCGGGCTTTATTCCCGCGACGATATTTTTGACCTGCTGAAAGCAGCGTAACGATAGGACTGTTTACAATGGCACTTGATGAAACCGGCCTGCTGGTCAAGCTTGAGGCAAATGTCGCCAAATGGGAAAAAGACTTTAATCGGGCGATTGTCCAGCAACAGCGCGCATCGCAGCGCATGGAACGGCTGGCAAAGCAGAATGCCAATAAGATCGCCTCGGAATATGAGGGCATCGGCGGCAGGATCGGAAAAGCCTTCAACGGCATTCCGGCATCGCTCAAAGGAATCGGCGGCGCGTTCCTTGGTGGCGTGGCCGGTGGCATTGCTGTTGGTGGTCTGGATCAGATCAGCCAAAGCATCGCCAGCACCACGAAAGAGGTTGCCAATCTTCGGAATGAAGCCGAGCGGGCAGGCGTTTCCACGACCGTTTTTCAGGAATGGAAATTTGTGGCCGATCAGAACCGGATTAGCATTGATGCGCTAACCGATGGGATTAAAGAGCTTCATATTCGCGCTGGTGAGTTTTTCCTTGATGGCACGGGCGCGGGTGCCGAGGCGTTCAAGAAGCTGGGATATTCCGCCGAGACGCTGAAAGAGAAACTGAAAGACCCCTCGGCCGCCTTGACCGAGATTCTCGGAAAGCTGAAAAACTTCGACCAAGCCGGCCAATCGTTCCTCTTGGAAGAAATCTTTGGCGGTTCCGGTGGTGAGCAATTCAGCGCTCTTATCGGCCTGGGTGAGCCGGCATTGCGCGCGATGATTCAACGCGCCCATGAAACCGGCGCGGTGCTGGATGCGGAATTGATTGACAAAGCCGCCGAGCTTGACCGCCGGTTTAGTGAACTGACCGCGCGTGTCGAATCCTTCGGCAAGCGCGCGGTGATCGCCATTGCCGACGCTGCGGTTGAACTGGTCGATTTTCGCGACAAGCTGGATGAAATTTTTGACAATGAGGCCGAGGGCCGCGCGATCCTCGGCAATGAGCTTTATGATGAGCTTGCCAAGAGCCGGGACGTAGTGGACGCCCAGGCTGATAGCCTGCACCAGCTTGACGGGGCTTATCAGCGCTTGGCCGAGGAAGCCGCCAGCGCGGGCATGGCGATGCGCGGCGCTATCGGCCAGCTTGACGCCTGGGGCTATGGCGAAGCCGCTGACCAACTGCGCACCCTGTCCGCGCAACTGGACGCGGCGCAGCA
>NZ_JRKO01000120.1 GCF_000763885.1 Paracoccus versutus | reverse complement strand
GGCATTGCCGAGGTCAAGACCGGCGCTGCCGCGAACTTCCCGGCAGCGAACCCGATGGATGTGCTGATCACCATGCAGCACGCCATTCCGTCATTCCACGCCCGCAACGCGGTCTGGCTGATGAACCGCAACACGCTGGCGACCATCCGCAAGTTCAAGGATGCGCAAGGGCAGTATCTTGTCACCGATCCGAAAGACGGCGGCGTGCTGCGCCTGCTGGGCAATCCCATCGTGGAAATGCCCGACATGGACAACGTGGCGGCTGGCACCGCACCTATCATGTTCGGCGATATGTCGGGCTATCGCATCTTTGACCGGGTGGAGATGTCGATTCTGCGCGACCCCTACACGCTGGGCACCAAGGGGCAGGTGCGGTTCATCGCCCGCAAGCGCGTGGGTGCCGACCTGACCCATGCCGACCGCTTTGTGAAGCTGCGCGTGGCTGCCTAATGGCCCTAGCGCCCGCACATGAAACGACCCTGCGTCACGGCAACCATGCCGTGACGCTGAGGGCGTCCCTGCGGGCTGCTGTCGCCTTGGACAACCTTCCGGGCGGCATCCCTGGCGCATGGGATTCCGTCATGCGCCAGACTTATACCGGAATCCGTGCGGTGATACTCGCCACCGCCACGGATAGGGCCGCAGCCGGTTTCCTTTTGACGGCTGCGGCCCAAGAGCCGCTTGCGCCCTTCCTCGGTCATGCGCAAGCGGCTTGCCTCGACCTGCTGGGCAACCTGCTGCCCCAGCCCCAGGAAGCGCCCAAGGCCACCACCGCCAAGCCCATCACCCTGCGCGAGTATCTGACCGAGCTTTTCAAATTCGGGACTACGATTCTCGAATGGCCCCCGTCCGAGGTCTGGCGGGCATCGCCGGCAGAGATTGACGCGATCCTACGCGCCCGCCTCGAACGGCTAGAGGCCATGGAAGCCGCCAGCAATGGCGACCCCCAGCCCAAGCACCACATGAGCCAAGACCAGCGCCAGGCGAACATAGAAGCCGGCCTTGATCCTGACTTTGACCGCCACGCCCTGCGCGCCCTGAAAGCCCGCCACAATGCCTAAGCCCCCAAGGTTGTGCAGTTGCGGTGCTATCGTGCCCCATGGCGTCCTCTGCGCTTGCCAGCAAGCCCGCCAGCTTGAACGCAAGCGCCGGTATGACCGCACCCGGCCAACGGCATCGCAACGGGGCTACAACGGCGAATGGCGCAAGCTGCGGGCCGAATTTCTGCGCCTTCATCCGACCTGTGCTTTCTGCGGTGCCGATGCTGAACACGTTGACCACAAGGTCAGGCATCGGGGAAACAAGGCCCTGCTGCTAAATTGGAATAATCTCCAATCCCTCTGCGCCCATTGCCACAACAGCGTAAAACAGCGCCAGGAACGGCAAGCCGATGAGTGAGAAAGACCTTTGGCAAGAGGTTCTGTTACTGGCGATCCAAGATGCCCTGCATGGCGTTCCTGGAGGATTCGGGAATAGGGACACGCGCCTGCGCATGACCGAGGACGCCCGCAACTACCTTACGACACCAAGCGCTGATCTAGCCGAGGTCTGCGCCCTTGTCGGTCTGGATATGCATTCTGTTATCGAGCGGATGCGGAAGCAGATTGCCAATGCGCCGACAATTGATCAGCTATTCAGCGTAAGGAAAAAGCCAAGCCGTCCGGGAAAGACGCTGACTCACCAAGGCGAAACCCTTACTATTAACGAATGGGCCGAACGCCTCAACCTTCAACCCCATACTATTTGCGCCCGGCTCAAGAATGGCTTATCTGTCGAGGAAGCCCTTTCACCCGATAAGCTACCTACTGGACAGAAAAGCAGGCAGCCCCGGTGGATTACCCATAACGGCGAAACTAGAACCGTAAGGGACTGGTCGCAGCGCCTCGGGTTAAAACCCGTCACTATTCATTATCGCCTTCGCAAAGGTGCGACGGCTGCCGAGGCGCTTCAACCTGTGGCATAGGTGCTGCTAAAGCCCCAACATGTGCGCCAGCCATAGGATTAACAAACCAACTCCGACCGGCAAAGCGACGTGTCGCAGGAAACCTCTCACAATCTGATGCATGGTAGCTTACTCCGTCTTTGTCGTCGGTAGGATAAGAGCCAGCTATTCGGTGATATATGTTGGCCTGCTGGACTCTGACCCTTCGCAGCCAAGCATCGCCGATCTTGCTTAGCGGCTGTATGCACACACTTGCCCGCCAGTCAGACCCGTCAGAATCTTGAGCATGATTCTATTGCGTTTTCAAATGGATAATGTGGCGATGGTTCCTGTGAAATGTTCACTTTGGTCTAGGCGCTGACCTAACTGGAACTAGGGGCCAGGGGGTGGGTCTGAACTTTCGCCCTATCTCGGGAACCGGCGGGGGGAGGCGCGCGCAAGATAGGCCGAATATAACTTTTTGTTATGGTTGCAACGTGGTAAAATCATACCCACTTATGAACCGTGTATGTTTGCGAGTGACCCGTTATGCCAATCCCCCTTGCCCTTGTCCGGGCGCATCTGAACTTCCTGCCGGATGAAGCCGCCGACGACGCGATCTTGACCCACTACGGCAACGTGGCCGAGGCGTGGGTGGCGTCCTATACCGGCTTGCCTTTCGACGCAGACAATCCGCTGATGCTGCAAGCCGCCCTGATGCTGATCGCGCATCAGTATGAGGCCCGCGAGGCCGTCACCTTTGCCAGCGCCTATCAGCTTCCTTTCGGCGTCACCGATCTGCTGTCAGGTATCAAGCGGCAGGTTCTCGGCTACGTGCCCGAGGTGGAGGGCACCGCCAATGGCTAAGCTGGTGACGGGTTCCAAGGAACTGGCGCGGAAGCTGGCTGCGATCAAGGATCACGTTGCCGCCGAACTGCGCGCCGAACTGGTGAAAGCTGGTCATGTCATCGCGGATGATGCGCGCGCCCTTGCAGAATCGTCCAGGCGCACGGGCGATCTGATCGAAAGTATCCACGTCACCGGCCCCGGCGAGACGACCCCGCCCCATTCCACCGATGGCGGGCAACGCACGGCAGGCCCGTTCGAGGTGCTGGTGACGGCAGGGGATAGCGATGCCCGCCATGCGCATCTTGTCGAGGGCGGCACCAAGCCCCGGATGCACAGGGACGGCACCACCACCGGCACCATGCCTGCCCAGCCGTTCTTCAACCCGGCATGGCGTCTGAACCGCCGCCGCCTTGAACAGCGCATCAATCGCCGGATGCGCAAAGCCTTCCGCGAGGCCACGAAATGAGCGCCGACATGGAACTGCAACGCGCCGTGCGGCTGGCGCTGATCGCCGCACCCGGCGTTGCCGCGCATATCACACCCGAGCGCATCCGTGCTAGTATTGCCCGGCCCGAGGATGCGCCGGTTATCATCATGGCACCTGCGCAGGTGGACATTCTCGGGCGCGCGTCGGGCGGGCAGGTGGTGGCGGAAATCGCCATGAAGCTGCACGTCTGGACCGCTGCCGACCAGTCGGACATTGCGCACCAGATCACCAGCGCGGCCATGCTGGCGCTGATGGATGCGCCGCGCGTGGATGGTATGCAGGTGGACGAATGGGAGCGCCCGGCCATGGCTTGGGTGCCTGATCCTGCGTCCGCACTATCCTTCGCCCATGCGGTGATTGCGCTGCGGGCAGCCCTGCGGTGGAAGGTCAGCTAATGCGCGCCGGGAAACTACAGCACCTTATCCAGATCGAGCGTAAGACTGCGCCGGTTGATGATTACGGCATCGCGCGGGAAAGCTGGGTGCCGATCCTGACCACGCGCGCCGAACTGAAAGAGGCCACCACGACCGAGTTCCTGACCGGCCCCGGCGAGATGGACAATAACCGGGCCGTGTTCCTGATCCGCTATCCGCTGGCGCAGATCACCACCGCCGACCGGCTGGTGATGGACGGCAAGCCCTTCAACATCCTCGGCCTGGCCGAAATCGGGCGTCGGAAGGGCTTGGAAATCAGGGTAATCGCGGCATGA
>NZ_JRKO01000119.1 GCF_000763885.1 Paracoccus versutus | reverse complement strand
CCCCCGACCGCCCCCGCACCGCCACGCCCCTCCAGGCGCGGCGCGAGGAGGTGCAGCCGAGCCTGTGGGACCGGCTGATCGACGACCTGCCCGCCATGACGGCCGAGCTCGCCCGGCGCGAGGCGGCGCTGGCCGCCCGCCACGGCCCCGCCCGGCTGGCGGCGCTGCTTGCGGGCGAGGGGCGGGATGGGCTCGACCCCGACCAGGCGCGCGACCTGGCGGCGCTGGCGCAATTGCAGGCCCGCCGCGCCGCCCTGCAGGAACGCGGCATCCTGGTCACGCCCGAGGTGCTGCGCGAGGCGGTGCGTCGCGACATCGAGGATCTGTTCGGCATCGAGCGGCTGGAAGTGCGCTATCTGCTGACCCCGGCCGAGCGCCGCGCCGCACCCCCCGGCATCGCCGGCGGCGCCGAGGATCCGGCCGAGATGCTGGCCGATTTCCCCCATGTCCGCGCCTCGGTGCTGAATTACGGCGTGCCCGCCTTTGCCGGGCGGCGCGCGGGCGATTTCGACCACGAGGCGCTGGCGCGCGAATTGCGCGAGGTGCTGGCGGTGTTCGAGCCGCGCCTGCGCCGCGACACCATCCGCGTCACCGTCCAGCCCGGCACCCGCACCGGCCTGCGCGTGCGCATCGAGGGGCTGTTGCTGATGGCCCCCGCGCCCGAACGGCTGCGGCTGCTGACCACCATCGACCTTGACACGGGCGCCGCCGCCACGGTGCTGGAGGAGGGCTGATGGACCGCGCCTTCCTTGCCGCCTACGAGGCCGAACTGGACCATATCCGCGTGCTGGCCGGCGAATTCGCCGCCCTGCATCCCAACGTGGCACGCAACCTGTCGCTGGACGCCGTGCCCTGCCCCGACCCTTATGTCGAGCGGCTGCTGGAGGGCGTGGCCTTCCTGGCCGCCCGCACGCGGATGAAGGTCGAGGCCGAGGGCCAGCGTTTCGCCGCCGGGGTGCTGGATGCGCTTTGGCCCGACCTGGCCGCGCCGGGGCCGGCCATGGGCATCGGCGTGCTGCAGCCCGGCCCGCAGGTGCAGGCCATGGCGGGCGGGCATCCGGTGCCGCGCGGCAGCCGCTTCATCGCCGCTGTGCGCGAAGGTCTGGCCACCCGCGCCACCTATGCCACTGCGCAGGCGGTCACGCTCTGGCCGCTGGCACTGGGGGCGGCCGATTACCTGCCCGACCGCGGCGCGCTGGCCGCCGCCGGCCTTGCCGCGCCGGGGGCCGAGGCGGGCATCCGCATCGGCCTGCACGCGACGGGACCGGCCGCGCTGTCAGCCTTGGCGCTGGATAGGCTCGACCTGTGCTTTGCCGGCAGCGCGCGGGCGGGGGCGCTGTTCGACGCCATCTTCGGCAGCGGCCTGGGCGCGCTGGCCCGTCCCGCCCGGCCGGGTGCGCAGGCGCTTTCCCTCGGCCGGCCCGGCCTGGTGGGCACCGGCGACGACGAGGGGCTGACCCCCCGCCTGCGCCCCAGCTTCGAGGGGTTCCGGCTGCTGCGCGACTATTTCCTGATGCCGGAACGCTTTCACTATCTGCGGCTGGAGGGGCTCGCCCCCGCCGCCCGGCAATGCGGCGAAGGCGTGGCGCTGGAGCTTGCCGTGCCGCTTTCCCGCCCCGAGCCGCTGCTGGAGGGGCTGGGCCGCGACGATTTCCGGCTCTTCGCCGTGCCGCTGGTCAACCTGTTCGAGAAGGAATGCAATTTCGTCGAACTCGACGCGCGGGCCACGGCGCATCCGGTCCACCCCGACCGCGCCCGCACCCGCGACTTCGAGGTCTATCGCCTGGTCCGCGTCGCCGATGCCGACCGCGAGGGCGCGGACGGGCTGCTCTGCCCCGCCCATGCCCCCGAGGCGCCGCGCCATCCCGGCCCGCTCTGGTGGGCCGAGCGCCGCCCCCGCCGGCCGGCCACCGACGAGATCCGGCGCGGCCAGATGCGCAGTTCCCATGCCGGGCACGACCTGTGGATCTCGGTCTCGCGCGCCGGGGACTGGATGCCGCGCCGGCTGGACATCCGCGCGCTTTGCACCAATCGCGACCTGCCGATCCTGGACGACACGCCGCGGCTGACGCCCGAGGGCGGCGAGCCGGTGATGCGGGTGGATCTGGTCGGCCCGATGCGCCGGCCGCAACCGGCGCTGGCGGGCGCGCCGCCGATGGCCGGACAAAGCGGCGCGGCGGGGCTGGACGAGCTGACCTGGCGGCTGGTGGCGCAGCTTGCCTCTGGCCATCTGTCGCTGGCCGAGGCCGGGCGCGACGGCGCGCCGCTTTGCGCGCTGCTGGCGCTTTACGCCGACCGCGGCGATCCGCGGCTGGCCCGCCACGCCCGCGCCGTCGCCGCCGTCGCCAGCCGCCCGGTGATCGAGCGGCTGGACCTGCCCGGCCCGCTGGCCTTCGGCCGCGGCACCGAGATCACGCTGGAAATCGACGAGGCGCCGCTGGCCGGGGCCAGCCGGCTGCTTTTGCCGGCGCTGCTGGACCGGCTGTTCGCGCGCCACGCCTCGGTCAACAGCTTCGTGCGCACCCGCACCCGCCTTGTGCAGAAACAGGAGGAGATGTCATGGCCGATGCGGCCCGGCCTGCGCCCCCGGATCTGACGCCGGAACCCCCTCCGCCCCCCGGCATCGAGGCCTTCGCGCTGATGCGCCGGCTGGAATCGCCCGGCCGCCGCTTTGGCCATGCCGGCGGCCCGGAACAGGAGCCCGCGCGGCTGGGGCAAGAGATCCGGCTGGGCCCCGCCGCCTGCGAGGTCGCGCGCTTCAGCCCCGCCGAGGGCGACGGCCCCGCCCGCATCGCGCTGGAGATCACCGGGCTGTTCGGCCCCGAAGGCCCGATGCCGCTGCACCTTAGCCGGCGCATGCTGGAACGCATGTCCGAACGCTGGTTCGCCGGCTCCGCCCTGCCGGAACCGGGGGCGGATCGCGCCTTCCTGGAGTTCTGCAACCTGCTGCAGCACCGGATGATGGCGCTTTACTACCGCGCCTTTGCCGAGGCGCAGCCCGCCATCGCCGCCGACCACGGGCGCGAGGGCCGGCTGGCGGCAATGATCGCGGCGCTGGCGGGCCTCGGCCTGCCCGGCATCGCCGAAGCGCTCGACGATCCTGCGCCGGTCCTGCGCCACGCCACCGGGCTGGCCAGCCAGGTCCGCAGCCCCGAGACGCTGGCGGCGCTGCTGTCGGACCTGCTGGACGCGCCGGTGCGGGTGGCCGAGTTCGTGCCCTATTGGCAGGACATCCCCGCCGCCCTGGCCAGCCGCCTTGGCCGCGCCCATGCCGGGCTGGGCCGGGGCGCGATGCTGGGTCCGCGGGTCTACCAGCCGCAGGCGCGGGCCGAGATCACCGTCGGCCCGCTGGGCCTTGCGCAATACCGCCGGCTGGCCGAGGACGGCCCGGAACGGGCAGCGCTGCGCCGCCTGCTGCGCTTTGCCATGGGCGAAGAGATCGGCTTCGACCTGCGGCTGGTGCTGGCCGCGCCCCAGGTGCCGCCGCCCCGGCTGGGCGCGGGCATGGCGCTGGGGCGGACCGGCTGGCTGGGCGACGGCGCCGCGCGGGACCGCGACGACCTGCGCCTGCCGCTGGACGAAAGGCAGGCCGCCTGATGACCCTGCGCCTCACCGTCCTCACAAGCCCCGTTCCCCAGCCCCGGCCCGAGCTGCGGCTGGAGGGCGGCCGGGCGGTGCTGGGGCGCGAGCCGGGCTGCGACTGGCAGATCGACGACCCCGAGATGTTCGTCTCGCGCCGCCATTGCATCGTCGAGGCCACGGCCGAGGGCTGGACCGTCACCGATACCAGCTCGGGCGGGCTGTTCATCGACGCGGCGGCCGAGCCGCTGGGACCGGGCCGCAGCGCCGCGCTGTGCGACGGGATGCGGCTGCGGCTGGGCGACGTGACGCTGGGCGTGGCCGTCGAGGCCGTGGCGGGGGGGGGCACGGCGGCGCCCCCCCCGCCCCGGCCCTGCGCGTCCCCCCTCCTCCCCCCCCCCCCCCCCCCGCCCCCCCCCCCCCCCC
>NZ_JRKO01000118.1 GCF_000763885.1 Paracoccus versutus | reverse complement strand
GGATATGGGCATTTGGGAAACGGAAAGGGCCGGGCGGGGCCTTCGGCAGGGCCCGCCGGGGCACTGCGCCGCGGGCGGCTTGCCCCCGCGCGGCTTGCGCCTTATCCCTTGCCCTGACCGAGGATCGGGGATGCGATGGCGGACAGACTTCACAGGACGGCCAATCTGTTCGCCCGCATGTGGCGCGACTATCTGCGGCCCTACTGGGGCCGCATCCTGCTGGCGCTGCTGTTCCTGGTCATCGAGGGCTCGACCCTGGGCATGCTCAGCTGGATGCTGAAGCCGCTGTTCGACCGGGTCTTCGTCGGCGGCGACACCGATGCGATCTGGTGGGTCGGCGGCGCGATCTTTGGCCTGTTCCTGATCCGCGCCACCACCTTCGTCGTCAACCGCAGCCTGATGACCTCGGTCTCGCTGGCGGTCTCGACCTCGATGCAGACCGACCTTTTGCGCCATATCATGACCTTGGACGGCGGCTTCTTCCAGCAGAACCCCCCCGGCGCGCTGATCGAGCGGGTGCAGGGCGACACCATGGCGGTGCAGGGGGTCTGGACCACCTTCATCTCGGGCGCGGGGCGGGACATGGTCTCGCTGGTGTCGCTGTTCGGGGTGGCGCTGGCCGTCGATCCCTGGTGGACCATGGCGGCGCTGGTGGGGGCGCCGCTTCTGATCCTGCCGACGCTGGTGGTGCAGCGCTATATCCGGCGCAAGATGCGGCAGAACCGCGTCAACGCCAGCCAGCGCGCCACCCGGCTGGACGAGGTGCTGCACGGCATCAACGCCGTCAAGCTGAACCGGATGGAGGATTACCAGGCCGGCCGCTTTGCCCAGATCGTCACCCGCATCCGCCAGGCCGAGGTCAAGATGTCCGGCATCGGCGCCACCGTGCCGGCGCTGGTCGATGTCGTCACCGGCCTGGGCTTTATCGGCGTGCTGGCGCTTGGCGGTGCCGAGGTGACGCGGGGCGAGCGCACGGTGGGCGATTTCATGTCCTTCTTTACCGCCATGGCGCTGGCCTTCCAGCCGCTGCGCCGGCTGGGGGCGCTGACCGGCACCTGGCAGGTCGCCGCCGCGAGCCTGGAGCGCATCTATGCCGTGCTGGACCTGCGGCCGACCATCACCTCGGGCCCGCGGCGCGAGCCGCCGCCCGACACCACGATCCGCTTTCAGGACGTGCGGCTGGCCTATGCCAACCACCCGGTGCTGAACGGGCTGAGCTTTACCGCCGAGGCGGGCCGGACCACCGCGCTGGTCGGGCCTTCGGGGGCGGGGAAATCCACGGTCTTCAACCTGCTGACCCGGCTGGTCGACCCGGAATCGGGGCAGATCACCCTGGGTGGCGTGGCCTTGCGCGACTATGAGCTGGGCGTGCTGCGCGACCAGTTCTCGACCGTCAGCCAGGATGCGGCGCTGTTCGACGAGACGCTGCGCGAGAACATCCTGCTGGGCCACGACCAGGACGACGAGGCGCTGCGCCGCGCCGTCGTCGCCGCCCATGTCGCCGATTTCACCGACGCCCTGCCGATGGGGCTGGACACGCCTGCGGGCCCGCGCGGCTCGGCCCTGTCGGGCGGGCAGCGCCAGCGCGTGGCCATCGCCCGCGCCGTGCTGCGCAATGCGCCGATCCTGCTGCTGGACGAGGCGACCTCTGCGCTGGACGCGCAAAGCGAGCGGGTGGTGCAGCAGGCGCTGGACGAGCTTTCGGCCGGGCGCACCACGCTGGTCATCGCGCACCGGCTTTCGACCGTGCGGCAAGCCGACAAGATCGTGGTGGTCGAGGCCGGCAGGGTTGTCGAAGAAGGCAATCACGACCAGCTTATGGCCCAGGGCGGCGCCTATGCCGCGCTGGTCCGGTTGCAATTCGGAGAGGATTGATGCGGCGCATTCTGGCGGTTTCGGGCGAGGACCGGGTCGAGTTCCTGCAAGGACTGGTGACGAACAAGGTCGGCCCGGCGCCGTGCTGGGCGGCGTTGCTGACGCCGCAGGGCAAGTATCTGGCCGATTTCCTGGTCGTGCCCGAGGGCGAGCGGCTGCTGATCGACGTGGACGCGCGGCTGGCGGACGACCTGGCGCGGCGGCTGTCGATGTATCGGCTGCGCTCGAAGGTCGCGATAGAGCCGATGGATCTGGCCGTCGCCCGCGGCACCGGGCCGGCGCCGGCGGGGGCGATCGCCGACCCGCGGCACCCGGCGCTCGGCTGGCGGCTTTACGGCGCCGAGGGGGACGACGGCACCGACTGGGACGCCATCCGGGTCGCGCATTGCATTCCCGAAACCCTGGTCGAGCTGATCCCGAACGAGACCTTCATCCTGGAAGCCGGGTTCGAGCGCCTGCATGGCGTCGATTTCCGCAAGGGCTGCTATGTCGGGCAAGAGGTCACGGCGCGGATGAAGCACAAGACCGAATTGCGCAAGGGGCTGGTGACGGTCGGGATCGAGGGCGCGGCCCCCGCCGGCACGCCGATCCTGATGGCGGACGGGCGCGAGGCCGGCACGCTTTTCACCCAGTCCGGCGGCCGCGCCATCGCCCATATGCGCTTCGACCGCATGGGCGAGGGATTGACGGCGGGGGATGCCCGCATCATCCCGTGACCGGCCCGGCCGAGGAACGCGTCCGCCGCATCGTGCATGTGGACATGGATGCCTTCTATGCCTCGGTCGAGCAGCGCGACGACCCGGCGCTGCGCGGCAGGCCGGTCGCCGTGGGCGGCATCCAGCGCGGCGTGGTCGCCGCGGCCAGCTATGAGGCGCGGCGCTATGGCGTGCGCTCGGCCATGCCCTCGATGCGGGCGATGCGGCTGTGCCCCGACCTGGTCTTCGTGAAGCCGCGCTTCGACGTCTATCGCGCCGTCAGCCAGCAGGTCCGCGCGATCTTTGCCGAATACACCCCGCTGGTCGAGCCGCTGTCGCTGGACGAGGCCTATCTGGACCTGACCGATCACCTGGACGGCCGCACCGCCACCCGCATCGCGCAGGAAATCCGGGCGCGCATCCGCGCGGCGACGGGGCTGACAGCCTCGGCCGGGGTCAGCTACAACAAGTTCCTGGCCAAGCTGGCCTCGGACCAGCGCAAGCCCGACGGGCTTTTCGTGATCCCGCCCGAGGCCGGGGCGCAATTCGTGCAGGGCCTGCCCATCGGCCGCTTCCACGGCATCGGCCCGGCCACGGCGGCGCGGATGGAGGCGCATGGCATCCTGACCGGCGCCGACCTGGCCCGGCAGAGCCTGGAGTTCCTGACCGCGCGCTTCGGCAAGTCGGGCAGCTATTACTGGAACATCGCCCGCGGCATCGACACGCGCGAGGTCAAGCCCGACCGCATCCGCAAGAGCATCGGCGCCGAGAACACCTATTTCGAGGATCTGCGCCAGATCGCGGCGGCGCATGAGGCGCTGGCGGTGCTGGCCGACAAGGTCTGGCGCCATGCCGCATCGGCCGCGCGCCGGGGCCGCACGGTGACGTTGAAGGTGAAATACGGCGATTTCCGCCAGATCACCCGCGCGCGCTCGCTGCCGCGCCCGGTCGAAAGCCGCGACGAGATGCTGGAGATGGCCTGCGAATTGCTGGCCCCGGTCTTTGCCGATCCGCATGGGGTGCGGCTCTTGGGCATCACGCTGTCGGGGCTGGAAGAGGCGCGGCAGGACGAGCCGCCGCGCCAGCTGGGCCTGTTCGATCAGGCGTAAAGGTTGATCACCCCGACCTTCTGGTGGATGCCGTTCACGGTTTCCTTGTCGAGGCCGAGGCCCTGCGCCAGAGTGTGCAGGTATTCGGCCTCCTTGCGGTTGTCGAACTCGATCGCCATCAGCGACATCAGGTAGACCTGCGGGCCGAAGCCCTGCGGCACCTCGCGCGCCAGGGCTGCGGCATCGACCGGGGCGGCCATCTGTTCGCGGATGAAGGCGCGTTCCTCGTCGTCCAGCTCGCCGAACTCGGCCATCAGCTTGGCCTTTTCCGCCTCGTCGATCTCGCCGTCGGATTTCGCGGCCTGGATCATCGCCTTCAGCATCAGCCCGGCCAGCGCGTTCTGTTCCGGCGTGGGCGCGGTCGAGGGCTCGTCGCCGCTGGCCAGCGCCTCGTTGAAGAGTTCGCCGAAACTGGCGTCGTTCTGCGGCTGCGCGTCCTTTTGCGCCAAGCCGCCCCCGCCTTGCGGGGCCTGCCCCTGCGGCTGCTGGCCCTGCGGCTGCGCGCCGCGACCGCCCAGCAGGTCGCCCAGCATCCCGCCC
>NZ_JRKO01000117.1 GCF_000763885.1 Paracoccus versutus | reverse complement strand
CCCCGGTTTGCGCGACGGCTGGGGTTTGGGGGCCATGTTCGCGCCAGGGAGGAAGAGAATGGGAAGACGGTTTGTTTCCTGCGGTGCGGCGCTTTTGCTTGTGGGCTTTTCGGGCGCGGCCTGGGCGGATTGCGGCAGTCCGACGATTGCCAGCATGAACTGGCAGAGCGCCGAGCTTGCGGCGGCGCTGGATGCCTTCATCCTCAACGAGGGCTACGGCTGCAGCGCCGAGGTGATCCAGGGCGACACGGTGCCGACGCTGACCTCGATGGTCGAGAAGGGCCAGCCCGAGATCGCCCCCGAGGGCTGGGTCGACCTGGTGCCCGAAGTCATCCGGTCCGGCCTGGCCGAGGACCGGATCGTCGTCACCGGCGACATCCTCAGCGACGGCGCCGTGCAGGGCTGGTGGATCCCGAAATACCTCGCCGAGGCCAACCCCGAGCTGAAGACCATCGAGGACGTGCTCAAGCGCCCCGACCTCTTCCCCGATCCCGAGGATCCCGCGAAGGGCGCCATCTTCAACGGCCCGGCCGGCTGGGGCGGCACGGTGATCACCAGCCAGCTCTACAAGGCCTTCGGCGCCCAGGCGGCGGGCTTCAACCTGGTCGACACCGGCTCGGCCGCCGGGCTCGACGGCTCGATCGCGCGCGCCTATGAACGCCAGCAGGGCTGGGTCGGCTATTACTGGGCGCCGACCGCGCTGCTGGGCCGCTACGAGATGGTCAAGCTGGAGCATGGCGTGGCGCTCGACAGGGACGAATGGCAGAACTGCACCTCGAACGCCGATTGCGCCGAGCCCAGGAAGAACGACTGGCCGGCCGACAAGGTGCAGACCGTCGTCGCCAAGCGCTTCGCCGACAGCGCCCCGCCCGAGGTAATGGACTATCTTTCCAAGCGGAGCTGGACGAATGCGACGGTGAACGCGCTGATGGCCTGGATGACCGAGAACCAGGCGCAGGGCGAGGAGGGCGCGCGGCAGTTCCTGCGCGAGAACGAGGCGATGTGGACCGAATGGGTCACGCCCGAGGCGGCCGAAAGGATCAAGGCCGCGCTCTGACCGCGCCCCCCGCGGTCGGGCTGGGCGGGCCGAAAGTCCGCCCCGGCCCGCCCTCCGGCTCTCGGGTCCGGGCCGGGCTGCCCGTCGGGCCGGCTTTCCGGTCCGGGCCTTGGCCCAGCCGGTTCTGCGGTCCGGCCTTGGTCTGAAGGCTCCGGCTCTCGGCTCTCGGGCCCGCGGTCGCGAGCCGGCTCTCGGTCCGGGCCCTGGCTGCCCGTCGGGCCGGCTCCGGCTCCGGTTCCGGCCGAGGTCGGACCCAGGTCGGACCCAGGTCTGGCCCAGGCCTGACCCCGCTCCGGCTCTCGGCTCGGGGGCCCGCTCCGGCTCCCGGTTCCGGGCCCTGGCTGCCCGTCGGGCCGGCTCCGGCTCCGGTTCCGGCCCAGGTCTGGCCCAGGCCTGGCCCCGCGGAGCGGCTTTCGGGCCCGCGGACGCGGTCCGGCTTCGGTTTCGGCCCAGGACTGGCCCAGGACTGGCCCAGGTCTGGCCCCGCGGAGCGGCTCTCGGGCCCGCGGACCCGCTCCCGGTTCCGGTCCCTGGCCCAGCCGGCGCTCGGGTCCGGGCCCTGACACCCCTTCGGTCCGGCTCTCGGGTCGGGCCCTGACCACCCCTCGGCCCGGCCTCCGGGCCGGTCCGCGGGACCGCCCCGACCCCGGTCCGGCCCGATGCCGCCACCCTTTCCCGGTCCCGGCCGCCCAGGCCGGCCCCCAGCCCCATGCGCGAGGATCCCATGACCTGGCTCACCTCCTTCCCCCAATTGAAAAGCGCCTGGCTGCGCGAGTTGCAGCGCGTCATCGACGACGGCTTTCGCAGCTTCACCCGCAGCCACGGCGACATGATCGAGGGCCTCTTCAGCCCGCTGCAGACCATGCTGATCTGGTTCGAGCGATTGCTTCTGGGCACCCCCTGGCTGCTCGTCCTGGCCGTCGTCGCCGCCCTGGCCTGGGGCGCCAGCCGCAGCCTGCGCGTGGTGATCGGCTCCGTGCTGACCCTGGTGCTGATCGGGCTCTTCGGCATGTGGGACGACACCATGAAGACCATCTCCATGGTGCTGGCCGCGACGCTTTTGTCCATCGCCATCGGCCTGCCGCTCGGCATCCTGATGGCGCGCTCGCAGCGGGTGCAGCGCATCATCAGCCCGATCCTCGACATCATGCAGACCATGCCCAGCTTCGTCTACCTGATCCCGGTGGTGATGCTGCTGGGCATCGGCCGGGTGCCCGGCCTGATCGCGGTGGTGATCTATGCCATCCCGCCGATGATCCGGCTGACCAACCTCGGCATCCGCCAGGTCGACCGCGAGGTGCTGGAGGCGACCGACGCCTTCGGCTCCTCGGCCTGGCAGAAGCTGGTCAAGGCGCAGCTGCCGCTGGCGCTGCCCACGATCATGGCCGGCATCAACCAGACCATCATGATGGCGCTGGCCATGGTGGTGATCGCCTCGATGATCGGGGTGCAGGGGCTGGGCCAGCCGGTGCTGCGCGCGATCTCGAACCAGTATTTCACGCTCGGGCTCTTCAACGGCTTCGCCATCGTCGGCATCGCCATCCTCTTCGACCGCATCAGCCAGGCCTGGGGCAAGCGGCTGCAAAAACACCAGGAGGCCAGCCATGACTGATCCCGCCACCACGGATCCCGCCACCACGGATCCCATCGGCATCGAGATCCGCAATCTCTACAAGATCTTCGGCGCCAATCCCGAGGCGCATGTCGCGGCCGTCCGCGCCGGCATGACCAAGGCCGAGCTGCAGGCCCGCCACCAGCACGTGCTGGGGCTGAGCGACATCAACATCCAGGTCGCGCCGGGCAGCATCCAGGTGATCATGGGCCTGTCGGGATCGGGCAAGTCGACGCTGATCCGCCACATCAACCGGCTGATCGAGCCCACCGCCGGCGAGATCGTGATCGAGGGCCGCAACGTCGTCGCCATGCCGCAGGCGGAGCTGCGCGCGTTCCGCCGCCACAAGACCGCGATGGTGTTCCAGAAATTCGGCCTGCTGCCGCATCGCACCGTGCTCGACAACGCCGCCTACGGGCTCGAGGTGCAGGGCATCCCGCAGGCCGAGCGCTACCGCACCGCCATGCGCTGGATCGAGCGCGTCGGGCTTTCGGGCTTCGAGAAGAGCTATCCGAGCCAGCTTTCGGGCGGCATGCAGCAGCGGGTGGGCCTGGCGCGCGCGCTGGCCAACGACGCGCCGATCCTGCTCATGGACGAGGCCTATTCGGCGCTCGACCCGCTGATCCGCTACGACATGCAGACGGTGCTCTTGGACCTGCAGCAGGAGGTCAGGAAGACCATCGTCTTCATCACCCACGACCTCGACGAGGCGCTGCGCATCGGCGACCGCATCGCGCTTCTGCGCGACGGCTCGGTGATCCAGCAGGGCACGGCGCAGGACATCGTGCTGCGCCCGGCCGACGATTACGTGGCGAATTTCGTCCAGCATGTCGACCGCGGCAAGGTGCTGAAGGTCGGCGCGGTCATGCAGGCCCGGCACGGTTTCGACGCCCCCGAGGCCGCCCTGCCCGACGCCGCCCTGCCCGACGCCGCCATCGCCCCCGAGGCCAGCATCGCCGAGGCGCTGCAGCAGATGGCCGCCAGCCGGCTGCAGGCGCTGCGGGTCCAGGATCCCCAGGGCCATACAATCGGCGTCATCCCCTTCCAGGCCGCGATCAACGCCTATACCGGCCAGCATGGCGGCCAGCATGACGGGCAGCATGACGGGCGGCAGGCATGAGGGTCGGCCTGATCGGCGCCACCGGCTGGCTCGGCTCGGCGCTCGGCGCGGGGCTGCTCGCGCGCGGCATCCTGGCGCCGGGCGAGCTGGTGCTGCTCAATCGCAGCGCCCCGCAGACCAACTACCACGGCCATGCCAACGTGACATGGGCGCGCGACGCGGCCGAGCTGGTGGCGCAAAGCGACGTGATCGTGGTCTCGGTGCGGCCCGAGGACTGGCCGGGGCTGGACCTGCGCGCCGGGGGCCGGCTGGTCCTGTCCTTCATGGCCGGGATCGGGGCGGCCACGCTGGCGTGCTGCGGCGGCCGGATCGTGCGGGCGATGCCCAATGCCGCGGCCGAGATCGGCGCCTCCTATTCGCCCTTCTGGGCCGGGCCGGGCGTGACCGCCGCCGACCGCGCCACGGTGCGCCGCCTGCTCTCGGCCATCGGCAGCACCGACGAGCTGGAGACCGAGGCGCAGATCGACCTGATGACCGCCCTGCCCGGCTCGGGTGCGGCCTATCCGGCGCTGATGGCCACGGCGATGGCCGCTTTCATGCGCGCGCGCGGCATCCCCGAGGCCATCGCCTGGCGCGCGGCCGAGGCGGCGGTGGTCGGCGGTGCCCGGCTGCTGGAAGACCGCATCACCGAGGCCCCCGCCCTGCTCGCCGCCTACCGCGCCTATCGCGGCACCACCGCCGCCGGCCTCGACGCCGCCGAGGCCGCAGGCTTCCCCCAAGCCATCGAGACCGCCCTCGCCGCCGCAACCGAAAAGGCCCGGACCATGACGCAGACCACGGCCCCCACATGACCCGCAAGACGATCGAAACCCTCCACGACACCGACTACGACACCATCGTCATCGGCGC
>NZ_JRKO01000116.1 GCF_000763885.1 Paracoccus versutus | reverse complement strand
ACCGCTCATAATACTATGGATGATGTTTGATGTTATAAAGAGGAAATGTCGCTAATCGAAAGCAAAGGGAATCGGAGAAAGCGTAGGATGTGAAAAAGAGACAGCTGCTGGCCCGCGCCGACCTGGTCATCACCGCCGAGGGCGCGCTGGACGGGCAAAGCCCCTATGGCAAGGTGCCCTGCGAGGTCGCGCGCCGCGCCGAGGCGCTTGGCGTGCCGACCGTGGCGCTGGCCGGCACCATCGGCAAGGGCGCGCGCCAGACCTATGAACACGGGATCGCCGCCTATGCCTCGATCATGCGGCGGCCCTGTTCGCTGGGCAAGGCGATCGACGAGGGCGGCAAGCTGCTGCGCGCGGCGGCCGAGAACACCATGCGCATGCTGCTGGTGGGCCAGCGCCTGGCCTGGCGCGCCCGCGACGCCTGATGAACATCGCGACTTGCGCCCCCGGTCGAACCGGCAACCGGGACGCGCGGGGAACGGCCGCCCAAGGCCGCTCCGATCCTGCCGGTCCAACGCAAGTGACGGAGAACGACCATGGCAAAGATACGTGGCAACGACGACGACAACCGCCTGCTCGGCACCAGTGCCGCCGACCAGATCTGGGGCATGTCCGGGGACGACAGCATCTTCGGCTACCAGGGCAATGACAGCATCTATGGCGGCGCCGGCAACGACCGCCTGGATGCCGGACAGGGCCATAACCGGGTCTGGGGCGGCGAGGGCAACGACGTGATCCTGGCCGGTGCCGGCAACGACACCATCGACGCGGGCAGCGGCAATGACGTGGTGCGCGCCGGCAACGGCAACAACCGCATCACCCTGGGCGAGGGCAACGACCAGGCCTTTACCGGCAACGGCCGCGACCATATCGCCGCCGGCGACGGCAACGACGTCGTCCGTGCGGGTGCCGGCGCCGACACGGTGATGGGCGGCGAGGGCGACGACCGCCTGTTCGGCGAGGCCGGCAACGACCGGCTGGTCGGGCACGAGGGCAACGACACGCTGAACGGCGGTGCCGGCAACGACACCATGACCGGCGGCGAGGGCGCGGATGTCTTCGTCTGGAACGGCGGCCGCGACCGGATCACCGATTTCGACAGCGACGACGACCGCATCAACCTGTCGCATTACGCCCGGTTCGACGGTTTCGGCGACATCCGCGCCGCGGCGAGCCAGGTCGGCAACGACGTCGTGATCCGCGCCGGCAACGACCGGCTGGTGATCGAGGACATGCGGCTGGGCCAGTTGGGCGGCGACGATTTCAGCTGGTAGGCGGCTTGTCCGCGGCAGGCGACGGCGGCGCGGGCAGGTCCGCGCCGCCGCGATGCTATGCGCCCCGCGGCCCCGGATCAGGGCCCGGAATCGTCGGCAGGACGCCCCGGCCCAAGGCCCATGCCGGTGCCCATGCCCCCGCCCATTCCGCCGCCCATTCCGCCACCGCCGCCCTTGCCGCCTTCGCCGCGCCCGCCCTTGGACGAGCCGCCAAGCTGGCGGGCCGGACCTTGCAGCGGGATCACCGCATCGGGCGGCACCGGCGCAAGATCCAGCGCCTTGCGGATGAAATCGCGCAGCGAGACGACCAGCTCGGCGGTGTGGATCGGCCGGCCGGCGGCCATCTCGGCGGCAGCATGGCTCGCCAGGCGCACCTGTTCCTCGGTCCCCAGCAGGATGATGTCGGAAAGCGCCGCCTCGACCGCGTCGCGGATGCGCCGGGCGCGATCCGAGCCGCCGGCCTCATCACCGCCCGCCTCTTGCGCGCGCTGCCGCAGGTCGCGCAGATGCGTCGGATCGACCAGCAGCTCGCCGGTGAAGGAACCGCCCAGCACCTTGTAGGCGGCGATCAGCGTGCGCAGCCGCTCGTTGATCTGCCGGTTCATCCGCTGCTGGCGCTGCTGGATGGTCAGCAGCATCAGCACCCGGATGCCGACGCCGATCAGCGTGAACAGCGCAAGGCCCAGCAGCGTGGTCAGGATCCCCTGCCAGGTGCTGAAGTCGAAATAGCGCATCGGAAACTCCCTGGCTCGACCGCGATCCCCGGCCCGTTTATCCCACCGCTTCGCCGCGATGCGCCAGAGGGTTTTGCGGCCAATGCCGCGAAAGGCCGGCGTCGCTTGTCTCGCCGGCGCGGGGATGCGGCCCCGCGTCTGGAAGGCGGCCGATGCCTCTGGGGTGGACCGGCCGGCGTTTTTCCGCAAACTGCCGGACCATGGCGCGCTGGCGGTCGCCCGGCTGCGCCATGGTCGATCTTCGTGCTGCCGGGGCGATCCCGGTATGCCAACCCCTTCGGAGGCCGAAATGACCAGGACCGTCGAAACCCCGCGCCCCAGCCGCCCGGCCTTTCTGGGCGAGCTGTTCGAGGTGCTGACGAACCGCGGCCGCCGCCTGCTGGGACGGCGCGGTGCCGGCGCCGCCACCGAGTCGCCCGACCTGTGCGAACTGGGCGAGGCGCTGCTGTCGCGGCGGGGCGAAGCCTCGGGCGTGGCCATCGCCCAAGACCTGCTCGCCGCCTTCGAGGATGCCGACGAGGCGACGCGGCTGGCCTTCCTGCACGACCTCGCCGAGCGTTTCGGCCCCGACCCGGCGGTGGTCCGCGCCGCGCTGGAGGCGGTGCAGCGCGACCCCGAGGACACGCTGGCCATCGAGGCGCTGCACGAGGCGACCGAGCCGCGCCGGCAGGAGCTGCTGCGTCGCCTGAACCTTGCCCCCGGCGGCACGGCGGCGCTGGTGCGGATGCGCGAGGAGCTGCTGGCCCATCTGAAGGGCAACCCCGCGCTGCGCCGGGTGGACCTGGATTTCGCGCATCTCTTTGCCTCCTGGTTCAACAGGGGATTCCTGGTGCTGCGCCATATCGACTGGAACACGCCCGCCAGCATCCTGGAAAAGATCATCCGCTACGAGGCGGTGCATGCCATCCAGAACTGGGACGACCTGCGCAACCGCCTGCAGCCGACCGACCGGCGCTGCTACGGCTTCTTTCACCCGCAACTGGTGGACGAGCCGCTGATCTTCGTCGAGGTGGCGCTGACCGAGGAGATCCCGGACAATGTCGCGGGCCTTCTCGACCTCGACCGCCAGCCGATCGAGGCTGAGCGCGCCAGCACCGCGGTGTTCTACTCCATCTCGAACACGCAGCGGGGCTTGGCCGGGGTGTCCTTCGGCAATTTCCTGATCAAGCAGGTGGTCGAGGAACTCAAGGCGGAACTGCCGAACATCCGCAGCTTCGTCACGCTGTCGCCGGTGCCCGGCCTTGCCGCCTGGCTGGCCCGGCAGCGCCAGGACGAGATGTCCGAACTGATCGGTGCCGACCAGCGCCTGGCCTTCGCCCTGCTGGACGATCCCGACTGGCACCGGGACCGGACCGCGGCCGAAAGCCTGCGCGCGCCGCTGCTGGCCGCCGCCGCCGCCTATTTCCTGCGCGCCCGCGACGGCAAGGGCCGCGTCGTCGATCCGGTGGCGCGCTTCCACCTGGGCAACGGCGCCCGGCTGGAGCGGCTGAACTTCCTGGGCGACGTCTCGGCCAACGGGCTCAAGCAGTCGCATGGGCTGATGGTGAACTACCTCTACGACCTCGACCGGATCGAGGCGAACCACGAAGCCTTCGCCGAAGGCAGCGCCATCGCCGCCTCGGACAGCGTGACGCGCGCGCAGCCGATTTCCAACGCATGAACCACGGGGACCATTCATGAGCGACAACCTGTTCGACCTTCTCGCCACCCGCATCCGCGACCCCGAGGCCGTGGCCATCGAGACGCAGGCGGGCGAGCGCATCCGGCACGGCGACCTGATCGCCCGCAGCGGCCGCATGGCCAATGCGCTGGCGGGGCTTGGCGTCCAGCCCGGCGACCGGGTGGCGGCACAGGTCGAGAAATCGGTGCAGGCGATCATCCTCTATCTCGCCACCCTGCGGGCGGGGGCGGTGTTCCTGCCGCTGAACATCGGCTACACGCCCGCCGAGATCGGCTATTTCCTGGGCAATGCCGAGCCCAGGGTCTTCGTCTGCGATCCCGCCCGGCAGGAGGCGCTGCGCGAGCCCGCGGAAGCCGCCGGCGCCCGCATGGTGACGCTGGACGCCGAGGGGCAGGGCAGCCTGACCGATGCGGCCGAGGTGGCGCCCGCGGCCTTCGCGACCGCGGCCCGCGACAGCGACGACCTGGCCGCGCTGCTTTACACCTCGGGCACCACCGGCCGGTCCAAGGGCGCGATGCTGACGCATGGCAACCTGGTCTCGAACGCCCTGGTGCTGTGCGATGCCTGGCGCTTTACCGCCCAGGACGTGCTGATCCACGCCCTGCCGATCTTTCACACCCACGGCCTGTTCGTCGCCACCAATGTGGTGCTGTTCTCGGGCGCCTCGATGATCTTCCTGCCGAAATTCGACGTCGACCGGATATTCGAGGCGATGACGCGGGCGACCGTGCTGATGGGCGTGCCGACCTTCTATGTCCGGCTGCTGCAGGAACCGGCGCTGGATGCCGCGGCCACCGCGAACATGCGGCTGTTCGTCTCGGGCTCGGCGCCGCTTCTGGCCGAGACGCATCGCGAATGGCAGGTCCGCACCGGCCATGCCATCCTGGAACGCTACGGCATGACCGAGACGAACATGAACGCCTCGAACCCCCATGACGGCGCGCGCATCGCCGGCACCGTCGGCCTGCCGCTGCCCGGCACCGAGATCGTCGTCACCGACCCCGAGACCGGCGTGGAACTGCCGCGGGGCGAGATCGGCATGATCGAGGTGCGCGGCCCGAACG
>NZ_JRKO01000115.1 GCF_000763885.1 Paracoccus versutus | reverse complement strand
GGCCGGATGCGGGCGGGGTGTTGCGGGTGGACGGCGGCATGGCGTCGAGCGGCTGGACGATGCAGTTTCTCTCGGACATCCTGGGGGCGCCGGTGGACCGTCCGGCGGTGACCGAGACGACGGCGCTTGGCGCGGGCTACCTGGCGGGGTTGCAGGCGGGCCTGTGCCCGCCGCCCGAGGCTTTCGCCCGCGCCTGGTCGCTGGAGCGCCGCTTCGCCCCCGCCATGCCCGCGCCCGAGCGCGAGGCCCGATACGCAAGGTGGAAAACCGCAGTCAGGGCGACGATGGAGGTGGCATGAGCGCGTTTTCCTTTGCCCTGCCGGGCCGGGTGGTCTTTGGCCGCGGCGAGGCGCGGAAGGCCCCGGCGCTGATCCGCGCCCATGGGCCGCGCGGCGTGCTGGTGCATGGCGCGAACCCCGCCCGTGCCGCCTGGCTGCTCGACGCGCTGCGTGCCGAGGGCGCCGAGGTCATGGCCGTCGCCTGCGGTGCCGAGCCGACCCTGCCGATGCTGGAGGCGGCGCTGGCCGGGGCCAAGGGCCACCAAGCCGATTGGGTCGCGGCACTGGGCGGCGGCGCGGCGCTGGACCTGGGCAAGGCGCTGGCGGCGCTGATCCCGGCGCCGGGCGGGATCATGGATCACCTGGAGGTCGTGGGCCGCGGCCTGCCGCTGGCCGCGCCGCCCTTGCCCTTTGTCGCGCTGCCGACCACCGCCGGCACCGGGGCCGAGGCGACGCGGAACGCGGTGATCGGCCTGCCGGAACATGGCCGCAAGGTCTCGATCCGGGACGAGCGCATGTTGCCGCGCCTGGCCATCGTCGATCCGGCGCTGACCGACCATTGCCCGCGCGCGGTGACGCTGGCTTCGGGCCTCGACGCGCTGGCGCAGGTGATCGAGCCCTACCTGTCCTGCAAGGCCACGCCCTTCACCGATGCGCTGGTGCGCCCCGCGATCCCGCCGGGCCTGCGCGCCCTGAAGCGGCTGATGGAGGCCGAGGATGCGGCGGCGCGCGACATCATGGCCTGGGTCAGCCTTTGCGGCGGGATGGCGCTGGCGAATGGCGGGCTGGGCGCGGTCCACGGCCTTGCCGGCGTGATCGGCGGCGTGACGCCCGCCGCGCATGGCGCGATCTGCGGCGCGCTGCTGGGGCCGGTGCTGGCGATGAACCGCGCCCACAGCCCCGATCCCGCCCGCATCCACGAGGTCTGCACCGAGATTGCCGGCGCATTCGGCGGCGATGCGGCCGAAGCGCCGCAGGGGCTGGCCCGCTGGGCGCGCGATGCCGGCCTGCCGGGACTGGGCGCGCAGGGGCTGGATGCGGCCCGGCATCGGGCGGTGGCCGAAGCCTCGCTCAGCAGTTCCTCGATGAAGGGCAATCCCTTCGTCCCCTCGGTGCCGCAGCTGTGCGAGGTCTTGCGCGAGGCAGGCTGAGGGGCGGGCCATGGGCCGGTTCCGGCGCGCCCTGGCATGGACCCGCGCATGATGCCGCCCGCGACGCCTTGCGATCCGTCGCTCGACTGACGGTTGCAATTCCCGCGAGACAATTCGGGCGATTGCGCTTACCGTTCTGAAACGGAACGGTTCTTGTCACCTGCCAGCCGGGCGGTATTGGGGGGCGGAATGGTCGAACGGGCTACGGGTGAGGTGCGCTTCGCGGTCGTCCTTTACGGCGGCGTCTCGCTGGCGATCTACATGAACGGCATCGCGCAGGAACTGCTGCGCATGGTGCGCGGCAGCTCGGACCTGCCGGACGAGGCGCTGTCGCCGGGCGAGCTGATCTATCGCCGGCTGTCGCGCGAACTGGCCGGCCCGCGCGGCGGACGCAAGCGCTTCGTGATCGACATCATCTCGGGCACCTCGGCGGGCGGGATCAACGGCGTGGCGCTGGCCAAGGCGCTGGTCGCGGGCGCGCGCGACATCGACATCCTGCGCGAGGCATGGACGGAAAAGGCCGACATCGGCCAGTTGCTCAACGACCGCCAGGGCATCGCCGGCCGCCTGCGCCCGACCGAATCGCTGCTGGACGGTGGCCATATGTTCCGGGTGCTGCACGACACGCTGGCCCGGCTGACCGGCGACGGCAGGCCGCTGGCCGAGACGGTGGACCTGTTCGTCACCGCCACCGACCTGCACGGCCGGCAGGCGCCGATCCACCTGACCGGCGCGCGGCTGGACGAAAGGGTCCACCGCAAGGTGTTCCACTTTGCCTATGACGGGGCGGGGCGCAACGATTTCGGCCCCGGAAACGAGGCCATGCTGGCCTTTGCCGCGCGCTGCACCTCGTCCTTTCCGGTGGCCTTTCCGCCGATGCGCTTTGCCGACATGCCGGCCGCGGCGCAGGATGCGGGCTTTGCCCGGTTCTTCGACCACGACCCGGATTATGCCGGCCGGCTGTTCGCCGATGGCGGCTATCTGGACAACCGGCCCTTCAGCTATGCGACCGGGCTGATCCCCTCGCGCCCGACCACCCTGCCGGGCGAGCGCAAGCTTCTGTTCATCGACCCCTGCCCCGAGGCGCCGCCCCCGCCCGGCCAGCCGCCCCGGCCGGTGGATTTCCTGCAAAACGCCCAGCTGGCGCTGACCGGCCTGCCGCGCTACGAGGTGATCCGCGACGACATCCGCGCCATCGCCCGCATGAACCGGCGGCTGGAACGGCTGGGCGCCTTGCAGGTCCGCTGGCGCGAGGACCAGAACCGG
Organism: Paracoccus versutus; assembly: GCF_000763885.1. Taxonomy (GTDB): domain Bacteria; phylum Pseudomonadota; class Alphaproteobacteria; order Rhodobacterales; family Rhodobacteraceae; genus Paracoccus; species Paracoccus versutus. Next base: position 2,148 of record NZ_JRKO01000115.1, on the reverse strand, counting down.
GTCGAGGCCGCCGGGCGCGAGATGCGCCAAAGGCGCAAGCCGGCCGATCTGGACCGCATGGACCTGGCCGACCTGATGACCGGCGCCTATCAATACCCGCAGAACTATCCACTTTATCACCACCTGCGGGTCTATGGCACCACCGACGGGCTGTCGGGGATCGTGGCGGGGCTGGCGGGGCACCCGCCGGATTCGGACGTGGCGCTGTATCTGCGCCCGATCCTGCGTGCCTGGCGCGACGACAATTTCAGCGCCTATCACGCCGAGGGGCGCGAGACCGAGAACGCCTTCCTGTCCCGCCATGACCTGGATTTCCGGCTGCGGCGGCTGATCCACCTGCGCGCCCATCTCGACGAGGCGCTGGACCGGCGCGAACGCATCCAGGGCGAGGAGGTGGCGCTGCACCTGCCGCCCGACCTTCTGGCGTCCCTGCGCGACCGGATCGAGCAGGAGCTGGCCGAATTGCGCCGCCTGGCCCGCCCCGCCAGCAGCCAGGCCCAGGCCCTGCTGGCCGGCGCCGAGATCGGCCGGCTGGATGGGCTGATCTCGGCCGAATACAGCGCGGTGATGAAGCTTGCCACGCTCGACCAGCGCTATCGCAAGGCGCGCGAGATCTATCGCAGCACGGAGATCAGGGCGCTGGTGGACAAGGCGCTGGCGCGGCTGGGGCAGGACATGCGCGCCGCCTTCGACGCCAGCAGCGCCCGCATCCGCACCGAGCTGGCCGCGCCCGAATTGCAGCCGCTGCTGGATGTCTATGACGATTTCCACTGGCATGACGTGATGACCTATCCCTTCCTCGAAGGGTCCGAGCTTCAGGAGCATTCGCAGGTCGAGGTGTTCCGCGTCAGCCCCGCCGACAGCGGGCTGAACCCGCGGCCCGACAAGCTGGCGGGCATCGCCGTCGGTGCCTTTGGCGGTTTCCTGAACCGCGACTGGCGCGAGCATGACATCCTCTGGGGCCGGCTGGACGGGGCCGAGCGCATCGTCGCCGCGCTGATGTCCGACCGCCCCGAGGCCGAGCGCAGCGCCTGGGTGCAAGAGATGCAGAACCAGATCCTGCGCGAGGAATATGGCGAAGAGGCGGGCCAGGCCCGGCGGCTGGCGCTGCTCAAGGCCAAGCTGCGCGATGCCCGCATCGACGAGGACGCCTTCGAGGAGACGGCCGCCCAGGCGCTGGGGGTCAAGGACGCGGCCGAGCTGGACCTGCGGCGTTTCGGCGCACATTACAAGAATCTCAAGCCCATCGGCCCGCGCCCGCCCGAGATCGCGGGCTGGAGCAGCCGCAGCATGGCGATCCTGTCGCGCATGATCGACGACCTGCCCGACGACGGTATCCTGCGTCTTTTCGGCAGCCGGGCGGCCACGGCGCTGCGGGCCGGGGGCGGGCTGATCTCTGGCTTTGCGCGTTTCGCCATGCCCGGCAGCTACTGGCGGATGCTGGCGGACAAGATGCTGTTCCTGGCCATGCTGGCGGGGGGTCTGGTGGTGCTGCTTTCGCCCTGGCTGGGGCCGGCGGCGGCCCGGATCGGCTGGCTGCTGCTGGCGGTCGCGGTCGCGGCCTGGCTTCTGCTCTACGGCTTCGGCCGCTGGCTGCGCGGCCGCGACAGCCTGCCGCGGGCGCTGCGCTGGCCGGCGATCCTCGTCGCGCTGGCGCTGATGGGGGTGGGGCTGGCGACTGTCGCAGATCGCCTGTTCGGCTGACGCAGCCCGCGACGGCCCCCGTCGCAAACCGACCTCGCCTTGTCGCAATAACGCCCGGGCTTTGCGTCGCGCGGTTGGAAAAAGGCGTCAAGGGGGATAGAGGCGAAACCGGGACGGGCAGGTCCGCCATGAACCGGGCTTGCGCATGTCGGCGCCTGCGCTATCCGCGCGCGTGTGGGCGCCGGGCTTTTGCCTTGGGGCGGGCTGCGGACATTGCAAGGAGAATGGCTTATGGGTGCAAGGATCATCGACGGGCGGGGCTTTGCGGCCGGGGTGCGGGCGCGTGTTGCCGAGGCTGTGGGCCGGCTGCGGTCTGAGCACGGGTTGGTGCCCGGGCTTGCGGTTGTTCTGGTGGGCGAGGATCCTGCGAGCCAGGTCTATGTCAGGAACAAGGCGGTCCAGACGCGCGAGGCGGGGATGGCGAGCTTCGAGCACCGGCTTGCG
>NZ_JRKO01000114.1 GCF_000763885.1 Paracoccus versutus | reverse complement strand
GAACAGCCGTCCCGCCGGTTTCAATGCGGCCCGCAATCGTTCAAGGGCGCGTTGCCCGATCTCTGGCTGGCGGCCGTCCAATGCCCCGACACGCATCGCAAAGGCGATGTCGAAGCGCTCCTCGCCGACCAGCAGTTCGAAATCCTCGACCGCCACCTGCCGGAACCGCAGGCGGCCCGAGGCGATCTCGGGTTTCGATCCGGCCACCGCGCTGTCGATCGCCCTGGCCGAGCGGTCGATGGCCAGGACGAAGCCGTTGCCGATGCGGCGGCAGATCTCGCGGGCCGCTACGCCGGGGCCGCAGCCGATCTCCAGCACCCGATGGCCCGGCGCCAGCGGCAGGGCGTCCACGAAACACGCGATGCGGTTCGATATCCGCGGGGCCATGATGCTCAGCCCTTGTCGGTGACCTTCGGCCACCAGGTGCCGAAGCACCACAGGTTGCCCTCGGGATCGCGGCAGATGAATTCACGGCTGCCGTAGTCGCGGTCGGTCAGCCCTTCCTCGAACTCGACCAGGCCTCGCCATCGGAAAGCAGGGCCAGCAGCCCGGCGTGATCGCCCTCGACCGGGGGGGCAAGCACGGCGATCCTGCGCACGCCGCACGGCTCCAGCACGAAGCCCCGGCCCGTCGCGCTGATCCCGGCCAGCGGGGAGAGGTGGATGGAAGGGAACTGCGCGAAAGGCCAATATCGCGGCAAACGTCCTTGATGTGGACCGAAAAATCCAAGCGCTTGCATGGCCGAGGTTGGGCTGGCTTGGCCAGCGCCTGACCGTTCCCAGTGCCCAGGGATGGGGAATTAGCCGGCTCACCAGCTCTGCGTTTTCGAATTGCTCATGTGCCGGGCAGTTGCCCGATCATGGTTCAGCTTCCTGAACGCCGAAGCGGCAGGAGACTTCCGCGGCATGCGCAATGGCAGGAATCCCATATATTTCTCTTGAGGAAATTTTATTTCTCATAAGTAATCATCAGGTAAGCGAAGCTGATTACGAGGACGGCAAGGGATGTGTGGTATCGTTGGTCTGTTCCTGAAGAACCAGGAATTGCAGCCGAAGCTAGGCGACCTGCTGACGGACATGCTGATCACGATGACGGATCGCGGGCCGGACAGCGCGGGAATCGCCATCTACGGCAATGATGGCGGCAAGCCGAAGATCACCGTCCAGTCGGACGACCCGGAAACGGCATTCCGTGGCCTCGACGCGGCGCTGTCCGATGCGCTGGGGGATACGGTCGGGATGCGGGTCATCGACACTCATGCGGTGCTGACCCTGCCCGAGGGCACAGAGCCCGAGGCCCGCGTCTTTCTGGCCGGGAAAGGCATCCGCGTCATGGGTTCGGGCCACGCGATGGAAATCTTCAAGGAGGTCGGCCTGCCCGAACAGGTCGCCGCCCGTTTTCACCTGCGCCAGATGGCCGGCAGCCACGGCATCGGCCATACCCGCATGGCGACGGAAAGCGCGGTGACGACGCTGGGCGCGCATCCCTTCTCGACCGGCGCCGACCAGTGCCTGGTGCATAACGGCTCGCTGTCCAATCACAACCAGATGCGCCGTGAACTGACCCAGAAGGGTTTCGCCCCGGAAACACAGAACGATACCGAGGTCGCCGCTTGCTATATCTCGTCGCGCCTGGCCGAAGGCGCCAGCCTCAGCGAGGCGCTGGAAGGCACGTTGCAGGATCTGGACGGTTTCTTCACCTTCGTCGTCGGCACCCGCAACGGCTTCGGCGTGGTGCGCGACCCCGTCGCCTGCAAGCCCGCCGTCATGGCCGAGACCGAGGATTACGTCGCCTTCGGCAGCGAATACCGCGCCCTTGCAAACCTGCCCGGCATCGAGAGCGCCCGCGTCTGGGAACCCGAGCCCGCCACCGTCTATTTCTGGGAGCGCTGAGATGCAGACCATCGACCTTGCCACCACGCCGCTGCGCGACGTCAATGCGGCGCTTCAGGCGCAGGCTTCCCGGACCAACCAGACCGAATGGGTGATCGAGAACCCCAAGGGTGCCCATGCCATCGCCGTGGGCCTGGATGCGCCCATCGAAGTCACCGTCAAGGGCTCGACCGGCTATTACTGCGCCGGGATGAACAAGCAGGCGACCGTCAAGGTCACCGGCTCGGCCGGGCCGGGCGTGGCCGAGAACATGATGTCGGGCACTGTCGTCATCGAGGGCGACGCCAGCCAATACGCGGGTGCCACCGGCCATGGCGGGCTTCTGGTCATCAAGGGCAATGCCAGTTCGCGCTGCGGCATCTCGATGAAGGGCATCGACATCGTGGTCTTCGGCAATATCGGCCATATGTCGGCCTTCATGGCGCAGTCGGGCAATCTGGTGGTGCTGGGCGATGCGGGCGACGCGCTTGGCGACAGCCTCTATGAGGCGCGGCTGTTCGTGCGCGGCGCCGTCAAGTCGCTGGGTTCGGACTGCATCGAGAAAGAGATGCGCCCCGAGCATGTCGAGATCCTGCGCGACCTGCTGGAACGCGCCGGCGCCGATGCGAAGCCCGAGGAATTCAAGCGCTACGGCTCGGCCCGCAAGCTCTATAACTTCCACGTCGATCACGCCGGCGCCTATTGATGAGGGATATCATGGACAAGACGCCGCAAACCCTGCCGCGCGACAGCTGGACCTTCTCGCCCGGTATCAACGCCGAAATCCGCCGCGCCGCCGATACCGGCATCTACGACATCCGCGGCGGCGGCGCCAAGCGCAGGGTGCCGCATTTCGACGACCTGCTGTTCCTGGGCGCCTCGATCTCGCGCTACCCGCTGGAGGGTTACCGCGAGAAATGCGACACCTCGGTGGTGCTGGGTACGCGGTTCGCGAAAAAGCCCATCGAGTTGAAGATCCCGATCACCATCGCGGGCATGAGCTTCGGCGCGCTATCCGGCCCCGCGAAAGAGGCCCTTGGGCGCGGCGCGACGCTGGCCGGAACCTCGACCACCACCGGCGACGGCGGCATGACGAACGAGGAACGCGGGCATTCGGAAAAGCTGGTCTATCAGTATCTTCCCAGCCGCTACGGCATGAACCCCGACGACCTGCGCCGCGCCGATGCGATCGAGATCGTCGTCGGCCAGGGCGCCAAGCCCGGCGGCGGCGGCATGCTTCTGGGCCAGAAGATCACCGAGCGGGTGGCCGGAATGCGCAACCTGCCCATCGGCATCGACCAGCGCTCGGCCTGCCGCCATCCCGACTGGACCGGCCCGGACGATCTGGAGATCAAGATCCTGGAACTGCGCGAGATCACCAACTGGGAAAAGCCGATCTACATCAAGGTCGGTGGCGCGCGCCCCTATTACGACACCGCCCTGGCGGTGAAGGCGGGCGCCGACGTGGTCGTGCTGGACGGGATGCAGGGCGGCACCGCCGCGACGCAGGACGTCTTCATCGAGAATGTCGGCCAGCCGACGCTGGCCTGCATCCGCCCGGCGGTGAAGGCGCTGCAAGACCTGGGGATGCACCGCAAGGTGCAGCTTGTCGTCTCGGGCGGGATCCGCACCGGCGCGGATGTGGCCAAGGCGCTGGCGCTTGGCGCCGATGCGGTGGCCATCGGCACCGCCGCGCTGATCGCCCTGGGCGAGAACGACCCGAAATGGGATGAGGATTATGCCGCGCTCGGCACCACGGCGGATGCCTATGACGACTGGCACGAAGGCCGCGATCCCGCCGGCATCACCACGCAGGACCCCGAACTGATGAAGCGTTTCGACCCTGTCGAGGGCGCGCGGCGGCTGCGCAACTACCTGGCCGTGATGACGCTGGAATGCCAGACCATCGCGCGGGCCTGCGGCAAGAGCCATGTCCACAACCTGGAACCCGAGGATCTTTGCGCCCTGTCGCTGGAAGCCGCCGCCATGGCGGGCGTCCCGCTGGCGGGCACCAACTGGATTCCCGGCCAGAACGGCTTCTGAACCAACGACCAGAGGGCAGGACATCGCATCCTGCCCCGATCCAGCTCTTTTCCTCCAACGGGAACCTTCCGCATGACCGATCTCGCCGAATTCGCCCGTGAGAAGGGCGTCAAATACTTCATGATTTCCTATACCGACCTGTTCGGATCGCAGCGCGCCAAGCTGGTGCCGGCGCAGGCCATCGCCGAGATGCAGAAGGACGGCGCCGGTTTCGCCGGTTTCGCCACATGGCTGGACCTGACCCCCGCCCATGCCGACATGCTGGCGCTGCCGGACGCCTCCTCGGTCATCCAGCTGCCGTGGAAAAGGGAAGTGGCCTGGGTCGCTTCGGATTGCGTCATGTCGGACAGCGGACCGCTGGCGCAGGCGCCTCGCAACGTGCTGGGGCGGCTGACGGCCGAGGCCGCGGAAATGGGCCTGGTGGTCAAGACCGGGGTCGAGCCGGAATTCTTCCTGCTGACGCCCGAGGGCACGCAGATCTCCGACCCCGCCGATACCGCGGTGAAACCCTGCTACGACCAGCAGGCGGTGATGCGGCGCTACGATGTGGTGGCCGAGATCTGCGACTACATGCTGGAACTGGGCTGGGAACCCTATCAGAACGACCATGAGGACGCGAACGGCCAGTTCGAGATGAACTGGAAATACGACAGCGCCATGGCCACGGCGGACAAGCACAGCTTCTTCAAGTTCATGACCCGCTCGGTCGCCGAAAAGCACGGGCTGCGCGCCACCTTCATGCCCAAGCCGATCATGGGCCTGACCGGCAACGGCTGCCATGTCCATATCTCGGTCTGGACCAGGGACGGGCGCAATGCCTTTGCCGACGACGGCAAGGAACTCAGCCTGTCAGACGAGGGCCGGCATTTCCTGGGCGGGGTCATGAAGCACGCCTCGGCGCTCGCCGCAATTACCAATCCCACGGTGAACAGCTACAAGCGCATCAACGCGCCGCGCACCGTCTCGGGGGCGACCTGGGCGCCCAATACGGTCACATGGACCGGCAACAACCGCACCCATATGGTGCGCGTCCCCGGACCGGGCCGGTTCGAGTTGCGGCTGCCCGACGGCGCGGTCAACCCCTACCTTCTGCAAGCCGTGATCATCGCGGCGGGACTTTCGGGGCTGCGCAGCAAGGCCGATCCCGGCAAGCGCCACGACATCGACATGTATGCCGAAGGCCACCGCATCACCGATGCGCCGAAGCTGCCGCTGAACCTGCTGGACGCGATCCGCGCCTATGACGACGACGCCGGGCTGAAGGCCGCGATGGGCGAGGATTTCTCGGCCGCCTATATCAAGATGAAGACACAGGAGTGGAATTCCTATTGCGGTCATCTGACCCAGTGGGAACGGGACAATACCCTGGACATCTGACGGATTCCTGGGCGCCTGCTATGGGCGGGCGCCATGCACGCTTACCGCTGACGGCCTCCGATCCGGGTGCGCCCAGCCCTTGCAGCCTGCGTTGTCCCGGCGGAACGCAAGGCTTGCGCGAAACACCGGCTGAAATGCTGCATGGTCGCAAAGCCGGTGATCGCGGTGATTTCGGCGATCGGCAGGGCGGAATGGCGCAGCAGCTCGTTCGCCTTCTCCAGCCGCAAACGCCGGTAGAACTCCATGACCGACAGGCCGAAGTGGTCCGAAAAGCAGCGCTGTAGCTGGCGCAGGCTGCAACCGGAAAGCTCCGCAAGCTGTTCGGCCGGCAGCGGATCGGCGATATGCGAACTCATCAGCCGCACCGCCGCCTCCAGCACGGGATGGTGCAGATTGTAGCGCCGGGCCGGGCTTTTGCTTTGGGGCGGGCTGCGGACATTGAAGGAGAATGGCTTATGGGTGCAAGGATCATCGACGGGCGGGGCTTTGCGGCTGGGGTGCGGGCGCGTGTCGCCGAGGCTGTGGGCCGGCTGCGGTCTGGGCACGGGTTGGTGCCCGGGCTTGCGGT
>NZ_JRKO01000113.1 GCF_000763885.1 Paracoccus versutus | reverse complement strand
CTCTCAAGCACGTGTTGTATTTCTTTTTTTTTAAATAATGCCGCCCCCCCAGAGTTTACCCCGTAAGGCGTCGCCGGCAGCGTCAAAGGTTTAAAAGAGCCAGTCTAATCCCCGGAATCCCGCCATGACCCAGACAAACGCAACCAATCCCCGCAATCCCAATCCCGAATCCGGAACCCATAATCATCCCGTCTGGGGGCCATTGGCCCGCCAGGCCATTCGCCGCCTGCAGGACGATCTGGCCGAGAGGCTGACCCCGTCCTGGGATCCGGCACTCGACCCGGAAGACATGGACCTGCCCGAGTTGCTGGAGGCCGCCATGTCGCCTCCGGGATCCGCCGCGATCGATACCCTGAACTCCAGCCCCGCCGCGCAGAACGTCTCCCCGGAGGAATACGAGGCAATCGCGGAAGCCGGAGGCGATCCTGCCGCGACCGCCGCCAATGGCGCGTCGCAGCCCCGCATCCTTCTGCCGGCGAGCAAGCTGATCCCGCTGCTGCGCCTTGCCGCCAGTATCGGCAGCCTCAAGGACCGTGATGCGATGCTGGTGCCGGGCGCCATCACCGTGATCGAAGGCATTCCGGGCAACCTGATCGATGCGCTCAAGAAGCTGCTGCCGCATGCGCTGCCGACCGGCTGGTCACTGGCCATGTCCATGGGCCGGCTGCCTCGCGACAAGCCTTACCTGCTGGTGCTGGGCCCGGAGCTTATGAACGGCAAGGTTTCCCAACACGCCGAACGCGGGTTTGCGGTGGAGCTCGCGACGGCGATCGACATGCGGGTCCCGATCCTGATCCTGCTGCCGGATGTGGCGACAGCCCCGGAGGTGCTGCGCCACCCGCCCGTCGAGAGACAGGCATTTGCGCCTCTGTCGGCGGAGATCCTGATCATCGCCCTGCGCGCCACGCACAGCGCCACCGGCCGGGTCGACGAGACCGCAGTGCGCGCCGCCCTGCCGGACGATGCCGTGCTGTCTGACCTGGAGCCCCTGGCCCTCGGTCTGGCGATGCGGGCGCCGACCGCGAAGGCCGTTGCCGAACGGATCGCCGCCCTCACGGCCAAGGCGCCACGCGCCGCGGCCGGCGGCTCCTGGCTCGAGGATATCCATGGCGACAGTCCGGCACTGCGCGCGGCGCGCCAGATCGTGCGCGACTTGCGTATGTGGAAGCAACGCGAGGTCGCCTGGCAGGACCTGACCCGGACGCTCCTGCTTTATGGCCCGCCCGGCACCGGCAAGAGCTGGATCGCCCGTGCGATGGGCAATTCCGCAGGCTTCTCGGTCGTCACCGGAACCTTCGGCGAATGGCAAGCCGCGGGACACCTCGGCGACATGCTGCGCGAGATGCGCAAAACCTTCGCCGAGGCCCGGTCGAAAGCACCCACCGTGCTGATCATCGACGAGATCGATGCCGTCGGCTCCCGCGAGGATCGCGAACAGCACAACAGGTCCTACCGCACGCAGGTGATCAATGCTTTCCTCGCAGAGATGGACAGCATCGCCCGGGAAGAAGGGGTCATCGTCGTCGGCACCTGCAATCACCCGGGCCTGATCGATCCGGCGGTTCTCAGGGCCGGTCGCTTCGACATGAAAGTCTCCCTGCCGCTGCCGGACGCCGAGGGTCTGTTCAGCGTCTTCCGCCATTGCCTGCCGGACTGGCGCGAGGCCGATCTGCGCGATCTCGCCGCGCGGGCCGTCGGCTGCTCGGCGGCAGATGTCGATGCCGTCATCCGGCAGACGCGGGCGACGGCACGGGGGCAAAAACGGGCGATGACCCTCGACGATCTGCACAAGGTCTTCCGCATCGCGCATGACCCCGAGATCGACCGCCGCGTCGCGTTGCACGAATGCGGCCACGCCATCACCTGCGCCGCCCTGGATCTCGGTCCGGTGCGCCGCATTTTCCTGAACCGCGAGGGCGGAGGCGGCACGGTGTTCGACGCAGATGCCAAGCATGGTGTCCTGGCGGATATGCAGGATCGTCTGGTGCAATTGCTGGCCGGACGCGCCGCCGAGCGCCTGGTCCTCGGCGATGTCTCTGCCGGTGCCGGCGGCAGTGCGGATTCCGACCTGGCCAACGCGACAATGATCGCCACATCGATCCAGACGCGGTTTGGACTCGGGGCCCAGGGCCCGGTCTGGACAGCCGATCCCGAGACCCTGCTCGCGCTGGACCCTGACGTGCTTTTCCGCGTGAGGCGCGAGTTGGAGGCTGCCGAGAAGCGCGCCACGCGGATCCTTACCGTCCATCGCTCCCTGCTCGAAGAGATGGCCGAAGCACTGATGGCCTCGCGCGACATGGACCGTGCCGAGGCGGAGAACTGGCTCGCGCGTGTGCGCAATGCTGCGCCGGATGAAGACCCTGACGCGCGACAAGCGCAGCAACCGCAATAGATACAGAGGGGTGACGGCCGCCCCACGCGATCGCGCGCCACCCTGTCGAATCGCACCCCCGCGAATAAAGAGATCAAAACAAAAAACAAAAGAGAGCGGCAAAGCCGCCGATCAAAAATCCAAAAACAGTGTTCCCTGCGGCGGGCACCGCCCGCCGCCCACTTCATTCCCACGGGATAAAAAATAAAGAAAGCAAAGAACCAAAAGACAAAAAACCAAGAACGCGGCGGGTAATGCGGCCCACAGCGCAACCAGCTCAAAAAGAGAAAGATCAGGCACAAAAGAACAAAGAGATACGGCGCGCCAGATGCAAATCGTCAGCATCCCCACGGAATTCGAGAATCCCGGTTCATCATACGCAACCCATCCCGCAATAGACGAGGAAACCGGCAATGCACCGCCACACGGACCCCGCGACCTGGATCCTTCCGGTGATCCGCTTCATCGCATCCAACCTTCCCGTGCTCGATCCTGGCGGCGAGGAATGGGACCACATGTTCACCACACCCTATCAGTTCGGCTGTGAGGCGCTGATCGCCCTCGGCCATGCGGAGGAGACCGGGCGCGGTGCGCGGCCGCTACCCCGCCCCCGGCTGCCGGACATTCTTCCCAGATGGGACGATATCTGCGTCACCGTGCTCAGCCTCGCCAATCAATGCGGGCTTCTGTCCTATAGACTGCCCGACGGCTGCGAATCCCCAGAGATCGCCGCATGGTGGGGCCGGCGGGTGGGCGCGATCCTGCCGCCACCGAACATCACGGCCGCGCATCGGCTTGGCCCAGCCTGGGCGGCCCCGCAGGCGCTTTCGGTTCTGCACGCGCTTGGCCTGGTCGATGCCGGCCAGTGGACCGCAACCGCGGAGCCGGTGCTCTGGCGCGAGGAGCCGCAGGAATGGCACCTCGACATCGCCGTCGATCCGCGCTTCCGGCAGGCGCTGGACCAGGCCATCATCGAGATGCCCGCAGACATCCGCCACGAACTGGACCGGCTGGTCACTATCACCGATGAGGACGTGACCGAGGGGCTGATCTGGCGCGAGGCCCATCAAGAGGGGCTGCGCGCGGAATACGGCGCCAGCCGGGTGATCGGCCTGCCGCTCACCCGGGAATCCGTGCGCCAGGGCCTGATCTTTCTGCGCATCCATGATCTGGATTGGCTGTTCTTTTCGAACTGGCGGTTGTCGGATGGCTGGCTCTCCCCGCCTGAGCGAAAACGGGCGATGGAGATCTTCCACGACAGCCTCGCCATCCGCATGCGCAGGGCCGTCGTCAGGCGGCTATACCCGGACAAGCCGGAGTTTTCCGGATGAAGCATCACGGCGATCTGGAAGCCGGGTCATACGTCCTGCCCCGTAAAATCCGGAGAACTCCCTCCAGGTAATATTTTATCGCAGTGATCGGGCGCGGATTGATCCGGAACCCGGATGCATTTCCGTTTCCCCCAAGTGCGTTCCACCCCTCTTGCGCGTGAGATTTCCGTATTTTCAGTTGGTTATCCACATTCATGAGACCCGAGAGCCGTGTTTTGCCCTGAGAGAGCCGTCTCCATGCCCTATGATCATCCAAACAGCAGCGGGCTCATTCCCGCACAGGATCATCATCAGTGAACGCCGACGGGCCCTGCCCTCCGGCGCAGGGAGCAGCTCGGCCCATGGCGCGAGACCGGAGGGATATTGCCAGGAAGGCCGGCGCTGCGCAGGCGGCGACCTCCGCTTTGGCCTCTCCCGGCCCGTCTGCTTCGGCCCCTTCGGCCGACACCACCGACAAACCCCTTGCCGGGAATCGGCAACCCGCGCAGCATCACGACCAGCTGCTTGCCCTCATCCGGGTGCTTGCCCGCGATGCCGCCCGCGCCGATCACGCCGCCGAACGCGGCGCCCCTGACGATTGACCTGCCACTCCCCGCGGAGAACCTGCCATGACCCTGCGCGCCGTCATCTACGCCCGCTATTCCTCCGACCTGCAATCGGCCTCGTCGATCGAGGACCAGATCCGGCTCTGCCGCGAACGCGCCGCCCGCGCCGGCTGGCAGATCGTGGGCACTTATGAGGACGCCGCCACCTCCGGCGCCTCGCTGATGCGCCCCGGCATCCAGCGCCTGCAGCAGGATGCCCGCGAGCGGCGCTTCGACGTCGTGATCTCCGAAGCCCTCGACCGCCTCAGCCGCAACCAGGCCGATATCGCGGCGCTCTACCAGACCCTGACCTTCGCCGGCACCGCCATCGAGACCCTGGCCGAGGGCCGCATCGACGAGATGCATATCGGCCTCAAGGGCACGATGAACGCGCTGTTCCTGAAGGACCTGGCGGCCAAGACCCGCCGGGGCCTGCGCGGCCGTGTCGAGAAAGGCAAGTCCGGCGGTGGCAATGCATTCGGCTATACGGTGCTGCGCCACATGGGCGAGGACGGCGAGGTCAGGCGCGGCGACCGACAGATCAATGAGGACGAAGCCGCCATCGTGCGGCGGATCTTCACCGCCTATGCCGATGGGATGTCGCCGAACCGCATCGCCGACCAGCTGAACCGCGAAGGCATTCCCGGCCCTCGCGCGGGCAAGTGGGACAAATCCACCATCCACGGCAATCCCAAGCGCGGCACCGGCGTGCTCAACAACGAGATCTACATCGGTCGCATGGTCTGGAACCGGCAGAGCTTCGTGAAGGACCCCGCCACCGGCAAGCGCCAGGCCCGCCCCAATCCGGAATCCGACTGGATCGTCACCGAAGTGCCGGAACTCCGCATCATCGACCAGGCCCTCTGGGACCGGGTCAAGACCCGCCAGGAGGGCCGCAAGATCGAACAGACAGAACGGCAGGCCTGGGAACGGCGCAAGCCGCGCTTTCTGCTCACCGGCCTGGTCAAATGCGGCTGCTGTGGCGGAGGTTTCTCGACCATCGGCAAGGACCGTTTCGGCTGCTCGAACTCCCGCAACAAGGGCACCTCGGTCTGCACCAACCGCACCGGCATCACCCGCCAGGAGCTGGAGGGCCGGATCCTGTCCATCCTCTCCGAGCGGCTGATGGACCCGGAACTGGTGAAGGTCTTCGCCGAGGAATATATCGCCGAGCGCAATCGCCTGGCCGCCGCCCATGTCGATGACCGGGCCGTCAAGGAGAAGGAACTGGCAAAACTCATCAAGGAACAGGATGCGCTGGTCAACGCGCTCCTCTCCGGCCTGCCGCCCGAGCGGATCAAGGCGAAGATGGAACAGCTGGAGGCCCGTCAGAAGCAGCTGGAACGAGAACTGGCCACTACCTCCGTCCCGAACACGACCGTGCGGCTCCACCCCAGGATGGCCGACACTTACCACGACCGCATCCAGGCGATGATCACCGCCCTTTCCGAGCCCGATCGCGAATCCGAAGCCCGCAAGGCAATCCGGGGTCTGATCGAGAAGATCGTGGCGACCCCGGTGCCCACCAAGGGCAAGCGGATGGCGCTCGATCTGACGCTTCACGGCGATCTGGCGGGCATTCTGGCGCTGAGCCTGAATGCGGATCGGTTGAGCGGACAGCAAAAAACCTCCTGCGAACAGGAGGTTGAAGAAAGTGCAGGATTTCTGGTTGCGGGGGCAGGATTTGAACCTGCGACCTTCAGGTTATGAGCCTGACGAGCTACCGGGCTGCTCTACCCCGCGCCATTTGCATCGCGTGGTTTGCGGTGCTTTTTCGTTCCGAGAGATTTTCG
>NZ_JRKO01000112.1 GCF_000763885.1 Paracoccus versutus | reverse complement strand
CGCTTTCGAACACCGCCGCGATGACGATGGCGCCCCCCATGCTGAGCGCGTTCGCCCCCACCGCAGGACCCATGTTGTTGGCCACATCGTTGGCCCCGATGTTCAGCGCCATGTAGGCGCCAAACACATCAAAGACATCGTTGCAACATGTCCGGCATCCTGGGCTCGAACGCCACGAGCTGGGCGGCTGCGGCGAAAGGCGGCTGGCCGAGGGCGACGAAAATTCCCGCCGGCGCCCTCCAAAGCCGGACGGCAAGGGCGTGCTCGGCCTTCGGGACGCAACGACACCCGCGCATTTTCGCGCATCCCGGCGGTTGTCTTGCGTGGCGGCTCTGCCTAACCTCGACCTGAACGATCTGGGAAACAGGGGACATGCACATGAAATTCAGGACAATGTTGGCGGCCCTCGCCGTCGCCGCCTCCTTCGGCCAGGCCGCGGTGGCGCAGGAGATGTCATTCTTCCGCATCGGCACCGGCGGCACCGCCGGCACCTACTACCCGATCGGCGGGCTGATCGCGAATGCGATCTCGAACCCGCCCGGCTCGCGCGCCTGCGAGGACGGCGGCTCTTGCGGCGTGCCGGGGCTGGTGGCGACCGCCGTGGCCTCGAACGGCTCGGTCGGCAATGTGAACGCGATCAACGGCGGTGCGATGGAGGCGGGCTTCAGCCAATCCGACGTGGCCTATTGGGCGCAGACCGGCACCGGGCTGTGGGAAGGCCAGCCGGCGGTCGAAAAGCTGCGGCTGATCGCCAACCTCTACCCCGAAAGCATCCATCTGGTGGCACGCAAGGACGCGGGCATCGCCTCGGTGGCCGATCTCAGGGGCAAGCGGGTGTCGCTGGACGAGCCGGGCTCGGGCACGCTGGTCGATGCCAAGATCATCCTCGAGGCCTTCGGCCTTTCGGAATCCGACATCACCCCGGAATATCTCAAGCCCGACCAGGCGGCGGACCGCATGCGCGACGGGGCGATGGACGCCTTCTTCTTCGTCGGCGGCTATCCGGCCGGCGCCATCGCCGAACTGGCCAGCCAGCACGACGTGGCGCTGGTGCCAATCACCGGTCCCGAGGTCGACACATTGCGCGAGACCTACAATTTCTTCGCCGCCGACACGGTTCCGGCCGGAACCTACGAGGGACAGGACACCGATGTCGCCACGATCTCGGTCGGGGCGCAGCTGGTGACCAGCGCCGACCAGCCCGAGGAGCTGGTCCACGGCATCACCCAGGCGCTATACAACGAGAACACGCAAAAGCTGTTCGCGGCCGGCCATGCCAAAGGCAAGCAGATCACGCTGGAGAATGCGACCCAAGGCGCGGGCATCCCCTTCCATCCGGGCGCCGAGCGTTTCTACAAGGAAGCCGGCAAGCTCGAATGAGCATGGCCAAGAACTGACGGAAAGGACGCGGCCGGACCCCGGTCCGCGTCCTTTGGTCCTGAACCGAACGGCAGGAAAACGACATGACCGAGAAAACACGCCCGCTCTCCGACGACGAGCTTCGCGCGCTGGAGGAGGAATACGATCCTGAGGCGCGTTTCCGCACGGTCACGCGCCCCATCGCGATCCTGTCCGGGATCATCCTGTTCCTGCTGTCGGTCTATCACTTCTACACGGCAGGCTTCGGCATCCCGCGCGCCACCACGCATCGCGGATTGCACATGGGCGTGTCGCTGTTCATCATCTATCTCAGCTTCTCGTCGCTGGCGCGCAACCGCCACAGGACGGACGGTTTCGCCGTCCTCGGCGTGCCGGTGACAGACTGGATGCTGGCCATAGGCGGCGCCGTCAGTGCCTTCTACGTGCCGTGGATCTATGACCAGCTGGCCTTCCGCGTCGGCAATCCGCTGCCCATCGACATCGCCATGGGCACGGTGCTGCTGGTGGCGCTGATGGAGGCGGTGCGCCGCTCGATGGGCTGGCCGCTGCCGGTCATCGCGATCCTGTTCATCGCCTACGCCTATTTCGGCAAGTCGATGCCCGGCATCCTGGTGCATCCGGGCGCGGACTGGGCCAATATCGTCAACCACCTCTACCTGACCTCGCAGGGCATCTACGGCACCGCGCTCGGCGTCATCGCCACCTATGTGTTCCACTTCGTGCTTTTCGGGGTGATGGCGCAAAAGATCGGCCTGGGGCAGTTATTCATCGACCTGGCCACTGCGCTGACCGGGCGTTTCGCCGGCGGACCGGCCAAAGTCTCGGTGGTGTCCTCGGCGATGCTGGGCACGATCTCGGGCTCGTCGATCGCCAATACCGTAACCACCGGCGCGCTGACGATCCCGGCCATGATCAAGATCGGCTTCAAGCGCCACTTCGCCGCCGCGGTCGAGGCGGCCTCCTCGACCGGCGGGCAGATCACGCCGCCGGTCATGGGCGCGGTCGCCTTCCTGATGGTCGAATATCTGGGCATCCCGCTGCGCACCATCCTGATCGCCGCCGTCGTCCCGGCCTTCATGCATTTCTTCGGCGTGCTGGTTCAAGTCCATCTGGAAGCCAAGCGTCTTGGCATCCGCGGCCTGCGCCGCGAGGAACTGCCGAAAGCCGGCAAGGTCCTGCGCGAGGGGTGGCTGTCGGTCTTTCCGCTGGTCCTGCTGGTCTGGATGCTGATGTCGGGCCGCACGCCCTTCTTGTCGGCCTTCTGGGCCATCACCGCCTGCATGATCGTCTATCTGATCCAGCGGGTCATGGCGGCCGGCGCCGTCGAGGGCATCAAAGAAACCGCCGCCGGCATCTATGAGGGCTTCGTCGCAGGCGCACGGCAATCGCTGGCCGTGACGGCGGCGGCGGCGCTTGTCGGCGTGGTGATCGGCGTCGTCACCCTGACCGGCGTCGGCTTCAAGATCGCCTTCATGGTGACGAGCGTGGCGCAGAACTGGGCCACGTCCTTCCATGGCCTGCTGGCTGTGCTGCCGTTTGAACTGCTCAGCATCCAGACGCTGACGCTGCTCTTCACGCTTCTGATGACCGCGGTCGTCTGCGTGCTGATGGGTTGCGGCGTACCGACGACGGCGAATTACATCATCATGGTGGCCGTGGCCGCCCCGGTCCTGGGCATGATGAACGTCGAGCCGCTGGTGGCGCATTTCTTCGTGTTCTATTTCGGCGTGCTGGCCGATGTGACGCCGCCAGTCGCGCTGGCCGCCTATGCGGGCGCCGGGATCGCCGGAGCGAACGGCTTCAAGGCCGGCAACACCGCCTTCCGGCTGTCGATGGGCAAGGCGCTGGTGCCTTTCGTCTTCGTCTTCTCACCTTCGCTCTTGCTGGTCACGCAGTCGTTCACCCTGCCCGACTTCCTGCTGGCCTTCACCGGCGCGGTCCTGGGCATCGTGGCGCTGTCGGCGGCGATCACGAACTGGCTGCTGGGACCGCTGCTGCTGGTTGAGCGGCTGCTGCTGCCCGTCGCAGCGCTGATGATGATCGCGCCGGAAATCGTCTCGACCGTGATCGGCGCGGCGATCCTGGCCGCGGTCGTCCTGCGGCAGTATCTCGCCGGAAGCTCCGGCCCGAGCCCGGAAGCGGCCAGATGAGCCGGAGCCTTTCTCGCCCTTCCGCGCGGCACTGATCCCGGCGATGCCGGGAGGCGGGCAGTCCGAAAGACCATCGGAATTGCCCAATCCCCGGACGTAGGCTAGTCTTTCCATACAGGCGTCAACCCTATCCGTTCCGAACTGGAGAACCCAAGGTGACGGCAGTTATCGGTTTTCTGAATACGATCTTCTGGGGATATGTCCTGATCTACGGCCTGCTGGCCGTCGGGATCTATTTCACCATCCGGCTGCGTTTCCAGCAGATTCTGCATTTCCGAGAGATGATCCGGTCGATCGCCGCCGCCCCTGCGGCAGACCGTCAGGGGATTTCCCCGTTTCAGGCGCTTTGCACGAGCCTGGCCTCGCGCGTGGGGACCGGCAACATTGCCGGGGTCGCGGTGGCGCTGGTCCTTGGCGGGCCGGGGGCGATCTTCTGGATGTGGATGGTCGCCTTTGTCGGCATGGCGACCGCCTATTCGGAATCGACGCTGGCCCAGCTCTACAAGGTCAAGGACAGCAGCGAGCCCGGCGGCGTCTATCGCGGCGGTCCCGCCTTCTACATCGCGCACGGCCTTGGCCTGCCCTGGCTTGGCGCAGTGTTCTCGGTTTGCCTGATCCTGTCCTTCGGGCTGGTGTTCAACGCGGTACAGGCGAACTCGATCGCGGATGCGATGGAGGGGGCCTTCGGCATGCCCAAGCTGGCGACCGGAATTGCCATCGCCGCGCTGACCGGCGTGGTGATCTTCGGCGGCATCCGGCAGATCGCCACCGTGGCGGAATATGTCGTGCCCTTCATGGCCGGCATTTATCTGCTGGTCGCGATCATCGTCGTGCTGATGAACCTGGGCGCGGTTCCGGGAATGCTTGGCCATATCGTGTCCAACGCCTTCGGCCTGACCGAGGCGGCCGGCGGCATCACGGGCGGCATCGCCGCCGCCATGCTGAACGGGGTAAAGCGCGGGCTGTTCTCGAACGAGGCCGGGATGGGCTCGGCACCGAATATCGCGGCAGCGGCAACGCCCAACCCTCACCATCCCTCGAGTCAGGGTTTTGTTCAGGCTTTCGGTGTCTTCATCGACACCATCCTGATCTGCACCTGCACCGCACTGATGATCCTGCTCTCGGGGGTCTATGTGCCGGGGGGTGAACTGACGGGCACGCAACTGACCCAGTCTGCCCTGGCCGACCATATCGGAACCGCCGGCCCATTATTCGTGGCGGTGGCGATCTTCTTCTTCGCCTTTACCTCGATCATCGGCAATTACGCCTATTCGGAAATGGCGATGACTTTTCTTGGCATCGGCAACAAGGCCGGGCTTACCACCCTGCGGTGCCTGGTACTGGTCATGGTGTTGTGGGGAGCGCTGCAGGCGGTCACGACGGTGTTCGATCTTGCCGATGCCTCGATGGGGCTGATGGCGACGATCAACCTGATCGCCATTGTCGCCCTGTCGGGAACGGTTGTGGCGCTGACGCAGCATTATTTCGCGCAACGCGAAGCGGGACGCATCCCGAAGTTCAGCATTCGCGAACATCCCGAAATGGCAAAGGGCGTCGACGCCGATATCTGGTCCTAATCGAGGCGCCCTATGGCGCACTGGGATGGCACAACACTCCATTGAGACGATCAGGCACAGGACCGGAAGGTGGTGTCCAGTGACCGCTCTGATGTCTTTTTCAAGGGTTTTCTCACGCGATCGGGGACGCCGGGGCGTTTATTGCGATCTGGACGCCCAAAGGTGGGCACAAGGTCTGAAGACGTCGGTGAACAAGCTCTGATGCGCGGGCTGGATACCGCATGACCGATTGTGCGTCTCGGGGCTATTCCTGTCTTACACCGGGCGTCAGCATAAAGCTGGCCACAAAGCGATTGTCAGATATTCCCCTGCCATCGACCTCGTGCCCGCCATCCGGGGTTCAGAAAGCACCTTGGCCACAATACGGCCAATACACCGAAACTCTTTCATTTCCCCCTCGCAACCGCAGCGCGCTGTTCCGGCATCCGGGGCAGCTTTCGTTGAATGGGGCTGACCTCATGCCCGTCGGGAATGACCGCGTCGGGGCGACGGCCCGGAAAGCCGGCACTACATCGCCCCCTGATAGCGGCAGGCGACGCAGGCGCGTTCGACATGGCGGATCATGCTGTTGAAATCGAAAACCGGCCTTCCGGTCACGGCCTGAATCGCCTGCGCATAGGGGGGCAGATCCGAGCACTCCAGCAGGATCGCGCCGATCCGGGGATGGCGCTGGACCAGACCGGCGGCGACGGTCATGATCTCCTCTTCGATCCGCGCGCTGTCGAGTGTCCCCTTTTCCTCCAGAATGGCGCTGCGGAATTCCGGCTGATCCTCCATCCCGGCAATATGCAGCGCAACCTTGGGATCGGCTCCGCAAGCCGCGAAATGCGCCGGCGTCAGGCGGGATGCGTTGGCGGTGATCACGCCGACCGGGCGGCCGGTGATATGGGCGATGAACGGGATCTGCAGCAGCGGCGACAGCAGGACGGGGATCTCGACCGCCGCCGCAACCTCGCGCTGGAAAAGGGCCATGAAGCCGCAGGCGCCGGTGATGGCCTTGACCCCCTCGGCCTGCAATTTCCGGGCGCCCTCGATGAAGGGCGCGACCAGCGCCGGATCGGCCTGATTGAGCAGCCGGTCGATCGACGCCCCCTCAACCTGGTGATAGCGCACCGGAAAGGGATAGGTGCTGGCATTGCCGACATTGCCGGGAATGCAGGGATAGGCGGCATCGAGGATCAGGATACCGATGCTTTCCCCATACCATGACTGGGATTTTCGACGGATCTGGAACATCTTCGCCCCCATCAGATCGCGAAGCGTTTCAGGGTGCGCTTTTCCAGCCATGGCACCAGCCGCGTCCGCGGGAAGGCGACGACGAAATAGATCAGCGCGACGGCGGTATTCCTGCTGATGCTGGGGCTGGGCACCCCTTTCGGCCCGCGGACCTTGGGCTTCCCGGTCCGGCTGCTGATCCTCAGCCTCGCGATGACCGGCATTGTCCACGTGATCTTCCAGCACCTGCTGGACGTTCCCGGCCTTTAAGGAAAAGACCATGTTCGAGACTTCTGACCTGCCCCCCGGTCGTCCCTCGTTCATAACGAGAGTCCTTTGGGTTGATATTGGTCGGTTTCGGGTTGGGCAAGCGGGTCGGGCGCGGAGCCCCCAGTTTGCTCAAGCGCCCTGCGCGCTTCTG
>NZ_JRKO01000111.1 GCF_000763885.1 Paracoccus versutus | reverse complement strand
TTCTTGCCCTTGAGGACGGCGATCTCTTGCACCGGGCCGTCGGCCTTGACCATCAGGCAGTTCACGGGCGTCGCGACCAAGGGGCCCACGCGCTTCAGCGGCAGGCCCTCATGCACTTGCAGGTGCCGTTGCGGCTGGTAGCGGATGGCGCAATCGGCCTTGCCGGCCGCGACCAGCTTGGGCGGGTCCGAGGGGTCGGCGGGGGCCCCGACCACCCCCCCCCCCGGAACGGCCCCGGCGGTTCCCGGCCAGCCGTCGCAATGAGCGCCTCGGGCGGCACCGCCGGGCCGCCCGAGCCCCCAAGCAGCACGAGAAGCCCCGCGATGCCCAACCGCAAGACCCCCGCCAGCCTCCCGCCCACCGGGACCGAACATTTCCATCACAAGGCCGACATGCCCCCGGCATCGCGGGAAGGGGAAAGCGCCGTCTGCCGGTCCTGGCGGCTGGCGTTTAGGCGCCTTTCGTCGCCTGCCGGGGCCTGAGGATCCGGGTCATGCCGAACCGGAAAACCCTTTCCTGCATCTCGCCCGCGGGGGTGCGGCATTTCTACCGCAGCGCCGACCTGCACGGGCTGCGGCTGGCGCTGTGGGAGGATGGCGCGGCCGGGGCGGGATCGGTGGCGGATTACCTGCGCCAGGCCGGCGCCTCGGTCGAGGTGCTGGTGGAGGATGCGCCCCGGACCCATACGCAAACCTGCGCGCCAACCCATGCTTCGGCCCATGCTTCGGCCCACCCGCCAACCCATGCGTCGGTTCACGCGCCGGTTCTGCCGCCGATGCTGGCGCGCCACCGGCTGGCCGCGCCTTGGGCCGGAGACGGGGCTGGGGACGGAGACGGGGCCAGGGATGGGGCCGGGCCCGCGGAGATCCGCTTCAGCGGCAGCCTTGTGGCCGCGCTGGTCCGGCCCGGACCGATGCAGGTCGACGCGGCGGTGCTGAACCTGCGCGACCCGGCGCCGCTGGCGCAGAGCCTGCAGGCCGCCGGCATCCCCTTCGTCATCTTCGCCCAGGCGCCGGGGCCCGGCCTGGGCCTCTACCCGCATGGCCATTGCGTGCCGAGCCACGAGGGCCCCGAGGCGCTCGCCTCGGCCATCCTGCTGCACAGCGCAATCTACAGGGCCGGGCTGTGCTGCACGCCCGAGATGACGGTGACGGATATGCTGCCGCGGCTGCGGGCGCTGGCGCGATATCTGGTGCAGGACGCGGCGCTGGCGGATGCGCTGGTCGAGGATGCGCTGGAACAGGCGCTGGCGCTTCTGCCGCATCTCGGCCGCGAGCGCGAGCTGGGCGCGCTGCTGGTCACGCTGGTCGAACGGATCTGGCAGCGGCAGAAGATGTCGCGCCCGACCTGAAGGGTCGGAGGCGCAGGCCCGGCAGCACCAGCAAAAGCGCAGCCGGCAGCAGGGCCAGGAGCGCGGCGCTTGCGGACGCGCTGGTAAGGGAGGCGCTGGGATAGGCGGCGGCGGCCGCATCTGGGCCGGGAGCGCGAGCTGGCCGCGCCGCTGGTCACGCTGGTCGAGCGGGATCTGGCAGCGGCAGAAGATGTCGCGCCCGACCTGAGGGGGCGGAGGCGCAGGCTCGGCAGCACCAGAAAAAGCGCAGCCGGCAGCAGGGCCAGGAAACGCGGCGCTGGCAGACCCGCTGGTGGGATGCGCTGGAACAGGCGGCGTCTGTCGCATCCGGGCCAGGAACGCGGCGAGGCCCAGCCGCTGCAGCAGCGGCCTCGGCCCCGGATCGCGGGGCGGCCTGCGGCTCGGCAGAGCGGGCCGTCCGCCGCTGAACACGGCCGCCTCACCGATACCGAACGGGCCGGAGCGGGATCGGGGAAGGCGACCTTGTCGCCGGTCCGGCCGCGGCCAGTCGCCTGGCGCGGATGCAGCGGTTACCCTGCGTTTTTCGGTGTTGTGCGGCCATGATCCCCTCCGGGAGGGCGAAGGAGACCGGCGCGCCCCCCTTCCTGCCGCGCCTCAGCGCCGCCCGCGCGCGGCATGGCGGCGGTCGTCGTCCTCATCGTGGTGCGAGGAATAACGGCGATCATCGTCGTCCCGGCGGTGGTCCCAGCCCCGGCGGGTGGCCTCGGCATGGCCCTCGGGGTGGCCGAACCAGCCGCCCTGGCGCGCAGTCGCGCGCATGGTCGTCATCGCGGCCGCGCGAATAGCTGCGCCGGTCGTCGTCATGACAGCGCGAGGATGCGGCGGTCGTCAGCGCCGCGGTGCGAACCGTAGCGCCGGTCGTCGTCGTCCCGGTGATGGTCCCAGCTGCGGTGGGCGGCCTCGGCATGACCCTCGGGGCGACCGAACCAGCCTCCGAGCGCGGCGCGCGCATGGTCGTCATGGCGGCGCGAGAATGCACCGGCCGTCCTCGTCGCGGCGCGAGGACCGGCCGCGGGAAGGCATGGCGGTCGTCGTCGTGGCCCGCACCGCGAATCGGCCCCGGCCTGTCCCTTCCGAAAACTGGGAAAGGCTTGCGGGCCACGACGGGGCACCGAGGCACGCCTTCAGGCCCCGAAAAGCCCCGACGGCGCATGGGGGGCAAGCCGGGAACCCGCGCTCAGGCCGGTTCGGCCGCTTCGCGGTTGGCCTCGCTTTCGGCGATCTCGGTCAGCAGCTCGTCGGTCGCCGATTCCTCCTCCAGCGTCTGGCCCAGAAGCGCCGCGGCCTCCTTCAGGCCCAGCTGCTTGGCCCATTGCCGCAGGGTGCCGTAGCGGGCGATCTCGTAATGCTCGACCGCCTGCGCAGCCGCCACAAGCCCGGCATCCAGCGCCGGGGCGCCCTTGAAGGCGGCCATCACCTCCTCGCCCTCCTCGATGATGCCGTCGATGGCCGGGCAGGTCTTGCCGCGCGCCGCCTTGCCCAGGATCTCGAACACCTGCTGGAGGCGCTCGACATGGATCTCGGTCTCCTCGCGATGCTTCTCGAAGGCCTTGCGCAGCCGGTCGGATTGCGCGCCCCGCGCCATCTTGGGCAGCGCCTTCAGGATCTGGCGCTCGGCATAATAGATGTCCTTCAGCGTGTCGTGGAACAGGTCGTCAAGAACCTTGTGGGCCATCTCTCAGGTCTCCTGCGTTGAAAAAATCCAATCGGGACGCCCTGAACCAGAACCGGCGGAAAATGTTCCCAAGGAACAAACGCCCCGGCCGCTGGTTGCCCGTCAAAGAAGGAGGAAACCCATGGCCCGTCCCATCCCCATGGCTCGCTTTACCTTGGCATGGCCCCTGGCCGGCGCAGGCGCGGCGCTGCTGTCGATCCCGGTCCTGGCGGCGCTTTCGGCCGGGCGCGGCCTGCCGCCCTGGATGCCGCTGAACGCCACCACCCATGCGCTGCACGGGGCCGAGGCCGCCCGGACCACCGCCCTGGACCTGGCCCATACCGGCCTGGGCACCGCCATCCATGTCGCCTCGTGCTTCTTTTGGGCGGGGGTGGCGGTGCTGCTGGTCCGCCGGGCGGCACGGGGCGGGCCATGGCTGGCCTGGCTGGCGGGGCTGGCCACCGCCGCCATGGCCGGGCTGATCGACTATGGCCTGCTGCCCGCCCGGCTGCGTCCGGGATGGGAGCTGGTGCTGCCGCCCTGGGCCGTCCTGGCCGGGCTTGCCGCCCTGGGCGTCGGGCTGTCGCTGGGATTGCTGGCCGCATGGGCCATCGGCCGGCGCGCGCCGGGAACATCGCCGGCGCCGGATCGTTATCCTCCCGTCCCCGGCGCGGCCGAGCCGCCGCAGGCGCCGGTCTCGGCCGTCGAGCGGCTGCGCCATCCCGCGCCGCATGTGCTGGACCAGCGCCAGCAGCGCATGGACCCGGCCGGCACCGTCACCGAGGATCCGAACCGCCAGGGCGACGGCAACAAGCAGCCCGGCGTCCCCCATCCCGATGAAAGGCCCGACAGATGAGCGATTATCCCAAGCCGCCCTTTCCGAAACAGCAGCAATCCCTGCCCGGCAGCTTTCGAAACATGGACCCGCGCCCCGACCATGGCGAGGAAAGCTGGAAGGGCGCCGGCCGGCTGGAGGGCAAGGTGGCGCTGATCACCGGCGGCGACAGCGGCATCGGCCGCGCCGTCGCCATCGCCTATGCCCGCGAGGGCGCCGACCTGGCGCTGTCCTGGCTGAACGAGACCGAGGACGCCGCCAGCACCGCCGATCTGGTGCGCGAGGCCGGGCGCGACTGCCTGTCCATCCCCGGCGACATCGCCGACCCGGACCATTGCCGCAAGATCGTCGCCGACGTGGTCGAGCGCTTCGGCCGCATCGACATCCTGGTCAACAACGCCGCGCACCAAGCGCTGTTCGACGGCATCGAGGAGATCGCGGACGAGGAATGGCGCCGCACCTTCGCGGTCAACATCGACGCGATCTTCTACCTGACCAAGGCGGCGGTGCCGCATATGCCCAGGGGCTCGGCGATCATCAACACCGCCTCGATCAACGCCGACAAGCCCAATCCCAAGCTTCTGGCCTATGCCACGACCAAGGGCGCGATCCAGAACTTCACCACCGGGCTGGCGCAGATGCTGGCCGAACGCGGCATCCGGGTGAATGCCGTGGCGCCCGGCCCGGTCTGGACGCCGCTGATCCCGGCCAGCATGCCGCCCGAGGAGGTGGCCGAGTTCGGCGCCAACTACCCGATGAAGCGTCCCGCCCAGCCGGTCGAGCTGGCCTCGGCCTATGTCATGCTGGCCGAACCGATGTCGAGCTATGTCTCGGGTGCGACCATCGCCGTCACCGGCGGCAAACCGATGATCTGAGAAGGGAGTCGACCATGAACAACCGCCATCTTGCGTTCCTCTGCGGCCTGGCCGCCGGTTTCGCGCTCAAGGGCGCCTGCGATGCGCTGGCCCGGCCCGCCACCGGGCCCCACCACCGCAGCCGCCGGCGCCAGGACGAGATCCGCCCCGCCGGCCGGCGGCAGATGGAAAACCCGCCGCGCCACTGGGACATCGTGGACGAACAGGGCGACGAATCCTTCCCGGCCAGCGACCCGCCGGGAAACTACTGAACGAAAAGGGGCGGGGACCGCGGTCCCTGCCCCCTTTCCGGCGCCTGTCGGCCCCGGTTCAACCCTTGTGTTCGGGGTCAGCCCTTGTGTTCGGGCTTGCCCTTGCGCTTGGTGGCGGCCAGTTCCTCAAGCTCGCTTTCGCTCATCGAATCGTGCATCTGCTTCGAGGGGCCGCGCAATTCGTCCTTGCTCGTCTCGCCGCGCTTGGCGGCCAGCGCCGCGCCGGCCGCCTTTTGCTGCGCCTTGGATTTGGCTGGCATGGTCTCGATCCTCCTGCTTAGGCCTCCTGGTTAGGCGCCCGGTTCCGGCCAGGGCGCGGCGTCATTCGCCGCCATTGGTGGCGCGGTCGTTCTGCCGGGCCTTGCGGTCGCCCGCCTCGCGGTTCTCCCCGCCGGCATTGGGTTCGTTCGAACGCTGCATCTGCTTGGGGTTCAGCACCGGATCGGCATTGCCCATCTTCAGCTGCTGCGCCCTTTGCTGGACATTGAACTTCTCGTTTTCGGCTTTGGGATCGAATTTCTCGCCCATGGCGAAGTCCTCCTTGTCAGGGGCTGGTCAGGGCTGGCCGGAGCGGATCGCGGCCGGCCGCGGGGGTCAGTCCCGATGCTCGGGCATCTGCTTCAGCTCGTCCTTGGTCCAGCGCGAGACGGCGTGGACGCTGTTGCTGCCGTCGCGCATGAAATCCAGCTCGCGGGCGGGAACGGCGACGGGCTTGGACCCGATGCCCAGGAAGCCGCCGACGTCGATCACCACCACCGCCTCGCTGCCGACGCCATGGACATGCGAGACATGGCCGATCCTTTCGTCGCCAGGGCCATAGATGGTGGCGCCGGTCAGCGCGGCCTCGGTCAGCTCGCTCTCGTTCAATGGGATATGGGTGCTGTGGTCCATTGGGCCCTCCTCTGCTTTGTCGGTTGAGGCACCCCCAACCGCCGGAAGGCCGGTCTGTTCCATAACGGTGCCGTGAAGGCTGCGGCGGGAACATTTGCCGCCGGCCACGGTTCAACCGCCCTGCGCAAACACCGCATCCAGAGGAGGAATGAGATGAAACAGCTGTTCGTCACCACCGCCCTTGCCGCCGCGCTGAGCGTGACCGCCGCCCAGGCCCAGGAGACCGAAAGCCAGCCCGTCCCGATGGGCCAGGAAACCGCGCCCGCCGCCGACGAGCCCCTGCCCACCATCACCCCGCCCGACGGCTATGTCGAAGGCGAGGTGGTGCTGACCACCGAGAACCTGCAGGGCGCCACCGTCTACGACGCCAGCGGCGACGAGATCGGCGAGGTGCATGGTCTGGTCTTCGCCAACGGCTCCACCTCGCTGCAAGGCGGCGACGCCGGCGCGGCGATGCAAGGCAGCGATGCCGCCCCGTCCATGCCTGCGCCGGGTGCCGATACCGAGGTGCCGGATGCCGCCACCGACACCACGCCCGCCGCCCGTCTCGGCCGCGGCGGGCCTCGACACCGATTCCTCGAACGTGGCCAGCGGCACCGACCGCGGCGACAGCGACCGGATCGAGGGGATCGGCTCGGATGCCGGCACCATCACCCCCACCGATGCCACCACACCCCCGGTGCAGACCGCGCCCGAGGGGGAAGCCCAGCCGATGGGCTCGGCCGAGATCAGCCATGCCATCATCGACGTGGGCGGCTTCCTGGGCATGGGCGAGCATCGCGTCGCCATCCCGGTCGGCGACCTGGTGGTCTATC
Organism: Paracoccus versutus; assembly: GCF_000763885.1. Lineage (GTDB taxonomy): Bacteria > Pseudomonadota > Alphaproteobacteria > Rhodobacterales > Rhodobacteraceae > Paracoccus > Paracoccus versutus. The sequence goes on along the minus strand of NZ_JRKO01000111.1, from coordinate 95 downwards.
GTAAGGATACCGACATCCGCATCTATCTGCCCTGGACCCGCCAGCAACTCGAGGCCCTGCCCGAGTTCGACGAGGACGGCCCCGCCCCCATGACC
>NZ_JRKO01000110.1 GCF_000763885.1 Paracoccus versutus | reverse complement strand
GCGTCACCGACCACCGCTGGGACGAGCTGTGGCGCTGGATGGTCGAGGCGCAGGGCATGGTCGAGCCCGAGCCGGAAACCAAGGCGCTGATCCTGGCCTATCTCAAGGCAAACTTCTCATCCGAGAGATAGGGGCTATGGCGCTTTCTCCACCTCCTTCGCAACCTCCTGCCTGAGTTTCGGCCCCTCCACCAGTCGGCGCCCGAGCGTAGTGACGAAAGCGTCGTAGCGCTTGGCGGCGCTGGCGCGGGCGGCCTGCTGGGCGGGCTCGGGCAGGGGCGGGCTGGTGGTGAGCCAGAAGCGCACGAAGACCGCGAGCGTCTCGACGGCGATGCCGAGATCGCGCTCCAGCCGGGTCAGGTGGCGGTCCATCTGGTCGAGGCGGCGGATCAGCGCCGCCTCCTGGCGCTCGGCGGCGTCGGGCGACAGGAAGGAGGCGATGCCGGCCTCGGCGATCAGCGACAGGGACTGGTTGCGCCGCGCGGCATGGGCGGCCAGCGCCTGCATGATCTCCGGCTCCAGATAAACCGAGAGGTGCTTCTTGCGGGGTGATTTCGCCATGACGCCCTCCTAGAGTTCGATGCCGTCGCCTTTGTCCATGGAGGCCTGTCGGGCGACGCTCAGCATCCTGCGGGTCATGCGGCTGCTGCGGGCGATGTCCTTATCCGTGTCCTCGGCGGGCTCGCCGAAATCGAATTCGTTCTCGATCGGCTGCTGGCGCTCGACGGTCTGGCTCGTTGGGGGTTCAGCCTATGCCGCGGTCTGCCGATGCAGCCAGCGGCGCTTTTCGACGGTCCTGGTGTTGATCTCCTTTCGCCGTTTGAGAAGGGTTTCGGGAACACCCATCTGCTCGTCCAGCCTGTCTTGGTGGCCGACGGCTCCGTGGAAATTCTTATAATAGGCGAAGACGTGGCGGGAATCCAAAGGCGGTCAGGTTGGCGATCCCGACCGGTCAGGAGGGGCGGCTGATGGCCTGAACCGAGCCAAGCGCATGCATCGGCTTGATCAACGAGCAGGTATGCGTTCGTCGCCCCACAGCTCTTTTCGCGCGATGACCTTCTGGCGAAAATCAGCCTCTGCCTGCGGGTCCAGCTTTTCGTCGGTATAGGTCTCGAAATAGGTGGCGACATAGGACAGCCGGACCGACAGGGGCTCTCGCACGTTCAGCGCGTAATATCCCATCTGCGTATAATAGAAGTTGCGCGCCCGGATGATCGCTTGGCGTTCGGCAAAGCCATGGGCCGCGAACATGGCGATCAGCGCGTCCATCCGCTGCTGGTCCGATTGCGCGATGACCGCCTGAAGCGCGGCATCGCCCCGCGCCCAGTCGCGCACGGCGAAGTCGAGCCGCGGATCGAACAGTTCGGGATCCAACCAGCAGATGAACAGGGCCAGGATGCGGTCCTGAAGCGTGCCCGGCGCAGTCGCGGCCTGAATGACGCTGGCCGTGTTGGACTGCTGCCACACGTCCAGCATGGCCTCCAGCAATTCGTTGCGGTCGGCAAAGTGCCAGTAGAAGCTGCCGCGCGTCACCCCCAGCAGATCCGCAAGCCGGGTGATCCTGACCGCGTCGATGCCGTTCTGGATCAGCATTTCCAGGGCTTTTTCCAGCCAGTCCGCACGTGTCAGCCGGGGCTGGGCATGATCCTCCTCGGCTTCCTTGCTGACACGCTCTATCAGCTGGCGCTTTTTCATTGACTGCTCCATACACGTCTGTATCTTCCAATACACCACTGTATGGCGTTGGACGATTCCTTTCTGCACCAGAACAGATGGCATGACCGTGGGGAAGAGAAAGATGACGAATGCCGACAAGGCGCCGGCGCGCCTGAACCGCTTTTCCGACCTGCGTTTCCAGCCGCGTTTCGCCTATCCCGCGATGGCCGAGGTCGTGGAGGTCGCCGGCCTTGCGGATCGCAGCGAGCTTGCGGGCGGCTTCGCGAGGTTCCGGGATGCGGACATTCCCTGGCAGGTCAAATACGACGAGCTGATCCTGGTCATCTCGGGGACATTCGCGGTCGAAACGCCGCAAGGCCGGCTGGAAGCCGGGCCCATGGACACGATCTGGCTGCCCGCCGGCACCGAGGTGCGCTATGTCTCGGAGGATGCGCTGGTGTTCTACAGCCTCCAGCCTGCAAGCTGGGCCACAGAGGCGGCTGCATGACGCGGATCTCGCTGCTTCCCAAGGACGACCGCACCAATGGCTGGTCCGCGCTTTTGCCGCCGCGCCAACCCAGGCCGTCGCTGTCCAAAGACATCACCGCCGATGTCGTGGTGATCGGCGCGGGCTATGCCGGGCTGGGTGCGGCGCGCCGTCTGGCCGAGTTGCGCCCCCATGCGAAGATCGTGGTGTTCGACGCGCAGCAGCTGGGCGAAGGGGCCTCCGGCCGCAATTCGGGCTTTGCCATCGACCTGCCGCATAATGTCGGCTCGTCGCTCGAGGAACTGGCCAAGGGCCGGGCCTATCTGCGCCTTGCCCGCGCGGGGATCGCCTCGCTGCGCGAAAGCGTGCAGCGCCACGGCATCGACTGCGACTGGAGCGAGGACGGCAAATACCATACCGCGAGCTCGGAGCGCGGCGCCGAGCAGGTTCTGCGGCCCACGGTCGAGGAGTTGAAGCGGCTGGGCGAGCCTTACGAATGGCTGGATGCCGGGGAAACCGCCCGGCGCCTGGGCACGCGGCACTTCGCGGCCTCGGTCTATACGCCCGGCACGGTGCTTCTGAACCCGGCGGCACTGAACCGGGGGCTGGGCGACACCCTGCCGGAAAACGTCACGCTTTACGAGAATTGCCCGGTGCTGGAGGCGGATTTCGGCCCGACGATCACGCTTCGGACCGCGCATGGCTCGGTCCGGGCGCTCAAGGCCATCCTGGCGGTGAACGGCCTGGCCATGCGCTTCGGCTTCTGGAGGGGCAGGCTGCTGAACTTTGCGGCGCATGCGAGCCTCTCGCGTCGTTTGACGCAAGCCGAGCAGGCGGCCTTCGGCAATATCGCGCCCTGGGGCTCGACCCCGGCCAATGCCTTTGCCGGTATCACCATGCGCTATACCAACGATCGCCGCATCCTGATCCGGCAGAACATCCATTTCTGCCCCGGCCTGCGCCAGTCCGACGAACGCCGGCAAAAGATCCGGGCCGAGCACCAGCGCCTGTTCGACGAACGCTTCCCGATGCTGCGGGGCGTCACCATGGAGCATACCTGGACCGGCTATATCTGCCTGTCGCGCAACGGCGCGCCGGGCTTCGGACAGGTCGCCCCGAACGTCTGGAGCGCAGTCTGCCAGAATGCCGTCGGCGTCGCCAAGGGCACGATCAGCGGCCGGCTGGCCGCGGCCATGGCGCTTGGCGAGGACGATCCGCTGATCTCGGACATGATCGGCCTTGGCACGCCGTCGCCGGTGCCGCCGCGGCCTTTCCTGGACATCGGCGTGAGGGCGCGCTTTGCCTATGAGATTTTCAAGAACCGACACGAGGCCTGAAGACGGCCCGCTTCCTGGGGAGGGGAAGGGAATGGTCAGAAAGATGAATGGAATGACGGCCGCGGTGCTGCTCGCGGCGCTGGCGTCCGGCGCGACGGCGGCCATGCCCGCGATGGCGGAAACGCTGAAGATGGCAACCGATTCCGGCGCGAAAGGCTCGGATGCGGGCAATGCCATCGAGGCCTGGGCCAAGGAGATCGAAACCGCCACCGACGGCGCGTTGACGGTCGAGATCTTCTACCAGAACGAGTTGGGCGGCCAGCAGGAGGTCTTCGACCTGCTCATGGCCGGCGATGTCGATCTGATGCTGAACTGGCCGATGACCTCATACGACCAGCGCATCTCGCTGATCTATACGCCCTACATGTTCACCGACTGGGATGATGCCCTGGCCGCCTATGGCAAGGACGGCTGGCTGAGCACGGCGCTGTCCGAGGTCTATGCCGATACCGGGCTGAAATACCTCGGTGCCTGGCCCGAGGGTTTCAACGGCGTCGGCACCAAGGGCGGCCACGCCACCACGGTCGAGGCCGCCAGGGCCTTCAAGGTGCGCGTCCCGCCGGTCTCGCCCTTTACCGAAACCATCGCCGCCATGGGCTATCAGACCGCGACCATCGACTGGGGCGAACTCTACTCGGCCATCCAGACCGGGGTCGTCGACGGCGACAGCGCCAACGTGATCTTCTACGACTACGAATATTTCGGCGACGTGCTGACCGATTACGTCCACAGCCGGCAGCAGTTCCTGACCGGCATCCTGACCGCGAACCTCGAAAACTGGGAGGCCCTGTCCCCCGAGCATCAGGAGGCAATCGCTGCCGGCGCGGAAAAGGTCATGCTGGCGCAGTTCGACGCCGCCCGCCGCTCGGACGAGGGCTATGTCGAGGCATGGAAGAAGCGCGGCCATACCTATGTCGAGCTGAGCCCCGAGGAACTGGCCACGCTGGGCAAGACCGTGCGCGAGGCGGTCTGGCCGCAGATGGAGCCGATGATCGGCGCCGAGCTTCTGGACCTCGTCCGGCGGAACGCCGCCGCCGAGTGATCCTCGTCACCCTCGCCGCATGGAGGTTCGCATGATCGCCTTTCTTGCCATGGCCGACCGGGTCTTTGCCTGGCTCCTGCGAGCCGTCATCCTGGCGACCAGCGCCATCGTCACCTTGTCGCTGGTCGCCCTGGTGGTCTTTCGCGTCTTCTTCAGCCAGTCGCTGCTCGGCATGCACGAGGCAAGCCTGCTTGCCGCCATGTGGCTTTACATGGCGGGCGCCGTCATGGCCTCGCGGCGGTCCGAGCATCTGGTCGTGGATTTCCTCGCGACATCGCTGCGCTCGCCCCGCGCCAGGGCGATCCACGGCCTGGTGGTCGCGGTTCTGACGCTGGTCATCGCGGCGATCTTTGCGCTCTGGGTGTGGAAGATGCTGGCCTGGGGGATGAAGCGGCCGCAGATCATCCCGGTCCTGAACCTGCCCCTGTGGTATGCGCAGGCGCCGCTGGCTCTCGCCGCAGTGTCCGCTGTCATCTACGCCCTGCGCGATATCGCCCGCGCGGGTCTTCAGATCGCCCAACCCGGCAAGGAGGCCTGACATGGAGGCTCTACTGGTCCTGGGGCTGCTCCTGGCTCTTCTGGGGATCGGCCTTCCCGTCGCATGGTCCTTCGCCGGCGTCGTCGCGGCCTTGGCCTGGATCTATGACGCCAATCTCAACACGCTGATGTTGCAGGGCTTCCGGTCGCTGAACTCGGTGATCCTACTGGCCTTGCCGCTGTTCATCCTTGCAGGCTACCTGATGCAGTCGGGGGGCATCGCGAACCGCCTGGTCGCCTGCATCGAGATGGCGATCGGGCGGCGGCGGGGCGGGCTCGGCAATGCGATGGTCGGGGCGGCGGGCGTGTTCGGCGCCATCGCCGGGACGGCCACGGCGGCGGTGGCGGCCATCGGCACGCTGATGATCGACCCGATGGCCGAACGCGGCTATCCGCGCGGCTATTCGGCGGCGCTGCTGGGGATTTCCTCGCTTCTCGGCATCCTCATCCCGCCCTCGATCACCATGATCCTTTTCGCGGTGGCGACCCAGCAATCGGTGGCGGCCTGCTTTGCGGCCTCGATCGTGCCGGGGATCATGCTGATGATCGGGCTGATGATCTTCAATCGCGCCCAGATCGGCCGCCGCATTCACGAAATCCACGACGAGCGCCGGATCCCGGCTGCGGAGAAATGGCGCATCACCCTGCGCACCATCCCCGCCTTTTCGCTGCCGGTCATCATCATCGGCGGCATCTATGGCGGGTTCTTCACGCCAACCGAGGCGGCGGCCTTCGCCGTGCTCGCCGCGGTCCTGATCGGCCTTTTCATCTATCGCGACATGAGCCTGGCGCGGCTGCGCGACAGTACGGTGGCGGCCGCCGAGACCACCGGCTCCATCGTGCTGATCCTGCTGTTTTCCTTCGTGATCGGCCGCATCCTTGTGGCCGAGCGCATCCCGCAGGATCTGACGGAACTGGTGGCGTCGCTGGTCAGCAATCCGATCGGCGTGATGATCCTGGTGAACATGTTCCTGATCATCGCCGGGGCGCTGATCGACGATGTCTCGGTCACGGTGGTGATTGCGCCGCTGCTGCTGCCGCTGATGGTGTCGGTCGAGGTACATCCGGTGCATTTCGCCGCCATCGTAGCGACCTCGGTGGTGATCGGCGCGAACAGCCCGCCGATGGCGCCGATCCTGTTCATGGCCTGCCGGATCGGCAGGGCCTCGGTCCATCAGGCGGTCGGCCCGGCGCTGCGCATGATGGCCTTCGTCGCCTTGCCGGTGATGGTGCTGACGACCTTCATCCCCGCGCTTTCGCTGGGACTGCCACGATGGCTGGGATTGCTCTAGGCGGGTGGGCTGGCCTGCGCGAGATGATCCTCCCCCACGGTGTGCGGAGCCGGAACCGACGCGCCCGGCCCCGAGCCGCCGGTCGAGAGACCGGCGACGCTGCAGCGCGGCTTCCTCAGACCGGACAGCCGTGCTTGCCGCAACGATTTGCCAGGGCTCGCCGAGACCAGGATCATCGTGGAAAGGTGGCGATGCCACGAGAATACCGTGCGCCCGCATGGATCGCTCGGCTACAAGCCTCCGGCTCCGGAAGTCTTCATCCCCGCGTTTCCAGCGCGGACAGCTCGACAACCTGGGCCAGCAATGCCGTCCGCGCTGGAAACACGACCAGCATTGCACCAACAATCAAAATGGGCCGTCATCGGGGGCCGATGGACAAGGCAGCCGGGCGTCGATCAGGGTTCCGCAGACCGGAAGCCACGCCCCGGCGTCGCGTCAGGGTGAGGCGGATCCCTGCGCTGCATATACCAGCACGACGAGCCCTTTGGGCGGCAACGGCGAGAGCCGGGGGCGCGACCAGCATCACCGCCGGGCCGTATGCCGGCATGCCGGCCCTGGGCCATCGCTCGATGACGGGGGCTCCCGATCGGCCCCCCCCCGCGCCTGGAAGGCCTTCAGCCATGGTTTTCCCTGTCGTTACAGGTCCGGGCAGGCTGCGCCCCGATCTCCGCCTCGCGATCCTTGCGGCGCTGCGTGCCGCTGCGATGGGTGATCGCCAGCAGGACCGACGGTTCCCTGAGCCGCAGCCGATGCCAGCTGCCCGCCGGCACGACCTGGCCCGTCCTCGGCGTCAGTTCCACCG
>NZ_JRKO01000109.1 GCF_000763885.1 Paracoccus versutus | reverse complement strand
CGCATGCACCCAGAAGCGGTCGGCATGGCCCCCAGCCTCCAGCAGCAGAACCTGGTTGCGACCATCCTCCGACAGGCGGCTCGCAACCACGCTCCCAGACGAACCAGAGCCAATCACGATGTAGTCGAAACTCTCCATGGATTTTCAATACCTTGCTGCCAGCCGCTCGCGGCTATCGGCTTTTCAGGATGGATGTCGGTCCGCCGAAGCTTTCCATCGAACGACGAAGGAACCGGCACCTGGAGAGATGCCGCTCCGATGCGTCGTGCCTATTCGGCGCTGTCCCGGAAGGCTTGCAGCACCTGCGTGCCCGCCTGCCCATTGTCGTCGATTTCCTTGGCCCAGGAAACGGTGACGTCGTTGATCAGCGCCTGCCATTGTTCCATCTCCTCCGCCGGCGGGGTGGAAATCTGCCAGTCGTGGTTGGCAGCCAGGTTGTCGCGCACCCGGCTTTCCTCGGTGTCCAGCCACTCGCAAAGCGCGGTCTGAGCATCTGCGGCCGCGGTGGCGAAGATTTCCTGGTCCTTGGGGCTCAGCCGATCCCAGGCCGTCGTGCTGATGGTGTAAAGCAACGTGCCGCCGCCAAGTTCGACCCCTTCGACCGCGTTGTTCAGCACATCCTCGAGCCCGAATGTCGGCGTCGAATGATAATACCACAAGGCGCCATCGACGGTGCCTCGCGACAGGCTGTCGAACATTTCGCCGGCGGTCAGCTGGATCGGCGTCGCCCCCAATGCACGAACCGTCTTGTTCATGGCCGACCCAGCCGCGCGGAGCTTCAACCCTTTCAGGTCCGCGAGCCCCCCCCACCGGCCTGTTCTTGGTCGCGATCTTGAGCGGCGGAATGGTCGAGGCGAAAAGGACGCGCATTCCCTGCCCCTTCAGTTCCAGCTCGTCCAGGATCGCGCCCGGCTTGGCCACATTCCAGAACATCCGCGTTCCCTGGCAGGCGGAGGCATACATCCCCGGCAGTTCGGCCACCGAGGAAAGCGGCAGCTTGTCGGGCGAATAGGCCGGGATCACCATGGCCAGTTCCGCCAGGCCCGACCGCTGCACCGCAATGGCATCCTTGCCCAGTTGACCGGCAGGATAGACTTCGAAGGCGATCCGGCCTTCGGATGCCTTGGTGACCGCTTCCGCGAAAACCTTGCCGCCCTGCGTCCACAGATAATGATCTGCGGGAAAGACATGCGCGAACTTCAGCGTTTCCGCCTGTGCGATGGCCGCCAGGGCAGAGGTCATCAGACCTGCTGCCAGAAGCCGGTAAATTCCATGGACCATTCTTTCCTCCCGATTTTGAAGACCGATGTGCGGTCATTATGTCCCCCTGGGCCAAGATGGCCGGGCGGGCTTTCCTTTTTGATTGCGCCGCTATTTCTCCAGCGCATCCACCATTTCGCGCGGCATGCCGATGGAGCGGCATTCGACATAGGCGTCGAAAGCCTCGAGCCCGGCCTCGCGGCCGATGCCGCTGCACTTCCAGCCGCCGATCGGGGCATGGAAACCAACCAGATTGCCGTTCAGCTCGACCACGCCGCTGCGGATGCGGCTGGCGACACCAAGCGCCCGGTCTAAATCGCCGCTGAAGACCGCACCGTTCAGCCCATAGGCCGAATCGTTGGCGATCGCGATCGCGTCCTCGTCGTCCTTGTAGGTCAGCACCGTCAGCACCGGGCCGAAGATCTCCTCCTGCGCGATCCGCATCTTGCGGTCGACATCGACGAACAGCGTGGGGTCGATGAACCAGCCCCGATCCAGCCCGACAGGGCGGTCGCCGCCACGAACGATCCGGGCACCCTCGGCCTGCCCGATGGCGAGATAGTCCGCGACCCTGTCCCTTTGCCGCTTGCTGACCAAGGGCCCGATCTGCGTGGCCGGATCCAGCGGATCGCCGATCGGCATCGAATCCATCAGGGCGACGATCCGGTCGATCAGTTCGGAGGCGTGGCGTTCGGGCACCACTATCCGCGTCTTGCCGCTGCACACCTGCCCGTTGTTGCGCAGCGAGGCCGTGCGCAGCATCTCGACCGCCTGGTCGAAATCGGCATCGTCCAGGATGATCGCCGCCGATTTCCCTCCCAGTTCCAGCGAAACCCGGCGCAGATCCTGGCCACACAGGCTGGCGATCCGCCGCCCCGCCGCGGTCGAGCCGGTAAAGGAAACCTTGTCCACCGAAGGATGGGTGACGAGGTATTCGCCGATCTCGCGCCCCGCAGGGACGATGTTGATCACACCCGCGGGAAAGCCCGCCGCCGCGGCCATCTCTGCCAGCAGATAGGCATCGAAGGGCGTCTCGGGCGCCGGCTTCAGAACCAGCGTGCAGCCCGCAAGCAGCGCCGGGATGACCTTGATCATCGTCACCAGCTGCGGGGCGTTCCAGGGCACGACCGCGGCCACCACGCCGATCGGTTCGCGGGTGACCAGCGCATTGCCGGTCCCCGAACGGCGGAAGCTGCGGAACGGGTAGTCGTCCACGATCTCGAGATAGCTGTCGATCAACAGCCGCGCGCCGATGGACTGCATCCCTTTCGACATGGTGATCGGGCAACCCATTTCGGTGGAGACAAGTTCGGCCAGCGTATCTTCATGGGCCCGGAACTGCGCTCCCAGCCTGGCGACGGCGGCCTTGCGCTCGGCCAGCGGCATGCGGGGCCAGGGACCGTGGTCGAAAGCCTCGCGGGCCGCGGCGATGGCGCGGTCCATATCCTCGCGGGTTCCGTCGGGCACCGAACCAAGGGCATCTTCGGTGAAGGGCGAGATCACTTCGATGCGCCCGTCCGATGCGGGCTTGATCCACTGGCCACCGATATAAAGCTGATCGTATCGACCTTGCCACATGGCGTTTGCTCCTGTTTGGGATTGCCGAAGCACGGCGGATCGGCAGCGATCCGGGCATATGCTTCGGTAGACGGGAAATGATGCGGCGGGCTTTGCCTGCCGCCGCTCTCAATTGGCGAATGTGGTTGAACGCGACAGGTCGAGCCAGGCCTGCAACTCGTCCCCTACCGCGGCCAGCGTGCCGCGGCGGGCTTCGACCGCGTCCTCGCCCAAGGGCAGGCGCAATGGCGGTTTCTCTTGCGCGACGATCTTGCACAACACCGCGCCGAATTTTTCCGGATCGTTGGGTTGCCGCCCGCTTGCCTGCGACACGCCGGCCAGGGCACGGTTCAGATCGGCATAGTCCGACGCTGGATTGATCGCGCTGACCAGGGATGGGCCACGGAAATCCGTGCGGAAGGCGCCCGGCTCGACGATGGTCACCTTGACGCCGAAGGGGGCCACCTCCTTGGAAAGCGCCTCCGAATAGCCCTCGACCGCGAATTTCACGGCACTGTAGAAGGCAAAGCCCGGATATGCGCTGAAACCGGCGATAGAGGACAGGTTGATGATGTGGCCTGCGCGTTGACGCCGCATGATTGGCAGCACCGCGCGCGTCATCTCGACAAGCGAGAAGAAGCCCACCTCGAACAAGGTGCGATAGGTGTCGGCGGGCGTTTCCTCGGCCGGTGCAGCCACGCCATAGCCGGCGTTGTTCACCAATACGTCGATGCGATCGAAGAACGACAGGGCGCGGGCGACCACATCAGCGGTGCGGTGGATATCGCGCGCATCAAGGTGCAGCGACCGCATCCGGTCTGGAAATTCCGCGGCAAGGCCGTGATCGCCATCCTTCGCAAGGACCGTCACGACGACATTGTCGCCTTGGGCCAGGGCTGCGCGCGCCGCTGCCGCCCCCAGGCCCTTGTCGGCCCCGGTGATCAGCCAGGTGCGGGCCTCTTTGTCCATGTCCAGTCCTCCCCCCTTTCCATGCTCCCCTCATCAGGCTAGTCCGGGTCAGGCGCTGGCTGTAGTCGGTTATGCAAATACAGATTGTCTCGCAAATCGTTCTAATCCCGATCAAGGACAGGGACGATCAAGGACAGGGACGTCACGCCTTGCGCAGCTTCGATCTTGTCGGCCGGCATGGCAGGTTCTCGGCATTCGGGCGCGCGCACGGGGGAAGTTCAGCAGTTACAATCTGGAGGCCAACTGCCTAGCCTATTCGACCCGCAACCTGCGCCTGGGCAAGGCGGACCCGACGATCCAAAGATGCCGACAAGAGCGCCCAGGAGGGGGCGTCTTTCCGAAAACCCCACAAGCCGGTCCTTTTCTCTGCACGATCTGTCCGCCGCAAAGGGCGCATTCCAGGCATTGATCCAGAGCCCTTCAACGAGGCCAGATTGCTCTGCAATTGCGTCAGTTGCGGCTATCCGCCGCTTCCAGCACGTGGCGGCTAGTGGAAATCACGTTGCGGATGATGTCCTCCTGCAGCCGGCCTTTGCGACAGGCGGCAATGATCCTGACCTGCTGCAGGGGCTCTTCCAGCGGTATGCAGACCAGCCTGTCCCCCTGATAGGTGATCGCATTATGCGGCTGGAACATGCTGAAGGTGAAACCGAGGCCCTTGCCGACCGCAGACCGGACCAGTTCATAGGACGAGGACGAAAACGCTATTGGCGGCTTGATCCCCCTTGCGTAAAGCAGATCCAGCATCGTCCGTCCGGGAATTTCCCGGTCCAGCCGCACATAGGACAGCCCCTCCAGATCCCCCAGCGCAAGCCGTTTCCTGCCCGCCAAGGGACTGGAGGCGGGCAAGACCACCTTGGCCTCGACCTTGGCCAGATCGACCACGTCATAGCCCTCACGCTCGAAGCAGAGATCGTACGGCATCATGATGTCGATATGGCCCTTGTTCAGCTGCTCCAAAAGATTGGGGTGGCTGCTCTCGACAAAGTCCAGTTCGACCTTGGGCCAGATTTCCCGGTTCCGCATCAGGATCGGAATGGCGAAGACATAGACGAGCGCGAGATAGGTTCCGATCCGGACCTTGCCGCCGGCATCGGTGCGCAAGTTGCGTGCGCCCTGCGCCCATTTCTCGGCCTCGGCCAATACGCCGCGTGCCATCTGCTCAAGGATTTCGCCGGAAGGGGTCAGCTTGACGCCATGCGCGGGAAATCGGTTGAACAGCCTGGTGCCGGCGATCGCTTCGAGATTGTCGATCGCGGCAGAGATCGCCGCAGTCGAAACGCCCAGTTCCTTTGCCGCGCTGGCAATGCTGCCCAGTGCGGCCGTCGCGCGGAAATAGGAAAGTTGTCTCAAGGTGAACCGAAGCAAGGCAATCTCCCGGTGTGCGGTGAAAATGCAGAACGCCGGTCGGTCGGAGCGGCCAAGGCCCCGGTCCGACGACAGCCGCAGCGTCCAGCAGACAGACCGGCTTCGTCGCGTCCGGGGCAGGTTATGCCAGCGGACGCGGAGGGTTCAAGCGCAACATCCGGCGGCACGGCGTTCCCGCTCGATAAGACAGGACAGGGGGCGGCGGATGTGGATTGCTGGCCCCCGCGGCGCGACCCGCAAGCTACAGCGATGAAAGGCGCCCGTTCGACGAAACGACCGCGGTCCCGTCGGATGGCCGTCTGCCCCCCGTAAACGATGCGCGCACCTTCGGCGCTGACATCCTGGGTGACGATCTGCATGGCGGGATCCCGCAGGTCGCTCACCGGCATCGAAACCGTCAAAGCGACGGGGCGCCGTCGTCCTCTCCGCGCAACCTGGAAGATGCATATTGTTTCATAAATGGTTCCAATTTATGCTGCGGAAATGAATTTCGAGGATCTGCGCAGCTTTGGCATGGTCGTGCAGCATGGTGGCTTTACCGCTGCCGAACGCGCCACGGGCGAGCGCAAGGCCAAGCTCAGCCGCCATATCCAGCGGCTGGAAAGCGACCTGGAAACCCAGCTGCTTTTTCGTTCGACCCGCAGCCTGCGCCTGACCGAAGCCGGCCGGGCGATCTATGAGCAATGGCAGATCGTCGAGAGCAGCCTCGAAGACGCCGAAGCCATCGCCGTCGAGTTCAGGTCGCGCGTGTCGGGCGATCTGCGGGTCAGTTGCCTGCCGGGGCTAGCGCGCTATCTTGGCCCGAAATTCGTGACGGACTTCCTCCGCGACTACCCCGAGGTGCGGCTGGAACTGCACGTGACGACGGAAAAGGTTGACCTGATCAACAAGCGTTTCGATCTGGCGATCATGGCCGAGGTCAATGAACGCAGCAATCCCACGCTTCTGACGCGCAAGCTGGGCGAGACGCGCAGCATCCTCGTGGCCTCGCCGGCGTTCCTTGCCCGCCATCCCGGAATCACGCTGGAGGGCATAAAGCAGCTGCCGACCGTCAGCGTCGGCGGCGACTATCTCTCGGCCGGCTGGGCGGGCAGTTGGAAGCTGCGCAACGACAAGGGGGCAAGCTACACGCTGCGGCACCGGCCGGTGCTGGTGAGCAATGATTCGGCAATGATCCGGGACGCGGTCATAGAAGGCGGCGGCATCGGCCTGCTGTCGCTCCAGACCTGCGAAACGGCCCTGGCGCAAGGCACCTTGAAGCAGATCCTGCCGGAATGGCATTCCCTCTGGGGCCGCATCAGCATCCTGTTTCCCGACAACAGGCGCATGTCCCCCGCCGCCCGAGCCTTCATCGAGCATATGTCCAACTCCGCGCGGCAGAAAATCGGCTGAGGACTCCGGGCCGCCGGAAGCCGATGCGCTGATTTCCAGCCAGATCCGGCAGGAAATCAAAGCTAAATTTTTCCTATCATATAGCAAGATATAATAATCTTTTCCTATCAATTGAAACCCGTCAGCAATGTGATTGTGCGGGCGGGTGGGCTTTGCGAGCCATTCACCCGACGGCCGGGGACGAACAATCTGAACAACCCGACGATGCGGCCATAGCCTGCACGATCCGAAAAACATTACCCATAGCAAGGAGAATAAACCATCATGCTTGGCAAGCTAATCGCTGCGGTATCGCTTGTTTCGATGTTGAGCATCGGCGCCGCCTGCGCCCAGGACGGCACGCAACTGGAACAGTTCCCGATCCGCGACGACTGCGCGAATCCGGTCGAGCCGCATCTCAAGGAGGGCTGTGCATTTCTTGATGAGCTTCTCGCCGCGTTCATCGGAAACGATGCTGAAAAGTTCGCCGATATAAACCACTATCCCCACGTTCGGATCACCAATCAAGGCACCAAGATCTGGGACACGCGCGACGACTATTACAAGGACAACACCGCCGAGATCCTTGCAGCAAAGGAAAAATCCGAACGATTCCCAGGATGGGTCAACGGCCGATGGGAAAAGCGCCAGCTTATCCAGTTCGACGACAGCCAGATGCATTTCGCCGTGTATTTCTCGCGCCTCCCTGAGGCAAAACCCATTCGCCGCCGATCAAGTTGCGCTTACAGTCCTGCATGCCTGCCTCCTGCTGTCGGGCAAGGATTTGCCTCAAGAAACTGGCAGGATTATTCCCTATCCTCGGCGATCAGACCGCCAAGAAGGGTTGGCGATCGACAAGTTTCCCTTGTCACATATTCGGGTAATTCGGCCCGTCGCCGCCCTGGGGCGTTGTCCAGTCGATGTTCTGGCTGGGGTCCTTGATGTCGCAGGTCTTGCAGTGGACGCAGTTCTGGAAGTTGACCTGGAAGCGCGGGCCGCCCTCGCCCTCGAGCACCTCGTAGACCCCGGCCGGGCAGTAGCGCTGCGCCGGCTCGGCATAGAGCGGCAGGTTCACCGCGATCGGCACCGTGGGATCCTTCAGCTTCAGGTGGCAGGGCTGGCTTTCCTCGTGGTTGG
>NZ_JRKO01000108.1 GCF_000763885.1 Paracoccus versutus | reverse complement strand
ATGTCTGGGGTGGCGACGTCACCTCGGCGGCGGTGTCGCATGTGGCGGCCAGCTCCAGCCCCGAACATCTGCTGCACACCTCGTTCTTCAACGACTGGACGAACGAGCATGTCGCCGGCTATCAGCCGCGGATGAAGAGCGGCCGCGGCGCGGCACCCACCGGTCCCGGCCTTGGCATTACCATCGACCGCGCTATGATCGGCGCCCCGGTCGCCAGCTTCTCGTGAAAGGACGAACATGCTGCCAGAGTTGCTGACTTACGAGGAAAACGTCCACCCCCTGAGTTGGCCCGGAGCCGTCGACGCGCTGCGCCGGGGCCACCAGCTGCCTCGGCCGGAGCAGGGGGACCTGCTTCTGGGCTCGGGCGATGCCAAACTGCTAAACCGCGCCGCCCGGATCGACGGCCTTGGTTTCGCGATCAAGGGCGACAGCATCTTTCCGGGCAATGCCGCGAAAGGCCTGCCTACGGTCCACGGAGCGGTGCTGCTTTACGATCCCGATTGCGGCGCGGTGCGCGCCGTGATCGATAGCCAGTTGGTCACGCAATACAAGACTGTCGCGGACAGCCTGCTTGGCGCGCAATGCCTGGCGCGGCTGGATAGCCGAAACCTGTTGATCGTTGGTGCAGGTGCGATCGCCTCGACGCTGGCGCGAGGCTACGATGCAGCCTTTCCCGGCATCGAGCGGATCTCGATCTGGTCGCGGCGGCCCGAGCAGGCCAAGGCACTTGCCGCGACGCTCGGCGATCTCCGGGCCGAAGTCACGGCCGCCGAAGACCTGCTCGATAGCGTGGGCAAGGCCGACATCATCTCGGCTGCAACCATGGCACGATCGCCCGTCATCCTGGGCGAATGGGTGCAGCCGGGCACCCATATCGACCTGATCGGCGCCTTCACTCCCGACATGCGCGAGGCCGATGACGCTCTGATTGCGGCAGCGCTGGTCTATGTCGATTATGTCGATACGGTAGTCGATCAAATTGGCGAGCTGATGCAACCGATCCAATCCGGCGCCATCACCCGCGACCATGTGCGGGGCGATCTCTACGACCTGGTTGCGGCGGGCGGATCCAGCCGCCGGTCCGACGATCAGATCACGCTGTTCAAGAACGGCGGTGGCGCGCACCTGGACCTGATGATCGCCAATTACGTCGTCGAAGCGGTGGGGGCGGAGGGAGTGGCGGGACCTTCTCCTACCTAATTCCGGGCAGGGATAACCTTGCCTGGATTCATGCGGTTCATCGGGTCCATTGCGGATTTTATCGCGCGCATGACCTCCAGTGCCACGGGCTCCTTTCTCCGCGACATCGACGAGAGTTTCATCAGTCCCACGCCATGTTCAGCCGAAAAGGTGCCGCCAAGCTCAGACACGACGTCCTCGACCGCCACCAAAATGGCTTCATATACGTTCTCATCCATATCGGAGGGGAAAACTGAAAAATGCACGTTGCCATCACCGAGATGTGCAACGTGAATGCTACGATAATCTCTGCCGAGCAGATCCAAAGAGACATGGGCTTTGTCAAGGAAGGCAGAGACGCGATCAAGCGGTAAGGCGATATCGCATTCGACGCAGGGGCCAAGGGAAAAGCAGATTTCTGCGTTGAGCTCGCGACGCTCCCACATTGCCATTCTCTGCGCATCATTCTGCGCGATTTCTGCGTCAAGTATTATCCCCTCCTCCAGTAGATCGGAGAGGACGGAACTCATCAGGTGCTCGATCGGCCGCTCACCCTGATCATTTGGCAGTATATCGCGCGGTGAGGTGGTCCCAAGTTCCACCAGGATGCTTACATCGTGTATCGGAGTAAAGGGTTGGCGGATATCAGGCCGCGCCTCGGCCAAGCGCGCCATGTGCGTTTTGGACATATATTCAAACGCCTCGACCGCACCTCCACTCGCCATTTGCAGCCTATTCAAAACTGTCAACGCATCTGGCAGGCTGCGAACAGCAAGTGTTGCGGTTGTATACGCCAGGGGGCGTGGAACCAATTTCATTACCGCAGCGGTGATGATGCCAAGTGTCCCCTCAGATCCGATGAACAACTGGCGTAGATCATATCCGGAATTGTCCTTTCGCAATTGACTCATCAAATTCAGCACTCGACCATCGGCGAGCACGACCTCCAATCCAAGGCAGAGGGCTCGTGTTGAGCCGTAGCGCAGGACGTTCGAGCCACCGGCATTGGTTGCAAGAACGCCTCCGATCATCGCCGAGCCGCGCGCACCGAACCACAACGGAAAGTAGAGATCATGCGCTTCTGCCGCTTCGTGCAAACGGGTAAGGACGACGCCTGCCTCTACCACGGCAATTTGCGCGGCCGGGTTCAATTCACGGATTTGATTAAGCCGCTCAACCGAAATCATAAGCCCGCCATTGGTTTGCGCCCCACCAGTCAGGCCGGTCAGGCCAGCGACTGGAACCACCGCTACGTCGTGGCGCGCTGCGATCCTCAGTGTTTCGGCCACCTCTTCGGTCGTTCCGGGACGCGCCACCGCACAAGGGTTGGATGGATAGAGCTTTGTCCAATCCTCGCGATAGCGAGCGATATCGTCGCCGGTCAGGACATTTTGGGCACCCAAAAGGTTTGTCAGATCGTTCAGGAGGGTCACGCCTCAGTTCCTATTTGATGGTGGGCACCTTGGCATACCTCACAAGCTAGAGGGTTGCGGCGCACAAGGGATAAACGTGCAGAGCGTCTAGATCGGTTCGTTGAGTTTTCGCAGGTAATCGAGCATGACCTTGCTTCCGTTCCCAACATCCGTCACCATTGCGCGTTCTGCCGCATCCGGGTCTCGGGCTCTGACTGCCTCGACGAACCGATAATGCTCGTCAATTGTGAGGGTTGAGCAGTCCCTTTGGGATTCAGCGATAACCGGCCCTGCTTGCAGCCAGATCCTGTGCAGGAATCCATGGAGAAGCGGCACATCTGCAATTTCAGCGATCTTGAAGTGGAAAGTCTGGTTCAGGTCGAAAGATGCCTCGGTTTCTCGGTTGGAAATTGCCTCATCGTTTTGCTTAGCAAGCAATTGCAGTGCTTCGATATCGTCAGGGCTCGCCTTCAAGGCGCATTCTCTTGCTGCCAATCCTTCAATTCGCAGACGGACCTTGAGGAGTTCATTATAACGCTCCGGTTTCAAGACCGGAACGCGAACCTCTCGCGCGGATCGAAGAATCAGGGCCTCATCCTGGATGAGTCGAAGCACCGCATCCCGCACGGGCGTCACGCTTGTCCCCAAGCTGCTGGCCAGTTCTCGAATAGTAAGGCGCGTATTCGGAGGAAAGCGGCCCTTCACCAGCGCATCGGACAACTGCGCATAGACAACCTGCCCAAGATTTTCTCGTGGAATCGCCTCGAGATCAAATTTTGCTTCTATGCTCACGCGCTCGTCCAATCTTGCATGATGCATCTAAGGTGAAAGATGCTTGACACAGAAAGTATGATGCATCACACATCAAATTGCAAGAGCTCAATGATGAGCCGATCATAGCAATAGGGAAGTCAGTCGCGTGCCCTCATGCCTCATTGCACTGTTATCGCCATACCTTCTCAGCATCCATCCGGTCTTTGCGGAGGGTAATGGTGATGTTTGATGACCAACTACAGGACAATCAGCTTCAAGTTATTGGAATAACAAGAAAATTCGGAAGTTTTACCGCACTGGACGATGTCTCGATCGACGTGCGGCGCGGTGAGTTTCTGACCCTTCTGGGACCATCCGGCTCTGGCAAATCGACACTGTTGAACATCCTTGCCGGGTTTGATGCTCCGACCGAAGGGCGGCTAGTCCAGGACGGACATGATGTGACCCGGAAGCCGGCCGAGGCGCGCAACTTCGGCATGGTCTTCCAAGGATATGCACTTTTCCCGCATATGTCGGTGGCGCGGAACGTGGCATTCCCTCTGCGGGTCCGCAAGGTTCCAGAATCCGAACAGAAGCGCCGCGTCGCCGAAGTCCTGGAAAGGGTGGGGCTTTCGGCCCATGCCGACAAGTTGCCGCGCCAGCTCTCGGGCGGTCAGCAGCAGCGTGTCGCACTGGCCCGGGCTCTGGTTTTCTCGCCC
The DNA here is from genome assembly GCF_000763885.1 of Paracoccus versutus. Taxonomy (GTDB): domain Bacteria; phylum Pseudomonadota; class Alphaproteobacteria; order Rhodobacterales; family Rhodobacteraceae; genus Paracoccus; species Paracoccus versutus. The sequence goes on along the minus strand of NZ_JRKO01000108.1, from coordinate 3,792 downwards.
GATGTCCTGCTGCTCGATGAACCGCTTTCGGCGCTGGACAAGAACCTGCGCGAGCAACTCCAACTGGAGTTCCAGCGCATCCACCGGGAATTCAAGACAACCTTCATCTTCGTCACGCATGACCAAACCGAAGCCTTGGCGCTGTCCAGCCGGATCGCCATCTTCAATCGCGGCCGGCTGATGCAGATGGATGGCCCGACCGATATATATACCCGACCTTCGTCGCGGTTCGTGGCCGAGTTCCTGGGGCAGATCAATCTTTTCCGGGTCGAGAACGTCACATCGGCCAAGGACGGCATTTCCGGACGCTTCGGCGAGTGCCTTCTTGCAGCGCCTGGTCACGTTCGCGATCCGGCTTGGGTTGGCGTGCGGCCGGAAAACATGCGACTGAAAGCAACTCAGCCTGACGCAAGTCAGAACGCGGTGCCCGTGACTGTCAATGCAGTCAGCTATCACGGCCCAACCGTGTTGCTCAGCCTGACAGCCGCAACAGACGGGACCACTAATGTGCTGAGTGCCACAATGCCGGCGAGCGAATGGACAGATTTCGATGCGCAGAAGCCCCATTGGCTCTGCTGGTCGCGCGATGACAGCCTTGTCTTCCCGCAAGAAAACGAAGCCGAGCAAGGCGCTTGACAACGATATCCAACAGGAGACCGAGAATGCAAAAGATCATGAAGGACGAACTCGTCGACATTCTGCGTCATCGATTCGAGCGGGGCGAGCTTGGCCGCCGTGACGTGCTCATGGGGCTGGGCCTTCTGGGCGTCACCAGCCTCGCTTTCTCGCCTGGGCCTCTGATGGCACAGTCAAAACAGCTCGTGCTCGCCACCTGGGGCGGCGACACCACCAAGGCTATCGAGGAAATACTCGGCAACCCGTTCGGCGAAGTCTCTGGCCTGTCGGTCGTCAGCGATACCTCCGGCCCCTCAGAAGGGGCGGTGCAGGTCCAGGCATCCAGTGGATCGATTTCCTGGGATGTCATGTTGCTGGAGTATTTCTCGTCGATCACGTTGGGCAAAAAGGGCCTGCTGGGCGAGATCGAATACGACATCGTTGATCGTGACAAGGTGTTCGGCGGGCAGGCGCATCAATGGGGCGTCGCCAGTCATTTCAACAGCTATGTTATGGTGTATGATGCTGCGCATTTTGGCGACAACCCCCCGAAAACCTGGGCCGACTTCTTCGACGTCGAGAAGTTTCCGGGCAAGCACACTTTCCCGAAGTGGATGATGGGTATACTGGAGGCGGCGCTGCTGGCCGATGGTGTGCAACCCGATGGACTTTATCCGCTGGATCTGGACCGGGCTTTCGCCAAGGTCGAGAAGCTGATGCCGCATGTCGTCAGCGTCTGGGGAACCGGTGCGGAAAGCCAGCAACTCATGCTGGATGGCGATGCCGTCATGGGGATGCTCTGGGGAACGCGTGCGATCCTGGTGGATCGTGACAGCGAGCAAGAGGTAACCTTCACCTTCCAGGATGGATTCCTCGCACCTGACGCGTGGGGCTACATGAAGGATAACCCGGCCGGCGCAAAGGCCGCCAATGAGTTCATCGCCTTTACGCAGGATCCCGCACGTCAGGTCGAGTTGCTGCGGCTTGCCGGTTATGGCCCGGCCAATCCCGAGGCTTCATCACTGGTGCCCGACGACCTGAAGCGGATCGACTGCAACCAGCCGGAAAATCGCCATCTCATGCATGACCTGGACATGGAATGGTATTCCGAAAACTACGCTACTGCGCTGGATCGGTTCACCGCCCTGATAGCAAGCTGATAGACAATGTAGCGCGACCGGCGCGCAGCAGCGCGTCGGTCCTGCCGTCGAGCCCTATGCCGCTAACGGCCTCGTGGAGATCCGAAGTGACAATGTTCAAAAACGGCGGCGGTCGCAGCGCGATCGTCTGGTGCATCTTTGTGCTGCCGCTTCCGGCCTTTCTGATCCTGGCCTACTTCCTGCCGATGATGGGCATTCTCAGTTGGAGCTTCACCGACCCGGTGCCTGGGCTTCAAAACTACGCCCGGATCGCCGAAGATCAGACCATCCATCTGCTGTTTTGGCGCACGCTGCGCATCTGTCTCACCACTGCGGTAATCTCGGTCTTGGTCGCCTATCTGCTGGCCTATCATTGGATTCTGGGCCCACCCGCCCGGCAGCGTTTGATCGAGATGGCGATCCTGATCCCGTTCTGGATCTCGGTTCTTGTGCGTGCCTTCGGCTGGCTGATCCTCTTGCGGCCCAAGGGGCTGATCAATGAGAACCTGATCGCGCTTGGGATCATCACCGAACCCTTGGCCATGGTGCGCAACGAAATCGGCGTGGTGATCGGCATGGTCCATTTCATGGTCCCGATGGCCGTCTTTCCTATCGCGGCAGTCATGCGCCAGATCGACCCCAGGGTGATACAGGCCGCGCGCGGCCTTGGCGCCGGCTCGGTTCGCCGCTTCATCGAGGTCTTCCTGCCGCTGTCGATGCCCGGCGTCATCGGCGCGCTGTTCATCGTTGCGGTGTTCTCGCTGGGCTTCTTCATCACCCCGGCGATCCTTGGCGGCGGCCGTGTGGTCATGGTGGCGGAAAACATCTTCGTGCGAATGTTGCAAACCGCGAATTGGGGCCTTGGCTCGGCGCTGGCAGCGGTGCTTTTGGTGCTGGTCGTCGGGCTGATCTGGATCTTGTCGCGGATCGTCCGCCTCGACCGCCTGCTCTGAGCCGTCAATCGGAAAAATTGGGGCTATCTGCTCCTTCAGTCGGAAAGTGCCGTCATGCACAATGATCAACCGGGCCGGATCAGCACCGCCTTCGTTTATGTAGCCATCCTGTTTCTGGCTTCGCCCTTGCTGGCGGTGATCCCGATCTCGTTCACCTCAAAGCGATTCTTGTCCATGCCGGACGGGGATTGGTCGCTTCGCCACTATCAGGAACTGCTCTCGAACCAGCAATGGCACGACGGCATCCTGACAAGCGTCACGATCGCCGCGCTGGCCGCCATCTTGGCGACGGTCTTCGCGACGCTGTTCTGCATCGGGATCTGGTATGTAAAATCGCGCTTCACGCATGCCTTTGTCGGTATCGTGCTTGCACCGCTAGCCGTTCCGCCGATTATCTCGGCCTTGGCGCTCTATTTCTTCGTCACCCGGACCAACACCTTCGATACGCTGCTTGGGGTCGTCATCTCGCATGCGGTGATGTCGGTGCCTTATGCCGTCGTGACGCTTCTGGTCACGCTGAGCCAGGTTGACCGCCGAATCGAACTTGCGGCGCGCAATCTGGGCGCCTCGGTCTGGCAGACGACCTTCTGGGTGGTCCTGCCCAATATCCGCTTTGGCGTGCTCACCGCCGCCTTCCTGTCATTCGTGATGTCCTGGGAGGAAATCGCGGTCACGCTGTTCGTCACCTCGGTCAAGATCGTAACCCTACCGCGCATGATCTGGGCGGGGCTGCGCGACAATGTCGATCCTGTCATCGCAGCTATCTCGGTGGCGCTTATCTTACTGACCGTGCTGGGCATGGTTCTGAAGCTTATCGCCGAATTGCGCGCAGGACCCCGCACGCAAGGCTGATTTTCACAAGACGTAAAGGAGGTTTCCCCATGAAACTCGAAGGCATTTACACCCCTTTGGTCACGCCGTTCAGGGGCGATGGCTCGTTCGACCTTGACGCCTTGGCCGATCTGGTCGAGCGGTTGGTGGCTGCGGGGGTGCACGGGTTGATCTCGGGCGGCTCGACCGGCGAGAACTATGCCGAGACGGTCGATGAGCGGCTGGAGCTGGCCCGCTTCATCACCGAGCGCGCC
>NZ_JRKO01000107.1 GCF_000763885.1 Paracoccus versutus | reverse complement strand
ACCCGCCACGTCGCGCCCGGTCGCCGCCAGGATCGCGGCGGCGTGGCGGGTCATGCCCCGGGCCCGCGCCCCGACCTGCCCGGGCGTGGCGCCCTTTTGCGGGCCGAAGACGCGGGCGACGCCGCGCGGGCCCAGCAGCATGTTGTGCCAGTTCACCGCCGCGTCGATCCGCACCCCCGCCAGCCGGGGATCGAGCCCGGCGATGTCGATCCGTTCCAGATGCTCCAGCGCGCCGCCGCCTTCGGGCAGCTCGCGCCCCTGGGCGTCCAGGAAGCGCGCGCCAAGCGCCCGCGCCATGCCGGCGCCGCCGTCGTTGATGCCGCTGTCGCCGCAGCCGACCAGGATGCGGGTGGCGCCCTGGTCCAGCGCCTCGAGGATCAGTTCCCCGACGCCGCGGCTGGTGGTCAGCGTCGGGTCGCGCCGGTCGCGGGGGACCAGCGACAGGCCGGCGGCCGCCGCCATCTCGATCACCGCGCTGCGCGGGCCGTCGCCGCCCATCATGCCCCAGAAACTGGCCACGGGCTGGCCCAGGGGGCCGGTGACGGTGGTGGCGACCATGCGGCCGCCGGTGGCGGCGACCAGCGCCTCGGTCGTGCCTTCGCCGCCATCGACCATGGGGGCGGTCAGGATGGTCGCATGCGGGGCGGCGCGGCGGATGCCGCGGGCGATGGCCTCGGCCACCTGATTGACGGAAAGCGATTCCTTGAACCCCGAGGGTGCGATCAGAACGGTCAGGGACATATCCGGCATCCTTTTTCTGTTGTCTGGCGGGATTACGGCCCGGACCCGCGGATTATTCCGGCGCGATGCGAAAAATTTGTGGCAGGAAGCGAAAAGAGCGGCCGGAGCCGCCCTTTCCCCTTGATCCGAAACGATCTTATCGGATGGTGATGCGCAGGCCCACCGGGCGCAGGGCGCGGTTCACCTCGTGCTGCAGCCGCTGCAACTCGCCCATGGCGCGGGGGTGGCGCGGCCCGGCCGGAAGTCGCGCGGGCCGGGGCGCGGGCCGGGCGGCGGAAATCGCCGGGGCCGGAGTCGACACCGAGGCCGGGGCTTCCTGCGCCCCGCCGCGCATCCGCTCCAGCTGCGCGGGCCAGACCAGCAGGGCGAAGCCGACCAGCAGCGCGGTCACGGCCGGCGCCAGCGGCAGCGCCAGCCGCATCAGGTCGCGCTGCGCGAAACCCGCGCCCTCGGCATGGCCGAAGATCGCCACCGGCTTGGCCGAGGCCATCATGCTTTGGCAAAAGCCGGTGCCCATGACCGCGACCAGGATCATCAGCGCCGGATCGTGGCCCCAGCCCGTCATCGGCAGCGCCAGCGCCGGGATCAGCACCGCCGCACGGGCCGAGCGCGAGGTGATCGCCAGATGCGCCGCCACCGATGCCACGGCCAGCAGCGCCACCACGGCGGCGCGATTCCCGGTCAGCGCGGGCGGCAGCGCGGCCAGCGCATGGCCGGCCAGCCAGCGATCCGTCCCGGTCGCGGTCATCGCCTGGGCGATCAGCACGGTCGCGGCCATGTAGAGCAGCAGCTCGACATCGACGGCGCGGAAGATCTCCTTGGGCTTGCGGGTGGCAAAGGGCGGGGTCAGCAGCACCAGCGCCCCGGCCAGCGCCGCCAGCGCCATGCCGATGCCGTGCAGCGGCGCGGTCAGCCACAGCCCGACCACCGCCGCCAGCACCAGGGCGATGCGCGCCTGGCGGCGGCGGGTCGCGGGGTCCGGCCGCGGCGTCTCGATCCGCGGCAGCGGCGCCATCAGCAAGGCGCGCGGCACGAACAGCAGCAGGATCAGCGCGGTCCCGGCCAGGCTGGCGGCCAGTGAAAACGGCAGGCCCAGCATGGCCCAGTCCAGATAGCCCAGCTGCAAGCCGGTGGCGCTGCGGATGCTGGCGGCGGCCAGCAGATGCGCGCCCGCCCCGATCAGCGAGGCGCCGGCGGACAGCAGGATCACCGTCGGAAACAGCAGCGCCAGCGGCTTTCGCAGCGCCGGATCGGGCAGAGCGCCGGCGATCGCCGCAAAGACCGGCAGCAGCAGCGCCGCCCGCCCCGAGGTCGAGGGCAGCACGAAGGCCGTCGCCGCCACCAGCAGCGTCAGCAGCAGGGCGAAGGGCGCGAAACGCAGCCCCCGGCGCATCAGCGGCGCGACCAGCCGCTGGGTCAGCCCGGCATCCCTGGCCACGGCGGCGATGACGAAGGCCGAAAGCAGCAGCCAGATCAGCTCGCTGCCGAGCGCGGCGAAAAGCTGCGCCTCGCTCAGCACGCCGCCCAGCACCAGTGCCAGCACGGCGGCCAGCGCCACCAGCGATTCCGGCAGGCGCGTGCCGACCCAGCCCAGCACCGCCAGCGCCGAGACGGCCAGCGTCATCCGCCCCCGCGGCTCCAGCGTGGCGGGCAAGCCCCAGGCGGCGGCGATGATGGCCAGGGCCAGCAGCGCGGCGATCAGCCGGCGCGGCCGGGGAAGCGGCAGGGTCGGGGCAAGAAGGGTCCGGGCGGTCATGGCGTTCTCCTGTCTGTCTACAGGATTACGCGGCGGGCTCCGATCTATTCCCCCGGCAGGGCGCGCAGGGCCAGCGCTTCGTCCTCGGGGGTCAGCGGCTCGCCCGCGCCCAGGGCGGCAAGCGCCGCCTCGATGCTCTCGGGGCCCGAGGCCGGGCGGTAGTCCGCGCCGTCCGCCTGGGCCTGGGCGGCGAAGCGCGCCTGCCAGCCATCCGCGTCGCGGCAGGCCAGCACGGTGCGCAGCGCGCGCGCGCGGGCGGTTTCATATTCGCGGCACAACTGCCCCCCGGCCAGCTGGAACGAGGCGATCATGCTGATCTCGGTGCCGTCCGCCAGCACCCGCACCTCGCCCGAGGGCAATTCGTCCAGCGCCGCCAGCTCGGCGCCCGGCAGCCCATCGGCGCCCCGCCCCGACCATTCCCACCAGCCAAGGCCAAGCGCAGCCAGCGCGGCCGAGGCCGCCAGCGCAAGCCATGGCCGGCGGTTCAGGTTCGCGGCCGGGGCCTTTGGCGCGGCCTGCGGCGCAGGAGCAGGCGCAGGCGCGGCGGTGGCGGCGCGGATCATGCCGGCCAGCGGGTCTTCGCCGCCGGCGCCGGTGCGCAGGCCGCCCAGCAGGCGCCGCGTCTCGGCAAAGCGGCGCAGCCGGCGCTGCAATTCGGGATCGGCGGCGACGGCCCGGCGCACCGCCTCGGCCCGGTCGGGCTCCAACTCGCCGTCGGCCAGCGCCATCAGGGTCTCATCGTCGATCTGCATGGGCCTGTCCTCCCGCCGGGTTGCCCGCCGTATACGCGCCGCCCGTCATTCTATTCCCAACTTCCCGGCCAGCGCGAGCCGCGCCCGCGACAGCCGGCTCATCACCGTGCCGACCGGGATCGACAGCACCTCGGCGGTCTCGGCATAGCTCATCTCCTCGACGCAGACGAGATGCAGCACCTCGCGCTGCTCGGGCGGCAGGGTGGCCATCGCCACCTCGACCGATTGCAGCATCAGATGCGCCTCGAGCGCCGGGGCCGGGTCCACCGGCAGCGCCTCGGGGATCTCGAAGATGTCGACCTGGGTGCCCGCGGTCCTTTGCCGCCGGGTCTGGTCGATCCAGGCATTGCGCATGATCCGAAACAGCCACGGCTCCAGCCGCGCGCGGCGGTCGAATCCGGCGGCATGGGTGATGGCGCGCTCGACGGTGATCTGCACCAGGTCGTCGGCCAGATCGGCGCGGCGCGACAGCGACAGCGCGAATCGCCGCAGGTTCGGCAAAAGGGCGATCAGGGCTTCGCCGAAAGCCGCATCCATGAAGTCCTCCGGGCGGGAAAATTGACCTGGGCGGGGAATAATAGAATGTGTCGGGCGTAGAATGTCCAGAAACCGGCTTCATGGAGGAAGGGAAATGCCGCGCCTGCTGCTGTTCGTGACCGTGCTGGCCGCCATGCTGCTGGCCGACCTGCGCCCCGGCGCCGATTGGACGGCGCCCGCCGCCGCCTGGGCCGACGATGACGACGATGACGACGACGATGATGATGATGACGACGACGATGACGATGCGCCCCGCCGCCGGGCGCCGCCGCCGGCCCAGCCGCGGGTCCGCGCCGAGCCCCTGCCCCAGCGCGCGCCGGACGAGGTGATCGCGCGCGGCCTGTCGCCGGCCGATCTGGCGCAGTTGCAGGACATGGGCTTCGAGGTGCTGCACGAAACCCGGCTCAGCGCGGGCGAGCCGATGCACCGGCTGCGCAAGCCCGCCGCCATGCCCCTTGAGCAGGCGCGGGACGTGGTGCGCGCCATGGCCTCGGCCACGGCGGCCGATTTCAACCATTACTACCGGCCGGGCAATGCGCCGGGCTGCCGGGGCGCCGACTGCCCCGCCCGGCAGATGATCGCCTGGCCGGCGCATGGCGCGACCTGCGGCACGCCGCCCCGGATCGGCATGGTGGATACCGGGCTCAACATCCGGCACGAGGCGCTGGAGGATGCGCGGATCAGCCTGCACCGCATCGCCTCGGACGGCGAGGCCGCGGCCTCGGACCAGATGCACGGCACCGCGGTCGCGGCGCTGCTGGTCGGGCGCGCCGACGGCCGCACGCCGGGGCTGGTGCCGGGGGCGTCGCTGGTCGCCGTCGATGCCTTTCACAAGCAGCGCCAGGACGAGCGCGCCGATGCCTTCGCGCTGGTCGAGGCGCTGGACTACCTGGCCGCGCAGCAGGTGCGGATCGTGAACCTGTCGCTGGCCGGGCCGGCGAACGACGCCCTGGCCGGCCAGGTCCGGCGCATGGACCGGGACGGGATCGTGCTGGTCGCGGCGGCGGGCAATGGCGGGCCGGCGGCGAAGCCGGCCTATCCGGCCGCCTATCCGCAGGTGATCGCGGTCACGGCGGTGGACCGCCGCGCCCAGGTCTATCGCCGGGCGAACCGGGGCGGGCATATCGACCTGGCGGCGCCGGGGGTGGATGTCTGGACCGCCGCCTCGATCCGCGGGGCGCGGACCAAGACCGGCACCTCTTTCGCGACGCCCTTCGTCACCGCGGCCGCGGCGCTGCTGATGCAGAAGGAACCGGGGCTGACCCCGGCCGAGGTGCGCGCGCGCCTGCAATCCAGCGCGCGGGATCTGGGCAAGGCCGGCCATGACGAGGTCTTCGGCCACGGCCTGGTCAGCCCGCCCGATCCCTGCCTCTGATCCCGGCACGGTGCGGCTGGGGTTGCGGCAGTTTCGGCGTTTCGACGAAAACCGACATGGAGGTGTTTCAGCCGTCGGTTATCCTGCCTCTGCCGCCGCCCGTTCCGGGACGGGCCGGCACGATGTCCGGAAGCGCCCGATGGAAGGTCGAAATGCCGCAACAGAAAACCATGGTCTCCGTGCCGGAGCTGATGCTCGAGATCGCGCCCGAGGCGGCCGAGGCCCTGCGCGCCTCGGATCTGCTGCCGGGGGAGCCAGCCGTCCTGCCGCTCCATGCCACCTATTTCGACACGCCCGACCGGGACCTGGCGGCCGCCGGCTTTACGCTGAGCCTGGCCGAGGGCGAAGGCGAAGGCGAGGACGAAACCGGGCGCATCCAGACCGTCCGGGCCACCGGCAGCACCGCCGATCTGTTCGTGCTGCCCGAATGGCGCCAGCCCATCGCGGGCGACAGGCCGGTGCTGGACGAGCGCACGCCGCTTTGCGCGCTGCTGGGGTCAAAGATGGCCGACATCGGCCCGCTGTTCGACCTGCACATCCAGCGCCAGCTCTGGACCCTGTCCTGGCAGGGCGCCGACATCGAGCTGGCGCTGGACCGGGGCGAGGTGACGGCCGCCGACCGCCGCTCGGCGCGCTGCGAGCTTCGGCTGGCACTGCGCGAAGGCGCGCCCGCCGCGCTTTACGCGCTGGCCCGCCGGCTGGACGAGATCGCGCCGCTGCGCCTGGGCGTGCTGAGCGAGGCCGATCACGGCTTTCGCCTGCTGGGCCCGGTGCTGCACATGCACAAGGCCGCGCCGACAGCCCTGCACCGCGACATGGCGGCGGCCGAGGGCTTTCGCCAGATCGGGGCCGCCTGCCTGCGGCAGTTCCGCCTCAACGAGCCGCTGGTCGATCCCGGCAACCCCGAGGCCGTGCATCAGGCGCGGGTGGCGCTGCGCCGGCTGCGCTCGGCCCTGTCCATCTTCAAGCCGATGCTTCAGGACGAGACGGCCGCGCGGCTGAACGGTGAAAGCCGCTGGCTGGCCGGGGTGCTGGGCGAGGCGCGCGACCTGGACGTGCTGCGCCTGCGCTGCCGGCCGGATGCGCTGCGCGCCCGGCTGGAGCCGGCGCGGATGGCGGCCTATGCCCAGGCCCGGACGGCGCTCGGCTCGCGCCGGGCGCGGCTGCTGATGCTCGACCTGGCGGAATATCTTGCCATCGGCCCCTGGACGACGCAGCCCTCGGCCGCCGAGATCCGCGACCTGCCCCTGCGCGAATTCGCCTCGGCCGCGCTCGACCGCCTGCGCCGCAAGGTCAAGAAGGACGGCATCGGCCTTGCCGATGTGGATGACGAGACCCGGCACGAATTGCGCAAGGACGCCAAGAAGCTGCGCTATGCCGCCGAGTTCTTCGCACCGCTTTATGCGGAAAAGCGCCGCAGGCGCCGGGCCGCACGCTTCCTGGCCGCGCTCGAGGCGTTGCAGGACCGCATGGGCGCGCTGAACGACCTGGCGGCGGCCCCGGCGCTGGTCGAGCGGCTGGGCCTGGCCGGCGACCCCGCGGCGGCCGCGCTGCTGGGCACCGATCGCGACAAGCGCGCCCTGGTCGAGGCCGCCGCCGAAGCGCATGAGGCCCTGGTCGATGCCAAGCGCTTCTGGCGCTAGGGTGGCCTAGCCCACCAGCAGCTGGTCGGGGGTGATCGCCGCCAGCCCCAGCGCCTCGCCCACCGGCGGCGAGGTCAGCTGCCCTTCATGCGTGGCCAGGCCCGCGCGCAGATGCGCATCCTCGGCCAGCGCGCGGCGCCAGCCCTTGTCGGCCAGCGCCAGCAGGAAGGGCAAGGTGGCATTGCCGAGCGCCTGGGTCGAGGTCCGCGCCACCGCCCCCGGCATGTTGGCCACGCAGTAATGGATCACGCCGTCGACCTCGTAGATCGGATCCTGGTGGGTGGTGGGGCGCGAGGTCTCGAAACAGCCGCCTTGGTCGATGGCGACATCGACCAGCACCGCGCCGCGCGGCATGGTTTCAAGCTGCGCCCGGGACACCAGCTTCGGTGCCGCCGCACCCGGCACCAGCACGGCACCGACCACCATGTCGGCGCGCTGGATCAGCTCGGCGGTCGCGGCCGCGCTGGCGTGCTGGGTGGTCAGCTTGCCCATGAAGAGATCGTCGAGCCAGGACAGCCGCGGCAGCGAACGGTCCATCACCGTCACGTTCGCGCCCATGCCGACCGCGACCCGCGCCGCCGCCGCGCCCACCACGCCGCCGCCGATGATCAGCACATTGGCCGGCCTGACCCCCGGCACCCCGCCCAGCAGCACGCCGCGCCCGCCATTGGCCTTTTGCAGCGCCCAGGCGCCGACTTGCGGCGCCAGCCGCCCCGCCACCTCGGACATCGGCGCCAGCAGCGGCAGCCCGCCGCGCGCATCCGTCACCGTCTCATAGGCGATGGCGGTCACGCCCGAAGCCAGCAACTCGCGCGTCTGCGCCGGATCTGGCGCCAGGTGCAGATAGGTGAACAGCACCTGCCCGCGCCGCAGCAGGGCACGCTCGGGCGCCTGCGGCTCCTTGACCTTGACGATCAGCTCGGCCTCGGCAAAGACCGCGGCCGCATCCGGCACGATCCGCGCCCCCGCGGCCAGGTAATCCTCGTCGGCGAAACCCGCGCCCAGGCCGGCGCCGGCCTCGACCAGCACCTGGTGGCCGCGCAGGACGGCCTCGGCGGCGGCGGCAGGCGCCAGGCCCACGCGAAATTCCTGCGGCTTGATCTCCCTGGGGCAGCCGATCCTCATTCCCTTCTCCTCCTGCTGGTTTTTGGAACTCCCGGCGCCAGTCTGGCATTGGCCTTTCGCAAGATGCTGCGAAATCAAGCCCCGCCAAGGCGCGCCGGCGCACAAGGACGCCCCGGATTCCCAGAAGAATCGAAGATCCTGCCGCCGTCAAGCGCCAGGGCGCAAGCTTTCCCCCGCTCGCCACCCTTGCATATATTCGCATACTCGAATATCTCATGGATGAAGGACAGTTTGCGCGCAGGAGGAGTATCCGATGAGCCATGCCCCGACCTCGACCTCGACGCCCGGCCAGGGCGCGGCCC
>NZ_JRKO01000106.1 GCF_000763885.1 Paracoccus versutus | reverse complement strand
GGGGGTGGGAATGGGCTTGGGGTCCGAATCGGTAAATACCATCTGCTCCTCCGTCAATGCGACGAAGGTTAGCAGGCCCGCGGCAAAGAAAAAGCCTTAGCGCGCGAAGCGCTCGACCAGCGCGTCCCGGACGGCGGGGGGAACGAATTTCGACACGTCCCCGCCCAGCCGCGCGATCTCCTTGACCAGTTTCGAGGCGATGGCCTGCCGGCGGGCGTCGGCCATCAGGAAGACCGTCTCGATGCTGTCGTCCATGGCGCGGTTCATGCCGACCATCTGGAATTCGTATTCGAAATCCGCCACCGCCCGCAGGCCGCGCACGATCACCGTGGCGCCGACGTCGCGGGCGCAGTCGATCAGCAGGTTCTCGAACGGATGGACCACGATCTCGCCGCCGCGCTTGGCGACGATGCGGTCGCATTCCTCGCGCACCATGGCGACGCGGTCCTCCAGCGCGAACAGCGGGCTCTTGTCGCGGTTGATGGCGACGCCGATCACCAGCCGGTCCACCAGCTCCAGCGCGCGCTGGATGATGTCCAGGTGGCCCAGGGTGATGGGATCGAAGGTGCCTGGGTAAAGCCCGATGCGCATGGGGTGCCGTCTCCTCGCCGAATGCCGGCAGTCAAACAGGGTTTCGCCAAGGAATGCAAGACCATGCGCCCGTCCGCATGTCGCAGGGCGGGCAAGCGGGCCGGGTCAGTTGCCCATGATCATCCCGGTCAGCGCCTCTTTTTCCGCCGCGAGTTCCTTGAGCCGGGCCGAAACCGCATCGCCGATCGAGACGATGCCGACCATCTCGCCCCGCTCGTCCACCACCGGCAGGTGGCGGAAGCGGCCCTGGGTCATGCGGTCCAGAATCACCAGCGCATCCTCGCCCGTGGTGCAGGTCGCCAGCTTGCGGGTCATCAGCTCGGTGATCGGCTGCTCCAGGACGGCGGCGCCGCGCTTGCCCAGTTCGCGCACCACGTCGCGTTCCGACAGGATGCCCAGCGGGATCTTGCCGTCCTCGGATACCACGATCGCACCGATGCGCTTTTCCGAAAGCAGCTTCGTGGCCTCGGCCACGCTGGTTTCCGGGCCGACGGTGAAAATCTCGCCGCTGGCCTTCATCGACAGGATCTGGTTGACGAGCATTGCTGTTCCTCCTCCGGGTTGGCGCAAGCGTCCTGGCGCCCAGCGTCACCTCAACCCCGGCTTGCGTCAAGCCCGATGTTGCAGTGCAGCGATCAAGGGATGACAAGCGCCTGGAGCCGCGCCACCTCGGCCCGGATGCCCTGCGCCAGCGCATCCGCCAGCCGGTTCATCCGCTGCGAGCGGCGGTCGTCGGCATGCCGGATCAGCCAGAAGCTGCGCGTCAGCGAAACCTGCTCGGTCAGCACCCGCCGCACGCCGGGACAGAAGGGAATCGCGAAGTCATGCACGATGCCCAGGCCCGCGCCGACGCGGATCGCCTGCATCTGCACCGAGACCGAGTTCGAGGTCAGCGCCGCCCATTCCGCCCCCGTCTCGGTCAGGTAATCCAGTTCGCGGTCGAAGATCATGTCGGCGATATAGCCGATCATGCGATGGCCGCGCAGATCCTCGCGCGAGCGGATCGGCGGATGGGCGCGCAGGTAATCCTCATGCGCCGCCAGGTGCAGCTGGTAGTCGGTCAGCCGCTGCACCACCAGCCGCCCGGCCTGCGGCTGCGAGACGGCGATGGCCATGTCCGCCTCGCGCTTGGACAGGTTGAAGACCCGCGGCAGGGCGACGATCTGGATCTCCAGCCGCGGATGCGCCTCGGACAGGCGCGCGCAGACCTGCGGCAGCAGGTAGTTGGCACAGCCGTCCGGCGCGCCGATGCGCAATTGCCCGGCCAGGTCGCCGGGGCCGGTCAGCGCCTCCTCGGCGCCGCTCAGCGCCGCCTCGACCGCCTCGGCATGGGGCAGCAGCCGCTCGCCCTCGGGCGCCAGGCCATAGCCCTGCGGCGTCTTGATGAAAAGCTTGGCCCCCAGCGCGCCTTCCAGCCGCGCCACCCGCCGGCCCACGGTCGAGGCGTCGATGCCCAGCCGCCGCCCGGCCCCCGACAGGCTGTCGGCCCGCGCCACGGCCAGGAAAATGCGCAGGTCGTCCCAGTCCATGCCCGCCGCCTTTGCAGAAATGCAAAACCCTTTTGCCAGACTTCCTCTTTTTCCGGCAATGCTGCAAGTCTATGATCCCCCCGAAACCTGAACCCCTCGGGAGGCACCCATGGAAGAACTGAGCCACTGGATCGACGGCAAAGAGGTCAAGGGCACCTCGGGCCGCTTCAGCGATGTCATGAACCCCGCGACCGGCGAGGTGATCGCCAGGCTGCCGCTGGCCACCCCGGCCGAGCTGGACGCCGCCGTGAAGAGCGCCGAAAAGGCGCAGGTCGCCTGGGCCGCCACCAACCCGCAGCGCCGCGCGCGGGTGATGATGAAATTCGGCCAGCTGATCCAGGACAACATGGATGCCCTGGCCGAGCTGGTCTCGCGCGAGCATGGCAAGACCCTGCCCGACGCGCGCGGCGACGTGCAGCGCGGGCTCGAGGTGATCGAGGTCTGCATGGGCGTGCCCGCGATGCTCAAGGGCGAGTTCACCGACAATGCCGGCCCCGGCATCGACCTTTACTCGATGCGCCAGCCGCTGGGCGTGGTCGCGGCCATCACCCCCTTCAACTTCCCGGCGATGATTCCGCTGTGGAAGATGGGCCCGGCGCTTTCGGCCGGCAACGCGATGATCCTGAAGCCGTCCGAGCGCGTGCCCTCGACCTCGATCATGCTGGCCAAGCTCGCGCAAGAGGCCGGGCTGCCCGACGGCGTGCTGCAGGTCGTCAACGGCGACAAGGAGATCGTGGACGCGATCCTCGACCATCCGACCGTGCAGGCGGTGGGCTTCGTCGGCTCGACCCCGATCGCGCAATACATCTATGGCCGCGCCGCGACCAACGGCAAGCGCGCGCAATGCTTCGGCGGCGCCAAGAACCACATGCTGATCATGCCCGATGCCGACCTGGACAAGGCGGCGGACGCGCTGGTCGGCGCCGGCTTCGGCGCGGCGGGCGAACGCTGCATGGCGATCTCGGTCGCGGTGCCGGTGGGCGACAAGACCGCCGACGCGCTGATCGAGCGGCTGATCCCCAAGATCGAGAAGCTGAAGGTCGCCCCCTATACCGCCGGCGAGGACGTGGATTTCGGCCCGGTCATCACCAAGGCCGCGCAGGAGCGCATCAACCGGCTGATCGATTCCGGCGTGGAACAGGGCGCCAAGCTGGTGGTGGACGGCCGCGGGCTGAAGATCCAGGGCTATGAGAACGGCTTCTTCTGCGGCCCGTCGCTTTTCGACAACGTGACCCGCGACATGGACATCTACAAGGAAGAGATCTTCGGCCCGGTGCTGTCCACCGTGCGCGCGCAAAGCTACGAGGACGCGCTGAACCTGGTCATGGACAACGACTACGGCAACGGCACGGCGATCTATACCGCCGACGGCGACACGGCGCGCGACTTCGCCAGCCGGGTGAACGTGGGCATGGTCGGCATCAACTTCCCGATCCCGGTGCCGCTGAGCTACTACACCTTCGGCGGCTGGAAGAAGTCGGCCTTCGGCGACCTGAACCAGTATGGCCCGGACGCCTTCCGCTTCTACACCAAGACCAAGACCGTGACCGCCCGCTGGTTCTCGGGCATCAAGGACGGCGTGGCGCTGAACTTCAAGGCCATGGACTGACGGCGGGGGCGGGCGGGGGCTCTGCCCCCGCGTGCCCTGCACCCCTCGACGGGGTGCAGGGCACGCTCCCCCGGGATATTTCGACACGAAAGAAGCCGGGGCGGCGACCTCCGCAGTTTCGCGCAAGGCTGCAAAACTGGCGCAACATTTCCCGGCCATGACCGGGCAAGGCAATTCATCACGAAAGACATGAGGGGGAGAGCATGGATTTCGGTCTGAGCGAGGAACAGGCGGCGATCTTCGATCTGGCTCGGGATTTCGGGGCCGATCATATCGCGCCGCAGGCCCGCGCCTGGGAAGAGGCGGGGACCATCCCGCGCGCCTTGTGGGCGCAGGCGGCCGAACTGGGCCTGGGCGGGGTCTATGTCGGCGAGGAGCATGGCGGCACCGGGCTTTCGCGGCTGGACGCCACGCTGGTCTTCGAGGCGCTGGCCATGGCCTGCCCCTCGGTCGGCTCGTTCCTGTCGATCCACAACATGTGCGGCGGCATGATCGACAAGTTCGGCACCCCCGCGAACAAGGCGCGCTGGCTGCCCGGCCTGTGCAGCATGGAGACGGTGTTCTCCTATTGCCTGACCGAGCCCGGCGCCGGTTCCGACGCCGCCGCCCTGCGCACGCGCGCCGAGCGGGTCGAGGGCGGCTGGAAGCTGAACGGCACCAAGGCCTTCATCTCGGGCGGCAGCTATTCGGATTGCTACCTGGTCATGGCCCGCACCGGCCAGGACGGGCCGCGCGGCATCTCGACCATGGTGGTCGAGGCCGGCACGCCCGGCCTCAGCTTCGGCGCGCTCGAGCACAAGATGGGCTGGAAGGCGCAGCCGACCGCCCAGGTGCAGTTCGACGATTGCGTCATCCCCGAAGAGAACCTGATCGGCGAGGAGGGCCGCGGCTTTGCCTATGCCATGGCCGGCCTGGACGGCGGGCGGCTGAACATCTCGGCCGGCGCGCTGGGGGGCGCGCAGGCGGCGCTGGAGGCGACCCTGCGCTACATGGGCGAGCGCCGCGCCTTCGGCCAGACGCTGGACCAGTTCCAGGCGCTGCAGTTCCGCCTGGCCGAGATGGAGACGGCGCTGCAATCGGCGCGCATCTTCCTGCGCCAGGCCGCCTGGAAGCTGGACCGCGGCGCGCCCGACGCGACCAAGTTCTGCGCCATGGCCAAGCTGCATGTCACCGACCGCGCCTTCGAGGTCGCCAACCAATGCCTGCAGCTGCATGGCGGCTATGGCTACCTGGCCGATTACGGCATCGAGAAGATCGTGCGCGACCTGCGCGTGCACCAGATCCTGGAAGGCACCAACGAGATCATGCGGCTGATCGTCGGCCGCGCCCTGCTGGCGGAGCGTGACTGATGGCCGAGATGCCCAAATCCGAGATGCCCAAATCCGAGATGCCCCAATCCGACATGATCGCCCGCAAGGACCGCCGCGCCGGCCGGCTGACCTTCAACCGCCCGCAGGCGCTGAACGCGCTGAGCCACGAGATGGCGCTGGCCATCGACGCCGCCTTGCGCGAATGGCAGCACGACCCCGAGGTGGCGCTGGTCGTCATCGACGCCGCGGGCGAGCGCGCCTTCTGCTCGGGCGGCGACATCGCCGCGGTCTATCGCGCGGGGCTCGAGGGCGACCACCGGGTCGGGCGCGCGTTCTTTCGCGACGAATACCGCATGAACGCCCGGATCGCCGAATATCCCAAGCCCGTGGTCGCGCTGATGCAGGGTTTCGTCATGGGCGGCGGCGTCGGCGTCGGCGGCCATGCCAGCCACCGCATCGTCGGCGACACCACCCAGATCGCCATGCCCGAGACCGGCATCGGCCTGATCCCGGACGTGGGCGGCAGCTGGCTTCTGGGCCATGCGCCCGGCCGCTGCGGCGAATACCTGGGCTTGACCGGGGCGCGCATCGGTGCCGGCGACGCGATCTTCACCGGCTTCGCCGACGCCTATATCCCCGAGGCGGAATGGCCGGCGCTGATCGACCGGCTGGCCGAGACCGGCGACGCGACGGTGATCGCGCCCCACCCCCGCCCCACGGCGCCGCTGGAGGGCCGCGACCTTTCGGCCTTCGGCGGTCCGAGCGTGGCCGAGATCGTGGCCGCGCTGGAGGCGGCGGGCGACGAGGCGGCGCTCAAGCCCCTGCGCCGCAACTCGCCCCTGTCGATGGCGGCGACGCTGGCGCTGGTGCGCGCGGCGCGCGGCGACGCCAGCCTGCGCGAGAGCCTCGCGCGCGAGCTGCGCTTTACCGCCCGCGCCACGGCGGAAAGCGACTTCCTGGAAGGCGTGCGGGCGCAGATCATCGACAAGGACCGCAACCCGCGATGGTCGGCCGATGCCGGCCCCGCGCATGTCGCGGCCATGCTGGCGCCGCTGGGCGAGGACGAAATCGAATGGGAGGACCGGACATGAAGATCGGATTCATCGGCCTGGGCAACATGGGCGGCCCGATGGCGGCCAACCTGGCCAGGGCGGGGCACGCGGTCGCAGGCTTCGACCTGGCCGCGCCGATGCCCGAGGGCGTCGCCAAGGCGGCGACGGCGGCCGAGGCGGCCGCGGGCGCCGAGGTGGTGATCACCATGCTGCCGAACGGCGCCATCCTGCGCGCGGTCGCGGCAGAGGTGATCCCGGCCATGGCCGCGGGCGCGGTGTTCTGCGACTGCTCGACGGTGGACGTGGACAGCGCCCGCGCGGCGGCGGCGCAGGCCGCGGCGGCGGGCCTGGGCGCGCTGGACGCGCCGGTCTCGGGCGGGGTCGGCGGCGCCACCGCCGGCACGCTGACCTTCATGGTCGGCGGCTCGGCCGATGCCTTCGCCAAGGTGAAGCCGCTTTTCGACGTCATGGGCCAGAAGGCGGTGCATTGCGGCGAGGCGGGCGCCGGCCAGGCCGCCAAGATCTGCAACAACATGATCCTGGGCGTGACCATGATCGCCACCTGCGAGGCCTTTGCCCTGGCCGACAAGCTGGGGCTGGACCGGCAAAAGATGTTCGACGTGGTCTCGACCTCCTCGGGCTACAGCTGGTCGATGAACGCCTATTGCCCGGCGCCGGGCGTCGGCCCGCAATCGCCCGCCGACAACGGCTACAAGCCGGGCTTCGCCGCGGAACTGATGCTCAAGGACCTGCGCCTGTCCCAGCAGGCCGCCGAGGCCGCCGATGCCGACACCCCCATGGGCCAGCTCGCCGCAGCCCTCTACGCCCGCTTCGTCGAGGACGAGGACGGAAAGGGCCAGGACTTCTCAGCAATGCTCCCGAGATTCGTCGGACGGCACCGGGAAGGCTGATTTCTCGGATTCGTGAGGGAGCCGATCGGGGGCTTGCGGCGTTTAACCTTTGATAAAGGATTTTCGTGCCAGGCTGGAAGCCATGTTACGCAATCGCCAGAGCCTGATTCTCGCCGCGGCCCTGATTGGCCTCCTCGCGCCGGCCACCCTTGCGCAAGGGGTGGGCCAGGCGGCCAAGGCCAACGCCCAGGCCACCTTCGGCCAATCCGCCATGCTGCGGGTCGGGGACCGGCTGGACAGCGCGCGCCTGCACCAGGTGACGCGCCCCGGCCTTTACGGGATGAGCGAGGCGCCCTCGGGCAGCCGCTACGGCATCGTGGACGGCAAGCTGATCCGCTACGATCCGGAAAGCGCCCAGGTGCTGTCGATCATCCGCCAGGTGGACCGCATCGTGGACTAGCAGGCTGCTGAAAAAGGATTTTGAGAGGGCGGCGCAGCGAAAATCGTTCTGGATCCAGCTGATATCGGCCCGGAAACGGGGTGTTTTCGGCAAATTTGAGGCGGATTTCCCGGTTCCCCGCCCACGCTGTCCTGTCGCAAGGATTTTTTCCGCAGCCTGCTAGGCCCGCAGCTGCGGGATGGCGCGGCAGCCGCCCCGCCTGCCACGCCATGACCACAGAGGCCGCCGCCGCGACCGCGGGGGCTTTCGCCCCCCGCCCCCACGTCTTTCCCGGCGTCTTTCCCGGCGCCTTTCCCAGGCAAAGCCCGCCGCGCGGCGAAGTCCGGCGCGGCGATGCGGCCCCGTTACAGCTTCTCGCCCGGCAACCGGCTGGCCTGCTTGACCCAGCGGGCGAACTGCGCCTCGTCGAACTCGCCCTCGCGGATGTCGAGATAGCGCACCTCGGGATATTTGGACTTGCCCGGCGGCGGCGGCTCCAGCGCGGCGCCGCGAAAGAACGTGACCTTCACGTATTTCGTGAAGCAATGAAAGCTGAGGAACCAGAGGTCGTCCTCCATCCCGTAGAAGGGCGAGTTCCATTTGACCGCCTTGCGCACGCCGGGGACGACGCGCGTGATGATGTCGTCCATCCGCCGGCCGAGGTCGCTTTTCCATTCCGGCATGGCGGCGATATAGGCCTGGACCGGGCCGTCGCCATAACCCTTGGCGATCTGGGGATTGCCGCCCGACAACAGCACCGGGCCCGCCGCGCCCTGCCCCTTCGTTCCCTCGGCACTCGGGGTCTTTCTGCTGGTCATCTTCGCCTCCGCTTTCGGGTTCCGGCCGGGCCGCCCCCTGTCGCGGCCGCCGCCTTGCCGGCGGGCCGGGCGCGCTCCGGCCGATGCCTGTCCAGCGTTGCAGCAAACCGGCCGCAGGGAAAGCCCCCCGCGACCGGGATCACAAGAGCGGCAACCCCTGCCCGCCTGCCCGGCGCCGGCGCGATGCAGGCCCGGCCTGCCGGACCGCTTCCTTACTGAAATACAAGGTCATTTCCGCGGCGGCAGGGTACAATCGGCCGCATTTACAACCCGGCCCGGATGGCAAAACCATGGTCGCGTCGCGGCGGGAACCACGCTAAAAGCGTCGCGAAACGGGGGCGGAGCCGCGCCCGTGTGATACCTTGTCGCCCGGCCGGGTCCGGCCGAATGTTACGGAGTGCCCCGATGCGCCAGCCCTTAGCCCTTGCCCTGACCGCCGTGGCGCTGGTCGCCGTTCTGGCCGGCGTGGCCGGGCTTACCGAGGGCAAGTCCGCGACCCCCGGCTACATGAGCGCGCCGGTCGCGCGGG
>NZ_JRKO01000105.1 GCF_000763885.1 Paracoccus versutus | reverse complement strand
GTCAAGCGCACCGAGGGGGCGGGCGGGGTCAATGTCTTCGGCTCGGGCTATGCCATGCGGATCTGGATGGACCCGCTGCGGCTGGCGCAGTTCCAGCTGACGCCCACGGACCTGACCACCGCCGTGGCGCAGCAGAACAGCACCGTCTCGGTCGGCGCGCTGGGGGAGCAGCCGGTGGTGGCGGGCCAGCAGTTCACCGCCAACATCACCGCGCAGAGCCAGCTGACCTCGGTCGAGGATTTCCGCAACATCCTGCTGAAGACCGGCGAGGACGGCGCCACCGTGCGGCTGGGCGACGTGGCCGAGGTCGAGATCGGCCAGACCCGCTATGGGCGCGATTCGCGCTTCAACGGCATGAACGCCTCGGGCTTTGCGGTGAACCTGGCCACCGGCGCCAATGCGGTCGAGACGGCGAGCGCGGTGCGTGCCACGCTGGAGGGGCTGAAGAACGCCCTGCCCGAAGGGGTCGAGGTGCATATCGCCTATGACACCGCGCCCTTCGTCGAGCTGTCGATCGAGAAGGTCTATCACACGCTGATCGAGGCCATCGGGCTGGTGTTCCTGGTCATCCTGGTCTTCCTGCAGAACTGGCGGGCGACGCTGATCCCGATCATCGCCATCCCCGTCGTGCTGCTGGGCACCTTCGGCATGCTGGGGGCGCTGGGATATTCGGTGAACACGCTGACCATGTTCGCCATGGTGCTGGCCATCGGCCTTCTGGTCGACGACGCCATCGTCGTGGTCGAGAACGTCGAGCGGGTGATGGAGGAGGAGGGGCTGGGCCCCGTCGAGGCCACGGAAAAGAGCATGGGCCAGATCAGCGGCGCGCTGATCGGCATCGCGCTGGTGCTGTCGGCGGTGTTCCTGCCCATGGGGTTCATGCCCGGTTCGACCGGGGTGATCTATCGCCAGTTCTCGGTCACGATCATCACCGCCATGGTGCTGTCGCTGCTGGTGGCGCTGATCCTGACGCCGGCGATGTGCGCCAGCCTTCTGCGGCAAAGCCACGGCCCGGCGCGCTTTGCGCCCGCGCGCTGGTTCAACGCCGGTTTCGACCGGGTGACGCGCGGCTATTCCGCCAGCGTGCGCCGCACCCTGCGCCGGCCGATGCTGGTCATGCTGGTGCTGGGTGCGATCAGCTATGGCGCCATCGACCTGTTCGGCCGCATGGACACGACCTTCATCCCCGGCGAGGATCAGGGCGTGCTGCAATCGCGCATCACCCTGACCCAGGGCTCGACCGCGCAGCAGACCGCCGCCGTGGTGCAGGAGATCGAGGAATACATGCGGACCGAGGAAAAGGTCGCGGTGGAATCGGTCTTTGTCGCCATGGGCTTCGGCTTCGGCGGCACCTCGCAGAACCGGGCGATGATCTTCGTCAAGCTGCGCGACTTCGACCTGCGGCAGAAGGCCGAGCTGTCCGCCTCGGCGGTGGCGCGGCGCGCGAACGCGCATTTCTCGGGGCACCGGGCCGGGCGCATCTTCTTCATGCAGCCGCCGGCGATCCCGCGGCTGGGCAACTCGGCCGGCTTCACCATGTACCTGACCGACCAGGCGGGCGGCGGCATCGAGGCGCGGACCGAGGCGGCCGAGCTGCTTGAGCAGCGGGCGAACGAAGACCCGCGGCTGACCAATGTCGAAAGCTCGGGCACCGAGGACGAGGCGGCGTTGCGCATCGACATCGACCAGCAGAAGGCGGAAAGCCTGGGCGTCAGCCTGTCGGGCGTGAACGCCATGCTTTCGACCATCTTCGCCGGGACCGAGGTCAACGACTTTGCCCTGGGGGCGCAATTGCGCCCGGTCATCGTGCAGGGCGCGGCGGCGAACCGGATGCAACCCGAGGACGTGGACAGCTGGTATGCCCGCAACGCGGGCGGCGAGATGGTGCTCTTCACCGCCTTCATGTCCACCCGCTGGGAGCCGGTCGAGCCCTCGCTGGCGCGGATCGACGGCATCGACGCCATCGAGATGGAGGGCGAGCCGGCGCCGGGCGCCAGTTCCGGCCAGGCCATGGCGGCGATGGAGGAACTGATCGCCGGCCTGCCCGGCAACTATGCCGCCGCATGGACGGGCCTGTCCTATCAGGAGCGGCAATCGGGCAACCAGGCGCCTTGGCTGTTCGCGCTGTCGGCGCTGGTGGTGTTCCTGTCGCTGGCGGCGCTTTACGAAAGCTGGTCGGTGCCGTTCTCGGTCATGCTGGCGGTGCCGGTGGGGGTTCTGGGCGCGGTGGTGGCGGCGCTGACCTTCGGCCAGGCCAACGACGTCTATTTCAAGGTCGGCATCCTGACCACCATCGGCCTAGCGGCCAAGAACGCCATCCTGATCGTCGAATTCGCCCGCGACCTGGAACAATCCGGCCGCGCCACCGTCGCGGCCGCCATCGAGGCCGCGCGGCTGCGGCTGCGGCCGATCCTGATGACCTCGCTGGCCTTCATCCTGGGCGTTCTGCCCCTGGCCATCGCCACCGGCGCGGGGGCGGCGGCGCAGAACTCGATCGGCATCGGGGTGATGGGCGGGATGATCGCGGCGACCTTCCTTGGCATCTTCATGGTGCCGGCGTTCTACGTTACCGTGCGCCGGCTGACCGACAGGAGAGCCCGGACATGAACGACCTTCCCCGACTGACCTCGCTGGCGCATGGCGGCGGCTGCGGCTGCAAGCTGGCGCCCTCGGTCCTGCGCGAATTGCTGGCCGACCAGCCGATGGCGCAGGCGTTCCCGCAGCTGCTGGTCGGGACCGAGACCTCGGACGACGCCGCGGTCTGGCAGGTGGACGACGATACCTGCGTCATCGCCACCACCGATTTCTTCATGCCCATGGTGGATGATCCGCGCGCCTTCGGCCGCATCGCCGCGACCAATGCGATTTCCGACATCTATGCCATGGGCGGGCGGCCGATCATGGCGCTGGCCATCCTGGGCATGCCCATCGACAAGCTGGCGCCGTCGCAGATCCGCGAGATCCTGGAAGGCGGGCGCGAGATCTGCCACCAGGCCGGGATTCCGGTGGCGGGCGGCCATTCCATCGACGCGCCCGAGCCGATCTATGGCCTGGCGGTGGTCGGGCTCTGCCATCCCTCCGAGCTGCGGCGCAATGCCGATGCGCGGCCGGGCGACGCGCTGATCCTGACCAAGGGGCTGGGCGTCGGCATCTATTCCGCCGCGATCAAGAAGGGCGCGCTGGACGAGGCCGGCGTGGCCGAGATGGTCGCCTCGGCCACCACGCTGAACCGCATCGGCGCCGACCTGGCCAAGCGCGGCGATGTCCATGCCATCACCGACGTGACCGGCTTCGGCATCCTCGGCCACGGGCTGGAGATCGCGCGGGGCGCCGGGCTGCGGCTGCGGCTGAGGCTGGCGGAATTGCCGCTGTTGTCGCGGGCGGCGGAACTGGCCGAGGCGGGTTTCGTCACCGGCGCCTCGACCCGGAACTGGGCCGCCTATGGCGCCGAGGTCGAATTGCCCGAGGGCCTTGCCCCCTGGCAGCGGGCGCTGCTGACCGATCCGCAGACCTCGGGCGGGCTCTTGGTCGCCTGCGCGCCTGGGGCCGCTGGCCAGGTGCTGGATTTCATCCGCGGCGCGGGTTTCCCGCTGGCGGCCCTGGTCGGCCATGCCGAGCAGGGGGTCGCCGGCATCTCGGTCGAATAGCGCCGGGATTCTTGGGTATTTGGACAACGAAGAAGCGGCGTGCGGCGGGGAACCCGGTGCCGTGGCCGGCGTTGGGGCGCAGGAGGATGCAGCCCATGTCGCAGATTTCCCTGTCCCGTATCGCCGTGCTGAGCGTGGCGCTGGCCTGCCTGGCCGCGCCGCTTTCGGCCCAGACTGCCCCTGCCGAGGCGCAAAAGCCGGCACAGACCGCCGCCGCCGCCGGGGAATGCCCGCCCGCCGCGGCCCAGGCCGAGCCCGCGACGCCCGAGACCGCTTTGGCCGACGGCACCGCGCCCGAGAACTCGGGCTCGACCGGTTGGACGGGCGGCACCGGCGGGTCGATGATCGGCACCAATCCTTCGGGTGCGGATGCCGCCACCCGGACCTGGCAGCCGCCCACCGCCCGCGGCCTCGACCTTGCCGGCCGGCCCGAGCCGGTGCCGGCCTGCTGATACGGCGGGCGATTGACGCTGCCCCCCTTGCCGCGGAAGATGCGGGCAAAAAGGGGGACCGCGATGACCGACGACCGGAGTTCTGCCACCATCGAGGCGCATTCGCCCTATTCCGAATCGCTGGAGATGGAGGTCGTGGCCGCCACGCTCGACGAGGTCGTGCTGCGCATGCCGGTGACGCGGACCCTGACCAATCGCAACGGCGTGCTGCATGGCGGCGCGATCATGAGCCTGGCCGATCACGCCGCCGGCACCGCCACCCAGCTGCGCCTGGCCGAGGGCGCCGCCACCACCACGCTGGAAAGCAAGACGAATTTCCTGCGCCCGATTCGCCTGGGCGACGTGGCCGAGGCCCGGCCCCGGCCGCTGCACCTGGGCCGGACCACGATGATCTGGCAGACCGACATCCGGCGCGGCGACGGCAAGCTGGCCGCCGTGGTGATCCAGACCCAGCTGGTGCTGGAATGGAAGGAGCCCGGCTGAGCTATTCCGCCGCGCCGATGGTCAGCTCGACCTCGGCCAGCCCCTCGACCCTGCCGGCCAGCCGGTCGCCTTCCGCGACGGCGCCGACCCCGGCCGGGGTGCCGGTCATGATCAGGTCGCCCGGCGCGAGATGATAGTATTGCGACAGGTCCGCGACCAGTTCCGGGATGGACCAGACCATGTCGCAGATCGGCGCATCCTGCCGCAGCGTGCCGTTCACCTCCAGCCGGATGCGCTGCGCCGCCGGGGCGAAGTCCCGCGCCGGGGTCAGGGCCGAGAAGACGGCCGCGCCCTCGAAATTCTTGGCCAGATCCCAGGGATGGCGCTTGTCCTTGGCCCGGCCCTGCAAGTCCCGCCGCGTCATGTCGAGGCCGGTGCCATAGCCCCAGACCGCCGCCATCGCCTGCGCCGGCGCGATGCGGAAGGCGGGGGCGCCGATGGCCACGATCAGCTCGACTTCGTGATGCAGGTCGCGCGTGCCGGGCGGATAGGGCAGGGTCGCGCCACTTTGTCGCACCGCATGGGCGGATTTCAGGAAATAGAACGGCGCCTCGCGGTCCACCTCGGCCCCCATCTCGGCGGCATGGGCGGCATAGTTGCGCCCGACGCAGAAAATGCGGTTCACGGGGAATCGCACGTCCTGCCCCAGGACCGGCAGCGCGGCGGGCGGCGGCGGGGGAAACAGATATTCGCTCATGCCCGCGACCCTGCCACGGCGGCGGCGTCGCGGCAAGAACGCCGGCGCCGTTGCCCGCACCGGATTTTCGTGGCAAGAGAGCGTAAAGCCAACCGAATGCAGGGTTCGCATACATGACCGATTTCGCGCAGCGCCGCACCATGATGGTCGACACTCAGGTGCGTCCGAACGAAGTGACCAGCTATCCCGTGATCGAGGCGATGCTGAACGTCCCGCGCGAGCAGTTCGTTCCCGAATCGCGCCGCGACGTGGCCTATGTCGGCAACAATATCGACCTTGCCCCCGGCCGCGTGCTGCTGGAGCCGCGGACGCTGGGCAAGATGATGGATGTGCTGGACCTGCAGAACGGCGACCTGGTGCTGGATGTCGGCTGCGGCTACGGCTATTCCGCCGCCGTCATGGCCCGCATCGCCGAGGCCGTCGTCGCGCTCGAGGAGGACGCCGCCATGGCCGCCGAGGCGGAAAGCCGGCTCGCCGCGCAGGACGTGTTCAACGTCGCCGTGGTCCAGGGCGCGCTGGCCGAGGGCTGCGCCAGCCAGGCCCCCTATGACGCCATCCTGATCGAGGGCGCGGTCGAGCAGGTGCCCGAGGCGCTGGCCGATCAATTGCGCGAGGGCGGCCGCATCGTCGCCATGTTCCGCGAGGGCAACCTGGGCACCGTCCGCATCGGCCACAAGCGGGACGGGCGGTTGAACTGGCGCTTCGGCTTCCATGCCACCGCCCCGCTGCTGCCGGGCTTTGCGCGTCCGCGGGGTTTCGTCTTGTGATGCCGACAGGAAAGGCCATGGCATGTTTCGCAAAACGCTGAAAAACCTGCGGCGTCCGCTGATCGCAGCCCTGCTTGCGGGCGCGACGGCGGCCCCCGCCGGGGCCGAATCGCTGGCCGATGCCATGGTCGCGGCCTATCGCCACTCGGCGCTTCTGGAACAGAACCGCGCCGTGCTGCGCGCCGCGGACGAGGACGCGGCCACCGCCCTGGCCCAGCTGCGCCCGGTCGTGCAATGGATCGCCGAGCATAGTTTCCAGAAGATCAACGGCCTGGCCATCGGCCGCTCGACCGGCATCGGGCTGCAGGCCCAGATCACGCTTTACGACTGGGGCCGCAACGCCATCGCCATCGACGCCGCCAAGGAAACCGTGCTGGCCACCCGTGCTGCGCTGGTCGGCGTCGAACAGGACGTGCTGCTGGGCGCGGTCCAGGCCTATCTGGACGTGCGCAGCGCCACCGAACAGGTTGATCTGCAATCCAATTCCGTGCGCGTGATCGGGCAGGAACAGCAGGCCGCCTCGGACCGTTTCGAAGTGGGCGAGATCACCCAGACCGACGTCTCGCAGGCCGATGCCGCCCTGGCCGCGGCGCGCGCCAGCCTGGCGGCCGCCCGCGGCAACCTGGAGGTCGCGCGCGAGGTCTACCGCGCCGCGACCGGCCGGGCGCCGGGCCAGCTTGCGCCGCCGCCGCCCACCCCGGCGCTGCCCGCCTCGCTCGAGGCGGCGCGGCAGATCGGCCAGCGCAGCCATCCGGCGATCCTGCAGGCGCAGCGCCTGGCCGCCGCCGCCGAGCTGGGCGTCGCCGCCGCCGCGGCCGAGCGCAACCCGACGCTGACCGGCCAGGCCAGCATCGGCCGGTCGCGCGAATTGTCGATCCAGGGGCAGGAATCGACCCGCAACACGCTGGGCGCCTCGCTCAGCCTGTCGCAGACGATCTATTCCGGCGGGCGGCTGCCCTCGGCCCATCGCAAGGCGATGGCGCGGCGGGACGAGGCGCGGGCCGGGCTGCTTCAGGTTTCGCGCCAGGTCGACGAGGCGGTCGGCCGGTCCTGGGCGGGAATCGACGTGGCACGGGCGCAGATCGGTGCCATCGACGAGCAGATCGTCGCCGCGCAGCAGGCCTACGAAGGCGTGCGCGAAGAGGCGACGCTGGGCGCGCGCACGACGCTGGACGTGCTGGACGCCGAACAATTGCTGCTCGAGGCGCGGGCGAACAAAATCTCGGCCGAGGCCAATCTGCAATTAGCACATTATCAACTTCTGGCTGCTATGGGTCTGTTGACGGTGGAAAACCTGAAACTGGGGATACCGACCTATGACCCATCGGCCTATTACAATGCGGTGCAGGACGCACCCTTTACCAGCAGGCAGGGCGAAAGCCTCGACCGCGTCCTGCGCGCGCTCGGCAGGGACTGACGCCGCCGCCCTCGATCCGGGGGGCGCATCATGCAGCATGAGGTGATGCGCCAACCGGCGCCGGGCCCCGGCTCGGACAATGTCGGCGACGTGCTGGCCTCGATCCGCCGGCTCATCGCCCAGGATGGGGCGGGCTGCCGCATCCCGGACCAGGCGCTGAACGCGCCGCCGGCCCAGGACGAGGCGCCGCCGGCGCAGACTGCGCCGCTGCCCCGACCGGCATCCTCGGCGCGAATCACCCCCTTGGTGCTGGACAGCAGTATCCTGGTCGCGGCCGGGCCCGTGAATGACCCGCAAGCCGGCATTCCGCCGGAGCCGCGGATATTCGGCGACTGGCTGCGCATGCCGCCGGCCGAGGAACCTGCCGCGCCCGAGGCGCGGGCAGGGCGGGTGGATGCCGCCGAAGCCGCGGCGGATCATGCCGACATCGAAGCCACCATCCAACCCCCCGGCCCTTCGCCCGAGGCGCCGACCACCACCATCCTGCAAATGGAGGAAACCATGCTGCATGCGAATGCTTCCGTGACCCCGATCAACCCGGCTGCCGAGGCGCAGGCGGCCGAAGCCTTGGCCCGCGACACCGGCGAGCCGCATCTTTTCGCGCCCCAGGACAAGGATGCGCAAAAGGGCACCCACCTGCGCGGCATGATCCGCGAGGCGATCCGGCAGGAGCTTCAGGGCGAGATCGGCAACCGTCTCAGCCGCAACCTGCAACAGATGATCCGTCACGAGATCGAACTGGCGCTGCGGCAGATGTGCGAAGAGGATTGAGCCGGCCGTCCCGCCGCCGGGTTCCCGCCGCCGGGCCGTAGTGCAGAAAGGGGCCTGTCCCGACCTGCGCCTGGGCCTTGCGCTTCGATCCGGCCGGTTTCGAAGAATGCCGGTCCCGGCCTTTTCGCCCGAACCCGGCGCAAGGGGCGGCCGCTAGGGCATCGTCCGGGCTGCCAGGTCGGTTCATCGCCACGCGCAACCGCCGGAGGGTCAGGTTCGGATCGGCGACTCCGGTCATCCGCGGCGCTGGTCGGCCATTCGTGCCGGGCTGGCCCAAGGGGGATCAGGTGTCCGCGATCTGGCCGGCCGGGGGGCAAAGCCGCACTTCGGTGTGCCATTCCGTGCAGTGCCGGTGCAGGTCCTGGGGCAGGGGCTGGTCGGTGAAGATCGCATCCAGTTCGGACAGGCTGGCGATGCGGGCCGGCGCGGGGCGGCCGATCTTGGAATGGTCGGTGACCAGGAAGGCGCGGCGCGCCTGGCGCAGGATGGCGCGGCTGACCCGCACCTCGGCCAGGTCGAAGTCCAGCAGGTCGCCGTCATGGTCCAGCGCCGAGGTGCCGATGACCGCGTAATCCACCTTGAACTGCTCGAAGAACTGGGTGGTGAGTTCCCCCACCAGCCCGCCGTCCGAGCGCCGCAGCGTGCCGCCCGTCACCATGATCTCGCAGCCCGGATTGGCCAGCAGGATATTGGCGACATTCATGTTGTTGGTGATGACGGTGATGTTGGAATGATGGATCAGGGCGCGGGCCACCGCCTCGGTTGTGGTGCCCAGGTTCAGGATCAGGCTGCAATTGTCGGGAATTTCCGCCGCGCAGGCCGCGCCGATGGCGGCCTTGGCCTCGGCATTCATGCGCCGCCGGGCCTCATAGCCCAGGTTGACCGCGCCGGCGCGCGGCACCGCCCCGCCATGCACGCGGTCCAGAAGGCCCGCCCCCGCCATCTCGCCCAGGTCGCGGCGGATGGTCTGCAAGGTCACGTCGAAGCGTTGCGCCAGGTCCTCGACCAGCACCCGCCCCTCGGCGCGGGCAAGTTCGAGGATCTCGTTCTGGCGTATGCTGAGTGCCACCGGGCTCTCCATCGGCTGGATGGCGATCACTCTATGCGATCCGGCTTCGCGCGCAAGCGTTCCTTGCAGGGCGAGGAACCGGCGTCGATGTTCGGATCGCGGCGATCCGCCCGGAAACGAAAGCCGCTTGACCGGCCGGATGCCGCGGTGCAGCCTGTGCATCACCCCGACGACAGCAGGCCGCCGATGCCGCATCTTCTTTCGATCGACCAGGGGACGACGTCGTCTCGGGCGATGGTCTTCGACGCTGGTTTGCGTCCGATCGCCTCGGCGCAGCACGAATTCCCGCAGCACTACCCGGCCT
>NZ_JRKO01000104.1 GCF_000763885.1 Paracoccus versutus | reverse complement strand
CCAATCCAGCCGCTTGCCCTCGCGGCCCCAGAACCCGTCGGGGTCCGAGATCGATTCGGCATACATGCGGGCGTAATCGGCCGGCTGGACCAGGGCATCCTCGAAGCCGGGCGGAATGGGATGTTTCACAACATTTTCAACGGACATGGCTCCCCCTCATAAGCAATCGCATCTTTTCCCCTTCCCTGCGGCGCCATATCGACGCCTCCACGTCGGGCCGCTGCAAGAAAGCTCGAGAACGATGTTAAACCGATCACCGCATCCATGTTAAGCGTTTATATATAAAGGAAATTTTGTTAATAAATTGACAGGTTGGATATGCGATTTGTAAATATTTTACATGCCGGCTTGATCCGTCATCCGGAATCGTCTTCCCGACCGTGACAGCGGTCCGAGAGAACGCCGCCAGCGCATCCGGGGGCGAGCATTCGCCGACAGCGCATCGGGGCAGCCAAGCAGCTGCACCGTGCGATGATCCCGGCTTCGTCGCAGGGACTGCGTTTGCGAAGGCAGGGACGGGCACGGCCCCTGGAGGATCGCGGGGCCGCGCGATATATTCACATGCAGCTTTCAAACAGCGCGCGAGTGTTTTCGCGCGTCATCTCGACGGGGTTTCCGCCGCAACTCGGATCCTCCAGCGCCATCTCGGTCAGTTCGTCCAGACGTTCGGACTGGACGCCCAACCGGGTCAGGTTCTGGGGGATGGCAAGCTCGCTGCGCAGCTCGATCACCCGCGCGCGAAAGCCGTCGAAGCCGCCCTTGATGCCGAGATAGTCGGCGGCGCGGGCAAGCCGGTCCTCGATGGCCGGTCGGTTGAAGTCCAGCACCATCGGCATGACCACCGCATTCGTGGTGCCGTGATGGGTGCCATAGACCGCGCCGACCGGATGGCTCAGGCTATGGATCGCGCCCAGCCCCTTCTGGAAGGCGACGGCCCCCATGGCGGCGGCGCTCATCATGTTCGCGCGGGCCTCGATGTCATCGGGCGTGGCATAGGCGCGGGGCAGGTATTCGTTCACCAGCCGCAGCCCCTCAAGCGCGATGCCCTGCGACATGGGGTGGTAATGGGGCGAGCAGAACGCTTCGAGGCAATGGGCGAAGGCATCCATGCCGGTGCCGGCGGTGATGACTTTCGGCATGCCCACGGTCAGTTCGGGGTCGCAGACAGTGACGGCCGGCATCAGCTTGGGATGGAAGATGATCTTCTTCTTGTGCGTGGCCGAGTTCGTCAGGACCCCGGCGCGCCCGACCTCGGAGCCCGTGCCCGCCGTCGTCGGCACGGCAATGATGGGCGCGATCTTGCCGGCATCCGCGCGGGTCCACCAGTCGCCGATGTCCTCCAGGTCCCAAACGGATACGGTCTGGCCCGCCATCAGCGCGATCATCTTGCCCAGGTCCAGCGCCGAGCCGCCGCCAAAGCAGATCACGCCGTCATGTCCGCCGGCTTTGTAGGCGGCGATGCCGGCCTCCATATTGCCCTCGTGGGGG
This sequence comes from Paracoccus versutus, assembly GCF_000763885.1. Classification (GTDB taxonomy): domain Bacteria; phylum Pseudomonadota; class Alphaproteobacteria; order Rhodobacterales; family Rhodobacteraceae; genus Paracoccus; species Paracoccus versutus. Next base: position 8,325 of record NZ_JRKO01000104.1, on the reverse strand, counting down.
TTCGGATCGACCTCGGAAAAGACCGCGCGGCCAAGGCCGGAGGCATCCAGAATATCCAGGGCCTGCGCGGCTATGGGCAGGCTCGCCAGTGCCTTGTCTGTCACAAGCAGGGGACGCGCGATGCCCGCGGCCCTGCAATGCTCGGCCAGTTCGGTGACGCGGCCCGCGCCGAATTTTATGGTGGTCGGATAGGACCAGTTCGCCCGAAGCGTCATTTCGTCACCTTTTTCAGATGGTAGGATTTCGGCCGCGTCACGGCCAGATAGCCAAGGCCCGACAGCGCCGCGCCGCGTCCGGTGTCCTTGCAGCCGGTCCAGCACAGCGCCGGGTCCAGATAGTCGCAGCGGTTCATGTAGACGGTGCCGGTTTCAAGCCGGCTGCCGATCCGGGCGGCGGCATCGGCATCGGCGGTCCAGATCGAGGCGGTCAGCCCATAGTCGCAATCATTCATCAGCCGGATCGCCTCGGCATCGTCGCGAACCGGCATGATGCCGACGACGGGGCCGAAGCTTTCCTCTCGCATCACGCGCATGTCGTGGGTCACGTCGACCAGCACCTGCGGCGCAAGATAGGCGCCGCCATCATCGGCGGGAAAGTGCGCCGGGTCGATCAGCGGCCTTGCCCCCTGCGCCACGGCCTCGGCGACCTGCGCGCGGACCAGATCGGCAAAGCGCCGGTGCGCCATCGGCCCCATCGTCGTATCCGGGTCGTGGGGATTGCCCAGCCTCTGCGCGTTCACCCAATCGACGGCCTTGGCCACGAAGGCGTCAAAGAGGCTTTCGTGGACATAGATCCGCTCGATCCCGCAGCAGCACTGGCCGCTGTTGAACATGGCGCCGTCCATCAGCCCATCCACCGCCGCATCCAGATCGGCATCGGCGCGGACATAGCCGGGATCCTTGCCGCCCAGTTCCAGCCCGGTCGCGGTAAAGGTCCCCGCGGCGGCCCGCTCGATCGCACGCCCCCCGGCGACCGAGCCCGTGAAGTTCACGAAGCCGAAGCTGCGCTCGACGATCAGTGCCTCGGTCGTCTCGTGGTCCAAGACGACATTCTGCATGATGTCGGCGGGAACGCCGCCTCGATGCAGCGCCTCGGCCAGACGCTCGCCCGCCAGCAGGGTCTGGGTCGCATGTTTCAGGATCACGGCATTGCCGGCGACCAGGGCGGGCACGACCGTGTTGACGACGGTCAGGAAGGGATAGTTCCAGGGCGCGATGACAAAGACCACGCCCACCGGCTCGCGCCGGATCTCGCGCGCGAAATGATCGCTGTCTTCGACCATGGTCGGGGCAAGGGCCTGGGCCGCGATCTTCATCATATGGTCGGCGCGTTCGTTGACGCCGCCGAATTCACCGCCGTAGCGGATCGGGCGGCCCATCTGATCGGCCAGTTCGGGCACTATCGCGTCCTTCATGGCGTTCAGCGCCGCGATCCCGGCGCGGATGCGGGCGACCCGCTCGTCCAGCGGCAGCGCCGCCCATCCGGGCTGGGCGGCACGGGCGCGGGCAACGGCGGCGCGCGCGTCCTCGATGCCCAGGGTCTGCCTTTCGACAAGGGTCTTGCCGGTGGTGGGCGATATCAGGGCGATGGTCTTGCTCATCTCTTCCTCGTATTGGCGGAGGTTCCGGCGGATCGTGTCAGGCGCGCTCGAACCCGCGGGCCAGTTCCCAATCGGTGACGGCGCGGTTGAATTCCTCGACTTCCCAGCGGGCGGCGTGGACATAGTGATCGATGACCCCATCGCCCATCGCCGCGCGCAACATGGCCGAGCCCTCCAGGGCATCGGCGGCCTCATGCAGGGTCTTGGGCACCTGCCGGGCATCCTGGGCCGCATAGGCGTCGCCGGTGAATTCCGGCTCCAGCGCCAGTTTCCGCTCGATCCCCTCCAGCCCGGCGGCGAGCAGCGCGGCGCAGGCCAGATAGGGGTTCAGGTCCGATCCGCCGATCCGGCATTCGATGCGCACGCCCCTGGTGTTGTCGCCGCAAACGCGGAAACCTGCTGTGCGGTTGTCCACCGACCAGATCGCGTTCGTCGGCGCGAAAAGGCCTGTCACGAAACGCTTGTAGCTGTTGACATAGGGGGCAAGAAAAAAGGTCAGCTCGCGCGCGTGTTCCAGTTGGCCCGCCATGTAATGCCGCATCAGGTCGGACATGCCATGTTCGGCACTCTCGTCGAAAAAGGCGTTCTCGCCGTCCCTGAACAGGGATTGATGCACATGGCTGGACGAGCCTGCCTGGCCATGCGCGACTTTCGCAAGGAAGGTGGCCGAGAGGCCGTGCCTGCTCGCGATCTCCTTGGTCGCAGTCTTGACCACGACATGCATGTCCGAGGTATCCAGCGCATCCGAATATCTGACATTGATCTCGTGCTGGCCGGCGTTGGCTTCACCCTTCGAATTCTCGACCGGGATGCCGGCGCCGTAAAGACCGTTGCGCAGATCCCGCATCACGGGTTCCTCACCGAAGGTGCCGCTGAGGGCATAGTCGACATTGTGGCGCGCAGTCGGGACAAGGCAGCGATAGCCGCTGTCGAAGTGATGCTTGAAGGATTGCTCGAACAGGTAGAATTCAAGCTCGGTCGCCATCATCGGCTGGAAACCCAGGGCGGCCGCGCGTTCGACCTGCCGGCGCAACACGCTGCGCGGGGCGTGGGGGACCAGTTCGTGGGTCTTGTGGTCGTAGAGATCGCACATGCACAGCGCGGTTCCCGCCGCCCAGGGCAGGCGGCGCAGGGTCGAAAGGTCCGGCTTCATCACGTAGTCGCCGTAGCCCGCCGCCCAGCTTGCCGCCGCATAGCCCGGCACCGTGTTCATCTCCAGATCGGTCGCCAGCAGATAGTTGCAGCAATGCGTCTCGTCGTGGTTCTCGAGAAAATGGGCTGCGTGGAAGCGTTTGCCCATCAAACGGCCCTGCATATCGACCAACGCGACGATCACGGTGTCGATTTCGCCGGCTTGGACCGCCTGCTCGAGGTTTTTCAAGGAAAGGTTGGCAGGCATGGGTGACTCCGGTAAGGAGGGCGCACCATCGCGGATGCGCCCAGTCGCAGTGATCACGAATAGCGATAGGGTGGACCTGCCTTCTCCATCGCTTCGTTGTATTCCTTGATCTGGGCGACGACGCGGGCCTTGACCTCGGATTCCGCGGCGATCTCGTCCCAGAATTTCTTGGCGGCCTCCTCGACGGTGGCCCATTCCTCGGCGGGAATCGTCGTCAGTTGCATCTTGTCGCCGCCGACGCGAAGCCGTGCCTCGCCCGCCCAATACCAATGCTGGCGATAGTAATGGGATTGGTCGAAGACGGCTTTCATCAGCTCCTTCAGATGGTCGGGCACCTCGTCCCAACGCTGCTGGTTGGCAAAGAAATGGCCGATCCATGCGCCCGAGATGTTGTTGGTCAGGAAATGGCCCGTCGCCTCGGCCCAGCCGACGGTATAGTCCTCGGTGATGCCGCACCAGGCGACGCCGTCCAGCTCGCCCGTCTGCAGCGCGACCTCGATATCCTCCCAGGGCAAGGTGACGGGCACGACGCCGAATTGCGCGAGGAACCGTCCCGCCGTCGGGAAGGTAAAGACGCGCTTGCCCTGAAGGTCGGCCAAGCTGTTGATCGGCTGCTTGGTCGCGAAGTTGCAAGGATCCCAAGACCCTGCCGAGATATGCTGGATGCCGTGCTTGGCGTATTCCTCTTTCCAGATCTCGTCCAGACCATAGTGGTTGAAGAGCGCCGGCACATCCAGAGAATAGCGCAGCGCAAAGGGGAAATAGCCGCCGAAGACCGTCACCTCGGTGGGCGAGGCCATGCTATCGTCATCGGACTGCACCGCGTCGATGGTGCCGTTCTGAAGCGCGCGGAACAGCTCGGGCGTGGGCACGATCTGGTCGGCATAGTAAAGCTCGATCTCCATCTGGCCGTTGGCGATCTTGTTGAAGGCGTCTACCGCAGGCTTGCAGACATGCTCGCCCAGTGCCGCACCCGCATAGGTCTGCATCCGCCATTTCAGCGGTGCGCCCTGTGCGATGGCGGGGGCGGCAAGGGCGCCGACCCCGGCCGCGGCGACGCCGCTGGTCAAGAGCTCTCGTCTGGTCGTGTTCATCGTCTTTACCTCCTTGCCGGTTGTCATTGTCCATAGATCGACTGGGGCAGCCACATGGCGATGCCGGGGAACGCAATGACCAGCCCGAGCGTCAGCAGCATGATCATCACGAAGGGCAATACCGAGCGATAGATCACCCCAAGCGTGAAATCCCGAGGCGCGAGCGCACGCATCAGGAACAGGTTGTAGCCGAACGGGGGCGTCAGGTAGGCGATCTGGCAGGTGATGGTATAGAGGATGCCATACCACACCAGATCGAAGCCGAGGCTGCGCGCCATGGTGACATAGATCGGCGCGACGATCACCAGCATCGCGGTGTCGTCCAGGAACATCCCCAGGATCAGGAAGGATGCCTGCATGATCAGCAGCACCTGCAAGGGCGTCAGATGCATCTCGCCCAGAAACAGCCGCCCGATGGCGCGGCCCGCGCCCAGCCCGTCGAAGACCGCACCGAAGCTGAGCGCGGCCATGATGATCAGCATGAACATGCAGGTGATCGCCAGCGTCTGGCGGGTCGCGATTTCGAACACGTGCCGGGTGAAGCGGCCCTTGAGGACGGCGGCGACCACCGACGACACGGCACCGATGACGCTGCTTTCGGTCAGCGAGGTCCAGCCCTTGACGAAAGGGATCATCATGGCGGCGAAGATGATGATCGGCAGGATGCCCGCGCGCAACAGCCGAAACCGTTGCGGCCAGGTGATGGCCGCGCGTTCCTCGGCCGGCATCGGGGGGGCCAGCGCCGGATTCAGCCAGGTGCGGATCAGGATATAGGCGATGAACAGCGCGGCCATCAGCAACCCCGGCCCGATCCCCGCCAGCCACAGCTGGCTGACCGGCTGGCGCGCGATCAGCGAATACAGCACCAGAACGACGGAAGGCGGGATCAGGATGCCGAGGCTGGACCCCGCCTGAATGACGCCCGAGATCATCGGCTTGTCATAGCGATGCTTGACCAGCTCGGGCAGGGCGATGGTGGCGCCGATGGCCATGCCAGCGACCGACAGCCCGTTCATGGCCGAGATCATCACCATCAACAGCACCGTGCCGATGGCGAGCCCGCCCGGCAGCGGCCCGAACCAGACGTGAAACATCCGATAAAGGTCGTCGGCCAGCCGCGATTCCGACATGACATAGCCCATGAAGACGAACATCGGCAGCGTCAGCAACGCGTTCCACCGCATCACCTTCATCACCGCCGAAAAGCCCATGTCGGTGCCGCCCGGCCCCCACAAGAGCAGCGCCGCCACCACGGCGACGAAGCCGATGGCCCCGAAGACCCGCTGCCCCGTGATCATCATCAGAAGCATCGTCGAGAACATCAGGATGGCGATCCACTCATGGCTCATCTGTTGACCTCGCCGACAAAGGGGCGGGGAATGTCGACGTTGCGAAGAATGGCGATGTCGCGGATCAGATGGGCGATGGCTTGCAGGATCATAAGCGCAAAGCTGATCGTGATGACGACCTTGATCGGCCATAACGGAGGCCGCCACGCGCTTGGCGCGCGCTCGCCTATCCGAAAGCTGTAGGCGGTGCTGTCCACCGCCCCCCACAGCATCACGCCCAGATAGAACAACAGGCAGAAGATGGTGAAGATGTCCCAGATCGCCTGCCGCTTCACCGGCATCCGGGCATAGAGCAGGTCCATCCGCACGTTCGCGCCCAGTTGCATCGAATAGGGTGCGCCCAGAAGGTAATAGGCGACCAGCGTGAATTGCGCCACCTCCAGCGTCCACAGCGACGGCATCCTGATCACCTTGGTGAACGAGGACCACAGCAGGACGCCCATGATCACGAACAGCAGATACATGACGATGCGGCCAAGGCGGTAGTTCAGCGCCTCGATGCGCCTGACATAGCAGATCGCCCAGTTCGGCATCACAGGCACTCCTTCACGGCTTCGCGGATCGCCGGGGCCAGACGGTTCGCCATGGCCTGCTGCGCCACCGGCGTCGCGATCAGGTCGTTGCGGATTTCCAGCATCGCATGGCCCAGCCCAAGGGGCGTGGCATGCAGCGCCAGCGTATGGGTCACGCCGTCGGCGGCGCTGTAGGGATCGTTCAGGCGGGTGAGAAGCCCGACGTCGCGTGCCAGGATGGCTCGTGCCAACCTGTCGTCGGCCTCGTGGATGATGCCGAATTCGACCTCTCGCCTTGTGCTGAAATAGACGGGAGTAAAGCTGTGGACGGTAATCAGCGCGGTCGGCCTGCCGCTGGCCAGCCTGCGGGCCAACAGGGAAAACAGCGCCGCATGAAAGGGAATGTAATGCGCCCTGGTCCGCTCCAGCCGCTGCCGGGGGGTCAGATCGCGATTGCCGGGAATGTCATATGCCTCGCTACGCGCAGGCATCGCGCCTGGTGAATCGGGGGGGCGGTTCAGGTCGTAGATCAGGCGCGAAGCCGTCGCGTGGATCAGCGGCGCGTCCAGCGCGGAGGACAGCCCCTTCGCCACGCCAAGCGCGCCGGGATCCCATGCGATATGGGCCTGGCGCTGATCGACGCTCAGCCCAAGCGCATTGGCCGCAGCCGTCAGATCGTTCGAGGCATGCTCGCACACGATGACCGCATCACCGCTGCCTTCCGCGTTATCTATCTGGAAAAAGAATGCAGGATCAGACATGCGCGCGCTCCATTGCTGCTCAGGTTGAAGTAGCCGGGGCGAGTCTGTCAATTATTTTTCAGAGTGTGTTTTTCCTGTTAAGAATGTTACGAACACGGTGACGCTGTCGGGAGGGCCGTCGATGTCGCAGGAACATGAAGCCGCGGGCACTATCGAGGACCGCCTGATGCAGCGCTTCGGCACCCTGACCCCGACCGAGCGCCTGCTGGCCGGCCACCTGACGCGGAACTTTCCCGTCGCGGGTCTGGCCTCGATGACCTATCTTGCGAAAGAAGCGGGGGTTTCGACGCCCACGGTGCTGCGCCTGGTTCAGAAGCTGGGGTTTCGCGGCTATCCGGAATTTCAGGCGCAACTGCGCAATGAGATCGAGGCCCGGCTGGAATCGCCCCTGTCCAAGCACGCGCGCTGGACCGACGGGGTGCCCCAAACCCATATCCTGAATCGTTTCGCAGACGCCGTTCTGGCCAATCTGACCCGGACGCTCAGCCGGATTGACCACGCCGATTTCGATGCATGCGCCGAGATGCTGGCCGATCCGAAACGCCGGGTTCTGGTGACGGGCGGGCGCATCACCCATGCGCTGGCGGATTATCTGGTGACTCAGCTGGGAATTGTCCGGCCGGGAGTATCCGCGCTGCCCAGCCAGTCCAGCGCTTGGCCCTCGGCGCTACTGGAGATGCGTCCCGGCGACGTGCTGATCGTGTTCGACATCCGCCGCTATGAAAGAGCGACCCTGCAATTGGCCGAAATGGCAGCCGAGCGGGGTGCAGAAGTCGTCCTGATCACCGATCCCTGGATCAGCCCGATATCGGCCTATGCCCGCTTCCGCTTCGCTGCACAGATCGAGGTGCCCTCGGCCTGGGACAGCAGCACGGCACTGATGGTGCTGATCGAGACCTTGCTTGCGGCGGTGCAGGAACTGAACTGGCCACAGGCGCAGGACCGCATGACGCGGCTTGAGGCGCTGTATGAACGCGCCAGCATGTTCCGGCGCGGGAAGGGTTGAACCCGCGGCGCCAAGCCTCGATTGACCTGGCGGAGGCTGGCATTCCCTGAAAGCGCATCGGAGAATGGCTCAGGTGCGCTGTGCGATATTGCCCCCCTTGATCCGGCGCAGCGAAATTTCCAGCCGCACCTCAGCTGCTGCAATTTCATTCAGGACGCGCTTGGTATAGTTCCGGGCGGCTCTGAGAATGGTCCTAACAGGCTGCTGAAAAAGGATTTTGAGAGGGCGACGCAGCGGAAATCGTTCTGGAGCCAGCTAATATCGGCCCGAAAATGGGGTGTTTTCGGCAAATTTGAGGCGGATTTCCTGGTTCCCCGCCCGCGCTGTCCTGTCGCAAGGACTTTTTCAGCAGCCTGCTAAGCCCTGCCGATTGCAGCGGCTCGACCGGCTGTCCGCAGCCGGAGGATGCCGGCCCTTCCGGTCGCCCGGCTGCGCGCGCCGGTCGGGCCGCGCCGGCGGTGCTTTACCGCCAGGCCGGGCGGGCGCGCTCGTCGGCCCGCTGGGGGCGCCGGCAGAAAGCCCCCGGCCCGCGAACCACCCCCCCGGCACCCGCGGAGCGGCCGGCAAGGCTTACGACCGCCCCCCCGCCCTCCATTCGTCCCCG
>NZ_JRKO01000103.1 GCF_000763885.1 Paracoccus versutus | reverse complement strand
GATCATGGACCGTTCCCCCCGTCCGCGCCCCCGCCCTCGCCCAGAACGGCCGCCAGGCGGATATAGCCGCGCCCTTCGCGCTCGGCCCGCAGCATGGCGGCGGTGGGCGCGCCGATCCAGGCGCGCGAGAACTCGGCGATGGTGCGGCGGATCGGCACCTGCACGCGCCAGCTCAGCATCAAGACCCGCGCCTCGGCGTCGATGGCCAGCGTATCGGGCAGCGCCACGGTGTCGAGGCAGCAGTCGCGCCCGCGCCAGACCCGGAACGGCAGCCGGGTGTCGGGCAGGCGGAACGCCTCGCGCCCGCGCGGGGTCAGATGCACCAGCACCACCGGCGTAAAAGGCGCAGGCGGCACGATCTGCTGGTCGGGGGGCGCCATCTGGTAGTAACGCTCGTCGAAGTCCCGCGGCAGGAAGGGCGCGGTTTCCGCCACCCAGCGCTCGTCATAGGTGCCGCCATAGGGCAGGCGCAGCGGCCAGCCGCGCCCGTAAAGCCCCAGCGCCATCGGCTGCCAGTCGCCATAGGGCGAGGTGATCTCCTGCCCCGGCGCCTCGGTATTGGGCAGCGCGAGGCCCGCCGGACTGCCGCCCGCGGCGGTGGCCCAGCCCAGCCCCACCGGATTGGCGGCATGGACCGGCACGTCGGGGCCGGGCGGGCGGCTGCGGTCGGGCCCGCCAAAGGCGGTGTCATAGGAAAACGGCATCCGCGTGAAGGGATAGGGCCGGGTCGCGGCAATGGCCGGCCCCAGCGTACGCCATTCGCGCTGGCCGACCACGTCGAACTGCTTGGACCAGTTGCCCACCGCCAGCCCCACGCGCAGCCGCTCGACCGGGCGGCCGCCGGGGGCATGGGCGGCGCCGTTCAGCACCACGTCGCAGAAGGGCTTGCGAAAGGCGAAATCGCTTTCCCAAAGCGGTGCGGAAAAGCCCGGCGCGCCGGTATATTCGTCGGCCATGACCAGCGGGCGCTGGTCCTGAAGCGGCAGGGGCGGGTCGCTTTCACGCTCGGGAAAGGCGAAGCTGCCCTTGACCACCAGCAGCATGAAGGCCTGCCCGGCCACGTCCATGCCGGTCCCCATCTGATGGGGAAAGCCGGTCTGGTCCAGGATCTGCACGGCACGCCTCAGTCCAGGGCATAGGCAAAGCCGTCCGGCCCGCCGGTCACCGTCACCCTGCCGATGCCACGCCCCTCCAGCCTGGCGTCCAGCACCCGGCGGCTGAGTTCGGGCAGGATCGCGCCGGTCAGGATGGCGTCGACCATGCGGCCGCCCGATTCGACCTCGGTGCAGCGGGCGCGGATCTGGTCCATGACGCCCGTGCCGATCACCAGCTCGGCGCCATACGCGGCGGCCAGCCTGCGGCCGATGCCGGCCAGCTTCTGCCCGGCGATGGCCTCGATCATCGCATCCGAAAGCGGCAGGTAGGGGATCGTCACCAGCCGCCCCAGCAGCGCCGGGGGAAACACCTTCAGCAGCGGCGGGCGCAGCGCGGCCGACAGGCTGTCGATCTCGATCCGGCTGCGGCCGGCATCGGTCAGCGCCATGATCTCGTCGGTGCCCACGTTCGAAGTCAGCAGGATCAGCGTATTGCGAAAGTCGATCCGCCGCCCCTCGCTGTCGTCCATCATCCCCTTGTCGAAGACCTGGAAGAAGATCTCGTGGATGTCGGGATGGGCCTTTTCCACCTCGTCGAGCAGGATCACCGAATAGGGCCGGCGCCGCACCGCCTCGGTCAGCACGCCGCCCTTGCCATAGCCGACATAGCCCGGCGGCGCGCCCTTGAGGGTCGAGACGGTATGCGCCTCCTGGAACTCGCTCATGTTGATGGAGATCAGGTTCTGCTCGCCGCCGTAAAGCGCATCGGCCAGGGCCAGCGCGGTCTCGGTCTTGCCGACGCCCGAGGGGCCGCAAAGCATGAAGACGCCCATCGGCTTTTCCGGCGCGCCCAGCCCGGCCATGCCGGTCTGGATGCGGCTGGCGATGGCCGCCATGGCATGGTCCTGCCCGACCACGCGCTGCGCAAGCAGGCCGGCAAGGCCCAGGGCGCGCTCGGTCTGGCTGGCCAGCATCCGGCCCAGCGGGATGCCGGTCCAGTCCTGCACCACCGCCCCCACCGCCAGCCGGTCCACCGAGGGCAGGATCAGCGGCCGCTCGCCCTGCCGCTCCGCCAGCTCGGCCATCTTGGTGCGCAACAGCGACAGCCGCGCGGCGGGGTCAGGGTCCGGGGTTTCGGCATCCGCATCACCGGACGGCGCGGCCGCGGCAGGCGCATCGGGCGCAGCCTCGGCAGATGCCCCCTCGGCGGCGATTTCCGCGGCCTCGCCCCCGGCTTCGGCCCCGGTCTCGTCCAGCGCCATGCCCTCGCCGCGCAGCTCGGCCCGCAGCGAAAGGATGTCGGAGACCAGCGCCTTTTCCGCCTCCCAGCGTTCCAGCGCGGCGGCGCGCTCGGCCTCGGCCGCGGCGCGGGCGGCGTCGTTGGCGGCCTGGCGCTCGGTCGTGTCGATGCCGATGGCGGCCTCGCGGGCGATGATGCCCGCCTCGATCTCCAGCGCCTGCAGGCGGCGCTCCAGATCCTCCAGCTCCGCCGGCGTCGCGTGCTGGCTGACGGCGACGCGGGCGCAGGCGGTGTCGAGCAGGCTGATCGCCTTGTCCGGCAATTGCCGCGCCGGGATATAGCGATGCGACAGCGAGACGGCCGCACCGATCGCCTCGTCCAGGATCTCGACCCGGTGATGCCGTTCCAGCACGCCCGCCACGCCGCGCAGCATCCCGACCGCGGCGGCTTCCGAAGGCTCCTCGACCTTCACCACCTGGAAGCGCCGGGTCAGCGCCGGGTCTTTCTCGATATGCTGCTTGTATTCGGCCCAGGTGGTGGCGGCGACGGTGCGCAGCTCGCCCCGCGCCAGCGCCGGTTTCAACAGGTTCGCGGCATCGCCCGTCCCCGCCGCGCCCCCGGCGCCGATCAGCGTATGCGCCTCGTCGATGAACAGGATCACCGATTTCGCCGAGGCCTGCACCTCGTCGATCACCGCTTTCAGCCGCTTCTCGAACTCGCCCTTGACGCTCGCGCCGGCCTGCATCAGCCCGATGTCCAGCAGCCACAGATCGACCGCCGCCAGCTGCGGCGGCACGTCGCCGCGCGCCAGCCGCAGGGCAAAGCCCTCGACCACGGCGGTCTTGCCCACCCCGGCCTCGCCGGTCAGGATCGGGTTGTTCTGCCGCCGCCGCATCAGGATGTCGATGATCTGGCGGATTTCCGCGTCGCGGCCGACCACCGGGTCGATCTTGCCGGCGCGCGCCCGCTCGGTCAGGTTGGTGGCGTATTTCGCCAGCGCCCCTTCGGGCGGTTTCGGCACATTGGCCGGCGCGGGCTCGGGCGGGGCCGCCGGTTCGGCCTCGGCCGAGCCGGCCAGGATACCGGGCAGGTCCGGCGCCAGGCGGTCGGGGTCGATGCGGCCGAATTCCGGGCTGATGCGCAGCAGCAAGCCTTCCAGCACCGGGGTCTTGAGGCAGGCGACCAGGATGTCGCCCGAGCGCACGCGGTCGGTGCCCCGCTCCAGCGCCGCCAGCGTCCAGCCCTCCTGGATGGCGTGGAAGATATGGTCGGAAAACTCCTCGACCGCGCTGGCCCCGCGCGGCAGGGCGTCGAGCGCGCGGGCCAGGTCGCCCTCCAGCCGCGCCGCATCGACCCCGGCCGCGGCGGCGATCAGCGCCAGGTCCGAATCCGCCGCCCCCGCCAGGGCGGCGATGAAATGCACAAGCTCGACATAGGGATTGCCGCGCGCCTTGGCGTTGCGCGCCCCTTCGGAAAACGCCCGCAGGCACAGCGCATCCAGCCGGCCGACCAGTTCCTTGCGCTTGACGGTTTCTCGGGATCCTCTGGCGGGGGCACGGGGCGTCACGGTCGTCATCCTGGCCATCCTTGCAAAGCTGGCAAAAGAACCGGAGCGATAAAACGGGCTTGCCAGGGGCAGGCTCGGGGGGAAATGATCCTGGGGGAAAGTGTATTTCAAAACCGCGGCTTTCGGAAATCTTTTCGCAAGGAGCCGGCCATGGCCAGCCTGCCGCAAAAGGGAACGTCGCCATGATCCCGGCCCTGCCGGGGGACATCTTCCGCGAGGGCCAGGTGCTCAACAACACCTGGGCCGTCGAGGGCGTTCTGGGCCGCGGCGGCACCGGCGAGGTCTATCGCGCCAAAAGCCTCGTCACCGGCCGGGTGGTGGCGATCAAGGCGCTTTCGGCCGGCTTTTCCGGCGACGAGGGCTATCTTGAGCTGATGCGCCGCGAAGAGGCGATGCGCGACATCCTGCACGACGCCGTGGTGCGCTACAGCGACTGCTCGCGCACGCCCGAGGGCCATGTCTTCCTGGTCATGGACTTCATCGACGGCCCGGCGCTGTCCGAGGTGATGGCCGAACGCAGGCTGGGCACGCGCGACTTGCTGATCGTCGCGCATCGCGTGGCCGAGGGGCTGGTCGCCGCCCATGCCCGCGGCGTGGTGCATCGCGACCTGTCGCCCGACAACGTCATCCTGCGCGACGGCCGGGTCGAGGGCGCGACGGTGATCGACTTCGGCATCGCCAAGGACACCGCCGCCGGGGCGCATACCGTGGTCGGCAACCAGTTCGCCGGCAAATACGAATATGCCGCGCCCGAACAGTTCGACGGCAAGGCCGAGCCGGCCAGCGACCTTTACGCGCTCGGCGCGCTGCTGCTGGCAGCGGCGCGGGGCGAGGTGCCCTTTGCCGGCGCGACGCCGGGCGAGATGATCCGCCGCAAGGCCGAGCCCCTGGACGTGACCGGCCTGCCCGAACCGCTGGCCGGGCTGATCCTGTGGCTTTCGGCGCCGCGCATCGGGGAACGCGCGCCCTCGGCCGCCGCGGTGGTGGCGCGGCTGGACGCGCTGCTGAAGGGGGCCGAGGCCGCGCCGGCCCGCAAGGGCGCCGCGCCGCGCCCGCAGCCGGCGCGCAAGGCGGGCGGCGGGCGGCGCTGGCTGGTCCTGCTGCTTCTGGCCGTGGTGCTGGCCGGCGGGTTCCTGGCCGCAAGGCCGCTGCTTTTCCCCGCCCTGCCGCTGGTCCAGCCCTGGCGGCTGGAGGCGGCGGGGGGCGAGGCGCCGCGGCTGTCCGGCCCGGCGCCGGATGCGGCCAGCGCCGCGCGGATCGCCGCCGCCTTTGCCGCCGCCGCCGGCGGCAGCCCGCCGCAGGACGCACTGGCCCCGGCGCGCGGCATGCCCGCGCCCGGCTGGGCCGAGGCGGTCGAGCGGCTTTTCCCGCAATTGCAGGGCTTGCAGGACTGGACGGTGCTTGTCACCGACCTGCGCGCCGAGATCGCCGGCAGCGCCCCCACCCCGGCCGAGCGCGACGCCATCGCCGCCCGGCTGGCGGAATGGGCGCGGGCCTCGGGCATGGAGCTGGTGCCGCGGCTTGCCGCCGGCCCTGCCCTGCTGATGCCCGCCGATCTGGACGCGCTGCTGGCCGGCGCCGCCCGCTGCGGCCCGCTGACCAGCGACCTGCCCCAGGGCGGCGCCCCGCCCGGCGCCGGCGTCGCGATCCGCGGCGCCCTGCCCGATGCCGCCGCCGCCGCGGCCCTGGCCGAGGCGCTGCGCCCGGCCCTGGACGAGCGCGCCCTGCGGCTGGAGACCGAGACGCTGAGCCCCTCGCTTTGCCGGATCCGCGCCGCGGCGGCGGGCCTGCCCGAGGGCGGCATCGGCATCCGCCTGTCCGAGGCGCGCCGGCCCGAGCCCTCGCTGACCGGCATCTATCGCCCCGGCGACAACCCGGTCGCGGACGTGCTGATCCCCGCCGAACTGGCCGCGACGCCCGGCGCCGAGCTTTGGGTCGCGGTCGAGGAAACCGGCAAGGTCTTCAACGTCCTGCCCAACATGGCCGACCAGGAAACCCGGCTGGACCGCATCGGCCAGCCCGAAGGCGCGCTCAGCCGCGTGCGCGTGCTCTGGCCCGCCGAGGATGCGGGCCTGGGACCGGGACGCATCGCCTTTCGCGTGAACGACCGCGATTTCGGCAAGGCGGGGATCTTTGCCTTCGTCACCCGCGGCCCGCTTTTCGACGAACGCCGGCCGGGCGACGAATCCGCCGACGCCTTTGCCGAGGCGCTGGCGGCGCGGCGCGCGGCCGATCCGCAGCGCATCCTGGCCGCCACCCAGCGCATCCTGGACCTGCGGCCCTGACCGCGCCAAGGCCGGGGGCACGCCCCAGCCAGGGGGCGGCACCGCCGATCCGCAGGATTTCATTGCGCAAAGCCGCAGTCCATGAGATGATTTTCCCATTTCGAGAAGAACATAATGCGGCCTTTGAAAAGGTTTCCCCTATGTTTCTCGCTCCGCTCGCCGTGCCGGATTCCGCCGGGTTGGATCTTCGCAACGACATGAGGTTTCTGGCGCTCGAAAGGGCGCTGGACGGGGCCTCTCGGGCGGCACGGGCCGAACAGCTGGCCAAGGGCAATACCGGCGACGTGGCGCTGGACTGGGCGCATCTGCTGGACGAGGCCGAGGCGCTGGCCCAGGCCGGCCGCGACCTGCGCCTGCTGGTCGTCGTGGCGCGGATCATGACCAACCTGCGCGGCGCGGAAGGGCTGGCCGAGGGGCTGGACCTGCTGGCCGAGACGCTGGAAACCTGGTGGGACCACCTGCATCCCGCCCTGCGCGAGGGCCAATTGGTGCGCGAGGCCGCGCTGCGCCGGATCAACGCGCTCTACCAGATCGAGAATGCCGATGCCGGCATCCTGGGCGATCTGGAGTTCAACACCGTGCTGGTCCCGCGCGGCCTGCCCGCGGTCTCGGGCGGGGATCTGGCGGCGGGGGCGGTCACGGCCTCGGTGCTGGCGGCCGAGGGGCCGAGGGGGCTTTCGGCCGCCGAACAGGCCGACCGCGCCGCCCGCCATGACGCCAGGGCGACGCGGGTGCTGACCGCCTGCCGCGCCCTGCGCGACACCGAGCCCGAGGCGGTAGCGCAGCTGGAAACCGGGCTTGCGGCCGCGCTGGCGGCGCTGGCCCGGCTGGAGGCGGCCCTGGCCGCGCGCATCGGGGACGATCCGCCGACCCGCTTCCCGGCGCTGCGCCGGATGCTGGAGCGGATGGCGGCGACGCTGGCCAGCCCCGAGGCGCAGTTCAGCCGCCCCACGCAGCCGGCAGCGCAGGCGCAGGCCGATGCGCCCGCAACGCCCCGCGCGCCGACGCCCGCCCCCGCGGCCGTTGCCGCGGCGCCCGCATCGGCGGGCCTGCCGGCAAGGCTGGCCTCGCGTGCCGAGGTCGCGACCTGTCTCGACCTGATCATCGATTTCTACGAACGCAACGAACCCGCCTCGCCTTTGCCGCATCTGGCGCGGCGGATGAAGAAGATGGTGCCGATGAACTTCCTGCAGCTGATGGAGGAACTGGCGCCGGGAGGGATGAAGGAATTCCGCAATGTCGCCGGAGTGGCCGAGGACAAGGGACGCTGACGGCAGGGCGCAATCGGGGCCGGCGCCGCGATGGCGCCGCGACAGGGAGTAACCCGCGATGAGCGAGAGCAAGGCCAAGGTAATCGAGCGCAATCGCGCCCCCAGGGTGCAGATCGCCTATGACGTCGAGCATTACGGCAGCCCGACCACCATCGAGCTGCCCTTCGTCATGGGGGTGATGGCGGATCTGGCGGGCAAGTCCACCTCGCGCGAGGCGCAGAAGCCGCCCGCCGAACGGTCCTTCGTCGAGGTGGATGCCGGCCGCTTCCCCGCCTTCATGGAGGCGCTTTCGCCCCGCGTCACCGCCCGCATCCCCAACCGCCTGCCCCGCAAGGAGGGCGAGGAGGCCGGCGCGGAGGAAGAAGAGATGTTCGTGGACCTGACCTTTCGCAACATGGGCGATTTCGCCCCCGACCGCATCGCCGAGCAGATCCCCGAACTGGCCGAGCTGATGAAGATGCGCCGCAAGCTCGAGGAACTGCTGAGCTACATGGACGGCAAGGCCAGCGCCGAAAAGCGCATCGCCCAGCTTCTGAACGACGAGCCGCTGCTGGCCCGCGTCGCCGAGCAGGCGGTGGCCCCCGGCGGCGACGGGACGGAGGGCTGAGCCATGGCCGAACAGGAACTCAAGGGCACCGAAGCCGCCGCCGAAGCCGAGGCCGTCGACCTGGACGAATTCGGCACGCTTCTGGAAAAGGACTTCCGCGTCAAGGAACAGGACGACAGCGCCAAGTTGCGCGAACTGGTCGCGAACCTGGCGCTTGCCGCCCGCGAAAAGGCCGGCAGCGCCACGATCTCCGGCAATGCCGTGCGCTCGATCAAGTCGCTGATCGCCGGCATCGACGAACTGCTGACCACGCAGATGAACGAGGTGCTGCACGCCCCCGAGATCCGCCGCATGGAGGGAAGCTGGCGCGGGCTGCATTACCTGGTCAACAACACCGAAACCGACACCATGCTCAAGATCCGGGTGCTGAACATCACCAAGGACGAGCTTGCCGACCAGCTGGAGGATTTCGAGGGGCAGATGTGGGACCAGTCGCCCATGTTCCGCAAGCTCTATACCGAGGAATATTCCAGCTTCGGCGGCGCGCCCTTCGGCAGCATCGTCGGCGATTACGAATTCAGCCACCACCCGCGCGACGTGGGGCTGCTGCGCAACCTGTCGGGGATCTGCGCCTCGGCGCATGCGCCCTTCATCGCCGCGGCCTCGCCCCGGCTGTTCCGCATGGAAAGCTGGCAGGAACTGCCCAATCCGCAAGACCTGAAGATGGTCACATCCTCGCCCGATTACGCGGCCTGGCAAAGCCTGCGCGAAAGCGAGGATGCGCGCTATATCGGCCTGACCCTGCCGCGGGTGCTGGCGCGCCTGCCCTATGGACCGGACACCATCCCGGTCAAGGGCTTCGACTTCCGCGAAGAGATCGACGGCAAGCACGACCATTACGTCTGGATGAACGCCGCCTTCCCGATGGGGGTGAACATCAACCGCAGCCACAAGCTTTACGGCTGGGGCAGCCAGATCCGCGGCGTGGAATCGGGCGGCGCCGTCACCAACCTGCCGGTGCATACCTTCCCCAGCGACGACGGCTCGGTGGTGATGAAATGCCCGACCGAGATCGCCATCGACGACCGGCGCGAGCATGAGCTGGCCAAGCTGGGGCTGATGCCGATCCTGCACCGCAAGAACACCGATGTCGCGGCCTTCCTGGGCGCGCAGACCCTGCAGGATTGCGAGGCCCGCGCCGGGCGGCTGGTCGATCCCGACGCCCAGGCCAACGAGCGGCTGTCGGCGAACCTGCCCTATCTGCTGCCGGTCTGCCGCTTCGCGCATTACCTCAAGGCCATCGCCCGCGACAAGATCGGCACCTTCAAGGAACGCGC
The DNA here is from genome assembly GCF_000763885.1 of Paracoccus versutus. Lineage (GTDB taxonomy): Bacteria > Pseudomonadota > Alphaproteobacteria > Rhodobacterales > Rhodobacteraceae > Paracoccus > Paracoccus versutus. Next base: position 919 of record NZ_JRKO01000103.1, on the reverse strand, counting down.
CGACATGGAGGTCTGGCTGTCCGAATGGATCAACCGCTACGTGCTGGCCAATACCGCCATGGCCGACGACAAGGCCAAGGCCAAGCGGCCGCTGGCCAAGGCCGAGGTGCAGGTGGACAGCGTCGAGGGCCGGCCCGGCTATTACGCCGCCCGCTTCTACCTGCGCCCGCATTACCAGCTGGAAGGCATCAACGCCTCGCTACGGCTGGTTTCGGAGCTGCCCTCGGTCAAGGGGCCGTGACGCGCTTTGCCCAGGGGCCGCGGCGGCCCCTGCGGCGCCGGGCCGGCGGGCGCCAGGGCGCGCGCGGCCCCCGACGCGGCCCCGACGGGCCCCGCCATGTCTGAAACCCGGCTTGCCGAACAGGCCGAACAGGGAGATGTGAGATGGCTTTCACCGGATACCTCAAGATCGACGGCATCGACGGCGAATCGCGCCGGGCCGATCACGAAGGCGAAATCGACATCTGGGGCGCCGACCTGAAGGCCGAGCAGAAAAGCTCGGCCGCGACCGGGTCTGGCCGCGTGCGCGGGCGCGCCACCGTCAGCGACCTGACGCTTTACAAATGGTATGACGCCGCCTCGCCCTACCTGGCGCTGGCTTGCATGCAGGGCAAGGCCTTCGAGACCATGACCTTCACCGTCCGCAAGGACTCGGGCGAGGCGCATCTGGACTACCTGACCATCACCATGACCAATTGCCTGATCTCGTCCTATTCGATGAGCCAGAACCAGCCCGCACCCGAGATCGACACCATCGCCGAGCAGATCGGCATCTCGTTCGAGAAGATCGCCGTCAAATACGTCGTCCAGGCCGACGACCATTCGAAAGGCGACGAGCATGAGGTCGAATACGACCTGATGGCCGCCAAGTGACCGCCCCGAGGCGCGCAGGATCGCCATGGCCAGCCCCGCCCCCGAC
>NZ_JRKO01000102.1 GCF_000763885.1 Paracoccus versutus | reverse complement strand
GTGCAGCCCCGCGCCCCGGAAATCCAGCAGCCCCGCCAGGCCTCGCAGGCCGAGCTGACCGAGAACCGGCTGAACCTGTCGCGCGGCGACCGGGTGACGATCCAGCGCCGGCTGAACACGCTGGGCTATTCGACCGGCGGCGCGGACGGGATCTTCGGCTCGCGCTCGCGCGCGGCCATCCGGGGCTGGCAGCAGCGCAACGGCTATGCGGTGACGGGCTATCTGACCGGGCCGCAGGTGGATGCCATGCGGGCGCAGGCCAATGCCGCCGCCCCCAGCCGGGACGAACAGGACCACGCCTATTGGCAACAGACCGGCGCCAGGGGCGGCGTGCGCAACCTGCGCGCCTATCTGGACCGTTACCCCAACGGCATCTATGCCCAGACCGCCCGGCAGCGGCTGGCCAATGCCGACCGGGACACCCCGCGCGGCGACCGCGAGGACCAGGCCTGGGCGCGGGCGCGGCAGGCCGATACCGTGCAATCCTATACGCAATACCTTCAGAACTTCCCGCGCGGCGAACATGCCGAGCAGGCCCGCCAGCGCCGCAACCGGCTGATCAACCAGGGCCAGATCGGCAACGGCGTCATCGGGCTCGACACGATCATCCGCGAACTGGTGAAGTGACCCCGCTCAGTTCAGCATCACCATGGCCAGGAAGGGGCCGGTGTCCATCAGCATGTCCGAAAAGCGACGAAAGCTTTCCGGGCTGACCGGCGGCGCGTCCGAGAAGTAATCGGCCAGCGCCCAGCCCTGGATCACCCCGTCCACCGGCAGCGGCGCCGGGTCTTCCAGCCATGCCCCCAGGTCGATGCCCATCGGCCCGCGCCAGAACGGGATGCTGCGCTCGCCCGCCAGCAGCGCCTCGCCGTCGGCCAGCACCGCCTGCCAGGCGATGCCGGTGCCGGGCGGAAAGGCGATGCCGGTGGCCGAGACCTGGCGGTCGTTCGGGATCCATTCGCCGGCATCGTCGCTTTCCTGCCCGACCAGCGTCCAGAAGCGGCGGTTCTGGTCGATGGTCTGCTGCCAATGCGCGCGGGCGGCACGGGTGCGCCCGGCATCGGGCTGGTTGCGCAGCATGTCGATGGCGACGGCCAGCGGGTCGATGAAATCGTCCAGCATCGGCGGCAGAACGGCCTCGCCCCCGGCCAGGCGGCTTTCGTCGATCCGGGCTCGCGTGGCAAAGACCTTGCGCAGGCTGGGCGTCGGGTCGAAGGCCAGCAGCAGCTCGGCCCCGCCCGAGACCAGATGCGTATAGGCCGCAAGCCAGGCCGCATCGGCGCGGTCGAAGCGGATCACCGGCAGCGCGGGCGGCGGGGCGGGTTCGCCCGTCTCCGGGTCAAGGCCCGGCATGCTGGACCAGATGATGCCGTCCAACAGTTCCGCCGCGCCCTCGCCCATCCCGCGCCGGCCATCGGCGTCGAGGTCGAACCACAGATCGCCCAGCGAGATCGCCAGCCCGAAATCCTCGTCCGCCCCCAGCCCGTCCAGCGCGGCGCGGCTGCGTGCCATCGCCTCCAGCGTGGCCTGCGTCTGCTCGGCCAGCGCCTCGGGCGGCATCGGCTGCGGCGGCACGGTTTGCGGCAGCTCGGCGGCCGAGCCGAAGATCATGCCGCCAAAGGGCGCCACGCCATAGGTCACGCGCCAGCGCCAGGCCGCCTCGACCGCGCCCAGGAACTCCAGCCCGGCGATGGCGAAACGCTCGTCGGGCGCCGGGGCGGGCAGCGCATGCAGCCGCTCCAGCGTGGCGGCGATGCCGTTCTGCGCGATTTCCCGCGACAGCGGCGACGGCTCGACGGGCTGCGGCGCCTGCGCCTGCACCGGCGCGGCGGGCGCGGCAAGGGCAAGCGCCAGGGAAAGGGTCAGCCAAAGGGTCAGCCGCCTCATGGCCGGCCCTCAGCCAGGCGCTGCGCCAGTTTGCGCCGCGTCCAATCCTCCAGCGCCAGCTCCTCCGCCCGGTCGCGGGCGCGTAGCCAGATCGGATCGGCCCCGAAGCGCGCCTCCAGCCGCGCCATCAGCGCCTGCGCCGGGCCGTCGCCCGCCGCCGCAGCCAGCGCGGCCAGCCGCCAGGCCAGCGCATAGCTGCGCATCACGCCCTCGCCCCGCTCATGCGCCAGCGCCGCGTCGCGCAGCGCCAGGGTCGAGGCGAAGCTGCCCTCGGGCGGGGCGGTCTCGGCCGCCTCCTGCGCCGCCAGCAGATCGGCGGTGGCAAGCCCGGCCTCGATCCGCTCCAGCATCGCGGCGCCGCCCGTCACCCCCTGCGCCGCCGCCCGCAGCGCATGGCCATAGGCAAGCGCGGGATCGGTGCCGGCGGTCAGCCGCGCCAGGGCCAGCGCCACCTCGGCATCCTCCCGCATGGGGGTCAGCAGCTCGACGGCGCGGCGGCTGTTTTGCGGCACCCCCCTGCCCTCGGCCAGCGCCAGGCCCAGGGCGCGGTTGTCCTGATGCGTCGCGGGATCGGCGATCAGCGCCACCGGCGGCGTGGGCAACCCGTTCGAAAACTGCGGCCGGAACAGCGCCGCCGCATCCTCGGGCCCGGCCCATAGCGTGGTGTCGAAGGCCACCGGCTCGGCCGGGCGGACCTCGGCGGTGACAAGGCCCGGCTCGGCCATGAAGGCCCGCAGCGCCCGCACCAGCCCTTGCTGCGACTGGTGCAGGGCGCTGCCCGGCTCGGCGGTCAGCAGCGCCTGCAAGGCCTCGGGACTGCTGGCCTCGGGCGGCAAAAGCGGCTTCAGCCTTTCCCAGACGCCCAGGTTTTCCGCCGACAGATGCGCCGCGCGCAACGTGCCGCGCAGGCCGATCTGCGGCGTCTCCTCGGTGACGGCGCCGGTCTCGTCGGGCTGGCTCGCCGCCGTGATCTTTTCGAAGAAATCCGGCGAGAAGAGGGAAACATAATCGAAATCCGCGCTCGCCTCGATCCGGGCGATGCCGGGGCTGATGGCCTGGATGTCGGCGCTCAGCGCACCGCTGCCCGAGGCCTGGCGCAGATCGACCGACAGCGCGGCCAGGGGAATGCTGGCACCGCCCGTCACCACGCCGATCATCGCCGCATTGGCGCCGAAGCAGTTGTTGGCGATCGACAGGTCGGCCGCGTCCAGGCGCAGCCGCGATTCCGCCTGGTTCCAGAGGCTGAGGCCCGAGACCTGCAGCCGCCCCAGCGTAACCCGGCAGTTCTTGTGTCGGCCCAGCCCGGCGACATGCAGGTCGCGCAGCACCAGCCCACCGCGTTGCGCGTCGATCTCCAGCCCGTCATAGCGGATGTCGGCCACCATCCGGGCATAGGAAATCGCGCCGCGCACCAACCCCGCCGCGATATTGGCGGGGGAAAACACGCTGGTCGGCGCGGGCTCGGCATGGGCGGTGCCGGCCAGGGCCAGCGAAAGGGCGGCGCCGGCGGCAAGGCGTCGGGCAAGCGGGCGCATGGTCTTTCTCCTCTTGCTGCTTCGGCAAGAAGGGAAAGCATCGGCGCGAAACTTGCAAGCCGCTTCGGCGCCGGCGCGGGCCTAATCGGCCGGCACCTGCCAGGCGCTTCGCCTTGGCGGTGGCCCGGCTTGCCGGCCTGGGCCCTTGCCGCGCGGCGGGGCTGCGCTCGACCGGGGGCCCTCGCCCCCTCCTCGTCGCTGCTGCCCCAGGCAGGGGGCCTGACCGGCCGCGGACATGACAGGCGCGTCCCCGGCCGGCGTCGACGGGTTGGCGCGGTCAGCCGGGACGCCGACCGCCGCGTTCGATCGCGCCGCGGGAGAGGCGGTCCATGAGCAACGCCACGGCGACGATGGCAAGGCCGGCGCGCAGGCCCAGGCCCATCTCCATCCGCGTCAGGCCGCGCGTCACCTCGGCGCCCAGGCCCCCGGCGCCGACCAGCCCGGCCAGGACCACCATCGCCAGCGACAGCAGGATGCACTGGTTCAGCCCCACCAGAAGCGTGGGCCGGGCCGCGGGCAGCTCGATCTTCCACAGGATGGTGCCGGGTTTCGCGCCGATGGCCTGGCCCAGCTCCTTGAGATCCCTGGGCACGCCGCGGAAGGCCAGCGTCGTCAGTCGCAGCATCGGCGGCACGCCGTAGACGATGGTGGCGATGATCGCCGGAACCCGGCCCAGGCTGAAGATCATCACTGCCGGGATCAGGTAGACCCAGGGCGGAACCGTCTGCATGATGTCGAGGACCGGGCGCAGCCCCGCCTCGAGCCGCGGCCGGCGCGCGGCCAGGATGCCCAGCGGAAAGGCGATGGCGACCGAGATCGTCACCGCCACCGCCACCAGCGCGATGGTCTGCATCGAGCCGGTCCACAGCCCGCTGAGCCAGCAAAAGCCCAGGCAGCAGCCGGCCAGGATCGCCGCGCGCAGGTGGATGGCCAGCAGCGCCGCCAGCACCGCAAGCCCGATCACCCCAAGGGGCGGCAGCGCCAGCAGCGCGCCCTCGATCGCGCCCAGGACCGCCTCGATCACCCTGGTGATCAGGGCGAAGAACGGGTGGAAATTGGCGTTCAGCCAGTCGATCGCCGGCGCCAGGAAGGCTCCGGGGGAAAATTCGCTCGGCAGGGTCATGTCCGCGCTCCGTTGCGGGGCCGGGCCGCGCCCTGGGTCAGGCGGTCCAGCATCATGGTCAGGATGACGATGGCGATCGAGGCGTCGATCGAGGTGGCGATGTCCAGCGTGCGGATGGCGCCGTAGATCGTCTCGCCCAGCCCGCCCGAGCCGACGATGCCGGCGATCACCACCATGCCGAAGGCCATCATCAGGCTCTGGTTGATCCCGGCCATGATCGAGGGTACGGCAAAGGGCAGCCGGATCTTCCAGAACATCTGCAGGGGCGTGACGCCGGTCGCCTGGCCCAGCTCGATGAACTCGCGCGGGGTCTGGCGGATGCCGAGCGCGGTCAGCCGGATCGCCGGCGGCATGGCCACGATCACCGTCGCCACCAGCGCCGTCGCCGGGCCGTAGCCCAGAAGCGCAATCGCCGGCAGCAGGTAGATATAGGGCGGCAGGGTCTGGATCAGGTCCAGCACCGGCACCAGCGCCCGGTCGAGCCGCGGCATCAGCCCGGCCAGCACCCCCAGGGGCAGGCTGATCGCCAGCGCGATGATGCTGGCGGCGACGACCAGCGCCAGCGTGCTCATCGTCTCGAGCCACAGCCCCATGGCGGCGCAGGCCAGCAGCGCCAGCGCGACGCCCAGGCCGAAGCCGCGCCCGACGACGCGCCAGCCCAGAAGCCCCGCAAGCAGCGCGACGACGTAGAAGGGCGGCAGCTCCAGCAGCCACAGCGCCCCGTCATAAAGCCCCTCCAGCACCAGGCGGAAGAAGTCGAACAGGAAGGCGGCGTGATCGCCAAGCCAGAACAGCGCGTTGTCGACGGTTTCGTCGAAACCGGCGATCAGGGCGGACATCTCCATCACACCGCCTCCTCAGGCCGCCGCGGCGGGCACGGCGGCGGCATCGCCGCGCACGCCCGACAGCAGGTTGCGGATGGTGACGATGCCGACCACCGCATCGCCCTCGACGATGGCCACGGCGTCGCGGTCCGAGCCGGCGATGGTGGCGATCAGCGTGTCGATGTCGGCCTCGGGCGGGCAGCACGGCAGGCCCTCGGGCGCGCCCGCCCATTCGCCGGGCGGGATCATCACCGAATGCGCCTTGACCAGGTGCAGGCGCGAGATGCCGGCGACGAAATCGGCGACATATTGGTCGGCCGGGTTCATCACGATCTCCTCGGCGGTGCCGGTCTGGATGATGACGCCGTCCTTCATGATGGCGATGCGGTCGCCGATGCGGATCGCCTCGTCGAGGTCGTGGGTGATGAAGACCGCCGACTTGCCCAGATCCTTGGTCAGCTGGCGGAACTCGTCCTGCAACTGGCGCCGGATCAGCGGGTCGAGCGCCGAAAACGGCTCGTCCATCAGGATGATCTCGGGGTCCGAGGTCAGCGCGCGCGCCAGACCTACCCGCTGCTGCATGCCGCCCGAAAGCTCGGACGGGTAGCGCGCGGTCCAGTCCGCCAGCCCCACCTTGGCCAGCGCGGCCTGGGCGGCGCGGTTGCGCTCGTCCTTGCCCACGCCCTGCACCTCGAGCCCGAAGGCCGCGTTTTCCAGCACCGTGCGCTGTGGCAGCAGGGCCACCGACTGGAACACCATGCCGATATGGCGCGCCCGCATCCGGCGCAGCGCCGCCGCGTCCAGGGTGGCGATGTCCTGGCCCTTGACCATGACCTGGCCCAGGCTCGGCTCGATCAGCCGGTTGAGCAGTCGGATCAGCGTCGACTTGCCCGAGCCCGAAAGCCCCATGATGCAGAAGATCTCGCCGCGCCGCACTTGCAAGGTGGCGTCCGAGACGCCGACGACGCAATTGTATTGCTGCAGGATTTCCTTTTTCGTCAGCCCGCGTTCCGTGATCGCCCGGATCGCCTCGGCATTGCGCTCGCCGAAGACCTTCCACACCGACCGGCAGTCGATCAGAACCTCGGCCGTGTCCGCGTCCGTATTCGCCTTTTCCATCTTTTCCTGTCGCGCCTTCCTGCTGGGTTTGCGGTCATGCCGGGCGGCCCCGAGCCGGGCCGCCCGCTGCGGCGGTCAGTAGGACTTGATGTTCGACCAGCGGCCGATCAGGTCGGCATTGGCCGCGGTCCAGTCGGCGATGGCCTGGTCCATGCTCTGGCCGTCGCTGACCGCGCCGTTGATCGCGGTGATCACGGCAAGCGGCACGTAGACGCTGGCGATGATCTCGCGCGCCTCGGGGTTTGCCTCGGAAAAGCCCTTCTGGCCGATCCAGTAATAGCCCTGCGGCGGCGGGAAGACGCCCTTGGGGTCGGCCAGGAACTTCACGTCGAACTTCTGCATCATCCAGGACGGCTCCCACAGGGTGACGGCGATCCATTCCTGCCGGTCGATGGCCGATTTCAGCGCCGCGGTCATCGCCGCGGTGCTGCCCTCGACCAGCTGCAGCTGCAGCCCGTATTCCGACACCGCATCGGCCGCGTCGCGCATCAGCCCCGAGCCGGGCTCGATGCCGACGATCTTGCCGCCGAACTTCTCGGCATTCTCGTTCAGCTGCTCGACCGAGTCGATGGTGACGTAGTTCGGCACCGCGATCGCCTGGTAGAGCCCGTGCGAGACCGGCGAGATCTTCTCGAGCCGGCTCTTGTTGCGCTGCCAGTAGTCCTGGGCGACGTAATCGGTCTGCGAGGCCAGGATCTGCACGTCGCCCTTGGCCAGCGCCGCATAGGCGATGCCCCATTCCGAGAACTCGGTCACCTCGACGGTATAGCTCTTGTCCTCCAGCACCTTCTTGGTGATGCCGGTGATCGGGGTCAGGTCCTCCCAGGACAGCGTCCCCATCTTGACCACCTTGTCCTGCGCCACAACCGGCGACGCAAGCCCAAGCGCCAGGGCGCCGGCAAGGACGGCTTTGAAAAGTCTGCGCATGCGTGTTCCTCCATGGATCTGTTGGTCCGCAGCCCCCGCCACCGGGCAAGAGCCGTCATTCGCCGCGCAAGCCTGTCGCGGCGGGATTTGTCCGGCCCCCGTTGCAAGGGACCGTTAAGGCGGCAATTTCCGGGGGGGTGTCGGCCGGGATGCTCCAAAGCGTCCCCCACGCCCGGAATAGACGAATTTATCCATTACCGCCGGCCTTCGGGCAAACGAGATTTTCCTGTAGCGAGGCATTAGAAAATCTGCGGCAACGGCCGGGGCGGCATCAGCCCCGCTGCAGGTCCGGCGCTGCGACCGTCAGTCCCGCCCCTGCGCCCGCAGCGCCGCCAGCACATGATCCACGAAGGCCGCGACCCCGGCCCGCTTGAGCGATTTCTTCCTGCAGTTGAGGAAATTGCCGCGGCCCGCGGTGATCGGCGCGGGATGGGCAAAGACCAGCCGGCCTTCGGCGATGGGGCCGCGAACCATGTGGTGCCAGCCCAGCATCACCCCTTCGCCGGCCAGGGTGGCGTTCATCAGCAGGCTGACCTTGTTCGTGGACAGGCTCGAGGGCGCCTTGGACCATTCGGCGCCCTGGGCGCGGAACCATTCCGCCCAGCCCAGCGGCTGCCAGCCGATCGCATCCGCGCTCCAATGCCGGTCATGCAGGTGCAGAAGGTTCACCCGGTTCAGATCCTCGGCCGCCGCGAAGGGGCCATGCTCGGCCAGGAAGGCCGGCGTGCAGACCGGCTGGGCGATCTCCTGGAACAGGAAATGCAGCTCTTCGCCGACCTCGCAGCGCTCGTTGCCGCACAGGATGGCGATGTCCACCCCGGAGTAGTTGCGCAGGGTGTCGTCGGCGTCCGAGGCCAGCACGACGAAGCCCACCTCGGGGTGGCTGCGCCGGAAGCTGTCGATCAGCGGCTTGAGCCAATAGGCCGCCATCGCGTCCGTGGCCGAGATGGTCACGGTCTGCGGCCCCTCGTCCCCCGCCAGCACCGAAACCGCGGCGCTGATGGTGTCGAGCCCCGCCGTCACCGCCTGGAACAGGCCCGCCCCTTCGGGCGTCAGTTCCAGCGCATTGTGCTTGCGGATGAACAGGGCCACCTCCAGGGCGCGCTCCAGCAGGCGGATCTGCTGGCTGACGGCGCCCTGGGTCACGTTCAGCTCCTTCGCCGCCAGGGTAAAGCTCAGGTGCTTGGCCGCGATCTCGAAGGTCGCGAAGGCCCCAAGTGACGGCAGGTAGCGGCGCTTGATCGGCGGCATGGCAGTGACGCTTTCCCTTGGACAGGGCGTCATTCTAGCCGGGACTGCCATTCTTTCCAGCGCATATAAGCATTGGCGCCGATGGTGTCGAAAGGATGCGGCGGCAGGCGCGAGGGCTCGGCCTCGGCGGTGAAGAAGGCGGTGATCGTGCTCGACCGCCCGCACAGCATCTCGGCCGCGCCGATCCCGGTCAGCGTGCTGCGGGTGGTGCCCAGCCCGTTGTCCACGCAGGCGGCGAACAGGCCCGGCTCCAGCTCGCGCATGACCGAGACGCCGTTCCTGGACAGGCACAGATGCCCCGACCAGCAATATTCGAAGCGCAGCCCCTTCAGCATCGGGAAACGCGCGTCGAATTTCCGCCGCATATGCTCCACCAGCCGCGACAGGTCGCCGGCGCTGGTCTGCATGTTCGGCCGGTAATAGCCGCCCTGCCGGATCACGATGCGGTTGCCGCCCTGGGCCGGGCCGATCCGGCGCACGGTGGTCCCCATCGGGTCGGCCGGCGTCGCGCCCCAGCATTCATGGCCGCCAAGCGCGCGCAGGGCCTCGGGCGACAGCTCCTCGGTCATGCAGGCGTTCAGCATGATGTGCATCAGCCGCCCGCGCTTGAAGCCGAAGCTCTCCAGATGGCCGTTGTTGGCCATGACCACCCTTTGCGCCTGGACCGAGCCCTGCGCCGTCTCCAGCCGCCAGCCCTGCGCATTGCTTTCGATCCGGGTGACGGGCGAATCCTCGTGGATGCGCACGCCCGCCCGTTCCAGCCCGGCGGCAAACCCGCGCACATAGCCGGCCGGCTGGATCATCGCCGTGCCGGGGGTATAAAGCCCGCCCTGGTAATAGCCGGTGCCGGTGATCTCGCGCATGGCCTGGGCGTCCAGCATCTCATGCGCCTCGCCCAGGTCGCGCAGGTGCCTGGCATAGCTTTCATTCGCCGCCAGGCCGGGGGCCGAGGCGGCGGCGTTGATCTTGCCCGCGCGCTGGAACCAGCCTTCGGGGATGGCGTATTCCGCCACCGCCTGCGCCGCGAAGTCGATGGCATGGCGGTTCAGCGCGGTCAGCTGCCGGTCGTGGCTGTCGCCCGAACCGGCATAATCGCTGGAGGTCAGCTCATGCGGCAGGTCGATCATGAACCCCGAGTTGCGCCCGGTGCCGCCCTCGGCGATCCGCGATGCCTCGAGGATCACCACGTCCAGCGACGGGTCGATCTGGTGCAGCCGCCGCGCGGCCGAAAGCCCCGCGAAGCCGCCGCCGACGATCGCCACGTCGCAGCCCGCCTGCCCTTCCAGCCGCGCGCGGGGCGCGGCGGGGGGCAGGATCGCATTCCACCCGGCGGGGCCGTTCAGGACCGGGGTGCGAATCGCCCGATGGCTGCCCATGTCAATCCAGGCTCTCGTCTTGCTGGTTGAGGTCGATCCAGATTGTCTTGAGCTGGGTGTACTGGTCGTGGGCGTGGACGCTGTTGTCGCGGCCGCCGAAGCCCGATTGCTTGTAGCCGCCGAAGGGGGTGGTCACGTCGCCCTCGCCGAAGCTGTTCACCGTCACCGTGCCCGCCCGCAAGGCCCGCGCCCCGCGCAAGGCCCGCTTGCCGTTGGCCGAGAAGATCGAGGCCGCAAGCCCGTAGTCGGTGTCGTTGGCAACCCGGATCGCCTCCTCGAAACTGTCCACCACGATCACCGTCAGGATCGGGCCGAAGATCTCCTCCACCGCCAGCCGGGAATCGCGCGCGGTCTCCACGATGGTCGGCTCGATGAAGCCCTCGGCCACCACCTTGCCGCCGACCAGCACGGTTTCCGATTTCGCCGCATCCAGATAGCTGCTGACCTTGTCGAAATGCGCCTTCGAGACAAGCGGACCCACGCGGTTCGCCGGATCCAGCGGATCGCCCACCAGCCAGCCGGCCGCCTCGGCCCGGACCTTCTCCAGCAGCCGGTCCCTGATGCCGCGCTGCACGATCAGGCGGCTGGCGGCCGAGCAGTTCTGCCCCATGTTCCAGAACGCGCCGTTCACCACATGCGCCGCCACCGCGTCCAGGTCCTCGGCATCGTCCAGCACGATGCAGGGGTTCTTGCCGCCCAGCTCCAGCACCACC
>NZ_JRKO01000101.1 GCF_000763885.1 Paracoccus versutus | reverse complement strand
CGGGCTTGCGGTCGGGCATCGGCGCGGTTCTCCTGTCGGGCCGTGCAGGCCCCTGCCCCCGATGGCAACAGACCGGCGCCGCGATTTCAACGGACAGCCTGTCGGCCCGTCCTGGACAATCTGTCCGGCATTCCTGGCCGTGGCGTCGCCATGCAGCTCGAATGCACAAAAAAGCGCTCCCCGGTCTTTTTCCGGCTGTGTCCCGTTGGTAATTACAAACTCCCACAAGCCTGATGTAACCCTTGCCTGATGCTTGTAGGGTCAGGGCTCGTTCTCGGACCATAACCAGAAAATAACGGTTGCGGCGAGGGCTATTGCGGAAAGGAAGACCTTCGGACACCTGTCATAGCGGGTGGCAAACCGGCGCCAATCTTCAGTCTGCCAAACATGATCTCGATCCTGTAGCGGCGCTTGTCGTGCTTGATGCGTTTGCCACGCGACTTCCGGCCTGGAATGCAGGGCCTTATCATCTGGGCGATCCCGCGCGCGTCATTGCGGTCGGTTTTGTTCACCTGTGCCTTGAGGATAGCCTTTGCGTGGCGCGTCTCGATGCAGATCACCGGAAGGCCGGCCTTGGCCAAGCCTTCGAACAGCCATTGGGATAACGGGCCAGCTTCCAGCCCGATCCGCTCAAAGCGGACGCCCACACCATTCAATGCGCATCCTCCGGGTGGCTGTTGACTTTGAACTCCCGGTAGATCCGGCCATCCTCATAGACGATGCAGATCGCGGTCTCATTTACCGATAAATCCAACCCGGCATAGTGCTTCATGCTGCGCGGCGTTGATGCTGTGACCGCCCCCCGACGGCATCGACGTGCCAAGATGGGTCTGTGATTATCCACAAGAGAGAGCGGTCATGTCGAAGATTACCACTGTCGGGCTCGATCTGGCAAAGCATGTGTTTCAGGCCCATGGGGCTGATGGATCTGGGCGCGCAGTGCTGCGCAAGAAGCTGCAGCGCGACCAGGTGCTGGATTTTTTCGTGCGGCTGCCGGCCTGCATTGTTGCCATGGAAGCCGAGCCGAGGCAAGGATGCGCTGCCTCAAGGCATTCGGCGCGCGCATCGCCGCAAGAGACCCAGACCGCCAAACCGCCGAAATCGAGGTGAGCACCGCGTCGCACTCATGAACCGCTTCAATGCCCTCGGCACCGCCTAGATCGTCCGCGTGGCCTGAACCCGAAGAGGCAGGGGAAGTCACGCCTCAATCCGAACTTCTGCAACAGTGCCTCGCCCCGGGCGAAGTACTGGCTGGTAAAGATCATGGCGTCTTCGGACGGGCACTCGCCGATGACGACCGAGCGGTCGAAGCCGTCGGCATCACCGAGACCATCATAACGGGCGGTACCAATGCAGGAGATGCGCAGGGGCAGCCTCTGGGCATGGTGCAGCCGGGGCAGCACCTGCCGCGACAATTCGCCGATGATAGCGAAGGCGGCCTGGCGGGATAGGGTCATGGGGAATACTCCGCGACAGACGGCGGAAGCCTCTCTCCAGCCTGAACCCGTCACGACATCGTGGCCTTCGACGCGGATCGCTGCCAGGGCCCGGCCACAACGATCCGTGCCCTGACGCAGGATTCCAACGCACCGCCATGCAGGAAGTCGGCGATCCCTTGCGAGGCGATTTTCAAAGAGGCGGGCAAATCAGGGTTTTCGAATGGAAACAAGACGGTGCTTTGCCCGCGACAGGTGTCGGATTCCCCGTCCTTGGCGATCCGACCGGGGCGCAAACTGCTCGTATTGCCCGATAACATGGCGAAACGCCCCTCGCCCCATATTATCGAGCTTTGTAAAATGCTCCTGTTTCGTCTGTGAGGCCAGCCAAGCTGGGAGATGCTTGAAAGGGCATTATTGGGGGCGCTCCCCCCCTCGAGGAGATGAGAGCAGACAGACGGTTTTTATTCCGACACCGAATGATGCCGGAAAGCCTGCTTGCGGCGGCTCGGAAACCGCCACGATAAACATCTAACGCGTGGCGGGGTGCAGCGCCTGCACGACTATCCGCCTTCGATCCTCTGCCGGTCGAGGCGATAGACCCGTGCCCTGTCCGGATCGACACAGCGGGGAAGGCGATACTGATACGACCTCTGCTCACCTCCGGGAACCAGCAGGCCCGCATCGCCCAGAAGCTGCACCGCCAGACCGGCCGGCATGCCAGCGGCGATTTCCGTCCGGAAGGCCTCGATGCCGAGATAGATCCAGCGCCCATCGCACCAGCCGATCGCATCCGGATCCGGCTCGCCTCCGGGTGGGCACAGACGGTGACGGTTCTGGCGCAGGTATCCGGCCAGGCGCGCGGCCATGGCCTCGGCGGTCGACGGCGGACGCGCCGCATGGGCCCGGTGCCAGATCACCGCGATCTCGACGAGAGCGCTGGTCGCCGTGCCCTTCCGCCAGGGCATGACGCCGAGCCGGCTGCCGATTTCGCCGGCCGCGGCGATCAGGGCCAGACGGTTCAAAACCCGCAGCACCGGACCCTCTTTCGCATTCGGAGGCAGCCCGATCGCTGCCAGCATCAGGTTGCGCAGACGCGTGACCATGGGGCGCAGGGTGTCCTTCAGCGGGCTGTGCTGCGCGATGATCCTTTGCACGAATACCGGCAGCACATGTCCGTAATGCTCTCTCGCAGCACTCTGGAGCGCCTCGGCAAAGGCATGGCCCGAGCCATGTCCATGCAACGTCCTGAAGAGGCCGAACTCCCATGACCGCGCGGGAATGTCGATCAGGCGGACACCGATCCCTTCGGGCATCCGGATCCGGACATCGGCCAGGATCCGCTCGATCGGCTTCTCCGAAGTGGAGAGCAGCACCGTCCGCCAGTGCGCCGTCTCCTCAAGCGTCAGCTTGCGGTTGCCGCGCGCCCGGCCCGTGCCGTTGCCGATCATGTAGAGGGCCTCGACGATCGCGGGTGATGGCTGGGCCGGGAATTCATCCAGCATCAGCGTGCCGTCATGGGCCTGCTGGCAGATGAGCTCCAACGCGGTGTTGGTGGCGGTCCAGCGGTCAAGTTCGGGCGGACCGATGCAGCTCTGCGCGATGATCAGGACGGTGGTCTTTCCAAAACTGGTCGGGGCGTGGAAATTCAGCCCCAGCGTCTCGATCCCGGCATGTTTCAGGAGCGGTCCGGCCAGCACCGCGGAGATGGCGCAGATCAGCGCCGGATTGCCGGTAGCCAGACGGCCGACGCTGTCTTTCCAACCTTCCAGAGAACCCGAAGGCGGCGCAGCGCTGCGGGCATGGATCAGTTCGACCGTCTCACCGCGCTGCGGTTCCGCCGAGAGCAGCTTGCCGTCCGGCAACAGATAGGCGGGTGCCACATCCGTCTCTGCCATCCAGCCGGGCCGCGAGACCGAAAGGATCCGGGCCTCCACCGGCCAACGGCGGATCAACTCGATGATGTCATTGCGGTTGCCCTCGATCGCAAGCCCCGACGAGATCAGCTGCGCACAGACGATGCGCGGCTTGCCGAGGATATCGGCCTCGGAGATGGTTTCCCGGCGCAGGCACCCATCGCGGTCGAGAAAGCAAACACGCCGACTCCAGTTCCTGCCGCTGCCATCGCGGGTCAGGGCCTCGACCCGCAGGGGCCCGCACATCGGCACCCATTCATCATCGATGCCGCCATAGCCGAGCATCTGCTCTCGGGGAAGATGGGTCCAGAACGGCGGAAGCTCCTGGCACATAGTGGCCAGGAAGGCGGCGATTTCCGGGTCATGATGAAGAGGAACGGGCAGCCCGGCCTTGGTCGTCTCCTCAGTGACACCATCCGACTGGGTGGCTTGCCCGGCCTCGGTCGGCGGAGGCGGGGTTTCGGCGAAAGCACTGTGGTGTGCGTCGATAAGATTGTTTTCCGGCATGAATTTTTCCGTGCAAGGCGCGGGACTGCGCCATCCCCACCATGATGTGCCGGGCTGATATGCAAGTCAGCGGCCGGGATGCGGGATATTGTGGACAACGGCACCAGATGCCCGAATTTTGGGGATAACCCGCATGGGCAATGATGATGACCCGATGGCAGAAGGAAGCGGCGGTCACCGCGAATGCAGAAAATCCGGAGAAATCGCCCTTGGCCATCTGCGGGTCCGTTGGACCTGTTGGACCATTGGACCGGGCTGGGCGGTGCCAGGCCGTGCGGATAAAGGCTGTGGCAGCAACCCGGGTGTCCAACGGTCCAACTGGTCCGACGGACCAGAATACAGGCGTGCCTTGAGCCCGCCTCAGGCGAGGGTCCCGCTCGTGATGGTGCAATCCCGGGCTGGGCCCCGGAACTACAAATCGCATGTTCGGTCAGGGGATGACCGCGACACCCCCCATTTCCAGATCGATCGCGGGGATACCCCCCATCTCTCCGGCCACAGCCAGCAGCCTGCTCGGCCCGCCTCGCCAAGGGACGAGGATTGGCGGATCCTGTTTTCAGATTTTCGGGGATCGTTCCACGGATGACCTCAGCTTTTCACATGTGCTCACCGAACCCTAAACCGCCAGTCGATGTTCAGGCCGATCTGGCTGTCGTCATGGAATGCGATGTTGCTGTCGGTCTTTGCACCGTAGATCGACAGGCCGATATCGTCGCGGACCCGATACGACAGGCTGGCGGACCGGATGTGCTTTTCCAATGCCTGCCCCAGAAACTCACCACCCCGGTTCCGCTGGGCGCCAAGGGTGACCGACGCCGGGCGGCCTGCCAGCATGATGCCCATGCCGATCCAGAGCCGCTCACGCATGACGTTGGCCTGTTCGACCCCGCTCCCTATCCCGGCACCGGCCAGGAGGGCGCGACCGCCGGCCAGCGCCGAGGTCAGCGACAGGCTGGCGACGTCCTGCCGGTAAGGGATCGAGGCATCATGCCAATCGTGCTGAAGTTCCACTGTCAGCTCATGGATGCCGACGCCCGAGAAAAAGATGTGGTTCAGGCCGAGCCGGGCACCATGGCGGCGACTGTCGCCAAGGTCGATCCGCCGCCACGTCCCGTCCAGACAGCCATAGCCCCAGCGCGCATGGCTGAACATATGGTGGGCGCAGGCCGATACCCCCACCGACAGTTTCGACATGTCATGCTCCGGGGCCCATGCCGCATCGGCGTTGGCCAAGAGCGTCAAGCCGGTCCCGCCGCCAAGTGCCATGCGCAACGCGCCGTCAGCCCCACCTCCGATCAGCACGCCGCTGACCGCTTGGTATTCCTTTCCGATGGCAAAGGGGAGCCCGGCATAAATGAACTCCGAATTGCCATATCCGCCGTTGATATTGCTGTCCCAGGTCAGGACCGGCACAGCCCTGAGGCTGTGGCGCGTGATCGTGCCTGCACGCGCGCGCACCCCCATGCCGTGAAGAATCTGCGCGCGCATGGCGCGGGCGGCGGGGGGCAGGCCCGGGTCGGACAGCGCAAAAACCATCATGCGCTCGGTCCCGCCCAACTGAATGGCCCACACCATGTCCGCAAAATGGATTTCGGCAACCACAACCTGCGCGGAAACGATCTGGATCAGGGCGGCAAGCAGCAGGGAAACGATGCGGGGCATGGGGTTCTTGGTGTTCATGGCGGGTGTTGCCCTACCTCACGCCAAGTCAGATTAACATACTTTACTATGTATTTTTGCTTGATGCCTGCACGTGAATCGGGGACACAGACTGTGATTATCTCGACCGATCCAAAGGCACCCCATGATTTTTTCCCCTAAACTTCTGTCTCTTGCACCGCTCGCCCTGTTGACCGCCTGTGGCGGCGGTGGATCTCAAGGTGGTGGCGCGTCCACTCCCGCCCCCAGGCCGGTCGCAGGCGCGCCGGTCGCGACCGATGCCGCGACGCTGCTGGCCTGGACGAGGGATGGCGGCAGGACCGCGGAATTCGAGAACGGCGTGATGCGCACCCGCCGCACGCTGACCGTCGATGGGGTGCGCCACTCTGCCTATGTCGATGCCGTGCCCGGCTATGGCGACGCACGGGTGACCTATACCGACGGTTCGGGCGAGACGGTCTTTGCCCTGGTGGACAACGCCGCCCCGACCGGTGCCGCACCGACCGGCGTCTATACAGGCGAGGTCGACGCCGTCTGGACCCCGAGCGCCGGGATCGGCGCGCAAAGCGGCACCGGCCGGATGGCGATCACCCTCGAT
Organism: Paracoccus versutus; assembly: GCF_000763885.1. GTDB lineage: Bacteria > Pseudomonadota > Alphaproteobacteria > Rhodobacterales > Rhodobacteraceae > Paracoccus > Paracoccus versutus. The sequence continues at coordinate 4,695 of NZ_JRKO01000101.1, read as the reverse complement.
GCCGCTTCGGGCGAGGCCTGGATCGATTCCATCATCGGCGGCACGAACAGCAATGTGCAGTTCATGGGGGCTGCAAAGGCCTCCGGCGGCAGGCTGAGCGCCGATGATCTGACTGCCCAATATCGTGACGGCGAGGGATACTTCATCCGCAACGAGGAAGCCGTTGTCGATGGCCGTCTGATCGCCGGGCACGATACCGCCGCCATCATCGGCACGATTGGCGCCGACAGTGCCAGCGCGGGCTTCACCACCGGCCTTCACCCGGAATATGCGGCAGAATTGACGGCCGGTCAGGCAGCGGATCTTTGACATGCAGCTTCGTCATCTTGTCATTGCGCTGGCTCTGACCGCATCCCCCACCTTCGCGGAATTGCGGCCGGAGCATCAGGCGCTGATGAGCCGCTTTGCCGCCCTGCGCCATGAATGCGTCAATGCCGGGCTCAAAGGCCCGGCCTGCGACGAGGCCGAGGGTCTGGCAAGGCAGCTCGCTGCGGCGGGGATCTGCCACCCCGCCGAACAGGATCCCTATTACTGCAAGGACAAGCACGCTCCGGCACAGGATATCGGTCGCTTCCATGAGGTCGCAAACTCTGCCGCCATCCGGCCGCGGATCGACCGGCTGATCGCGGGCCAGGACAAATGGGTCGACTTCGTCATCACGAAGGGCGGCGTTGAAGGCCCCGGACGCGTCCGGACGATCGCCGGGCGGCCGTGGCGGCTCTATGCGACCTGCCGCCAGCATGCCTGCTCGGATCAGGCGATCAATATGGCGGTGTCGCCGGACAACAGCACCGTCTATCTGTATCTGCATGGCACGAAACAGCGACCAACCCTGCTGGGCAATCCGCCGGACAGCGTGAGGTCGGCACTGATCGACATGAACTGAAGAAGAAAGCTGCCCCACATCAGGGTGGGGCGGCCTTTTTTATGAATCTGCTATCACGACAATTGCCGAAGCGCGTCAGAAAGTTCGGGCGTAGGCTGGGCCGGGCGCTGATGTCACGCCCGGCAATCATGTTGTTTCGTTACCGCGGGTGCGTCAGATAGTTGAACAAGGCCGTCGCCTTGTCCTCATCAAGCGCCGAAGCAAGGCGAACCACCTTGCGTCCATGGCGGAGGTTGACCCGATAGGACACGGCCGCGAGACGCCGCCGCCACCAACGGTTTGCGCTCATCGTTGCGGATTGCGTGGCCATCGCAACTGCACCGCCGACGACCACGCCCGAAGCGACGGTGTCGCCCTCGCGCGCATTGTCGACGAAGACCTCGCTGATCTGGCTGATCGGATAGAGCGTCGATCCCTTCCGGATACCCTCATCACTGATCGTCAGCACGAAGGGCCGCCGCCGGAACATCTGCCAGCCCGCCGTAATCGCGACAGGCAGGAGAATGACCGGCAGGAGCCAGGCTTCCGTCTGCGGGTTGATCATCGGCATGATCAATGACCAGATCCCCACCGACATCAGAAGCAACCAGACGAACACCGCCAAGAGCAGAGCGACCCCGAGGCCCGAGCCCCGCACCGTCAGTTTGGTTGACCCCTCGTCCTGCGGTTCGATCTCGAAGCCTTGATCCAGACGGGCGGTCTTCAGTTTGGCAGCCATGTGTTCTCCAGCAATGCGTATTTCAGTCGGAAACTCTTCGACGGTCGGCGCAGCGAAGCGGGAGGATCGAGCATGCACAGCGATTCTGAGCATGGTGGCATTCGCCCCTCCCTGGCCTCGACCACTGCCAGACCCATCAGATTCCTGCGTATTACATATTATAGTGCGTAAAAAAGAAAGCCCTGAACTGCGATGCCGGCCGCATGGATATGCGTCGCCTCGTCGGTCGGAACTTTGCACGCCTGCGCCAGGAGCGGGGCTTGACGCAGGAGCAGGTCGAGGAGCGTTCCGGCTTCAGCCAGCAATACATCAGCGGCCTCGAACGTGGGCATCGCAACCCGACCGTGATCACGCTTTACGAATTGGCCCAGGCCTTGGGCGTGAGCCATGTCGAACTGGTCAGGCCGCCGGAAGAGGCCTGATCCAAGTTCTGCTGTTAGCTCGGACAGGGCTGCAAAGCATGCCCTGTCGATGAAATTGAGGACCCGCGTCGGGCCTTGGTAATCCGATATCGAAGATACGGTTGCCCCACCTGCTCTGAGGCTGAGCGTGTGCCGCTTCCGAAGCTCGATTCTTACGTTTCCGGCCCTTCAGCAGCACGCCGCGCCAACCAATCCGCCATCACGCGCCGCACCACTTCAGGACGCGATGGCAAATCAGCTTGTTCCCTTCGATAATCATCAATCGCGCGCAGCAGTTCCCGGGCCTGTTAGCGTTAGCGTTCCGGATTTGTGATTTCCAGCCACTGGACCAGCGCCCGCCGTATCATTTCGGGTCGCGTTGGCAGGTCCGGCTCATCGCGGCGGCGGTTGTCGATGGCCTCTATCAGTTCGCGAGGAAGCCGAAGATTGATCGCTTCTGTATCCTTTTTAGGAGGGGCCAAGGGTTTTCTCCATTCTCGATATTGACACCACGATACCGATGTGCCATATTGAGCAGGCGAAGGCAAGAGATCCTACCCTCTTGCCTCGCCCTGACCACAACTGATCCTTGGGAGATCACTCATGGCTATTCACACGCCTATCATTTCGCCGCGGCTTTCGGAAGCGGCGCCGTCGTTTCGCTCGACTCCCGTCACCATCCAGTTTGGCGCCATGATGCGCGATCTTTCCGCCTATATCGAGGCGGAGCGGGATCTTGAACACTGCGATAGCTGGGATCCGGCCTGCGATGCATGGATCCGCGATGCCGAGCGGGCCCGGGTGCGGGTGCTGGACGGGATCAGCGCGCTGCGCGTTGCGCCGACTTGCCGGCGCGAGGATCTGCCTCTCAAACGCAGCGCCGAGTTGGCGCGGATGCTGATCGAGAGCGACAGCCCGCAGCAAGTCCGCGATATTCTCGCCCTGCCCGACCGTTTCCCGAGTTTCTTCCGCTGTGCCGGTGATAGCCCCGCAGCGCGGCGCGTCGACCTGATGATTGCTGCCTTCCAGCAGCATCTGCGCAGCCTCGCGACCCTGTCCGATTTCACGGGGATGATCGAGGCGGACCATCTCGCTATCGAACCGGACGCGTCCAATCTCATGCTGGCGCCCGCAGCCTGATCGCCCCACATATCTGACGACTTGGGCGCCCATCACAGGTGGGCAGCCACAGCCGCGCACCTGTCCCATTTCTTCCGCCACCGGCTCCTGGTCGCACATCCTGCGTGCGCCCGAGGTCTGGCTTCATCTTCTCCATCCTGTTTTCGGGAGGACTTCCTATGTCCAAGACCACCTGTTCCTCGCACGACACCCGCGCCCCGCTCTCCGCCACTGACCTGCCCCTCGTCATCCATCCTGGCGAACTGCATGCCCATTGGGCCGATGCGGCGCGGAGCAAAGGCTTCACCCTGATCGCCCGCGTTCGCGACCGCCTGCATGTCGCGCTGCACTGCCAGACCTGTCGCGGGGTCCATGTGGCGCGCCACTCCGTGGTGATGACCGCGCAGCCCTTGTGCCCGCACTGCATCGAGACCCGGTGGCGCGCGACCGCCCTCGCCGCTGGCCTGACCTGGCTCGGCCGGGATGCGCACCGCCATTACGGCCACTATCGCTTGCCCTGCGGGCATGCGGCCCGGCGCCAGTTCAGTTTCGTTGAACGTGTCGCATCCGGCGAAGTTGCCGCGCGCTGTGAGACCTGCCTTGTTCATCGCGAGGAAGCCGAGGCGCTGCGGTTCGGCTGGACGCGCCTCGGCCGCGATCCGCAGGGCAATCCGAGCTACCGGCTCTATCGTCACAACTGCGGACACGAGCAACGCATCGCTCGCGCCAATCTGCAATGGGGCCAGTGCGACTGTGCCGGCTGCGGGCAATCCTGGACCGCCAAGCCCTCCTTTATCTATCTCCTCGAGATCCGTCATCCTGGAACCAGGAGACGCTATCTCAAGCTGGGGTATTCTTCCCATCCCGCAAGGCGTCACAAACACCAGCTGGGACTTCCCAAAGATACCGAAGTCGAGGTGCTCCGGGTCGTGGCCATGCCGACCGGCCACGATGCCTGCGCCCGCGAGAAGGCCGCCCATACGCGCCTCAAACGCGACCATCCAGAAGCCGTGGTTCCCAACCCGGAATACGCGGATCTGATGAATGTCGTGTCCGAGATCTACCGACCCGAGGCCCTTTCCATCCTTCACGAGACCCTTGACCGGATCGAGTCGGAGGTCGCCACAGGCGCGTGCATCCGGACTCCGAATGACCTCTCCACCCCGTCCCGGAGCGCGGGTGGCAGCGATCCGGAAGCCGCACCCGATGACCCGGAAGCGCGCACGCCTGCCGCATCGGCCACCCGGCCTCCGGAACCATCCCACCCGCGCCACAAACCCCGGCCCGCCAGAGTAGCGCGGGATCACCACCCGATCCTGCGCCGCCATTGGGGCCTGACCGTGTAACGGGGGCCGGGACGGGCGTTCCAGATCACGCGACGAGACCATTTCGCCGATCCGGATGACCCCTGCGGCCGGACAAGCGCCTGCGCGTCTCACCGCGATCCGGAAGCCATGCCGCGCCGAAAGAATGTCAAGGCTGCCTTGCCGCCCGCATCCCGGACTCCGGATCCAAACAGCTTCGACACCCCCGAACCTCGAAAGCTTCCGGATCCCCGCACACCCCGGACC
>NZ_JRKO01000100.1 GCF_000763885.1 Paracoccus versutus | reverse complement strand
AGGCGGGCCCATCACCAGCAAGGTGAAACCCAACCCCGACCCCCCCGCCCCGCGCACCGCCTCGAGCGGGGGGGGGACATAGGAGATCGGCGGGGGGTAGGCCCCTTCCCGCCCCCCAGACCCCCACAATCAGCCGCCGCCCGGGGCCTCCGGCACACACTACAGCGCCATCCCCACCCCGCGCCCCCGCCCGCCGATGCGCCGATGATCGACGACGGGCTGCCGCCCCTGCCGCAGCCGCGCACCATGCAGCTGGTGGCGCGGCTGGTCGGGCGCGGGCCGTCGCGGCTGACGCGGTTCTTCATCAATACCGGGGTGGCGCTGTTCACCTTCCTTTTGTCGGTGGCGGCGCTGCGCTATCTGACCGACCTGCTGAACAGCTATCCGCTGCTGGGCTGGATCGGCATCGCGCTGATGGTGCTGTTCTGCCTGGCCGCCCTAGGCATGGCCTGGCGCGAATACCGCGCCTGGTCGCGCTTTGCCGCCATCGACGGCATCAACCGCGCGGCCGGGGCGGCGCTGGCCTCGGGCGACCTGAAGGCCGCGCAGCATGTGGTGGCGCGGATGGAGGGCCTGTATCGCGCCCGACCCGAGCTGGAATGGGGGCTCGGCCGCCTGCGCGAGCGCAAGGGCGACGCCTATGACGCCGAGACGCTGATCGCCCTGGCCGAAACCGAGCTGCTGGCCGCCCTGGACCAGCAGGCCCGGCGCGAGATCGAGGCCGCCGCCCGCACCGTCGCCGCCGCGACCGCGCTGATCCCGCTGGCGCTGGCCGACGTCATCGCGGCGCTGGCGGCGAACCTGCGCATGATCCGCCGCATGGCCGAGATCTATGGCGGCCGCGCTGGCGCCGTCGGCGGCTGGCGGCTGGCGCGCACGGTGATGACGCATCTGATCGCCACCGGCGCGGTCGCGGCCGGCGACGACCTGATCCATACCGTCGCCGGCGGGGGCTTGCTCGCCAAGGTCTCGAAGCGCTTCGGCGAGGGGGTGGTGAACGGCGCGCTGACCGCCCGCGTCGGCATCGCGGCGATGGAGGTCTGCCGGCCGCTGCCCTTCCTGCACCAGCCCCGGCCCCGCGTCGGCAACCTGATCGCGCGCGGGCTGAAGGGGCTGTTTGGCGAGGAAGAGGCGAAATAGCTGCGGATTGCACCGCCGCATGGGTATTTGGGCAACGAAGAAGCCAAGGTTCTTTCCATGCCGCGCCTGGCGTATTGATGGGTCATGAGAACGCGCCGCCTTGCCCTGTTTCTGATGAATTGCGTCCTGGTCCTGGGGATCGGGGCGGGGCTGCGGGACCGGTTTGACGATTGGGTCGATGCCACCGCCCTGCCCCGGCTGGACGTGCCGGTGGGGGTCGAGGTGGTGGCGCGGGACGGTTCGCTTTTGCGCGCCTTCCAGGTCGCGGACGGGCGCTGGCGGCTGGATGCGGGGCCGGTCGATCCGCTGTTTCTCGACATGCTGATGACCTGGGAGGACCGGCGGTTTGCGGGCCATGCCGGCATCGACGGGCGGGCGCTGTTGCGCGCGGGATGGCAGGCGCTGCGGCATGGGCGGGTGGTTTCGGGCGGCTCGACCCTGACCATGCAGGTCGCGCGCCTGGCCGAGGCGGGGCCGACCGGCCAATGGGCGGGCAAGCTGCGGCAGATGCGGCTGGCCCTGGCCCTGGAGCGGCGGCTGGAGAAGCGCGAGATCCTGGCGCTTTACCTGCGCCTTGCCCCCTATGGCGCCAATGTCGAGGGCATCCGGGCGGCGTCCCTGCAATGGTTCGGCAAGGAGCCGCGGCGACTGACCCCGGCCCAGGCCGCGCTGCTGGTGGCGCTGCCGCAATCGCCCGAGGCGCGGCGGCCGGACCGTTTCCCCGAAGCCGCCAGGGCGGCGCGGGACCGGGTGCTGGCGCGGGCGGTGCGGGCCGGGCTGATCTCGGCCGCCGACGGGCGGGCGGCGATGGCCGAGCCGGTGCCGCGGGTGCGGCGCGCCTTTCCGGCGCTGGCGCCGCTGCTGGCCGCGCGGCTGCTGCGCGAGCATCCCGGCGCCCTGCGGATCGAGACTACCATCGACGCGCGCCTGCAACGCCGGGCCGAGGCGTTGGCCGCGCGCGCCGTGCAGGGCGCCGGGCGGCGGCTGTCGGCGGCCGTGGTGCTGGCCGACCACCGGACGGGCGAGATCCTGGCCGAGGTCGGCGCCGCGGATTGGACCGACGGTGCATCGGCCGGCTTCGTCGACATGGCGCGGGCCTGGCGCAGCCCCGGCTCGACGCTGAAGCCCTTTGTCTACGGGCTGGCCTTCGACGACGGGCTCGCGCATCCCGAGACGCTGATCGAGGACCGCCCGACCGCCTCGGCCAGTGCGGCAATCCGGCTGCACTGAGACAATTTGCGCGCTTCGTGATTCGCTTGACCTTTTCTTGGCCGGGATTTGCGACATATTCGCACCATGCTGCGCATCACCGACCAGATCGCCATCGAGGAATGGGAACTGTCCGAACAGTTCACCCGGTCCCAGGGACCGGGCGGGCAGAACGTGAACAAGGTCGAGACCGCCGTCGAGCTGCGATTCGAGGCCGAGCGGTCGCCGCACCTGTCGCCGCCGGTCAAGGCGCGGCTGAAGCGCCTGGCCGGGCGGCGCTGGACGCAGGACGGCGCCCTGCTGATCCGGGCCGAGGAGACCCGCAGCCAGGCCCGCAACCGCGAGCTTGCGCGCGAGCGGCTGGCCGAGCTGATCCGCCAGGCGCTGGTCGCGCCGCGCAAGCGCATCCCGACCCGGCCGACGCTGGGCAGCCAGCGCCGCCGCCTGGCCGCCAAGACCCAGCGCGGCGAGGTCAAGGCCGGGCGCGGCCGCATCCGCGACGCGGAGGATCCGGCATGATCGTCCAGTTCCGCGATAGGCTGGCGCGGCTGATCGGCCGCCGCCCGCCCGACATGCAGGTCGCGGCGCTGTGCCTGAACCAAGCGACCGGCGAGGTGCTTTTGGTGACGAGCCGCGGCACCGGGCGCTGGATCGTGCCCAAGGGCTGGCCCATGCCCGGCCGCAGCCTGGCCGATGCCGCCCGGCAGGAGGCCTGGGAGGAGGCCGGCGTCAAGGGCCGCGTCGCCGAGGCCGAGATCGGCCGCTATCACTATGACAAGGACCAGGACCGCGGCTTCGCCATCCCGGTCGAGGTGCGGGTCTTTCCGCTTTACGTCGAGGGGCTGGACGAGGATTTCCCCGAGGCGCATGAGCGCAGGCGCCGCTGGTTCGCGCCCGAGGACGCCGCCCGCATGGTGGCCGAGACCGGGCTGAAGCAGATCCTGCGCCGCCTGCCCGCCCAGCGGCGGCACCCCCCGGAATGAGACGCGAACCCCGCGAATACCGCACGCTCGACAAGGATCTGAGCCGCGTCACCAATGCCGAGCGCGCGGTGCTGCATTCGGCCCGGCCGCTGATGCGGCTGGGGCTGGCGCTGATCTTCATCGCCGCGGCCAGCTATGTCGGCACCGGGTTCTTCGCCGACCAGCCGGCCATCGGCATCCTGGCGGCCGGCCTGGCGGTCGCGGCCTATCTGGCGCTGTCGATCGGCGGCAACGACGTGGCCAACGCGCTGGGGCCGGCGGTGGGCGCGGGGGCCATCGGCATGACCGCGGGCCTCATGCTCGTCGCGGGGATGGAGGTTCTGGGCGCGGTCATCGCCGGCAGCGCCGTCACCACCACGCTGACCGAGGGTCTGGTCGGCAGCACCCTGGGCGAGGGCGAGGCGACGGCGCGGATGATGCTGGCGGCGCTGCTGGCGGCGGGCAGCTGGATCAGCCTTGCCACCTGGCTCGACGCGCCGGTCAGCACCACGCATTCCGTGGTCGGCGCCATCGCCGGCGCGGGAATGGCGACCTTTGGCCTGGGCGCGGTGAACTGGCCGGCGATGGGGATGATCGCCTTTGGCTGGATCGTCTCGCCGCTGGTCTCGGGGCTGGCGGCGGCGGGGCTGATGGCGCTGCTGCGCGCGCTGGTGCTGGACCGCGAGGATCGCGTCGCCGCCGCCCGCACCTGGATGCCGGTGGTGGTCGGGCTGGCCTCGGCCATGCTGGCGGGGGTGGCGGAACTGGCCTGGCACGGCTCGGGCCTGGCGGCGAATGCGGGCCTGGCCCTGGCCTGCGGCGCGCTCGGCTGGGCCTATACCCGGCGGCGCATCGACCGGCAGTCGCGCGGCGAGGCCGGCGGGCGTCTGGCGATGAAGCAATTGCTGGCGGTGCCGCTGATCGCCGCGGCGCTGGTCATGGGCTTTGCGCATGGCGCCAACGACACCTCGAACGTGGCCGCGCCGCTGACCATCATCCTCGACAGCCTGTCGGCCGGGGGGGACGACGATCTGCGCGCCCGGCTGGTGCTGCTGCTGGGGGGCCTGGGCATCGCGCTGGGGATCCTGCTTTTCGGGCGGCGGCTGGTGCATATGGTCGGCAGCCGCATCACCCGGCTGAACGCGTCGCGCGCGCTTTGCGTCTCGCTGGCGACGGCGGCGACGGTGCTGGGGGCCTCGCTTCTGGGCCTGCCGCTTTCGACCACGCATGTCGCGGTGGGGGGCGTGTTCGGCGTCGGCTTCTATCGCGAATGGCGCGACCGCCGGCTGGCGGCCAGCCACGCCCCCCTGCCCGCCGAGGAGCGCCGGCGCCGCCACCTGGTGCGCCGGTCCTACATGCGGATGATCCTGGGCGCCTGGCTGGTGACGGTGCCCGCCACCGCCGCGCTGGCGGCCGCGCTGGTCTGGATCGGCGGGTTCTAGGGGCGGAGCTTTCCGGGAAAACCATCCGCGCCTGATCCGGGCCACGACCCCCCCGGGGGCGCGATCCGCAGCCAATCGTCCGCCCTTGCCGTCCGCGTGCGCGCTCATCAGGCCCTGCGCAGCCCGGCCTCGCCCGCCGCGCGGGTCTGGATCGGCGGATCCTAGACCGACGCTTTCCGGGAAAACCATCCACGCTTGCTCCGGCCACGACCCCGCCCCTGTGGGCGCGATCCGCAACCAATCGACCGCCCTTGCCGGCCGAGTGCGCGCTCATCAGGCCCGGCGCAGCCCGCGTCGCCCGCCGCGCTGGTCTGGATCGGCGGATCCTAGGCCGACGCTTTCCGGGAAAACCATCCGCGCTTGCTCCGGGCCACGGCCCCGCCCCTGTGGGCGCGATCCGCAACCAATCGGCCGCCCTTGCCGTCCGCGTGCGCGCTTATCAGGCCCGGCGCAGCCCGGCCTCGCCCGCCGCGCGGGTCTGGGACAGCGTGGCGCCGGTGCTCAGCGCCTCGGGGTCCAGCGCCAGCTCCAGCACCGCCAGGGTGCCGGCGGCCTGGGCGCGGGCGAAGGCCTCGGCGAAATCCTCCTGCCGCTCGACCCGCTCGCCATGGCCGCCATAGGCGCGGGCCAGGGCGGCGAAATCGGGATTGGCCAGCGCCGTGCCCGAGACGCGGCCGGGATAGCTGCGCTCCTGATGCATGCGGATGGTGCCGTAATGGCCGTTGTTGGCCACGATGACGATGACGGCGGCGCCATGCTGGGCGGCGGTGGAAAGCTCGTTCACCGTCATCTGCAGGCAGCCGTCCCCGGCCAGGCAGACCACGCTGCGGCCGGGATGTTCCAGCTTGGCGGCGATGGCGGCGGGCAGGCCGTAGCCCATCGAGCCCGAGGTCGGCGCCAGCTGCGTGCCGAAGCGGCGGAAGCGGTAATAGCGATGGATGAAGGCCGCGTAGTTCCCGGCGCCATTGGTGACGATCGCATCCGGCGGCAGGTGGTCCGAGAGCCAGCGCACCACCGCCTCCATCCGCACCGCGCCGGGGGTGGGGCGGGGCTGCTGCCATGCCTCGTAGCCCGCGCGCAGCCCGGCGGTCCAATCGTCCCAGCGCCGCGGCGCGGGCAAGGCGGCCAGCGCCGCCACCACCGCGCGCGGATCGGCGACCAGCCCCGGATCGGGCCGCCACAGATGCCCCAGCTCATCGGGCGAGGGGTGGACGTGGATCACTCGCGCATGCGGGCGCACCGGGTCCATCAGCTCGTAGCCGCGCGTCAGCGTGTCGCCCAGCCGCGAGCCCAGGGACAGCACGCAATCCGCCTGCGACAGCGCCTGCCCCAGCGCCGGATTCATGCCGACGCCCAGGTCGCCGACATAGTTCGGATGCGCATTGTCCATATGCCCCTGCCGGCGGAAGGGCACCGCGACCGGCAGGCCCCAGCCTGCGGCAAAGCGCGCCAGGTCGTCGGCGGCCGCCTGCGACCACAGCGTGCCGCCGGGCACGACCAGCGGCCGCTCGGCCCCGGCCAGCGCCTGGGCGATGGCCTTGATCGATTCCGCGGCGACGGCGGAAAGCGGCGGGGCCGGCGGGGCCAGGTCCGGCACCTCAGCGCGGGCCGAAAGCATGTCCTCGGGCAGCGCCAGCACCACCGGGCCGGGCCGGCCCGACATGGCCAGGTGAAAGGCGCGCGAGACATATTCCGGGATGCGCTCGGTCTGGTCGATCTCGGCCACCCATTTCGCCAGCGGGCCGAACATGGCGCGATAATCGACCTCCTGGAAGGCGTCGCGGTCGCGGTCGGCGCGGGCGATCTGGCCGACGAACAGGATCATCGGCGTCGAATCCTGCCGCGCCACATGGACCCCGGCGCTGGCGTTGGTGGCACCGGGACCGCGGGTGACGAAGGCCACGCCCGGCCGCCCGGTCAGCTTGCCATGCGCCTCGGCCATCATCGCCGCACCGCCCTCGTGCCGGCAGGTGACGTTCTGGATGCCGGATGCGTAAAGCCCGTCCAGCGCCGCCAGGAAGCTTTCGCCGGGGACCGAGAACACCCGCCCGACCCCGTTCGCCTTCAACGCATCGACCAAAATCTGCCCGCCATGCCGCATCGCCGCCGTCTCCCTGCTTTTCTTTGCGGCCAGTCTGGGCCAGCTTGCGCGGGACTGGCAAGATGGTGCCGGTCCATCGAGGTCGATCATGCCGCAATCGGTTCTTTTCGTCTGCCTGGGCAATATCTGCCGCTCGCCCCTGGCCGAGGCCGCGCTGCGCGCCGCGGCCGAAGCCGCGGGGGCGCGGCTGCTGATCGACTCGGCCGGGACCGGCGACTGGCACCTGGGCCGCGCGCCCGACCGCCGGGCGCAGGCAGTGGCGGCACGGGCCGGCATCGACATATCGAACCTGCGCGCCCGGCAGGTCGGGCCCGACGACTTCCATCGCTTCGACCATATCGTCGCCATGGACCACGAAAACCTGGCCGCCCTGCGCCGTCTTGCGCCGCCCGAGGGGCGGGCGCGGCTGTCCCTGCTGCTGGACCATGTGCCGGGGCGCAGGGGGCAGGCGGTCGCCGATCCCTATTTCGGCGAGGCCGCCGGCTTCGACGCCACCTGGCGCGACGTGACCGCCGGGGCGCAGGCCCTGCTGCGGCTGATCCTGGGGCCAGGGTGAAGGCCCGGCCTTTACAGCCGCGGCCCCCCGCCCTATCTCTGCCCGATCATGGCCACGAAATCCGACCCGAACTACAAGATCATCGCCGAGAACCGCCGGGCGCGCTTCGACTATTTCATCGAAAGCGACCTCGAGGTCGGCATCGTGCTGACCGGGTCCGAGGTGAAAAGCCTGCGCACCGGCCAGTCCAACATCGCCGAAAGCTATGCCTCGGTGGAACAGGGCGAGCTGTGGCTGATCAACGCCTATATCGCCGCCTACAAGCAGGCCGGCGTCTTCGGGCACGAGGAACGGCGCCGCCGCAAGCTGCTGGTCTCGCGCAAGGAACTGGCCCGCCTGTGGCAGGCCATCGGGCGCGAGGGCATGACGCTGGTACCGCTGGTGATGTATTTCAACGACCGCGGCAAGGTGAAGCTGAAGATCGGCGTCGCCAAGGGCAAGAAGGTCGCCGACAAGCGCGAAACCGCGGCCAAGCGCGACTGGAACCGGCAAAAACAGCGTTTGCTGAAGCAGGGTTAAGCCTTGCCGCCCCGCGCGGCTGCGGTTACATCGGTGTCGTTTCTGCGCGCGCGGGAGGAAGGCCGATGTCCACCGATTCCGACGATCCCAAGGTGCTGGTCTCGACCGGCTGGCTGGCAGCCCATCTGAACGATCCCGACCTGCGCATCATCGACGCCACCTGGTTCCTGGAACCCGGCCGCGACGCGCGGGCCGAATACATGGCCGCTCATATCCCCGGCGCCCGCTTCTTCGACATCGACGAGATCGCCGACAAGCGCAGCGAGCTGCCGCACATGGCGCCCCAGCCCGAGATGTTCATCAGCCGCATGCGCGCCATGGGCATCGGCGACGGCCATCAGGTGGTGGTCTACGACAATTCGCCGGTGCGCTCGGCGGCGCGGGTCTGGTGGACCTTCAAGCTGATGGGCAAGCAGGACGTGGCGGTGCTGGACGGCGGTCTGGGCAAATGGCTGGCCGAGGGCCGCGAGATCGAGGACATGCCGCCGATCCTGCGCGACCGCCACATCACCGTGCAGCGCCAGGCGGCGCTGGTGCGCGACGTGACCCAGGTCGCGGCGGCCAGCAAGCTGGCCGATCACGAGATCGTCGATGCCCGTTCCGCCGAACGCTTCCGCGGCGAGGCGCCCGAGCCGCGCCCCGGCCTGCGCTCGGGCCACATCCCCGGCTCGAAAAGCCTGCCCTTCGGCCGGTTCTACAACGCGGACGGCACGCTGAAGCCGGCCGCCGAACTCCGGGCCGAGTTCGAGGCGGCGGGGGTGGACCTGTCGAAGCCGGTGATCACCACCTGCGGCTCGGGAGTGACGGCGGCCTCGCTGTTCCTGGCGCTCGAACGGATCGGGCACCGGGACCATTCGCTTTATGACGGAAGCTGGACCGAATGGGGCAGCTTCCCCGACCTTAAAATCGCAACCGGAGACGCGTGATGCTGGGCAATCTGAAACCGCAGGCCCCCGACAAGATCCTGGCCCTGATGGGCGAATTCAGGGCCGATCCCCGCCAGGGCAAGATCGACCTGGGCGTGGGGGTCTACAAGGACGCGACCGGCCACACCCCGATCATGCGCGCCGTCCATGCCGCCGAACAGCGCATGCTGGAGACCGAGACCACCAAGACCTATGCCGGCCTGTCCGGCGAGCCCGAGTTCCACAAGGCCATGGGCGAGCTGATCCTGGGCGACGGGCTCAAGCCCGAGACCACCGCGACGCTGGCCACGGTCGGCGGCACCGGCGCCATCCGCCAGGCGCTGGAGCTGGCGCGCATGGCGAACCCCGACCTGCGGGTCTTCGTCAGCGACCCGACCTGGCCGAACCATGTCTCGATCATGAATTTCATGGGCCTGCCGGTCCAGACCTACCGCTATTTCGACGCCGAGACCCGCGGCGTGGATTTCGAGAGCATGAAGGCCGACATCGCCACGGCGAAAAAGGGCGACGTTGTGCTGCTGCACGGCTGCTGCCACAACCCGACCGGCGCCAACCTGACGCTGGAGCAATGGGCCGAGGTGGCCTCGGTGCTGGAGCAGACCGGCGCGCTGCCGCTGATCGACCTGGCCTATCAGGGCTTCGGCGACGGGCTGGAAGAGGACGCGGCCGGCACCCGGCTGATCGCCTCGCGCATCCCCGAGGTGCTGGTCGCGGCCTCGTGCAGCAAGAACTTCGGCATCTACCGCGAACGCACCGGCTGCCTGCTGGCGCTGTGCGCCGATGCGGCGACGCGCGATCTGGCGCAGGGCGCCATGGCCTTCCTGAACCGTCAGACCTATTCCTTCCCGCCCTTCCACGGCGCCAAGATCGTTTCGACCGTGCTGAACACGCCGGAGCTGCGCGCCGACTGGATGGCCGAGCTGGAAGCGGTGCGCGGCGGCATGCTGCGCCTGCGCGAGCAACTGGCGGGCGAATTGCGCGACCTCAGCGGCTCGGACCGTTTCGGCTTCGTCGCCCAGCATCGCGGCATGTTCTCGCGCCTGGGCGCCACGCCCGAGCAGGTCAAGCGCATCAAGGAAGAGTTCGGCATCTACATGGTGGGCGATTCGCGCATCAACATCGCCGGGCTGAACGACAGCACCATCCCGATCCTGGCCCGCGCCATCATCGAGGCGGGGGTTTAAGCCACCGCAGCCATCGCAAGGGGGGCGCCGGAAACGGCGCCCTTTTTTCGTTCTGGCCGGCCGATCTGGACAGGCCGCCCTTGCGCGAAACCCGGTTGCGGCGCCAAGGCGCACCGCTGGAGTTGTCGCGGAACAATTCGCGCAAAAGCTTGCAATGCAAGAAAATTTGGCCATTGAGCGCATCCTGCGGGCGCTGGACGAGCAGAACTCGGTCCGCGCCTCGATCAGCCGCGCGGCCTCGGGGACGGTGGCGGCGGCTTCCTCGGCGGCGGGCTGGATCGGCAGCCGGTTCGGCCTGGGCGGAAGCTAGCGGCCCAGCTTGCGGTCGATATAGGCGCGCAGTTCCTCGATCTCGGTCAGGCTTTCGTGCAGCTGCGCCTGCCGGGCGCGCAGCTCGGCCTCGGTGCGGGACAGCCGGGCGACCAGGTCGGCCTCGCGCGTCTCCAGCGCGTCCACGGCGCGGTCGCGTTCCTCCTCGGCCTCGTGCAGCTGCTGGGCCATGCTTTCCAGTTCGCCCATCTCGGCGCGGGTGACGCGGGACAGGCGGTGGATCAGCCAGCTTGCGAACCAGCCCAGCATGAAGGCGGCGAACAGGATGATCGCGGTGGCGACGATGAATTCGGTGCGGTTCATGCGAAGGGCTTCAGGGCAAGGGGTTGCGGGTCACGGCGCCGCGGGCCGCGGCAGGGGGCGGTTCACGTGCAAGGCATCGCGCACGGGCATGGTCGCCGCCTCGGTGGCGGCGCCGACCAGCGCCTCGCGCGCGGGGCGGGTGGCGGCCTCGACGGGATCGACC
>NZ_JRKO01000099.1 GCF_000763885.1 Paracoccus versutus | reverse complement strand
GAGCACCGTGACATCACCCAGGCCCTTGACCGCGCCCACCGCCTTCGCCGTCGCGTCGCGGTTCAGCACCCCGTTCGTCACTTCCCCAAGCAGCAGAACAGCCATCAGATCACCCCCGCTTCCTTCAACTTGCCGACCAGCTCGTCCACCGAGCCGACCTTGATGCCGGCCTTGCGGCCCTCGGGCTCGCGCACCGAGACCACCTCCAGCCGCGGCGCGACGTCGACGCCGTAATCGGCGGCGGTCTTTTCCTCCAAGGGCTTCTTCTTGGCCTTCATGATGTTCGGCAGGCTCGCGTAGCGCGGCTCGTTCAGCCGCAGGTCGGCGGTGACCACCGCCGGCAGCGCCACCGCGATGGTCTGGAGGCCACCATCGACCTCGCGGGTGACTTTCGCTTTGCCCCCGTCGATCTCGAGCTTCGAGGCGAAGGTCGCCTGCGCCCAGCCCAGCAGCGCCGCCAGCATCTGGCCGGTCGCGTTCATGTCGTTGTCGATGGCCTGCTTGCCGGCGATGACCAGCTCGGTGCCTTCCGCCTTGGCCACCGCGGCGAGGATCTTCGCCACCGCCAAGGGCTCGATGTCCTGCTGCACGTCATCCGTAGCGGTGACGAGAATGGCCCGGTCGGCGCCCATCGCCAAGGCCGTGCGCAGCGTCTCCGCCGCCTGCTTGACGCCGATCGAGACGGCGATCACCTCCTCGGCCACGCCCTTTTCCTTCAGCCGGATCGCCTCCTCGACCGCGATCTCGTCGAACGGGTTCATCGACATCTTCACATTCGCAAGATCGACGCCAGACCCGTCAGCCTTCACACGGGCCTTCACGTTGTAGTCGATCACGCGCTTCACTGGCACGAGGATTCTCATGCAATTGCTCCTGTTGCTTCTTCGGCCAGCCGCGAGGCGGCCGCATCGAGGGGGTTCAGCGCCGGCACCGCGCCGTAGGGGCGGGCCTCGCCCGCGAAGATCGCGGCCGGGGCGGGATAGCGGACCGGGCCGTTCGGCGTGTCCCGCAGATGCGGGTGGTTCGACAACCTTTCCATGTCGCTGACCGAGGCCAGCGCCACCTCGGCCTGAAGCAGCGCCGCGATGGCACCCTCGGCCGTCATGCGGGCAAAGCCCTCGGCCACCACGGCATCGGTCTGGGCGCGGTTCGCCACGCGGGCGACATTGGTGGCAAAGCGCGGGTCGCCCGCCAGTTCCGGCCGGCCGAGGAACAGCTCGGCCAGCTTGCGCCATTCCCGGTCGCTTTGCACCGAGATCAGCACCTGCCCGCCGTCCCGCGCCGTGAAGACGCCGTAGGGCGCGATCGAAGGATGCGCCATGCCGAGCCGCTTCGGCGACTTGCCGCCCTCGTGGTTCAGAAGCGGGACGGTCAGCCAGTCGGCCATCACGTCGAACATCGAGACCGAGATATTCGCCCCCTTGCCGGTCACGCCGCGGGCGATCAGCGCCTCGAGGATGGCGGCATGGGCGGTGGCGCCGGTGGCGATGTCGACGATGGAGATGCCGACGCGGGCCGGCTCGTCGGGACCGCCGGTGATCGAGCAGAGGCCCGATTCCGCCTGGATCAGCAGGTCGTAGGCCTTGCGGTCGGCCATCGGGCCGTCCTCGCCATAGCCGGTGATCGAGCAGGTGATCAGGCGGGGCCAGTCGCGCGCCAGCCGCTCGAAGGAAAAGCCCAGCTTGGCCAGCGCGCCGCGCTTGAGGTTCTGGACCAGCACGTCGGCGCCCTCCAGCAGCCGCGCCAGTTCCGCCTTGCCGGCGTCCGAGCCGAGGTCCAGCGTGACCGATTCCTTGCCGCGGTTCAGCCAGACGAAATAGCTGGACTGGCCCTGCGCCACGTCGTCATAGCCGCGGGCGAAATCGCCCTCGGGCCGTTCGATCTTGATCACCCGCGCGCCCGCATCGGCCAGGCGCGAGCTGGTGAAGGGGGCGGCGACGGCCTGCTCGATGGCGACGACCGTGAGCCCCGAAAGGGGAAGCGCGCCCATCAGTAGCTCTTGGGCATGCCGAGGACATGCTGGCCGACATAGCCCAGGATCATGTTGGTCGAGATCGGCGCCACCTGGTAGAGCCGGGTCTCGCGGAACTTGCGTTCCACGTCGTATTCGTTGGCGAAGCCGAAGCCGCCGTGGAACTGGATGCAGGCGTTCGCCGCCTCCCAGCTGGATTTCGCGGCCAGGTATTTCGCCATGTTCGCCTCGGCGCCGCAGGGCTGGTCGGCGTCGTAGAGCGCGGCGGCCTTGAAGCGCATCAGGTTCGCCGCCTCGACCTCGATGAAGGCCTCGGCGATGGGGAATTGCACGCCCTGGTTCTGGCCGATGGGGCGGCCGAAGACCACGCGCTCGTTGACGTATTTCACCACCCGGTCGGTGAACCAGTAGCCGTCGCCGATGCATTCGGCGGCGATCAGCACGCGTTCGGCATTCAGGCCCGAGAGCAGGTGCTTGAAGCCCTGGCCTTCGGTGCCGATCAGGTTTTCCTCGGGCACTTCCAGGTTGTCGAAGAACAGCTCGTTGGTTTCGTGGTTGACCATGTTCGGGATCGGCTTGACGACCAGCTGGCCGTTCGCCTGTGCCGCTTTCGCATCGACGATGAAGATCGACATGCCTTCCGAGGGCTTCCTGCATTGCTCGACCGGCGTGGTGCGGGCCAGCACGATGATCAGGTCGGAATGCAGCACCCGGCTGATCCAGACCTTCTGGCCGTTGATGACCCAGCGGTCGCCCTTCTTCACCGCGACGGTCTTGATCTTGGTGGTGTCCGAGCCGGTGGTCGGCTCGGTCACGGCCATGGATTGCAGCCGCCATTCGCCGGTGGCGATGCGGGGCAGGTAATGCTGCTTCTGCGCCTCGGAGCCGTGCTTGATCAGCGTGTTGATGACATACATCTGGCCGTGGCAGGCGCCGGAATTGCCGCCCGAGCGGTTGATTTCCTCCATGATCACCGAGGCTTCGGTCAGGCCCAGGCCCGAGCCGCCATAGGCTTCGGGGATCAGCGCGGCCATCCAGCCGGCGCGGGTCAGCGCATCGACGAATTCCGCAGGATAGGCGCGGGCCTCGTCGATCTTGCGGTGGTATTCGTCGGGAAACTCGGCGCAAAGCGCGCGGACCGCATCGCGGATGTCCTGATATTCGTCGGTGCGTTGGTCAAACATGGTGATGATCCGTGCCAGCTGTGTCCGCATCGGGCGAACTGTCGCCAGCAGTCATGGCATCGCGGCGCCGCATAATGCAAATATATGTTGTGGATTGCTGATATAACATTTTCATATGGAAGGCGCCCGATGCTCCGGGGTGGAGGCAATAACAAGGCAATATCATCCCGCTGCGCCGCATCGGTGCGGGTCTGGCCATAGCATGAACCTATGGAACGGCTCGGGGCAGCCTTTCGCGCCGGGCGAGGGCGCCGAGATTCGTTGACCCATGGACGGCAAGGTGCCTAATGAGTGTTAGAAAATTGATCGGACCCTGATCGAGCCACGCCGAGGAGAGAGGGCAATGGGCTATCTACTGACCGACGACCAGCAGGCGATCGTCGATGCCGCAGAGAAGATCTGCGAGAACTTCCCGCTGGAATACTGGCTGAAGAAGGAACGCGACCACGCCTTCCCGCACGAGTTCTTCCAGGCGGTGGCCGATGGCGGCTGGCTGGGCATCTGCATGCCAGAGGAATTCGGCGGCGCCAACCTCGGCGTGACCGAGGCGGCGCTGTTCCTGCGCACCGTGGCGGAATGCGGCGGGCAGGCGGCGGCCTCGACCATCCACATGAACATCTTCGGCCTGCAGCCGGTGGTGCATTTCGGCACGGAGGAGCAGAAGCAGCGCTGGCTGCCGCCCTTTGCACGGGGCGAGGTCAAGGCCTGTTTCGCTGTGACGGAACCCGACACCGGCCTCGACACCACCAAGCTGAAGGTGGCGGCCCGGAAGCAGGCGAACGGCGATTACCTGATCTCGGGCAAGAAGGTCTTCATCTCGACCGCGCAGCAGGCCGATCACATGCTGATCCTGGCCCGCACCACGCCGATCGAGGAGGTCAGGAAGCATTCCGAGGGGCTGAGCCTGTTCTATACCAAGCTCGATCGCGACTATGTCGACATCCGCGAGATCGACAAGCTGGGCCGCGCCGCCGTCGATACGAACGAGCTGTTCATCGACAACCTGCCGGTGTCCAGGGACAGCCTGATCGGCGAGGAAGGCAAGGGGCTGAAATACATCTTCCACGGCATGAACGCCGAGCGCGTCTTCGTCGCCGCCGAGCAGGTCGGCATCGGCCGGGCGGTGCTGAAGCTGGCGACGCAATATGCCAAGGACCGCGTGGTCTTCGGCCGGCCCATCGGCCAGAACCAGGGCGTGCAGCATCCGCTGGCCCGCAACTGGGCGGAACTCGAGGCGGCGAACCTGATGCTGCTGGCCGCGGCCGAGCTTTACGACAAGGGCCTGTCCTGCGGCTCGGAAGCGAACGCGGCCAAGCTGGTGGCCTCCGAGGCCTGCATGAAGGCCTGCAACACCGCGATCCTGACCCATGGCGGCTTCGGCTATGCCAAGGAATACCATGTCGAGCGGTTCATGCGCGAGGCCTGGATCGGCTATATCGCCCCGGTCACGCCGCAGCTGATCCTGTCCAATATCGCCGAGCGCAAGCTGGGCCTGCCGAAATCCTATTGAGGTGCCGCGATGAAACCGATCCGTTCCTTCCTGTTCGTGCCCGGCAACAAGGAATCCATGCTGGACAAGGGCGCCAATGCCGGCGCCGACGCGCTGATCCTGGACCTGGAGGACAGCGTGCCCCCGGCCGAAAAGCTGGCCGCGCGCGAGCTGGTCGCCCGCAAGATCCCCGAGCTGATCGCCGCAGGCCAGCGCATCTGGGTGCGGGTGAACCGGACCGCGCATATCTATGATCTGGACGACATCCTTGCCGTGGTGCAGCCGGGCGTCGAGGGCATCTATATCTCGAAGCCCTGGGGTCCCGAGGACGTGCATATGGCGTCCTGCATGATCGCCGAAGCCGAGGCGCGGGCGAACCTGCCCATCGGCTCGGTCGGGCTGATCCCGCTGTTGGAGACGGCGCGCTCGATGCAGCTGTGTTACGAGATCGCGCAGATCCCGCGCGTGACCGGGATCGTCGGCGCGACGGCCAAGAACGCCGATGTCGGCCGGGCGCTGAAATATGTCTGGACGCCCGAGGGGCGCGAGTCGGAATACATGAAGTCCCGCGTCGTCATGGCCGCCCGCGCCGCCGGCAAGATGCCCATCGGCGGCATCTGGCAGCAGATCAAGGATCTGGAGGGGCTGGCCAAGGCCTCGGCCTTCGACCGGCAGCTGGGCATGTCGGGCGAGCTGGCGCTGCACCCGATGCAGGTCGAGACCATCAACCGCACCTATACGCCGACGGCCGATGAGGTGGCCTTCTACCAGGGCATGATCGACGCGCTGGAGGCGGCGCAGGCGCAAGGCCGGGCCTCGGTCATGTATGATGGCGAGCATATCGACATCGCCCATGCGAAGACCGCGCGCGACATCATCGCGCTGGCCCGCGAATACGCGGCCTGAACGCCAGGAAGGGGAGGGGGAGAAGATGACGAACCGACCGCTGGAGGGCATCCGCGTCCTCGACCTGACCGTGGCGCTGGCCGGGCCCTATTGCACCTTGCTTCTGGCCGGGCTGGGGGCCGAGGTCATCAAGATCGAGGCGCCTCAGGGCGGCGACATCGCCCGCTTCAACCCGCCCTTCTATGGCAAGGACGGCATCCACCTGGGCGCGCTGGAGGAAGGCGACGTGTCGCTGTCGATCCTGGCGCGGGCGCGGGCCAAGAAAAGCCTGTCGCTGGACCTGAAATCCGCCGAAGGCTTGCGGCTCTTCAAGGAACTGGCCAAGCAGTCCGACATCGTGGTCGAGAACCTCAGCGACGGCACGGTCGAGCGGCTGGGCGTGGATTACGACAGCCTCAAGGGGGTCAATCCGCGGCTGATCTATTGCTCGATCACCGGCATGGGGCGGCCCAGCCCCTATCCGGGGCTGAAGGTCATGGACATCGTGGTGCAGGCGCTGTCGGGGGTGATGGACACCACCGGCGACAAGGACGGCCCGCCGACCCGCTTCGGCCTGCCCATCGCCGACCTGCTGGCGCCGCTTTACGGGGTGATCGGCATCCAGGCGGCGCTGCGCCAGCGCGAGGCCACGGGCCAGGGCCAGCATGTCATGACCTCGATGCTGGACTGCCTGTCCTCGCTCTTGCCGTTCGAGCATTTCGACGTGTTCCAGCGCATGGGCTTTCCGGCGCGCAGCGGCAACCACCAGACCCGGCTGGCGCCCTTTGGCATCTTCAGGACCAGCGACGGCCATGTCTCGATCGCGGCGGCGAACGACAAATGGGCCGGGCTGATCTTTGAGGCCATGGGCCAGCCGCAGCTGATCGAGGATCCGCGCTATGCCACGCGTGGGCCGCGGGCGGTGAATGCGGATGCGCTGAACGGGATGATCGAGGCCTGGACCCGCAACCTGACCACCGAACAGGTGATCCATGCCCTGGCCACCAGCCGCGGCGTGCCCTGCGTCAAGGTCCGCACCGCGCGCGAGGCGATGGCCGACCCCGCCTTGCGCGAAAGCGGCGCCATCGTGCCGCTGGTCCACCCGGAAGCGGGCGAGATCGACGCGGTGGGCAGCGGCATCCCGATCCGCATGTCCGGCTCGACGGTGGGGCTGGACAGGCCCGCGCCGACGCTGGGCGCGAACAATGCCGAGGTGCTGGGCCTTTTGGGCCTGGGCGCCGACGAGATCGAAAACCTGAAATCCCAGGGCGTCATCTGACCCCCGGCCAAGCGGAGAAAACCCATGAGCGTGAACTATACCGAACTGGCGACCGGCAAGTATTACGAAGAGCTTGAGGTGGGCAACATCTATCGCCACGCCATCACCCGCACCGTCTGCGAGGCGGACAACCTGCTGTTCTCGGCGCTGACCTACAACTCGGCCTGGCTGCACATGGACGAGGTCTATTCCAAGGAACAGGGCCATCCCGGCCGGCTGGTGAACAGCCTGTTCACCCTGTCGCTGGCCTGCGGCGTCACCGTGGCCGACACCACGCTGGGCACCACCCAAGGCAACCTGGGCTTCTATGACGTCAAGTTCACCAACCCGGTCTATATCGGCGACACGCTGCGCAGCGAGACCGAGATCGTCTCCAAGCGCGAGTCGAAGTCGCGCCCCCATGCCGGCATCGTCGAGTTCGAGACCCGCAGCTTCAACCAGGACGACAAGATGGTGCTGACCTTCCGCCGCACCGGCATGATGCTGAAGAAAAATCCGGGCTGAGGACGCGCCATGGGACCGCTTGCCGGACTGAAGGTCATCGAACTGGCCGGGCTGGGCCCGACGCCGTTTTGCGGCATGCTGCTGGGCGATCTGGGCGCCGACGTGCTGCGCATCGACCGGCTGGCCGAGGTCGACCTGGGGCTGGACCTGCCCGACAAATACGACCTGCGCAACCGCAACAAGCGCTCGGTCGCGCTGGACCTGAAAAGCCCCGAGGGCCACGCCACGCTGATGGAACTTGTCGGCAAGGCCGACATCCTGATCGAGGGCTATCGCCCCGGCGTGGCCGAGCGGCTGGGCATCGGTCCCGAGGATTGCCGGAAGGTCAATCCCAGGCTGGTCTATGGCCGCGCCACCGGCTGGGGTCAGGAAGGCCCGATGGCGCAGATGGCGGGCCATGACATCAACTACATCGCACTGACCGGGGCGCTGGACCGCATCGGTCCGGCGGGCGGGCCGCCGGTGCCGCCGCTGAACCTGCTGGGCGATTACGGCGGCGGCGGGGTCTACCTGGCCTTCGGCCTGCTGGCGGCGGTGCATGAAGCCAGAGGCTCGGGCCAGGGGCAGGTGGTCGATTGCGCCATGGTCGACGGGGTATCCAGCCTGCTGACCGTGTTCCACGCCTTTCGCCAGCTGGGCCAGCTCGACCCGCGGCGCGGCGCGAACGTGCTGGACGGCGGTGCGCCCTATTATGGCTGCTACGCCACCCGCGACGGCAAATATGTCGCCGTGGGCGCCATCGAGGCGCGGTTCTATGACCAGATGCTGTCGGTGCTTGGCCTCGACCCCGCCACGCTGCCCGATCGCAACGACCGCGCCCATTGGCCCGGCCTGCGCGCGCGCTTCGAGGCGATCTTCGCCACCCGGACCCGCGACGAATGGGCGGCGGCGTTCGGGGGCACGGACGCCTGCTTCTCGCCGGTGCTGACGCTGGACGAGGCGGGCGGCCATGCGCAGAACCGCGCCCGGTCCCTGCTGGTCGAGGTCGAGGGCGTTGAGCAGCCGCAGCCCGTCCCGCGCTTTTCGCGCACGCCGGGCGGGATCGCGCGCCTGGCCCCCGCGCGCGGCGCCCATACCGCCGAAGTGCTGCGCGACTGGGGCGTGGCGCAGGGGGGCTGAGGCCCGCAGGGCCTGCCTTTCCGTGCCATAGCTTCCTGCTATGGCACGGAAATAAAACCGTTTTTCCGCTCCCGGCTTGCTAATCTGGCGCCATCAAGCACAAGACAACGGGAGGTAAGACATGCCGAATTATCGCAGGCCGGCCTGGGCCGGGCTTTTCGCGCTGGCGCTGGCCGGAGGGGCGGCCGCACAGGACACCACCATCAAGTTCTCGAACCTCTGGCCCGAGAACCATTACCTTTGGCAGGAAGGCGGCAAGGTCTTTGCCGATGCGGTGAACGAGGCGACCGGCGGCAAGGTCGCCTTCGCCGATTTCCACGCCAGCCAGCTGGGCAAGGACCAGCTCAGCCTGCTGAACAGCAACCTTGCGCAGATGGCGACGGTGGCCGCGCCCTATGCGCCCGACAAGCTGGGTCTGACCGGCGTCACCGAACTGCCGGGCTATTTCGGCAGCTCCTGCGAGGCGGTCGGCAAGCTCTGGCCCCTGGCGCAAGAGGGCGGCCTGCTGGACCAGAAGGAATACGAGGCGCTTGGCCTGCATGTGCTTTTCGTGGCGGTGCCGCCGCCCTACAAGCTGATGACCGCCAGGAAGCCGGTGCGCAGCCTCGAGGATCTGCGCGGACTCAAGATCCGCTCGGTCGGCGGCGCGCAGGCGGATTCGGTGCGGGCGCTGGGGGCCGCGCCGGTGCAGGTGCAGGCGGGCGAGTTCTACGATTCCGTGTCGCGCGGCACGGTGGACGGCGCGATCTATATCTGGGTCGGCGTGCCGCCCTTCAGCCTGCAAGAGGTGCTGCACCAGACCACCGAGGGCTTCCATGCCGGCTCGGCCGCGGTGCTTTACGCGATCCGGCAGCAGACCTGGGACGGGTTGCCCGACGAGGTGAAGGCGGCGATGACCGAGGCCGGCCAGAAGGCGCAGCAGAACCTTTGCGCCTATCAGGACCGCGAGGAGGACAAGATCCGCGACGGCTATGTCCAGGCGGGCACGCTTGCGGTCAATGCGCTGACCCCCGAGGAGGCGGCGCGCTGGAACGCGCTGACCGCGGGCGTGGCGGCGGATTGGGCGGCGCGGCTGGACCAGAGCGGCCGCCCCGGCACCGAGGTGCTGAAGGCGTTCGAGGCCGCCGGCGCCGGCAACTGACCGCGGATCGCATGAGGAAATGGCCCCTTCCGGGGCCATTTTTCATTGCGCCCCGGACTTGAAGGCATCCAGGATCGCCTGGCCGGGCCGGCCCTGCTTTTCCATCCCCTGCGCCCAATCGGCCGCGTTCTTGTCGAAATGCTGCTGCCATTCGGCCAGGTCCGCCTCGGACGCGGACGAGATCGTCACCTTGTCCCCGGCGGCGAATTCGTCGCGGACGGATTTTTCCAGCTCGTCCTGGTAGGAGCAAAGCTTGTCCTGCGCCTCGGCCGCGGCCTCGGTGAAGCGGGTCTTCATGTCGTCGGGCAGCGCCTGCCAGGCCTTGTCGCTCATGGCGAAGACGACCGAGCCGCCGCCCAGCTCCGCGCCTTCATAGGCATAGTCCACCACGTCCTCGAGCCCATAGATCGGCAGGGTGTAATAGGGCAGGAGCGTGCCGTCGACGGTGCCGCGCATCATGGCGTCGAAGACCTCGCCCGAACTCATGCTGACCGGCACGGCGCCGGCGCCGCGCACCAGGCTGCCGATCGCCGCGCCGTTGGCGCGCAGCTTCAGCCCGGCAAGGTCGCCGATCGCGCGGACCTGCTTTTTCGAGGTCAGCACCTTGTAGGTCGGCTGATGCGCGACGAACAGCGGATGCAGGCCCTGCGGCGCGTATTCCGCCTGGTCCAGCGGCGCGCCGTCCTGGATGATGTGCCATAGCTTCGCCACCCCCTCGCAGGTGGTGTCGTGAAAGCCGGGCAATTCGGAAACCGAGGTCAGCGGCAGCTTGTCGGGGCTGTAGGACGGCACCAGCGTCACGATGTCGGCCAGGCCCGATTGCAGCACCGCCAGCGAGTCCTTGCCGAGCTGCGCCGCCGGGAAGACGCTGGTCTCGACCTTGCCGTCGGTCTTGGCCTCAAGGGCTTCGACGAAGACCTTGCCGCCATGTTCCCAGAAATAATGGGATTGCGGGAAAAGATGGGCAAAGCGCAATGTGATCTGCTCTTGGGCGGTTGCGCCGCCCGCGGCCAATATCAGCGCCAGGGCGGTGATTGCCAGCTTGTCGAACATTTCCGTGGTTCTCCTCCAATTCGGATAGGCGCAGAATATACCAAACCACCGTTCGATTTCATGCTTCCGTCCATAGGGGAAAACGATGGCCCCGGCGCATGAACCTATGCGCCGGGGCCTTTTTCCTTTGTCGGTCGCAAGCCGCGATCCCCGGCTTTCCCGGCCCGCCAGACGAGTTGGCCGCTGGCATCCTTTCGGACGCCAGCGGCCTTTTTCACGAGAGAGAGATTGAGGTTCGTTCGGTTTCAGAAGCTGTATTGCGCGGCGAACTGGATCCTGTCGTTGTCGAACCTGGCG
>NZ_JRKO01000098.1 GCF_000763885.1 Paracoccus versutus | reverse complement strand
GCCGAACCCCCGATCCAACAGCCCCACCCTGCGCGCGCCCACCCTGCGCGACGACGGCCTGCAACTGGACGAGGACCGCCGCTTCCAGCGCCGGTTCTGGCGCATCCAGCGCATCGCCTGGCTGCTCTTCGGCGCGGTCTGCCTGCTGGCGCTGCTGGGCTTGACGGGAAGCGGCGGCGCGCTGCACAGGGGCGAATTGCGCCTGGACGGCGCGCGGGTCGAATTTCCCCGCATCAGCCGCTGGGAGGGCACCGACGAGGTCTCGATCACCTTCGAACGCCCGGCCGCAGCGCATTCCTTTCGCATCGGGCAGGATTTCTTCGACCGCTTCTCGGTCGAGCGCATCCAGCCCGAACCGGCGCAAGCCACACTTTCGGACCGCGGCCAAGGCTTTGCCGTGCCGGCGCAGGGGCCGGGGCCGCACAAGGTGGTCCTGGACGTGCGGGCGCTGCATTTCGGTTGGACGCGGCTTGACATCGCCATCGGCGCGCAACGCCGCGCCGCCCATATCCTGGTCCTGCCCTGAAGGCCAAGCCATGGATTCCGTCATCCGAGGCGTCGCGATCTATCTGGCGCTGCTGGTCATGACCCGGCTGTCGGGGCGCCGGACGCTGGCGCAGACCACGCCCTTCGACTTCGTGCTGCTGCTCATCATCGCCGAGACCACGCAGCAGGCGCTGCTGGGCGACGATTTCTCGATCGTGAACGCGGTGGTGCTGATGATCACCCTGGTCACGGTCGACGTGATCCTGTCCTTTGCCAAGATGCGCTCGACCTGGCTGGCGACCTGGCTGGACGGCACCCCCACGGTGCTGATGAGCCGGGGCGAGGTCGACCGCGCCGCGCTGGAACGCTCGCGCATGGGCATCAACGACATCCTGGAGGCGGCACGCGTCCAGCATGGCCTGGCCAACCTGCAACAGATCGACGCCGCCGTGCTGGAGATCAGCGGCGCGATCAGCATCATCCCCCGCAAGGACCAGGGATAGGCCGCCCGCACCGCCGGAACCGCCGCCAGGCTGGGGACGTTGGGCCGACGTCGTATTTCACCGGGAAGGCAGGCCATGGCACCGCGGGCGATCTGGAAGGGGATGCTGAAGATCGCCGAGGTCAGCTGCCCGGTCGCGCTTCACGCCGCGGCCTCGACCTCGGAACGCATCGCCTTTCACACGCTGAACCGGGCGACCGGGAACCGGGTGCGCCGGCAGTTCATCGACAGCGACACCGGCAAGCCGGTCGAAAAGGACGACCAGGTCAAGGGCTACGAGGTCGGCGAGGGCGATTACGTCGTCCTGGATCCCGACGAGATCGCCGCGGCCATGCCGGAAAGCGACAAGACCCTGGCCGTCGCGGGTTTCATCGCCTGCAAGGACATCGACGACGTCTATTTCGACCGCCCCTATTACCTGACGCCGGCGGACCGGACGGCCGAGGAAGCCTTTGCCCTGATCCGCGAAGGCATGCGCCGCAAGCAGGCGGCGGCGCTGGCGCGGGCGGTGCTGTTTCGCCGGGTGCGCACGGTGCTGATCCGCGCGCATGGGCCGGGCATGATCGCCTCGACGCTGAATTTCGACTACGAGGTGCGCTCGGCCAGCGAGGCGTTCCGCGACATCTCGGCCGTGAAGATCAAGGGCGAGATGCTGGAGCTGGCCAAGCATATCATCGCCACCAAGATGGGCGCGTTCGACATCGCCGCCTTCGACGACCGTTACGAGGCGGCGCTGGCGGACCTGGTCCGCGCCAAGCTGGAGGGCCG
Organism: Paracoccus versutus; assembly: GCF_000763885.1. Taxonomy (GTDB): domain Bacteria; phylum Pseudomonadota; class Alphaproteobacteria; order Rhodobacterales; family Rhodobacteraceae; genus Paracoccus; species Paracoccus versutus. Next base: position 10,289 of record NZ_JRKO01000098.1, on the reverse strand, counting down.
CAAGATCAAGCCCCGCCCGGCGCCCAAGCGCGAGAATGTCGTGGACCTGATGGCAGCGCTGCGCGAAAGCGCGGGCTTGGCCCGGAAAAAGCCGCCCGCCCGCAGGAAGGCGGCGGGGGCGGGCTCGCGGCGCAAGTCCGGCTGAGCCCCCGCGCCCTAACCCTTCAGGACCAGCGCCGCGCCGCTGACGATGGAGAAGACCAGCACCGCCAGCCGCAGCGCCGGCCCGTTGACATGGGCATGGACATGCCGCGACAGCAGGCTGCCGACCAGCACCGCCGGGATCAGCGCCAGCGCCGCCAGGATCTGCTGCCCGCCGATCCGCCCGGCGACCAGCAGGATCACCAGCGAGATCGCCTCGCCGACCAGGAAGCAGGTCGCCACGGTCGAGCGCAGCACCGGGCCGGGGGCGTGCTGGTATAGCAGCGCCAGCGGCGGGCCGCCGATGCCCGTCGCCGTCTCGGTCACGCCGGTGAACAGCCCCACCCCCAGCGAGGCCGAGCGGCTGGGGGCGAAGGGCGGCGCCAGCAGGGCCGCGACGGCGGCCAGCACCGTCAGCAGGCCGACGGCGATCTCGAGCTGGCGCACCGACAGCGCGACCAGCACCGCCATGCCCAGGAACGTCCCGAAGAAGCGGCCGAAGGTGATCCACCCGGTGCCCTGCCGGTCGATCATCTGCCGCTCGCGCCATGCGACCAGGAAGTTCAGCGGCAACATCAGGATAAGCAGGGTGACGGGCAGGTGGCTGGCATCGACGAAGCCGAAGACCGGCGCCATGATCAGGGCAAAGCCGATGCCCACCGCGCCCTGGACGAATGCGGATGTGGCGACCAGCAGCGACAGGCCCAGAAAGATGGAAAGGGTCACGCCAGCCTCATGTCGATCAGGCTGTCCGCCGTCGGATGGATGCGCTGGATCGGCGCGGCGGCGATGGCCGGCGCGGCCAGATCCCTGATCTCTTCCATCAGGGCGCGCGCGTCCCAGTCCACCGGCCAGCCCTGCACCATCCTCAGCCGGCCATTGGTAAAGACCGCGTCGATCTGGTCGCGGTTGCCATAGCGCACCAGCTCCCAGCTCAGGTCGTGCGAGGGGGTGAATTCGGGCCGGTCCAGGTCGACCAGCAGGAAGTCGGCCGCCAGCCCCTTGGCGATGCGGCCGGTCACGCCGGCCAGACCGCCGGCATCGGCGGCCATCCGCGTCGCCGCATCCAGCCACAGCCAGCCGCCGCCGCAGGAACTGTCGCCCGAGGCCAGCCCATAGGCCACGCGCTGCATGCTTTCGGCCGCGTCCATCAGCCGGAACCCGTCGGCCCGCGTGCCGTCCGTGCCCAGCCCGAAGCGGATGCCAAGCGCCTGCATCTGCAACGCCGGCGCGACCGCGTTCCCCTTCCAGACCGAGGCGACGGGGTTGTAGGCGACGGCGGTGCCGGTATCGCGCAGCAGGTTCAGCTCCGACGGCGTGACCAGCGTCGAATGCGCGATCAGGGTCTGCGGCCCCAGCGCGCCGACATGGGCCAGATGCTCCAGCGGCCGGCGGCCATGCGCGACCAGCGAGCGTTCGACCGCCACCAGATGCTCGTTCACATGGGTCTGGAAGGTCACGCCCGCCTCGGCCGCCATGGCCGAGACCTCGCGCAGCATCTCGTCGCTGGCCACCTCGGGGATCGAGATGGCCAGCGAGGCATGGATCAGCGGATCGCCCTGGCAGGCGGCCAGGTGCGCCTGGGCGTTGCGCAGGATCTGGCCGCGATCCGGCACCACCGCCGCGCCGCCCAGGTCGTTGCAGATCTGCGCCACCACCAGCCGCAACCCCACCTCGCGCGAGGCAAGGGCAAGCTTGCCGATATGGCCGGCCGAGCGCGTGCCGGCGTCGATCGCCGTGGTAAAGCCGCCCCGCAGGCATTCCAGCGCCGCCAGCTTCGAGGACAGGTAGACCATGTGTTCGTCCAGGCTGCCCTCCAGCGGCACCCAGATGCGGCGAAAGATCTCGGAGGGTTCGCCGAAGACCAGCGACTTGCCCAGCGATTGCGTCAGGTGGGTATGGGTGTCGATGAAGCCCGGCATCATCAGGTGATCGGGCAGTTCGACCAGCCGCGCCTGGGGATGGCGGGCGCAAAGCGCGGCGGCTTGGCCGACATCGGCAAAGCGGCCGGCGCGCAGCAGCACGGCCATGTCGCGCTGCGGCCCTCCGTCAAGAAGCAGGCGCCCCGGCGCGACGATCGTCTCGTCGGTTCGGGCAAAGGTCTGGCGCAGGTCGGTCATCAGGCATGCTCCGTGGCATCGACAGGTTTGGGGGCGCTGAACTGGAAGAAGGCGTTGACCACGGCCGCGGTGATGGTGCCCATCGCCAGCCCGTTGCCCAGGATCATCTGCGACCATTGCGGGAACTGGCTGTAGACACCGGGCACCAGGATCGGCATCAGCCCCATGGCCAGCCCCGAGGCCAGCGTGAACATCGCGCCATGTTCGCGCAGGTCGACGCGGCTCAGCACATGGATGCCGATCACGCCGATGATGGAAAAGACGATGACGGCCGTGCCGCCGACCACCGGGCCGGGCAGGACGCTGGCCAGCCGCGACACCGGCGCCAGCAGCGCGATCAGCACCAGGATCACCCCCGCCATGGCGGTGACATGGCGCGAGCGCACCCCGGTCGCGCGGACGATGCCGATGTTCTCGCCCGAGGTGATGATCAGCGAGGTGCCGAACAGCCCGCCCAGGATCGAGGCCACCGCATCGCCGCGGATGGTGCGCGGCACGATGGCATGGGCGTCGCCCTTGCGGTCCACGATCTCGGCGGTGGCGATGGTCTGGCCGGTCGCCTCGGCCATCGAGATGATCGAGAAGATGACCAGCGGCAGCGAGGCGATCAGGTCGAACTTCGGCATGCCGAACGGAAACAGCTGCGGCACCGCGACCAGCGGTCCCTGCATCACGCCCGACAGGTCGAGCCGGCCCAGCGCCGCCGCCAGCAGCGTTCCCGCGATCAGCCCCAGCATCACCGAGATGCGCTGGAGCGTGCCGGTGAACACGCGCGAGAAGATCACCGTCAGCGTGATGGTCGCCAGCGCCAGCCCGACGTTGACCGGATCGGCAAAGCCCTCGCTGCCGGGCTTGCCGGTGATGGTGCCGCCATAGATCTTGACCAGGTTGACCGCCACCAGCAGCAGCATGGTGCCCACCACGATGGGCGGGAAAAAGCGCAGCAGCCGGCGAAAGACCGGCAGCGCCAGGAAATAGAACACCCCGGTCATCAGCACCGCGCCCACCGCCGTCTGCACGTCGGTCTGGCTGGCGATGGCCAGGAAGATCGCGATGGGGGCGCCGCCCGGAACCATGATGAAGGGCAGCCGCGCCCCGAAACCGGCCGGCCCGAAGCTTTGCAGGATCGAGCCCAGCCCGCAGACCAGGAAGGTGGCGCTGATGATCGACACGGTCAGCGCCGGGTCGAAGCCCAGCGTCTGCGCCACCAGAAACACCGCCGTTATCGGCGATGCGGCCATCACCAGCACGTGCTGGAAGCCGTAAAGGATCAGATCCCTCGGCGGCAGAACCCGGTCCACCGGATCGGGCGGCGTAAGCGTCTTTGCATTGGCCATCGTGGCGTTTCCCTGTTGTTGAAGCGGCGTTTACATTTATGCAAATCGTTTTGCTTACCCCCGAAATACCACGCGGCGCGATTCGTGCAAATCGTTTTGTTGCCTCCGGTGCGGCGATGCTGCTAGCCTTGCCGCGAAAAGCGGCGAATGAGGACGCATTGCGCAAGCCCACCATATCGGATCTGGCCAGGGCCGCGGGGGTGTCGGTCACGACCGTTTCCCATGCCTTCAGCGGCCGCCGCCACGTCGACCCCGAGACCCGCAAGCGCATCCACGCCATCGCCGAGGAGATCGGCTATCACCCCAGCAGCATGGCGCGGGCGCTGCGCAGCGGCCGCAGCGGCACCATCGCGCTGGCCTCCTCGATGCCCTTCGCCATTGCCGCCGGGCCGTCGCGGCTGGGCTTCCTGATGGAGATCGCAGCCTCGGCCGCGATGTCGGCATTGACCCGCCAGCTGGCGCTGTGCCTGATCCCGCCGCATCCGGCGATCCGCAGCCAGGGCTCGGTCGCCTTCGACGGGGTGATCCTGGTCGAGCCCATGCGCGACGACCCGCTGGTCGCCCTGTTCGAGCAGCGCAAGATCCCCGTCGTCTCCATCGGCACCGTGCCGGGCCGGCCCGACATACCCGCCGTCAACATTCGCTCGCGGGAAACCGCGCTGCTGCTGCTGGACCATCTGGCGCAGCAGGGTTGCCGCCATGTCGCCGCGCTGGTCGGCGCGACCCCGCGCACCAGCCAGATCGAGGCCGCTGAGGCTTATCGCGCCTTCGTCGCCCGGCGCGGCCAGCAAGCCACCCTGGTCGCCCTGGACGAGGAAGAGGGCGAGGAGATCGCCTATCGCGAAACCCTGCGCCTGCTGCGCGCGGACCCCTCGATCGACGGGATATTCGCCGCCATCGACGCCTTTGCCAGCGGCGCGGTGCGCGCGGCGCATGAGCTGGGGCTGGCGATGCCCCGGCAATTGCGCATCGCCACCCGCTATGACGGGCTGCGGGCGAAGCTGTCCGATCCGCCGCTGACCGCCCTGGACCTGCATCTTCCGGCGATCGCCGAGCAGGCGGTCCACCTGCTGCTGGACCGGATCGAGGGGACCGGCCGCACGGTCGATGCGGACCTGCCGGATCTGGTTCCCCGGCGATCCTCGGTGCCGGACTAGGCGACCGGCCCGCTCAGTTCTTGCGGAGCGCGTTCAGCAGCGCCGCGCCCAGGGCGCCCGGCTGTTCCTTGCCGGCGGGGGCGGCGGATTTCGGACCACGCGCCGGCTGGGCCTTGGGGCCGCGCTCCTTCTGCGCATCCCTGGCGCTGGCGCCGCCGTCCTTGCGCATGGTCAGGCCGATGCGCTTGCGGGCCACGTCCACCTCGGTCACGCGCACCTTGACCACGTCGCCGACCTTCACCACCTCGTTCGGATCCTTCACGAAACGGTCGGCCAGCTGGCTGATATGCACCAGCCCGTCCTGATGCACGCCGATGTCGACGAAGGCGCCGAAGGCCGCCACATTCGTCACCGTGCCCTCCAGGGCCATGCCGGGGCGCAGGTCCTTGATATCCTCGACCCCTTCGGCAAAGCTTGCCGTGACGAAGCTCGGGCGCGGGTCGCGGCCGGGCTTTTCCAGTTCCGACAGGATGTCGCGGATGGTGGGCAGGCCGAAATGCTCATCGACAAAGGCTTCCGCACGGATGTCCTTCAGCGCCGCGCCATTGCCCATGATCTGGCGGATGTCGCGGCCGCAGGCGGCGACGATCCGGCGGGCGACGCCGTAAGCCTCGGGATGGACGGCCGAGGCGTCCAGCGGCTCGTCGCCCTCGCGGATGCGCAGGAAGCCCGCGCATTGCTCGAAGGCGCGCGGGCCAAGCCCCGTCACCTTCTTCAAGGCCGCGCGCGAGCGGAAGGCGCCCGAGGCATCGCGATGCGCGACGATGTTCTGCGCCAGCGACGGCCCCAGCCCGGCGACATGCGCCAAGAGCGGCGCCGAGGCGGTGTTCAGGTCCACCCCCACCGCGTTCACCGCATCCTCGACCACCGCCTCCAGCGTTTTCGCCAGCTGCCGCTGGTCCACGTCATGCTGATACTGGCCGACGCCGATGGATTCGGGCGGCACCTTGACCAGCTCGGCCAGCGGATCCTGCAAGCGCCGGGCGATGGACACCGCGCCGCGCAGCGACACGTCTAGGCCGGGGAACTCCTTGGCCGCCAGTTCCGAGGCCGAATAGACCGAGGCGCCGGCCTCGGACACGATCACCTTCACCGGCTGCTTCACCCCCTCGGGCAGGCGTTTCAGCACCTCGGCCACGAAACGCTCGGTCTCGCGGCTGGCGGTGCCGTTGCCGATGGCGATCAACTCGATCTTGTGGCGGGTGATGGCGGCGGCCAGCGCGGCTTCCGCCCCGCGCAGGTCGGATTTCGGCGGAAAGGGATAGAGCGTCGCCGTCTCGACCAGCTTGCCGGTGCCGTCCACCGCGGCCAGCTTGACCCCGGTGCGGATGCCGGGGTCAAGCCCGATGGTCGCGCGCGGCCCGGCGGGCGAGGCCAGCAGCAGGTCGCGCAGGTTGCGGGCAAAGACCCGGATCGCCTCGGCATGGGCGCGGGTGCGCAATTCGGTCAGCAGGTCGATATACATCGTGTTCGACAGCCGCACCCGCCAGCACCAGCCCGCCACCTTGCGCAGCCACCTGTCGCCCGGCTGGTCGCCCAGCCGACCCAGCGCCGAGGCGACGATGCCCTCGGCCCGCGCCGCGCCGGTTTCCGGCTCGGGCGCGATCTCGATGGTCAGCACCTCTTCCTTGGCGCCGCGCAGGATCGCCAGCGCCCGATGCGCCGGGATCGCGGCCCATTTCTCGGACTGGTCGAAATAATCGCTGAACTTGGCGCCGACCTGCTCCTTGCCCGGCACCACCTTGGCGGAAATGATCGCCTCGGCCTGCATGAATTCGCGCAGCCGGCCCAGCAGCGCCGCATTCTCGGACAGTTCCTCGACCAGGATGTCGCGCGCCCCGTCCAGCGCCGATTTCATATCCGGCACCGCCTCGGTCAGATAGCCCGCCGCCAGCGCCTCGGGCTCGGGGCTGCGGTTCTCCTGGATGGCGCGCAGCAGCGGCTCCAGCCCGTTTTCGCGCGCGATCATCGCCTTGGTGCGCCGCTTGGGCTTGAAGGGCAGGTAGATGTCTTCCAGCGTGGCCTTGGTTTCGGCCCCGGCGATGGCGCGGGCCAGATCCTCGGTCAGCTTGCCCTGGCCGCGGATCGTATCCAGGATCGCCGCCCGCCGCGCCTCGAGTTCGCGCAGATAGGCCAGCCGTTCGGCCAGCGTGCGCAGCTGCGTGTCGTCCAGCCCGCCCGTCACCTCCTTGCGATAGCGCGCGACGAAGGGAACCGTCGCGCCCCCGTCCAAGAGGCCGGTCGCCGCCGCCACCTGGGCGGGGCTGGCGCTGATCTCGGCGGCGATGGTGCGGGCAATGCGGTCGGTCGCGTCCACGGGCGGCATCCTCTGCTGACTGGAACGCCGTCTTAGACAAAACCGGCCGCCGATCCAAGCGTCCCGGCGCCGCCGTCCCGTTCAGGACAGGCGCATCGCCGCGCGCATCCGCTTTTCGAACTGCGGGTCAAGGCGCGGCAGGCGCATGTCGCCCTTGGTCGTCTCCATCGCGCACCACAGGTTCGCGATGGCGGTCCAGTTCAGGCCCAGGGGCTCGTCGCCGGTTTCGACCAGTTGCAGCCGCCCGCCCAGCCGGCGGAAGGCCATGCCCCTCAGCAGGGCATTGGCGTGCAGCAGCACCTCGTCGGCCAGCTCGTCGTCGAACTGCGCCTCGGCCATGGCGACGAACCCCGAGGGATCGCCTTCGATGGAAAGGGTCTGCGCCTCGATCAGGTAGCTTTCGCAGATCGAGAACCCCTGCTCGCACCAGTCCGCCACCGAGCCCGAGAAGCTTCGGCTGCCGACCCCGATTCCCGGAACCTGAAGAAAGCTCAGGCAACCGTTGTCGCCAGGGGTATAATGCATGCCAGCGGCATGCGTGGCCTTGCCATTCACCAACATCACTCACCAACCAACAATGGAGATCACGCAATGACTTACAATTAAAACGATCTGTTCGGTTTAGGCCAGTTGCCCTTTAAGACAGGTTAACAATTTCTTAACAGCGGCACGTCAATATGTTGTTTTTGCTTGATTTTAATGAGCGCCCTGCGCGGCGGCGGCGAACACCCCCAGGTTGCGATGGATTCGCGGGGCCCTGTCTTTCCTTGCCGCCGGGTCATCCGGGGCCGGCGGCTTCGGCCCACCCGCGCTTGCGGCCGGCCCGCCGGGGCAGCCCCCGCGCGGGAATCAACAAAACGGGAAAGCCCCGCCGCAAATGGGCAGGACCGTTCCTTTCGGCTTTTGGGCCTTGGATATGCCGAAAAAAAGCACGGCTGCCGCCTGCGCGGATGCGCTGGCGGCTTGACGGGCAGGCCAGCCCCGCGGCTGATTGCCTGCCCTGCGGGCTGGCGCCCGGCGCTTGCTAGCCCATGCTGTCCTTCAGCTTCCCGGCGACATACCAGGTGATGGGCAAGGCGATGATCGCACCCCCGGCGGCGGCCAGAAGGATGGCGCGCAGATCGTAAAATCCCATCGCCAGGACGATGATCACGCCGATCCCGGCGAGCGTCGTCAGGCTGATGGACAACAGAAGCATGAAAAGACGGGTCATTTCCACCCCCAGACCAGTTACCATGCCCTGTAGGGCACATCCGGCCGCGACGCGCTTTGACGGGGATCAAACTGGCCAAGGGAGAATCCGGCCCGGCTGCGCGCCTATCGCAAGGAACGCCCCCGGATCAGCCGTCACATGGGCCCCAACTGACCCAACCGCTCGGGCAGCGGGCTGTAGAGGACATGCGCGAGAAGATCGGCGCCCCGGATGACGCCGGCCGGCGGGTGATCCACGGCGGGCGATATGCCGAAGCTGGGGTGTATTCAGCCCCTCACCGGGCACAAGACGCCCGCCCTGGTCTGGAAGTTCCGGTCCCAGGCCAACCGAAAGCGCGAGCCAAAGGCTGCGCAACGCTGCCGCCAACCGAACATGACCGCGCCGAAAATGTGCCAAAACGCCTTGAGCCAAGGGCCGGCACCATTGCGATCGCAGGCGGATTATCGTCTGCTTTCAAAATGGTGCGGGTGGAGGGACTTGAAAACTACCGGGAACGCCTAGAATCAATGACTTACAAGAGGTTTTGTAACATTGTGACGCCCCTAAAAATGGGCTAAGTGACGTAGCGTCACAACAGCAGGAAGGGCGCGGATCGCTCCGCGCCCTTCCCATTGGTGTGCCAACTATGACGGGCCTTTACGGATAAGGCCCTGATGCCGCGCGACCAAGGGTGAAAGTCGCCGCACCATGACGGGGTTTTCGGGCCATGACGCAAACCCAGGCACTCACCGTCTAATCCTAGCGCATTCGGTGGCTGGAAACGAAAGGGCCACCGGGCCGCGCCAGCCCGTTACATGTCTTTACGGCTGGCGCGGGGGTTCGTCTCATGGATCAGGCGGCTTTTTTCGCCTCTGCCGTCAGTTCGCGAAGCAACATTTCTGCGACCTGTTCAACCCGCAAGCCGCCTGCCTGGGTGGTCTTGGTCTTGCCGTCGATAGTGGTAACGGTAACAAGATCAGTTTTGAGGTTGTGTTTGTAGATCGCTACCAGATCGCCGTCGAGGGCAATGGCACCGCGCGCGACAGTTCCGTGCTGGTTGCCAGCGTTAGAGCCGAACCAGAAAGTGAAGCCTTTAAGGCTGTTTTCGGTAAAGGGATTCTCGGTCGTAGTATTCGCCATTATGCGGCCTCCCCGTTCAGAGTCTTAATCAGTTTTGCGCGAATCAGGCGGGCTGCGCTGGCGTAAGTGCAACCTTCATTGCGCCACACCTGAAAATCAGCACCGCCAAGCACCATTTCCAGATCACAGCTTGCATCAGAGCCGGCATAGGTCGCCATGCTCTCACTTACGCCAAGGACGTGATAAGCAGCGTCATACAATCGCCGGGTCGTGTCGCCAGAGCCTTCAAAGTGCGAATATGCACTAAGCATGTCGTGAAAGAGTTCTTTTGCGGTCAGGGTTGCCGCCTCGGGTGCGGTTGCGGTATTGTGGTCTTGCACGGTCATTAGAATCTCCTTGTGATCCGTGTTGCACTTAGCCGGCGGGTCTTTGCTTTGGTCGGCAGACCCGCCAGCCTCTCAACCTCGCGCTGTGGCGCTCGGCTATCTCTGTATAGCTCGGCTTATTTTTGCTGTCCTCCGGCAATTTTTTCGAGGTAACAAGCTGAAATTACCGGATATTTTTCATAGATACTTTCTATTTGATTGATAGGAATTTCCTATCAAGCCGCCAACGCCACCTCTGCAACCGCAAAGTCAGGCCGGCACATCTCGGGCAGAATGTCAGCATTCGCCAGCGCCTCGGCCAGCTTGTCGCGCAGGTCGCAGCCGGTCGAGGTCGCGGCGATCATGAAGGCGGCGGACAGGTCACGCAGCAGGGCTTCATAGGCGGAATCGGAAATGAAAGTCGGCATGATCTTGCTCATGTGATTTGGAATACCTGGAATCTAGGCCGATGCGGAATCCGGGCGCAAGAGGGAAAATGAAGTAACTAGCTGAAATAATTCATAAAATAAGTAAGCACATACTTACCTGCCGAGGGGACGGGATGGCGTTAGCTAAATAG
>NZ_JRKO01000097.1 GCF_000763885.1 Paracoccus versutus | reverse complement strand
CGGCGGCCCGGCGGCCCGCTGGAAGCCGGCGCGGCGCGGAAACCCCGCGCTGCAGGTGCCCGGCGGATTATGCCACCGACCCCCACCATGGGGCGAGACTTCCGCGCCAAGCCCCGCTAGGCTGGCAACTCGTGTCTGGAAACCGCGCCATTCCGGCGGGCTGCAAGGGTGCGGTGGTATTCAGCCTCGGCGCGGGCGCAGGGTCCATGTTGCCGCCTACGGCGGAGCCGGCTGGATCAGGCGAAGGCCATTCAGGGGATAATGAATTGCCGATCGCTCGCCGGATCGGGGAGTCCTGACGTTTCAGGTGCGATCTTGGGACCGGAAGTATTTCGGGACAAGGCTGCGCGGCCCAGTATCCCGAGGCCTGCCAGCCACAGGCAAGCATTTCTGAAAGCACGCCCCTCGCGACCAGCGTGATTTGCCTCAAGCCCGTGCCACCCGCGGGGCATCACCTGCTTCCCGTAAAGCGACAGGATTGCGCCCCGTTCGCTGTAAGGATCGATCCTCTGGATCTTCGTTTCCGGCTGGATCACCGTCTTCTCGATCAGTCCGCGCAGGATGGTCACCGCATCAGCCGCGTATCGTCGCGATCAGCGCGGCCACGTCCTGCGCGCAGATCGGGGCGATGCCGGGTGGATCACCGCAGGCGAGCGCCGGGGGGCATGGTCTTGATGAGCAGCTCGTCGCGCATCCGCCCGTTGAAGCCTTCCACGAAACCGTTCCGCATCGGCTTGCTCGTTGCGAGAGAATGCCATTCCTCGCTGCCCGAGGCAGCACCGCTGAATGGCATTCGAAGTCGGTCCCGCACCGTGGTTACATGCCGATGGGATCGGAAGGGCCTGGCATCGCCGGCGACGACCACGCCTGACCGTTGACATCCCCGTCCCACATTCGCATGCTGGCCACTCCACCAGGGGTGTCCCGACAAGGGGCTGAGATACTGCTGAGCCATAAGGCAGCGCAGTGACCCTATGAACCTGATCCAGTTCATGCTGGCGTAGGGACGGTGCGGATGCCTTGCCGGTCGCGTGCGGCCAAGGGGGCATTCTTTTCCTTCCCGTCAGTGCTGGGTCTCCAATGCTGCGACGCGAGGAGCCTCGACATGACATCCAAAGAAACCCCGACGGTCACCACCGGACCGCTGCCCGCCTCGACCAAGGTGTTCAGGCCCGGCCTGCTGCATCCCGACATCCGCGTGCCGATGCGCGAGATCGCCTTGCATCCAAGCGCGGGCGAGCCGCCGGTGACGGTCTATGATTCCTCGGGGCCCTATACCGATCCCGGTGCCGAGATCGCCATCGAACGCGGCCTGCCGCGCCTGCGCGAGGGCTGGATCATGGCGCGCGGCGACGTGGAATCCCATGAGGGGCGGCATGTGAAGCCCGAGGACAACGGTTTCGTCTCGGGCGACCGGCTGACGCCCGAGTTTCCCATCCGCCACCGGCCCTTGCGGGCGCGGAACGGCAAAGCCGTCACCCAGCTTGCCTATGCCCGCGCGGGCATCGTCACGCCCGAGATGGAGTTCATCGCCATCCGCGAGAACCTTGGCCGCAAGGCCGCAAAAGAGGTGTTGGCCCGCGACGGGCAGGATTTCGGCGCGGCGATCCCCGATTTCGTGACGCCCGAATTCGTGCGCGACGAGGTGGCGCGCGGGCGGGCGGTCATCCCGGCCAACATCAACCACCCCGAGGCCGAGCCGATGATCATCGGCCGCAATTTCCTGGTCAAGATCAATGCCAATATCGGCAACTCGGCGGTGACTTCCTCGATGGCCGAGGAGGTCGAGAAGATGGTCTGGGCGACCCGCTGGGGCGCGGATACGGTGATGGACCTGTCCACGGGCCGCAACATCCACAACATCCGCGAATGGATCATCCGCAACGCGCCCGTGCCAATCGGCACCGTGCCGCTGTATCAGGCGCTGGAAAAGGTCGGCGGCATTGCCGAAGACCTGACATGGGAAGTCTTCCGCGACACGCTGATCGAACAGGCCGAGCAGGGCGTGGACTATTTCACCATCCATGCCGGGGTGCGGCTGCACATGATCCCGCTGACGGTGGACCGCGTCACCGGCATCGTGTCGCGCGGCGGCTCGATCATGGCGAAATGGTGCCTGCATCACCACCGCGAAAGCTTCCTCTACGAGCGTTTCGAGGAGATCTGCGACATCATGCGCGCCTATGACGTCAGCTTCAGCCTGGGCGACGGGCTGCGCCCTGGCTCCATCGCCGATGCCAACGACGCGGCGCAATTCGCCGAGCTGGAGACGCTGGGCGAGCTGACGCAGATCGCCTGGGCCAGAGATTGCCAGGTGATCATCGAAGGCCCCGGCCACGTGCCGATGCACAAGATCAAGCAGAACATGGACAAGCAGCTGGCCGTCTGCGGCGAGGCGCCGTTCTATACCCTCGGCCCGCTGACGACCGACATCGCGCCGGGCTACGACCATATCACCAGCGGCATCGGCGCGGCGATGATCGGCTGGTTCGGCACGGCGATGCTGTGCTATGTCACGCCCAAGGAACATCTGGGCCTGCCCGACCGCGACGACGTGAAGACCGGCGTCATCACCTACAAGATCGCCGCCCATGCCGCCGACCTGGCCAAGGGGCATCCGGCGGCGAAGATCCGCGACGACGCCCTGTCCCGCGCCCGGTTCGAGTTCCGCTGGGAAGATCAGTTCAACCTGTCGCTGGACCCGGAAACGGCGCGGGCCTTCCATGACGAGACCCTGCCCAAGGAGGCCCACAAGGTCGCGCATTTCTGCTCGATGTGCGGGCCGAAGTTCTGCTCGATGCGGATTTCCCACGACATCCGCGCTGAGGCGCAGAAAGAGGGCCTGGCCGCCATGGCGCAGAAATACCGCGAGGGCGGCGATCTTTACATGCCTGTGCGCGAGGCGACGTAAGCGGTAGGGGCGGTTTCGCGCCTGCACGAGATCGCATCGCTCCTCCGCCATCTCGCGGGGGAGTGCTGCGATCTCTGGCCGTCCTGCATCTGCCGAAGCTGGATCAGGCGGCCGCAGCTGTCATCCCAGACGGCCAGGCGAACCCTGCCCGCATCCCGCGGGTCCAGGGTGAACCGGATGCCGGACGGGCGCAGCCGCTCGAATGCGCCGGCTGGCTGGAGCTGTTCCATTCCCTCGCCACCCTGCTCGGTGCCGCAAGGGCCGATGTTCTTGGCGGTGATGCGCGGTGCATATCCCAGCGCCTTGAGCCTTGAGCCTTGAGCCGGGCCGCTGCTGCGGCGGCCGGCATGGCTCATCCAGCCGCATCGCGACGAAGCCGGGGGTTTTCCTGCAGAATTCCAGCACCGGCCGAAAGGTGAAGCCCGGCGGCGGTTTCCAAGCCCGCAGGACCACGGTCGCCCCGAAACTGCGGTGCGGGGAACCTTGGAATCGAAATCCCGCGGTAATTGCCGGGGCGTCTTCTGGCCGGAGGAGGCATCAATCCGCAAATATCCGGCCCCGGTTCAGGATGCCGCGGGGGTCCAGTGCGCCTTTCAGCGCCTGCATGGCCGCGATCTCGGCCGGGCTGCGCGCAAGCGGCAGCCAGGGCTTCTTGTCGATGCCGATGCCATGTTCGGCGGAAATCGACCCGCCATATGCAGCGACCAGGCGCATCAGGCAATCCACCGCCCGGTCCTTGCATCCGGTCTGAAAGACGTAATGCAGATTGCCGTCCGCAAGATGGCCGAAGATCAGGAACCGCGCCGCGGGGTCGATCTGCGCCAGCACGCGCCGGCTTTCATTCAGGAATTCGGCAATGCGCGGCACCGGCACGCTGATATCGCCGTTCGCGATATTGTCCTGTCCGCGCAGGTAATCCGCGCAGGCGTCGCGCAATTCCCACAGGGTCAGGAATTCGCGCTGCGACTGGGCGATGACGGCGTCCAGCGCGACCCCATCCTCAAGCGCCGCGGCCAGGCAATCCATGAAGGCAGCCGGGGCGGCCTCGCCCGCGGTTTCGGACTGGATCTCGGCCAGCACATAGATCGGGGCGGGGGTCGCCAGCGGCGGGGCCATGCCCAGGTGGCCGGCGACGCCGCGATAGATCGTATCCAGCATGATCTCGTAGGCCGAGAGCATGCCGCCCACGCTTTTGCGCAGGCGCCACAGCAGGTCCAGCGCCGCCTCGACCGAGGGAAGGGCCAGCAGGGCGTTCGTCTCGACCGCCGGGCGGGGATGGAGCCGCAGCAAGGCGCGCGTCACCACGGCGAGCGTGCCCTCGCTGCCGATGAAAAGCTGGTTCAGGTCGTAGCCGCTGTTGTCCTTGTCCAGCCCGCGCATGCAGGCGAGGACGGAGCCATCGGCCAGCACCGCCTCCAACCCCGCCACCTGCGCACGGAACATGCCATAGCGCAGCACGCGGATGCCGCCGGCATTGGTGGCGATATTGCCGCCGATGGTCGCGGTGCCGCGCGCGCCGATATCGACGCCGAAGATCAGCCCGGCCTGGTCCGCGGCCTCCTGCACACGCTGGAGCGGCACGCCGGCGTCGGCCAGGATGGTCCGACTGTCAGGATCGGGCGCGGCCAGTTCGGTCAGCCGTTCCGTGGACAGCACCGCCTCGCCCGGCCGCACGCGATGGGCGCCCGACAGGCCGGTGCGCCCGCCCTGCACGACCAGCGGTTGGCCGAAGGCATTGCAGGCCGCAAGCGCCGCCGCGACCTCGGCGGTGCTGCCAGGGCGCATCACGAAACGCGGCGGGGCAGAGAAGCGGTCGCGCCGATCCTCCTGGTAACGCGGGGCGACGGCATCGCCGGTCAGCAGCGCCGCCGGCGGCAGAACCCGGCCGAGCCGGTCGAGCAACGCCAAAACGTCCGGGTCTTGCGGCTTTGCCATGCGATCCTCCCTTGTTGCCGGGAAGGGTGCCGGCATTTTTATATTTGTCAAACCTTTTATGTTTTATGTGGCCCTGCTAGCCTGCCCCAAACGGCGGAGAATCGGATGGCGCTGCAATATGACGAGATCGTGCGGGGAGGGCTGGCCCGGCAAGTGGCTGATCTGATCCGCGATGCGATCATGCAGGGGCGGCTGGCGACGGATGAGCGCCTGCCGACCGAAGAGGAGCTGGCGCGCCGCTTTGGCATCTCGCGTCCGACGGTGCGCGAGGCGCTGAAGGTTCTGGCGGCGCAGAACCTGATCCGCTCGCGTCGCGGGCCGACGGGGGGCACCTTCGTCAACGCGCCCGACGACGATGCGGCGGCACGCAGCATCACCGACACCGCGACGCTGCTGGTCGGCATGGGCCGTTTCGACATCGACGAGATCGTGACGGCGCGGATGCAGACCGAGGCCCTGTGCTGCCGCCTGGCCGCGCAGAACCGCGGCGACGACGACCTTGCGGCAATGGCCGCCGAAATCGCCTTGCAGCAGGACGAGGCATTGCCGGACGAGGATTTCTGCGCCTCGGACGTCCGCTTTCATCGCGCCGTGGTGCAGGCCACGGGCAACGGCCCCTTGCAGCTGATGATGCACGCGATGATCGAAAGCTTCATCCCGATCACCAACATGCTGATCTATCGCGATCACGAGCGTCGCCGCACCGTCGCCGCGCATGAGCGCATCCACATGGCCATTGCCGCCCGCGATGCCGAGACGGCCGCGCAACTGATGCGGGGCCATGTCGAGGGGATGCGCGCCGTGCTGGACCAGGCGCTGGCCCGCCGCAATGCCGACAAGCCCCGAGGAGGAACCCCATGACCGAAACATTCCGCGCCCTGCTGATCGAGGATCGGGACGGCAAGCCCGTGGCGGGCTTCCGCGACCTGACCCGCGACGCGTTGCCCGACCACGAGGTGCTGGTCGAGGTCGCCTATTCGACCCTGAACTACAAGGACGGGTTGGCGATCACCGGCAAGGGCCGCATCGCCCGCCGCCTGCCGATGGTGGCGGGGATCGACATTGCCGGCACGGTGGTCGAAAGCCGCTCGGACCGCTGGCAGCCAGGCGACAAGGTGATCGTGAACGGCTGGGGCCTGTCGGAAACCGAATGGGGCGGCTACAGCCGGTTCCAGCGCCTCAAGCCCGAATGGCTGACCCGCCTGCCCGAAGGGTTTTCGCTGCAGGATGCCATGGCCATCGGCACCGCCGGCTATACCGCCGCGCTTTGCGTCGATGCGCTGGAGGATTGGGGCGCGATCCGGCCCGGCGGCGCCGAGGTGCTGGTGACGGGCGCTGCCGGCGGGGTCGGCTCGACCGCGATCAGCCTGCTGTCGGCCAAGGGCTATGCCGTCACCGCCGCCACCGGCCGTCCCGAGACGCATGACTATCTGGCCGGGCTGGGCGCCACGGGCTTCGTGGATCGCGCCACCTTGGCCGAAAAGGGCGGCCCGCTGCAAAAGGAACGCTGGGCGGGGGCGGTGGACAGCGTGGGGTCCACCACGCTGGCCAATGTGCTGGCGCAGACCAATTACGGCGGCGCGGTCGCGGCCTGCGGGCTGGCAGGCGGCTTCGACCTGCCGGCGACGGTCATGCCGCATATCCTGCGCGCGGTCGCGCTCTTGGGCATCGACAGCGTGATGGCGCCGCAGGCGAAACGCGACCGGGCCTGGGCGACGCTGGCGGCGCATCTGGACAAGGCGCATCTGGCCAGCATCGCGCGGGTCGAACCCATGTCGAAGCTGCCCGAACTGGCCGCCGACATCGTCGCCGGCCGCATCCGGGGCCGCGTGGTCATCGACGTGGCCGGCTAGGGCCGGCGCGGGGCCGGGGGGCGGCAGAGCCCGCTCCCCGCCCGTCAGGCCATGGCCTGCGCCAGTTCGGCCGCGCGCGCACGCAGGGCGAATTTCTGGATCTTTCCGGTCGAGGTCTTGGGCAGGGGTTCGAACACCACCCGCGACGGGCATTTGTAGCCCGCAAGCCCCGCCCGGCAATGGGCGATCATCGTGGCCTCGGTTTCCGTGCTGCCGTCGCGCAACTCGACGAAGGCGCAGGGGGTTTCGCCCCATTTCTTGCTGGGCATGGCGACCACGGCGCAAAGCGCGACGGCGGGATGGCGATAAAGCTGTTCCTCGATCTCGATCGAGGAGATGTTCTCGCCGCCCGAGATGATGATGTCCTTCGAGCGGTCCTTGAGCTGGACATAGCCGTCGGGATGCATCACGGCCAGGTCGCCGGAATGGAACCAGCCGCCGGCAAAGGCCGCCGCGGTCGCATCCGGGTTCTTCAGATAGCCCTTCATCACCACATTGCCGCGAAACATCACCTCGCCCAGCGTCCGGCCGTCGGCCGGCACGGGCCGCATGGTGTCCGGGTCCATCACCGCCAGCTCGTCCAGCGACAGATAGCGCACGCCCTGCCGGGCCTTGCGCGCCGCCTGCTCCGAAGCCGGCAGCCCGTCCCAGCCGGGATTCCATTCGTTCACCACGGCCGGGCCATAGGTCTCGGTCAGGCCGTAAAGATGGGTAACGCCGAATCCGGCCTTCGCCATGGCTTGCAGCACCGTCTCGGGCGGCGGTGCGGCGGCGGTGTTGAACATCACCTGCTGCGGAAAGCTGCGCTTCTGGTCGGCCGGAGCGTTCAGCAGGGTGGACATGACGATGGGCGCCCCGCACAGATGCGTGACGCCGTGATCGGCGATGGCATCGAATATCGCGCCCGCCCGCACCCAGCGCAGGCAGACCTGCGTGCCCGCCTGCACCGGCACCGTCCAGGGAAAGCACCAGCCATTGCAGTGAAACATCGGCAGGGTCCACAAATAGACCGGATGCCGGCCCATCCCGGCATGGATGACGTTGTTCAACGCCATCAGCGCCGCCCCGCGATGGTGACAGACGACGCCCTTGGGATTGCCGGTCGTTCCCGAGGTATAGTTCAATGAGATCGCGTCCCATTCGTCGCCGGGCAGGGTGCCGGGGTGATCCGGGTCTCCATCGGCCAGGAACTGGTCATAGTCGAGGCTGCCGATGCGCGCGCCCTTGGGATGGGGGGCATCCTCGGGATATTCGGCGTCGTCGAAGTCGATCACCAGCGGCCGGACCTGGGCCCGCGCCAGCGCCTCTGCCGCCAGCGCCGAAAACTCGCGGTCGACGATGAGCACGCGCGATTCCGCGTGGTCCAGCTGGAAGGCGACGGTCGCGGGATCGGAGCGGGTGTTGATCGAATGCAGCACCGCGCCCCCGGCCATCGGCACGCCGAAATGGGCGTGGATCATCGGCAGCGTGTTCGACAGCAGGACCGAGACGGTATCCCCGCGCCCGATGCCCCGTCTTGCCAGGGCCGAGGCGAGCCGGCAGCAATCGGTCCACAGCCGGCCATAGCCGTGGCGCTGGCGGCCGTGGATCACCGCCGGATGATCGGGAAAGGCCTGCGCCGCCCGCCGGAGGTAAGAGATGGGCGTCATCGGCTGGTGGTTGGCCGCCGTTCGGTCCAGCCCCTCGTCGTATTTGGTCATGCTTCTCCCCCCAATTTGTTGCCTCGCCCGGTGGTCTAGCCCTTGGCGTGCCGTTCGGCCACCGGCTGGCCGGCCCTGCGCCATTCCCCGAAGCCGCCGCGCAGGGACCGCGTGTCCAGCCCCATCTCCTGCGCCACCCGTGCCGCCAGCAGCGAGCGCCAGCCCGAGGCGCAGTAGAACACATAGGTCCCGCCCTCGGCAAAGCGGGGCTTGTGATAGGGGCTTTCGGGGTCGATCCAGAACTCCAGCATCCCGCGCGGGGCGTGGAAGGCGCCGGGGATCATCCCTTCGCGCTCAAGCTCGCGCGGGTCGCGGATATCGACCAGGACCACCTGCGGATCGTCCCGCATCCGGGCCGCCTCGTCGACCGTGACCGATTGCACCACGGAATCGGCCTCGGCCAGCATCTGCTTGTAGCCGACAGCCATGATCAGCGGCCCATCGCGTAGAATTCGTCGTTGGGCCGCATGCTGGACACGTTGGCCAGCCGGTTCGACATGCCGAAGAAGGCGGCGATGGCGGCGATGTCCCAGATGTCGTCCTCGTCGAAGCCATGGCCGCGCAGGGTGGCGAAGTCATCGTCCCCGACCTCTTGCGCGCGGGCCGAGACCTTCATGGCGAAATCCAGCATCGCCTTTTGCCGCGGCGTGATGTCGGCCTTGCGATAGTTGATCGC
Organism: Paracoccus versutus; assembly: GCF_000763885.1. Lineage (GTDB taxonomy): Bacteria > Pseudomonadota > Alphaproteobacteria > Rhodobacterales > Rhodobacteraceae > Paracoccus > Paracoccus versutus. The sequence goes on along the minus strand of NZ_JRKO01000097.1, from coordinate 3,656 downwards.
CACCTGGTCGGCGACCAGCGGGTTCTTGGCGCGGATGCGCAGGATCGCGCCATGGGCGATGACGCAATACTGGCACTGGTTCACGGTCGAGGTGGCGACGACGATCATCTCGCGCTCGGCCTTGGTCAGGTTGCCGGGGCGGTCCATCAGCGCGTCGTGATAGGCGAAGAAGGCGCGGAATTCGTCCGGCCGGTGCGCCAGCGTCAGGAACACGTTGGGGATGAAGCCGGATTTCTCCTGCACCGCCTCGATGCGGGTGCGGATGTCCTCGGGCATGTCGGCAAGGCGGGGAACGGCAAAGCGGCTGACGGGGGCGTCGGCGGTTTCGGTCATGGGGTCTCCTCCGGGTCGGGCAGGATGTCTGCCAGTTGCGATTGATAGGTCCGCATCGGGTCGCGGTTGTCGCCGGCATGGGGGGCGACGCGGATCAGGCAGGTATGGGCGGAACAGCCCTGCCCAAAGGCCGAGGTGCCGATGTCGAGCGTCAGGACATTGGGATTGCCCGAGATTTCCGAGCCGTCCCCGACGGGCGTGAACCAGGCCCCGGTCGGCAGCACCGCGACGCCGGGCGCGGTGTCGCTGCTCAGGCAAGCCGTGGCAAGGCAGGCGCCGCGCGCGTTCCACAGCCGCACCGTCGCCCCGTCGTTGATGCCGCGCGCCTGCGCATCGGCGGGGTTCAGCCGCAATTGCTCGCGCCCGTGGCGCTTGCCGGCCATGCTGGCGGCGCCGGTTTCCAGCTGGCTGTGCAGCCGCCCCTGCGGCTGGTGCGAGATCAGGTGCAGCTCGTCCCCCCTGGCCTTGCCCAGCCATTCGGCGGGCGGCAGCCAGGCCGGATGCGCCGGGCAGTCGTCATGACCCAGCCGCGCCAGCGTCTTGCTGCCCAGCACGATCCGCCCGCTTTCCGTGTCCAGCGCATGGCCCGCGGGGTCGTGGCGAAAGCCGGCCAGATAGACATGGTCGCGCTGCACCGGCACCGGGGCATGGCCGCGTTCCCAGAAGGTCTCGAAATCCGGCATCGGGAAGCCATGCGCGCGCAGGGCATGGGTGCGGCTTTCGTCGTAGAGATGCCGGATCCAGCCCATCTCGTCCCGGCCCTCGTTGAAGGCGGGGCCGACGCCCAGGCGCTGGGCCAATGCGTCGAAGATGTCGAAATCCGAGCGCGCCTGGCCCAGCGGCGCGATGGCCTGCCGCATGGCCAGGATCAGGTCGCAGCGCTTGTTGCCGGCCAGGTCGTTGCGCTCGATCGAGGTCGAGGCCGGCAGCACGATATCCGCCCGCCGCGCGGTCGCGGTCCACATCGGATCCTGCACGACGATCGTCTCTGGCCGGGTCCACGCCTGAGACAGCCGGTTCAGATCCTGGTGGTGGTGGAAGGGATTGCCGCCCGCCCAATAGACCAGCCGCGTGTCGGGATAGTGCCGCGTCTCGCCCTGATAGGTAAAGGGCGCGCCGGGGTTCAGCAGCATGTCGCTGATCCGCGCCACCGGGATGAAGCTGTCGATGGGCTTGACCCCCTGCGACATGCCCGGCGACTTGCCGACGGAAAAGGGCGCGCCCACGCCGCCGAGCGAGCCGTAGCCGTATCCGACCCCGCCGCCGGGCAGGCCGATCTGGCCCGCCACGGCCGCAAGCCCCAGCGCGGCCCAGAAGGGCTGCTCGCCATGATGGGCGCGCTGCAGGGCCCAGCTGACGGTCAGCATGCTGCGGCTGTCCACCAACCGCAGCGCCAGGGCCCGGATCGCGTCGGCGGGCAGGCCGGTGATGGCCGCGGCCCAGGCGGCGTCCTTGCGCTGCCCGTCCGGTTCGCCGCGCAGATAGGCCAGGAATTCGTCCGAGCCGCTGGTGCAGCGGGCAAGGAAACCGGCATCCTGCCGCCCCGCCGCCACGATTTCGCCCGCCAGGCCCAGCATCAGCGCCGCGTCGGTATTGGGCCGGATCGGCCACCATTCCGCGCCCACCCAATCCGGCAGGTCGTCGCGCAGCGGCGAGACATGGATCACCCCCACCCCGCGTTCCGCGATCCGGCGCAGATAGCCTTCCAGGTAATGCGCGCCGATGCCGCCGGCCTCGCTTTGCGCGGTGCGGGGCGACATGGCGCCAAAGACCACCAGCGTTTCCGTATTCTCGGCGATGTCGTCCAGCGTATTGGCCTGCCCGCCGCAGGCGCGGTCGTCGCCCAGCACATGGCGCAGGATCACCGGCCCGGCGGCGATGGAATAGGTATCGACATGGCCGGTATAGCCGCCGGCCAGGTTCAGCATCCGCTTCAGCAGCGAAGAGGCATGGTGGAACCGCCCGCAAGAGGTCCAGCCGTAGCTGCCGGCAAAGATCGCGGCATTGCCGTGGGTCTTGGCCACGCGCGCGATCTCGCCGGCGACAAGGTCCAGCGCCTCGTCCCAGGGGAGGGCCAGGAAACGCTCGCGGCCCCGGCCATGGCGGTCGCTGCCTTCGCGCTTGGCCAGCCAGCCTTCGCGCACCATGGGGCGCAGCACGCGGCGGTCGGGCTTCGCCCATTCGGCGACGGAATGGATGATGGCCGAGGGCGCGGGGTCCATGGCCAGCGGTTCCACGCCTGCGATCCGGCCGTCCTCGACCAGGATGGTGTAGGCGCCCCAATGGCTGCAATGCGGGATGCGGCGGATCATGGCTGGCCCCTTTCAGACCACGGCTTCGATCAGGAACGGCCCCTTGCGCGACATGGCGGAACGCAGCAGGTCGAAGAAGGCTTCGGCGGTATCGGCCCTGGCGGCCTCGACCCCCATGCCGCCGGCGATGCGCACCCAGTCCAGCGCCGGATCGTCCAGGTCCAGCATCCGCCGGGCGTTCTCGCCGGGGGTGCCGGCGCCGACGTTCTGCAATTCGCCATGCAGGATCTTGTAGAGGCGGTTGGCAAAGACGATGGTCACGACGTCCAGCCGCTCTCGCGCCTGCGTCCACAGGCCCTGCACGGTATACATGCCGCTGCCGTCGGCTTGCAGCCCGATCACCTTGCGGTCGGGGCAGGCCACCGCGGCGCCGGTGGCCATGGGGATGCCCTCGCCGATGGAGCCGCCGGTCAGTTGCAGGAAGTCATGCGGCGCGGCACCGTGGGTCGAGCGGAAGAAGTCCCGCCCCGAGGTCACGGATTCGTCGCAGACGATGGCGTTTTCCGGCATCAGATGCGCCAGCGCGACGGCGATGGCGTCCGGGGTCAGCGCGCCGCCGGGCATGTCCGGCGCGCCGCGTTCCGCCAGTCGCGGGGCGGACGCCATGCCGGTTTCCCCGGCCAGAGCGGCGATGGCGGCGGGCAGGTCGTCGTCCGCGCCCGCCATGGCGATCACCCGGCAGCCTTCGGGCAGCATCGAGCCGGGCTTGCCGGGATAGGCAAAGAAGCCGACCGGGGCATTGGCGCCGATCAGCACCAGCTGCTCGGTTTCGGCGAAAGTCGCCAGCGCCTGGTCGATGACATAGGGAACGCGGTCCAGCGCCACCCGGCCCGCGCCGCGCTGCATCCGGGCATTGGCCTGCTGCGCCATGAGGCGCGCGCCGGTCTTTTGCGCGATGCGGTCCAGCATCTCGGCCTGCGGGGCGCGCAGGGCGCGGCCGGTGACAAGGATGGTGGTGCGCTTGCCGTTCCGCAGCGCCTCGGCCCCGGTGCCGGTGGCGGTGGTCCCCGC
>NZ_JRKO01000096.1 GCF_000763885.1 Paracoccus versutus | reverse complement strand
TCCTGCGCCGATGCGGGGGCGGTCAGCAGCGCGGCCATCGCCACCAGAATCGGCGCCAGCCAGCGCATCCTCAGGGCTGCCCGGCCTGGGGATACAGCGTCACGCTGCCCGGCGCCTGTCCGGGCAGGCTTTCCGGCAGCACCGCGTCCGAGGGATATTCCGGCTCTTCCTGGACGGGCAGGGCCGGGGCCGCCTCGGGGACCAGCGGCTCGTTCGAGGCCGGGACGTCGGGGGTGATGACCAGCGGCTCGGGCGTGACCACGGCGGCGGCGGTCGCTGCGGCGGCCTCGGCCATGGTCGCGGCGGCGGGGATGGCGACTGCCGCGGGTGCGGCCGGCGGCAGCCGGTCGCCGCGGGCCGGCGGGCGCGTGCTGGCGATGGCCGCGACCGCCGCCGTCTGCGTTGCCGCCGCCACGGGCGAGATCCCGGTCACATCGGCGATCCGCACGCCGGGGGGCAGGAATTCGACCGTCGTCACCTTGGGCTTGACCATATGCGCCAGCTCCCATGCGTCCCAGTTGGTCAGCCGCACGCAGCCATGCGACTGGTTCAGGAACAGCTGCGACGGGGTCGCGGTTCCGTGGATGCCATAGGTCGGCTCGGACAGGTCGATCCAGACATTGCCGACCGGCGCGTTCGGCCCCGGCGGGATGATCAGCACCCGGTCGTTCTCGCCCTGCTTGAAGTTGCGGTGCGGATTGTAGGTATAGGTCGGGTTCAGCGCCACCGCATCGACCACGTGGTTGCCGTGGGGCGAGGGCGTGTCGGCCGAGCCGACGGTGGCCGGGTAGTCCGCGACCATGTTGCCCTTGGCGTCATAGGCGGCGACGCGGCGGGTTTCCTTGTCCACGATGATGCGGGTGACGCTGGCGCGGATCGGCTTGGCGGGCACGGTGGCATGGATCGTCTCGCCGGGCTGGAAGCGGGCGCCGGGGTTCAGCTTGGCCAGGAACTTCTCGTCCATGTGAAAGCGTTCGGCCAGCTTTTCCAGCACGCTGGTATAGCCCTGCGAACTCATCGCCGCCTTTTCGGCATAATCCGAGGGGATGCGGTCCACCAGGCCGGTCGCGTCCTCTTCGGTGATGGTATAGGCCATGGTCAGCGGCGCGGCGGCATAGCCCTGGAGCAGATCCCAGACCGCGTGATCCATGCGCCCCGTCATCGGCAGGCCAGAGCGGCGCTGGAAGGCCATGATGGCGCTTTCGCTCATGCCGCCGCGCCAGCCGTCCACCACGCCGGGCGAGATGCCGGCGCGGTCGAGCAGGATCTGCACCTTGGCGGTCAGGGCGGACTGGCCCGCGGGCAGGTCGGTGCCGTCATAGACGGCCGCCTCGATCTCGGCCGGGGTGATCGAGGCCAGGGCCCTGGGCGTGGGCGCCGCGACCTGCGCCGAGGTGCCGGAGGCGGGCGCTGCCGTCTGCGCCCAGCCGGCGGAAAGCGGCAGCACAAGGGTGGCCGCGGCCAGCGCGAGATGCGGAAAAAGGCCCGTGCGGGGTCGGGTCGGGAACATGCTCGGAACCGTTCTGTTTGCCTGTGGTCTTTTGCTTTTGTCGGGCACATTTGGCCAAATGTGCCGCGCAAGGCAAGCAAGAGCCGGTCAACTCGGGTTGAACGCCCGGCTCAGATCGTGGCGGCGAAGCGGTGGTGTTGCGGGAAATAGCGCCGCGTCAGCGAAACCGGCATGTTGTTCAGCCAGTCGATCCGTTCGGTGACCAGGACCGGATCGCCCGGCGCCAGTCCCAGCGCCTCGGCCACGAAGCCCGAGCCGGCCAGCGTCGCCCCGATCGCCATGCTGGCGCGGTTGATCGGCACATGGCCCAGCAGCCATTCGCAGGGGCTCATCTGCAACAGCGCCTCGCGGGTCAGGCCGGGGGTGGCGTAGCTGTTGATCCAGCGTTCCTCGCAGCAATAGGGCGCCTCGTCGGCGCTGAACCGGGCCTTGATGCGCAAGAGGCTGTCGTCGGTGCGCAGCAGCATGGCCTGCGCCACATCGGCCGGGGGCGGGCATTCCTGGTAGTCCAGCAGCGCATAGCCATAGGCCTTGCCCGCCGCCTCGATCTCGCGCCGCAGCAGGAAGCGCACCATCTGCACGCGCGGGTGCTGCGCGACGCGGGTGCCGACCTTGCGCCGGCGCTCCAGGACGCCGCTTTGCGCCAGGGTCTGCAGGGCGCGGTTCACGGTGGCGCGGGCGCAGCCGAATTAGGTCGCCAGCTCGGCCTCGGTCGGGATCAGTTCGCCCTCGGGCCAATGGCCGTCGTGGATCCGGGTCAGAACCTCTTCCTGGACGGCCTGCCAGGTCATGTTCCGACGCTTGCGCTCTTGTTGTTCGGCCGAAAGTGCCTGGGCAAGGTGGCGGGGAAGTTCAATCATCTCTGGAATATGTCTTTGCGTCGAGGGGGCGGCAGAACTCGATACGTCTGGATCAAACGGTTCGCGGCACCGAGGCTGCAACAAGGCCGTGCCACATGTCTCGCCCGACCAGAGGCTTAAGTAAACTTATTGGTTTAGTTTTTGAGAGCAAATTCCCGTGAGGGTCAAGGACAATCGCGCCGGCCGGCCGTGTTCCGCCTGCCACGGTTGACATTTTGCCGGCCGGACGGGACAAATCGGGCGATTCTCAAGAGGTGTTGCCGTGTCGGAAGCTTCGATGTTCCGCGGCCAGGGCGTTTCCGCCACGGCCTGGACGGTTCTGGTCGCGATCAGCCTGTGCCACATGATCAACGACATCATGCAGTCCATGCTGGCCGCGATCTATCCGTTGCTGCGCGAGGAATTCGCGCTGTCCTATTGGCAGATCGGCATGATGACCTTTGCCTTCCAGGTCACGGCCTCGCTTTTGCAGCCGGTGGTGGGCATGGTCACGGACCGCAACCCGATGCCGCGTTCGCTGGCCGTCGGCATGGGCTCGACCTTCGTCGGGGTGCTGCTGCTGGCGCTGGCGCATGAATATTGGGTGCTCCTGTCGGGGGCGATGCTGATCGGCATCGGCTCGGCGGTGTTCCATCCCGAAAGCTCGCGCGTGGCCCGCATCGCCTCGGGCGGGCGATTCGGTACGGCGCAGTCGCTGTTCCAGCTGGGCGGTAATTTCGGGGCGGCGCTGGGGCCGCTGCTGGCGGCCTTCATCGTGGTGCCGCTGGGCCGGCCATCGGTCGCGATCTTCTCGATCGCGGCCATGGCGGGATCGGCGATCCTGTGGCGGATCGGCAGCTGGGCCGACGGGCGGCGCAAGGCCGCCTCGGCGCGTCCCGCCGAGGCCCTGCCATTCACCCGCCAGCGGGTGGCGCTGGCCATCGTGGTGCTGGCGCTGCTGACATTCACCAAGAACATCTATACCGCCAGCATTTCCAGCTATTACACCTTCTTCCTGATCGAGAAATTCGGGCTCAGCACCCAGCATGCGCAGGTGATGCTGTTCCTGTTCCTGGGCGGGATGGCGGCGGGCGTCATGCTGGGCGGGCTGGTCGGCGACCGGGTCGGGCCCTTGAAGGTGATCTGGTTCTCGATCCTGGGCATCCTGCCCTTTACCCTGGTGCTGCCGCATGTCGGGCTGGTCGCGACCGGGCTTCTGACCGTGGTGATCGGGGTGATCCTGGCCTCGGCCTTTCCGGCCATCGTGGTCTTTGCCCAGGAGCTGGTGCCGGGGCGGACCGGGATGATCGCCGGCATCTTCTTCGGCTTCGCCTTTGGCATGGGCGGGATCGCCGCGGCGGTGCTGGGGGTGATCGCCGATGCCAGGGGGATCGAATTCGTCTATCAGGTCTGCTCCTATCTGCCGCTGATGGGCCTGCTGACCATCTTCCTGCCGCGGATGGGGCGGTTGTAGAGTTCGGGCCGGGGGCGCTGCCCCCGGACCCCCGGGATATTTGGGCACGAAAGAAACATGACGACGATCAAGGCAAGGCCGATCACGGCCGATGAGTTCGCCCCTTTCGGCGAGTTGCTGACCCCGCGCGAGGCACCCAGCAAGATGATCAACGCCGGGCGCTGCGAGCGCCATCACGCGCTGGCCACGGTCGAGCGCGGCGGGGGCGAGGCGATCATCTCGATCTTCCGGTCCGAGCCGGTGAGCCTGCCCTATGACTGCGCGCTGCTGGAGCGGCATCCCTTGGGCTCGCAGGCCTTCGTGCCGCTGGGGCCCGATCCCTGGCTGTCGATCGTCGCCCCGGACGAGGGCGGGCGGCCGGGCGCGCCCATCGCCTTCCTGGTGCCGGCGGGCATGGGGGTGAATCTGCGCGCCGGGGTCTGGCACGGCGTGCTGACGCCGCTGGACCGGCCGGCCGATTTTCTGGTCGTGGATCGCGAGGGCGGGGGGGTGAACCTGGAGGAGGTCGCGATCGCCCCCGTCACCGTCGAGGCATGAGCCTGCCCGACTATGCCCTGGAGGAGGCCGCGCTGCGCGAGGGCGCGCGGTTCGTCGCCGGCGTCGACGAGGTCGGGCGCGGACCCCTGGCGGGGCCGGTGACGGCGGCGGCAGTGATCCTGGATGTCACCTGCATTCCCGAGGGGCTCAACGATTCCAAGAAGCTGACGGCGAAGCGCCGCGAGGTGCTGGCCGAGCTGATCATGGCGCGCTGCGACTGGGCCGTCGGCCATGCCAGCGTCGAGGAGATCGACCGGCTGAACATCCTGCGCGCCTCGCACCTGGCGATGTGCCGGGCCATCGCCGGGCTGCGCCGGCGGCCCTGCCTGGTGCTGGTCGACGGCAACATGCTGCCGCGCGAGCTGGACCTGCCGGGGCAGGCCGTGGTCGGCGGCGATGCGCGTTGCCTGTCGATCGCGGCGGCCTCGATCCTGGCCAAACTGTTGCGCGATCGCATCATGGTGGATTTGGCGCAACAGCATCCCGGATACGGCTGGGAGGCGAATGCCGGTTATCCGACCCCGGCGCATCGCCAGGCGCTGCTAGATCTGGGCGTGACCCCATATCATAGGCGCAGCTTTGCCCCGGTCCACAAGATATTGTGTAAAGAAGAAACTGCAAGCTGTTGATTCGAAAAAGAATTTGACGGCGAATCGGCTGTGACTCATTATCGGCCCCAGCAAATCGGCAAACCAATAGCCGAAACCCGAGGCAGTGATGACCAAGCTTGACACCAAATCCCGCGCTGCGGCGCGAACGCTTCCGCTTAACCAGATTCTCGCCGGCGATTGCATCGAGATCATGAACGCGCTGCCCGAGGCCAGCGTCGACCTGATCTTTGCCGACCCGCCCTATAACCTGCAGCTGAAGGGCGAGCTGCACCGGCCGGACAATTCCCGCGTCGATGCGGTGGACGACCATTGGGACCAGTTTTCCGGTTTCGCCGCCTATGACCGCTTTACCCGCGACTGGCTGGCGGCGGCGCGGCGCATCCTCAAGCTCGACGGGGCGATCTGGGTCATCGGCTCGTATCACAACATCTTCCGCGTCGGGGCCGAATTGCAGAACCAGGGCTTCTGGATCCTGAACGACGTGGTCTGGCGCAAGGCCAACCCGATGCCGAATTTCCGCGGCAAGCGGCTGACCAATGCGCATGAGACGATGATCTGGGCCAGCAAGTCCGAGGGCGCGAAATACACCTTCAACTACGAGGCGCTGAAGTCGCTGAACGAGGGCGTGCAGATGCGTTCCGACTGGGTGCTGCCGATCTGCACCGGCGGCGAGCGGCTGAAGGACGCGGAGGGCGCCAAGGCGCATCCGACCCAGAAGCCCGAGGCGCTGCTGCACCGCATCCTGGTCGGGTCCACGAATCCCGGCGACGTGGTGCTGGACCCGTTCTTCGGCACCGGCACCACCGGCGCCGTGGCCAAGATGCTGGGCCGCGACTTCATCGGCATCGAGCGTGAGCAGGCCTATCGCGAGGTGGCCGAAAAGCGCCTTGCCCGCATCCGCAAGTTCGACAGCGAGGCCATCGCCACCATCAAGCCCAAGCGCGCCGAGCCGCGCGTGCCCTTCGGCCAGGTGGTCGAGCGCGGGATGCTGCGGCCGGGCGAGGAGCTTTATTCGCTCAACAACCGCCACAAGGCCAAGGTGCGCGCCGATGGCAGCCTGATCGGCAATGACGTGAAGGGCTCGATCCACCAGGTCGGCGCGGCGCTGGAAGGGGCGCCCAGTTGCAACGGCTGGACCTATTGGCATTTCCGGCGCGAGGGGCGGATGGTGCCCATCGACATCCTGCGCCAGCAGATCCGCGCCGAGATGGAGGCCGAGGAAGGCCGCGCCCACTGAGTTTTCCGCTTTCGCCAAGTCCCGAGGCTCCGCAAGCTCTGGTGCGGCCGGGACCGCCTTGCCCCGTCCTGCGGCATGCCGCCGGGCGGGGCCTTTTCAGCTTTGCCGGAACCGGTGGGGCGGCCTGCGCCGGCGGCGCTAGAGCGCGCCGCGCGGCATCGGCAGCTTGCCGCGGTTATAGGGCTGCCAATCGGTGATCTCGGGATAGAACTGCCGCCGCCAGGCCCGGACGCGGGGGTTCATCCGCCGCCGCCACAGGGGCGGGACCATGGCCAGGAAGGTCATGGCCGGATAGCCCATCGGCAATTGCGGCGCCTCTTCCTCGCTATAGTTTTGCAGCAGCGGAAACCGGCGGTCGGGCTTGTAGTGATGGTCGGAATGGCGTTGCAGGTTGATGAGCAGCCAGTTCGTCGCCGTGTGCGCGCTGTTCCAGCTGTGGCGCGGCAGCACATGTTCATAGCGGCCCTCGCCCAGATGCTTGCGGGTCAGCCCGTAATGTTCGACGTAATTGGTCAGCTCCAGCTGCCAGACGGCGACGAAGGCCTGCCAGAGGAACAGCAAGATCCCCTGCCAGCCACCAAGCGCCGCCGCCAGGGCCAGCATCGCCAGTTGCAGCGCGCCATAGCGCCAGAACGGGTTGCGGCGGTCGAATTTCGACCGGCCGGCGCGGGTCAGCCGCCGCGCCTCGGCCTGCCAGGCGCTTTTCGGGCATTCGGCCAGCACGCGCAGGAAGAAGCGGAAGAACCCTTCGTTGTAGCGGGCCGAAACCGCGTCGCGCGGCGTCGCCACCCAGGAATGATGCACCAGCAGGTGCTCGGTGCGGAAATGCGAATAAAGCGTCGAGGCCAGAAGCAGGTCGCCCATCCAGCGCTCCAGCCGGTTCTTCTGGTGCAGCAATTCATGGGAATAGACGATGCCGATGGTGCCCGAGGCCACGCCGATGCCGAAGAACAGGCCGAGCCTTTCCCAGCCGGTCAGGCCGCTGCGGGCGGAATACCAGATCGCGCCGAAGATCATCGCCGCCTGGATCGGGAACCAGATCACGGTGATGGCGCGATACCAGAACAGCTGCGCCTCGGGGGTTTCGGTGTCGGGGTTTTCCTCGTTCAGGCCCAGGATCGCGTCCAGCATGGTCATCAGATACCAGGCGTAGAGCGGCATCAGCAGGAACCACCAGCCGCCGAAACGCGCGGCGATGAGGAAAAGGGGAACCATGCCCAGCGAAAGCCAGAAGGGCAGGGCGTCGATCAGACGGGAACGAAAAGCGGTTTGCATGGGGGCAACGAAATAATCGGTCTTGATACGGGGCTTGAGCAGCCGGGAGAAATGCGTGTCACGCGGGGGACTGTGGCGGGTTTCGCCATGGCTTGCCACGGCGACCGGTTGTCGCAGACCCGGTTGCGGTTTCGGGGCGGGCAAGCGCCCAGGCCTTGCGCATCAGCCCTGGCAGGGCGGAAGGTCTGAACTCGCTGAACGGTGCCAGACTGCCGCGCTGCGGTGCCGCGGTCAAGGGGGCGGACATCACCGTCAGGTCCAGCGCGAAATGGGTGAAGACATGGCGGACGAGCCCGATCTCTTGCCAGTCCGCGGACGCCGGGGGCGGCAGGTCCGAGCCGTCCCAGCCCGTCGAGGGAAAGGCCAGCGTGCCGCCCAGCAGGCCCCTGTCCGGCCGGGTCTCGACCAGGACCGCGCCCTCGGCAAAGCCGATCCATACGATGCCGCGGCGCAGGGGCTTGGCCTTCTTCGGCGCCTTGCGCGGCAGGTCCGCGGCGATGCCCTGCGCGCGGGCCGCGCAATGGGGGATGATCGGGCAGATGCCGCAGGCCGGGCTGCGGGGCGTGCAGATGGTCGCGCCCAGGTCCATCATGGCCTGGGCGAAATCGCCCGACCGCCGGGGCGGGGTCAGGCGGGTGGCCAGCGCGACCAGTTCCGGCTTGGCGGCGGGCAGCGGGGTTTCGACCGCGAAAAGCCGTGCGACCACGCGCTCGACATTGCCGTCCACCACTGTCTCGGGCCGGTCGAAGGCGATGGCGGCGATGGCGGCCGAGGTATAGGCGCCGATGCCGGGCAGGGCCGCCAGCCCCTCGCGCGTATCGGGGAATCCGTCCATGGCCGCGACCGCGCGGGCGCAGGCGACCAGGTTGCGGGCGCGGGCGTAATAGCCAAGCCCGGCCCATTCCGCCATGACCTGCGCATCCTCGGCCGCGGCAAGGTCGTGGACCGTGGGCCAGAGGCTGGTGAAGCGCTGGAAATAGGACTTTACCGCGGCGACGGTGGTCTGTTGCAGCATGACCTCGGACAGCCAGACGCGATAGGGGTCGGCCGCGCCGCCGCCCGGCGGCATGCGCCATGGCAGCACGCGGGCGTGGCGGTCGTACCATGCCAGCAGCTCGGTCGGGATCACCCTGGGGTCACGCAATTTTCAGCCTCGTCTCTCTGGTATCCGGGCGCGCCGCGGTCCAGACTGCGCGCCAGATAAACCATATGGTCGCCCGATGGCCCAGAAGAAACCCGAAACCCAGCCCCGCCGCCGGATGCGCGGCTTCGAGGCCGCGGCCCAGCTGGTCGCGCATCGGGTCAAGGCGGTGGGCGAGGGCCGGGGCTTTGCCGCGACCCGGCTGCTGACCCATTGGCCCGAGGTGGTCGGCCCCGAGCTTGCCGCCCATACCCGCCCGGTCAGGATCAGCCATGGCAAGTCCATGGGCGCCACGCTGACGCTGCTGGTGCCGGGGGCGCAGGCGCCGCTGATCGGCATGCAGCTGGAACAGATCCGCGCGCGGGTGAACGCCTGCTACGGCTTCAACGCCGTCTCGCGCATCGTGCTGACCCAGACCGCGCCCGTCGGCTTTGCCGAAGGGGCCGATGCCCAAGGCGCGGAAGGCTTTGCCGAGGGGCAGGCCGCGTTCCTTGCCGCGCCGCGCCGCGCGGCTGCGCCGGGTCCGCAAGACCTCGCCCAGGCCGAGGCCATCGCCTCGGGCTTCGACAATCCCGCGCTGTCCGCCGCCATGCGGCGGCTGGCGCTGAACATCCTGTCCCGCCGGGACGCCAACGACCGAAAGGCCAATCCATGATGCTGCTTCGCCGCTCCCTGATCGCCGCCGCCACGGCCGCGCTGACCCTTTCCGCGCTGCCCGCGATGGCGCAAGAGGCGAAACCCGCCGAGAATGCCGCCGAGCCGGCGCCGGAGGGCAAGGTTCTGCCCGACATCGCGCTGGGCCAGGCCGACGCCCCGGTCACGATCATCGAATATGCCAGCTTCACCTGCAGCCATTGCGCGGTCTTTCATGACGAGAACCTGCCCAGGCTGAAGGCGGAATATGTCGATACCGGCAAGGTGCGCTTCATCCAGCGCGACGTCTATTTCGATGCGGTCGGGCTTTGGGCCGGCATCCTTGCCCGCTGCGGCGGGGACGAGAAATACTATGCTGTCTCGGACCTGATCTTCGACGACCAGAAGAACTGGCTGAACGCGAAATCGGGCGACGAGATCGCGGCGAACCTGCGCAAGATCGGCGCCAAGGCCGGGATGACGACCGAGCAGATGGATGCCTGCTGGAACGACAAGCAGAAGGTCGCGGACCTGGTCGCCACCTTCCAGACCCATGCCACCGCCGACCAGGTCGAGGGCACGCCGACCTTCATCATCGCCGGCGAAAAGGTGCAGAACCAGCCCTGGGAAGAGCTGAAGAAGATCATCGACGCCAAGCTGGCCGAGAAAGGCTGAGCGATCTCCGGGCGGCGCGGCCGCGGGAGTATTTGGAGAACGGAGAAAGCGGAAGGCCCCGGACCCGTTTCGGGGCCTTTCACAATCCCAGCGCGGCCAGCCGGTCGGCAAGCGGCGCCGGGTCCTCCAGTTGCAGCCGCACCGGCAGGGCCAGCACCTTGGGCCGGAAGCCGCGCGGCAGCCGCACCGCGTCCTTTTCCGTCGTCACCAGCTGCGCGCCGATCAGCCGCGATTCGGTTTCCAGCCGGGTCAGCAGCTGCGGCGTGAAGGGCTGGTGGTCCTCCAGCGCCTCGGCGCGGGCCACCTCTGCGCCCAAGTCGCGCAAGGTGGCGAAGAATTTCTCGGGATGGCCGATGCCGGCAAAGGCCAGCACGCGCTGGCCCTGCCAGTCCATGCCGGTCTGCAGGGGCGCAAGCCGGCCGGTCAGGTGCGGCAGGGACAGATGCGCCCCCCAGGCCGCGGCGAATTGCGCCTGGGCCGGGGCCTCGCCGATCGAAAGCAGCAGGTCGGCGCGGGCGAGGCCGCGTTCCACCGGCTCGCGCAGCGGCCCCGCGGGCAGGCAAAGCCCGTTGCCGAAGCCCTTGGCCGCATCGACCACCACCAGCGCCAGGTCATGGGCCAGCGCCGGATCCTGGAAACCGTCGTCGAGCAGGATCGCCTGCGCCCCGGCCTCGACCGCCGCCCTTGCGCCCGCCTGTCGGTCGTCGGCGACCCAGACCGGGGCGAAGGCGGCCATCAGCAGCGGCTCGTCGCCGACCTCGGCCGCCTTGTGGCCCGATTCCTCGACCCGCAGCGGTCCCTTTTCGCTGCCGCCATAGCCGCGCGAGACCACATGCACGGCAACGCCGCGGTCCTGCAAGAGTTGCGCCAGCATGATGGCGGTGGGCGTCTTGCCGGTGCCGCCGGCGTTCAGGTTGCCGATGCAGATCACCGGCACCCCCGGCCGCGTGCGTGGCCCCCGCACCAGGCGGCGGGCGGTGGCCGCGGCGTAAAGCGCGCCCAGCGGCGCCAGCAGCCGCGCCTTGAGCCCCGGCGGCCGGAACCAGAAATCGGGGGCGCGGCGGCTCATTGCGGGTTCTCCATGGCCTCGAGGACGGTATCGGCGATGCGGCCCAGGACGGCGGCGCCGCCGGTGCTGACCGACCAGGCGTTGCCGGCCAGCATCGCCGCCTGATCCGGCGCCGAGAGATCCGCGACCGCGCGCGTCAGCCCGGCCGCCTCGGTCACCAGCCGCGCGGCCGAGGCCCCGTCGAGCTGTGTCCATTCCGGGCCATGCGCCTCGGTAAGCGGGCCGTGGATGATGGCCGAGCCAAGCGCCGCCGGCTCGAACGGGTGGCGCGGCGCCAGGCCCGGACCGGGCAGAAGCGTGCCGCCCATGAAGCAGACCGGTGCCAGCCGATACCACAGGCCCATCTCCTGCGTGTCCTCGGCGATCAGCACGTGATCGTCGGGCGAGGGGTCTTCGTCGTCCGAGCGCAGCACGGCGGCCAGGCCAAGCGCCTCGACCTCGGCCCGGACCTGGGGGATCGTCTCGGCCGGCAGCCCGGCCAGGATCAGCAAGGCGCGGTGGTTGTGGTGCAGCGCGGCCTGGTGCGCGGCCAGTGCCGCCTTGGCCTCGGGTAGCGTGGGACAGGCCGCCAGCCAGCTGTGGCGGCCGGCCAGGATCTGGGCCAGCGCGCGCCGCTCTGCCTCGTTGGCGGCCAAGGGCGGCCGTGTCTCGGTGATCGGGCCGGTCAGCTCGATCCGGCCGGGCGGGGCGCCCAATTGCCGGGCGGCGGCGGCGGCGGTCGGGTCCGGGGCGAGGATGCGGGCGATCTTGCCCATCAGCCCGCGATTGACCGCGCCGCGCCACGATCCGCGCCGGGCATGGGCCACGAGCCGCGCCTCGCACAGGATGACCGGCAGGTTCTGCTCGGCCGCGCCCGAGATCAGCGCGGCCGGAAGCTGGTCGCCCAGGACCAGCAGCGCCCGCGGCTGCAGCGCCCGGATCACCTCGCGCACCGCGGCCGGATCCTGCGGCCGGGGCAGGGTCACGGCGCGCAGCCCGGCAGGCAGGGTGTCCGGGGCCAAGGGCGCGCCGAGAAAGGCGAAGCGCAGCCCCGGCCGCCGGGCCAGCAGCGCCCTGACCAGCGCGCCCGGCTGCGGCGGCTCTTCGGCCTGTTCCGCCAGATGCACCATGACCAGCGGCCCCTCGCCCGGCGGGGCCTCGGGGAGTTCGACCGGGCTGCCGGCCAGCGCCGCGCGGCGGCGCAGGTGCAGCCAAAGCGCCAGGGACGCGGTTGCATCGGCGGGAAGCATCGCGATTCGCGGGGGCCTAGCTGCCCAGTTCCTCGGTCGGGCTGACCTCGCGCTCTTCGTCGCGCAGCCGGTGCAGGTGGGCGATGAAATAGCGGGTATGGGCGCTGTCCACGGTGCGTTGCGCCTCGGCCTTCCAGGCGGCATGGGCCTGGGCGTAGTCCGGGAAGATGCCGACGATATGGATGTCCCTGGTGTCGCGGAACTCGGTGCGGGTGGGATCGACAAGTTCACCACCGAAAACGAGGTGGAGGCGCTGTGCCATCATGTTCTCCTGGGTTCGGATTCCGGCGCGAACCTAGCCGAGCCGGGCGGGGGAACCAAGGCGATTTGTTTAAAATCGCGCGCGGTTGGCGTTTGCCGCGAAAGGGCCGCCGGGGTAGGGATGGCATGCGGTGCAAGCGGCACCCCCGGACAGGCCCGAGCGTGGTGGTAAGGGCCTTTCGGGCGGCAGGGAAAGGCGAACCGGTGCGCTTTTCCTTGCCCCTTTTCGAGGGCCAGGCGGCGGCTGGTGCTGGCAAAGGATATGCCGCCGGCAGGGGCCGGAAGGGATTGGTGGTGCGGATCAGGCTATAGGCCGCCGGACCATGGGGGGAAGGATATGCGGGAATATGGTGCGGGCGGCGGGACTCGAACCCGCACAGGCTTGCGCCCCAGGGAGTTTAAGTCCCATGCGTCTACCATTCCGCCACGCCCGCGCCGGGGAATTGGCTAGCGGGCGGGCGGGGGATTGGCAAGCCTCCGTCGCGGCG
>NZ_JRKO01000095.1 GCF_000763885.1 Paracoccus versutus | reverse complement strand
GGGGGGCAGAGCCCCCCGACCCGCGCCCCGCAACCGCCACCAGCCAGCCAGGGAGGCCGAGCCATGTCCGAAGTTGAACGCGAGTCGATGGAATACGACGTTGTGATCGTCGGCGGCGGCCCGGCGGCCCGCTGGAAGCCGGCGCGGCGCGGAAACCCCGCGCTGCAGGTGCCCGGCGGATTATGCCACCGACCCCCACCATGGGGCGAGACTTCCGCGCCAAGCCCCGCTAGGCTGGCAGGCAAGCTGCGGGCGAGCGGTGCCGGTTCGGGTGCCGCCCCTTCCGCGACCCGGCTTTTTCCCAGACCTGTCAGGAGGCACCCATGTCAGATCAAGGCAAACCCGAAAACATCAACGCCGTGCAATCCACCACCGGCGCCGGCGCGCCCGCGCCCAGCGACCGCAATTCGCTGACCATCGGCGCCGACGGCCCCATCCTGCTGCATGACGTGCATTTCCTGGAACAGATGGCGCATTTCAACCGCGAGAAGGTGCCCGAGCGCCAGCCCCATGCCAAGGGCGCCGGCGCCTTCGGCCTGTTCGAGACCACCGAGGACGTCTCGGCCTATACCCGCGCGGCGCTGTTCCAGAAGGGCGCCACGACCGAGATGCTGGCGCGGTTCTCAACCGTCGCGGGCGAGATGGGCAGCCCCGACACCTGGCGCGACGTGCGCGGCTTCTCGCTGAAATTCTATACCGCCGAGGGCAACTACGACCTGGTGGGGAACAACACGCCGATCTTCTTCGTGCGCGATCCGATGAAGTTTCCCCATTTCATCCGCAGCCAGAAGCGGCTTGCCGATTCCGGCCTGCGCGACAACCACATGCAATGGGACTTCTGGACCAACAATCCCGAAAGCGCGCATCAGGTCACCTATCTGATGGGCGCGCGCGGGCTGCCCCGCACCTGGCGCAACATGAACGGCTATGGCTCGCATACCTATATGTGGGTGAATGCGGCGGGCGAGCGGTTCTGGGTCAAGTACCACTTCCACACCGAACAGGGCATGGCTTTCTTTACCAATGCCGAGGCCGCGGCCATGGCCGGCGCGGATGCCGATTTCCACCGCCGCGACCTTTTCGACGCTATCGCCCGCGGCGATCATCCCAGCTGGATCCTGTCGGTGCAGATCATGCCCTATGAGGACGCCAGGACCTATCGCATCAACCCGTTCGACCTGACCAAGACCTGGCCGCATGCCGATTATCCGCTGGTCCGCGTCGGCCGGATGGTGCTGAACCGCAACCCCGAGAACTTCTTTGCCCAGATCGAGCAGGCGGCCTTCTCGCCCGGCAATACGGTTCCGGGCATCGGCCTGTCGCCCGACAAGATGCTGCTGGGCCGCGCATTCGCCTATAACGACGCGCAAAGGAACCGCATCGGCACCAATTTCCACCAGCTGCCGGTGAACCAGCCCAAGGTGCCGGTGAACAGCTACATGTTCGACGGGCAGATGGCCTATCACCACAGCGGCAGCGCCCCGACCTATGCCCCGAACAGCGTCGGCCGCCCCTGGGCCGATGCGACAGGCCCGGTGCCCGAGGGATGGGAGGCCGACGGCGCCATGGTCCGCAGCGCCTATACGCTGCGTGCTGACGACGACGATTTCACCCAGCCGGGCACCCTTGTGCGCGAGGTCATGGACGATGCGCAGCGTGCCGCCCTGGTCGAGACGGTGGCCGGCAGCCTGCTGGGCGGGGTGCGCGAGCCGGTGCTGAGCCGCGCCTTCGACTATTGGAAAAGCATCGACCCCGAAACCGGCCGGCGCATCGAGCAAAAGGTGCGCGGCGGAGTCGCCACCAAGCCGGCCGAGGGCATGGGCGAGGGCTGATCGCACCGGGCCCGCCCGCGCCGCAACGGCGGGCGGGCCTTGCCGATGCCGGGTGCCCCCGACACCGATCTCCAGCTGCGGTTGCGGGGCGACCGGACCAGGCGGCGGCGTTCAGGCGGGCCAGCGTTCCGGGGTCTTCACGACCCGCCCGACCTGCGGTCCGAAGGGTTGCCACCGGACAACCACGGGCGGGACCGTCCAGTCAGGGCGTCGCCTCTTCATTGCCGGCCCCGCCTGCCAGGCAGTCCGCACCCAGTTCCGCCGGCGAGACGCAGCCGATCCCGGCCATGACCAGGTCGGTTTCCTGCCGCAGGATGGCAAGCGCCTTGCGCGCGCCCGCCTCGGCCCCGGCGGCGGTGCCGTAAAGCGTCGGTCGGCCGGCAAAGACGAAATCCGCGCCCAGGCACAAGGCGATGACCACATCCGAGCCGCGCCGGACGCCGCTGTCCAGGAACAGCGGATAATCCGGGCCGACTGCGCGCCGGATCGCCGGCAGCATGTCCAGTGCCGCGGGCGCCGCGTCCAGCGCCTTGCCGCCGTGGTTCGAGACCAGGATCGCATCCGCGCCAAGCGAGGCCGCGCGGCGGGCATCCTCGGGATGCAGGATGCCCTTGACCACCAGCGGGCCGGGCCAGAGCGCGCGGCAGGTCTCCAGGTCGCGCCAGCACAGCGTGCCGCTGTCGCCCGGCACGAAGGCCTGGTCGAAGAAGAAGGCCGCCACGTCCGAGGCGCCGGCGCCCTTGGGGGCATAGGGCGCCCAGTTGCCCATCGTCTCCATCCCGCCGCCCAGCAGGAAGCGTAGGAACCATTCGGGGTGCAGCAGCACCTCTTTCGCCAGCCGCGGCCACAGCGCCGGGCCGGGCCGGAAGGGGACCGAGATGCGGTTGCGCAGGTGGCGTTCGCGCTTGGGCGTCACCGGCGTATCGACGGTCAGCACCAGCGCCGGGGTGCCGGCATCGGCGGCGCGGCGGATCTGGTCGCGGGTGATCGCCCGGTCGCGGGCCGGATAAAGCTGGAACCAGCCGTGATCCGGCGCGATCCGGGCGATCTCTTCCAGCGAGGCGCCGGCGGCGCCGGACAGGATGAAGGGAATGTCGGCCTCGCGCGCGGCGCGGGCCAGCATCCGGTCGGCATCGCGGCGAAACAGCTGCGCCGGGCCGGTGGGCGAGATGCCCAGGGGCATCGCGTAGTCGCGGTCCAGGATGCGCGTCGCCAGCGACCGGCGCGAGACGTCGCGCAGATAGCGCGGCACCAGCCGGTGGCGGGCGAATGCCTGTCGGTTGCGGTTCAGCCCCGCCTCGCCATCGACGCCGCCGGCGATGAAATCGAACAGGAAACCCGGCAGGTAGCGTCGCGCCGCCTGTTCAATCTCTTCGATGTTGACGGCGTGGCGGGTGCGGTCCATCCGCTATCCCGCGCTGTTGGTGGCGATCAGGATGCTCAGCATCCGCGCCATGTTCTCGCGGTCCTGCGGCGACAATGCGGCGATCAGCTCGCGCTCCAGCGCGGCATGGGCGGCCATGCTCTCATCGGTCAGGGCGATGCCCTTGCCGGTCAGCTCGACGATGACGCCGCGGCCGTCGCGCTTGTCGGCGCTGCGCTGCACCAGCCCGTCCTTTTCCAGCTTGCGCAGCAGGTTGGAAAGCCCGCCCGAAGAGATGACGATGGCGGCAAGCAGCTCGCTCGGCGTCATGCGATAGGGCGGGCCGCTGACGCGGATCGTGGCCAGGATGGCATAGGTCGGGAACTTCAGGCCGAATCGCGCCAGGTTGCGGTTCACCTTGTCGATGATGACCTCTTGCAGGTGCAGGACGCGGCCGACCACCGCCTTGCCGCTGCTGTCGATCTGCGGCACCTCGCGTCGCCATTGCCGCATGCCGCGGCCGATCCGGTCGTTTTCCCAGTATCTTATCGGTTCCTCGTCCAAGCTGTGCCCTTGCCGCTGAATGATGCGCATGCCCTTCGTCATTACCCCATCCGCGACGGCATTGGAATTGTATCTTTCAAGTAGCTTTCTAGTATCTTTACTGAAAGACATATGCCAGACTGGCAGAGTCGGTTCCTGTCGAGCGCCTGCGGCGACCGGCCAGAACAACCAGGCGGGGAGGTTTGCTTGTGTTCAGAAAATTCGCATTGACGACGACGGTCGCGGCGGCTGCCGCGCTTGGCCCGATCGCGGCCGCATCCGCGCAGGAGCTGGTCGTCGGCGCCTTCGGCGGCTCTTTCGCCGACAACGTCGAGACCTGCTATGTCCAGCCCTTTACCCAGGCCACCGGGGCCTCGGTGCTGCTGAAGCCGGCCAGTTCGGCGCAGCACGCGGCCTCGGTCAGGGCGACCGCCGGGCAGTCGGACATGGACGTGGTCTTTGCCGACGACGCCTTCGCGGTGCAGATGGCGAACGAAGGGCTGCTGGTGCCGCTGGACCGCGCCACGCTGGCGAATGCACCCGACATCATCGAGGGCGCCTGGGGCAAGGGCGACGCCTATGTCGCCGCCATGCTGGGCGCGACGACCATCGTCTACAACAAGGACACCGTGGCCACGCCGCCGAGTTCGTGGAACGACCTGTTCGATCCGAAATACGAAGGCCGGATCACCATCGGCGACGTCTCGGCCACCGCGGGCTGGCAATTCCTGGCCGCGCTGAACCAGATGGAGGGCGGCACGCTGCAAGACCCAGGTCCCGGCCTGGCCAAGATCAAGCCGCTGGCGCAATCGGCGGTGCTCTTGCACACCCAGGCCGACCAGGTGGTCTCGCTGTTCGAGCGGGGCGAGATCGACATCGCGGTCTGGTATCCCGACCGCGCCGGCGTGGCGATCAAGGGCGGGCTGCCGCTGGCCGTCGCCTATCCGCAGGAAGGCGCGGTGGGCATCCGCCCGACCATCTCGATCCCCAAGGGCACCCAGCAGCAGGAACTGGCGCTGAAATTCATCGACACCGTGCTGTCGGTCGAGGCGCAGAAATGCTTCTCGGAAGCGCAGGTGATCGGCCCGGTCAACAGCAAGGTGGTTCTGTCGGACGACCTGGCGAGCATCCTGCCCAGTGCCGAGCAGGCCGGGCAGATGCTGTTCCTGGACCCGGCCGAGATGGCCGTGGTCATGCCCGACTGGACCCGCCGCTGGCAGCGCGAAGTGCTGCGCTGAGCCGATCCCGGCGGGTTTCCTGCCGGGACCGACCGCAACCCATCCAAAGCCCCGACGAGGTGAGATGAGCAACCTTTCCCTGCGCAACATCGTCAAGCGCTATGGCAAGACGGAAGTGGTCAGGAACGCCTCGTTCCAGATCGCCGAGGGCGAGTTCGTCTCGCTCCTCGGGCCTTCGGGCTGCGGCAAGACCACGATCCTGCGCATGGTCGCCGGCTTGCTGGAGCCGACCGAGGGGCAGATCATGATCGGCGAGCGCGACGTGACGCGCCTGCCGCCCAACAAGCGCAACATCGGGCTGGTGTTCCAGTCCTATGCGCTGTTTCCGCATATGACGGTCTTCGAGAACGTCGCCTTCGGCCTGCGCCGCAAGGGCGAATCCGGCAAGCCGCTGGAAGAGCGGGTGAATGCCGCGCTGGAGATGGTCCGGCTGGGCGGCTATGGCGCGCGTTTCCCGCGCCAGCTTTCCGGCGGCCAGCAGCAGCGCGTCTCGATGGCCCGCGCCATCGCGCCGCGGCCCAGCATCCTGCTGTTCGACGAGCCGCTGTCCAACCTCGACGCCAAGCTGCGCGACGAGATGCAGATCGAGCTGAAGCGGCTGCAGCAGGAACTGCGCATCACCACGCTGTTCGTCACCCATGACCAGGCCGAGGCGCTGAGCCTGTCGGATCGCGTCGGCGTCATGCATGGCGGCGTGATCCAGCAGTTGGACAGGCCCGAGGAGATCTATCACCGGCCGGCGAACGCCTTCGTCGCCAGCTTCATCGGCAAGCCGAACCGGCTGCAAGGCCGCATCGAGGCCGGCACCGTCGCGCTTGGCGCTGGGCTGGCGCTGCGCCCCGAGCGGCTGGACCTGCCCGAGGGCAGCGAGGCCGAGGTCTTTCTGCGGCAAGAGGCGATCCGCGTCCTGCGCACGCCCGAGCCGGGCGCGCTGGCGGGCACCGTGGCGCTGCGCGCCTTCTCGGGGCCGCAGGTGCAGCTGGTGGTGCGGCTGGCCCATGGCGCCGAGATCGTGGTCGAGGTGCCCTCGGCCGAGGATACCGCCAGCCTCGCGCCGGGCGAGCCGGTGCATCTGGCGATCCGGCCGCGCGACATCATCGTGCTGCCGCAGGGGGCTGCGTCATGACCGGCCAGCGCAGTGCATGGCTGCTGATCGCGCCGCTTCTGCTGGTGCTGCTTTTGTCCTTCGTGGTGCCGCTGGTGCTGCTGCTGCCGACCAGCTTCCAGGAATACCAGCCGGGGCAGGGCATGGTCGCGGGCAGCTTCACCTGGGAAAACTACCTGCGCATCGCCACCGACGGCTATTACCGCGAGGTGGTGCTGCGCACGCTGGCGCTGGGGCTGGGCGTCACCGTGCTGTGCCTGCTGACCGGCTATCCGGTCGCCTATCTGATCGTGCGCGGCCATCCGCGCTGGCGGCTGCCGCTGACGCTTCTGGTGATCTTTCCGCTGATGCTGAACCTGGTGGTGCGCTCCTTCGGCTGGATCGTGCTGCTGACCAATCGCGGCGTGGTCAACAACCTGCTGATCGACCTGGGCCTGATCGAGCGGCCGCTGAAGCTGATGTTCAACATGACCGGCCTGCTGATCGGGCTGACCCATATCTACCTGCCCTTCATGGTGCTGATGCTGGTCGCGGCGTTGCAAAACGTGCCCCGCGACGTCGAGGCGGCGGCCGCGACGCTGGGCTCCAGCCGGACGCATGTGTTCTGGTCCGTCACCCTGCCGCTGACGGCGCCGGGCATCATCGGCGGCTCGATCCTGGTCTTCGTGCTGACCATCTCGGCGCTGGTCACGCCAAGGATGCTGGGCGGGCCGACCTATCAGGTGATGGCGACGCTGATCTATGACGAATACATGCAGCTTCTGGACTGGCCCAGCGGCTCGGCGCTGTCCTTTGCGCTGGCGGCCTCGACGCTGGTCATCATCTGGCTCTCCAGCCGCATGACCAGAAGATGGGCGGGCATGGCATGAGCGACATGAAACCCACCCTGCCCATTTCCATCGTCGCGCTGCTGGTCGTGGCCTTCCTGCAGGTGCCGGTCTTGGTGGTCGTGCTGACCTCGTTCAGCGAGACATCCTACCTGACCATCCCGCCGCAGGGCTGGACGCTGAAATGGTTCGCCGAGGTGCTGAGCGATCCGGTCTATATCCGGGCGATCCGCAACAGCCTGATCCTGGCGGTCAGCTCGACGCTTCTGTCGCTGGCCCTGGGCGTCGCGGCGGCCTATGCGCTGTTTCGCAAGGCCATCCCCGGATCCGAGGCGATCACCGCGCTGCTGATGGCGCCGCTGATCGTGCCCTCGGTGGTGATCGGGGTGGCCATGCTGCAATATGTGACGCTGGTCGGCCTGCGCGGCAGCTTCCTG
This sequence comes from Paracoccus versutus, assembly GCF_000763885.1. Lineage (GTDB taxonomy): Bacteria > Pseudomonadota > Alphaproteobacteria > Rhodobacterales > Rhodobacteraceae > Paracoccus > Paracoccus versutus. The sequence goes on along the minus strand of NZ_JRKO01000095.1, from coordinate 6,578 downwards.
GTGCTGATCGTCGCCCATGTCGTCATCACCGTGCCCTATATCCTGCGCTCGGCGCTGGCCAGCCTCTCGGGCCTTGACGTCTCGGTGGAAGAGGCGGCGCGGGTGCTGGGCGCGGACGGCTTCACCGCCTTCCGGCTGGTCACGCTGCCGCTGATCAAGCCCGGCCTGGTCGCCGGGGCGCTGTTCGCCTTCGTCACCTCGATGGAGAACGTGCCGGTCACGATCTTCCTGGCCAGCGCCCGGCAGACCACGCTGCCCATCCTGATCTTCAGCTCGGTCGAGATGGGGGTCAATCCGGGCGTCGCCGCCATCTCGACCCTGCTGATCGTCGCCACCGTGATCGTGCTGCTGCTGGCCGAGCGCTGGACCGGCTTTCACAAATTCGTCTGAAAGGACCAGCCATGCATCTGACCAGCAAGGGCTTTCCGCTGTTTCTGACCTTCGACCTCGATGCCGAGACGATGTGGACGGCGCGCGACCCGGCCTATGCCAGGCGCCCGATCCTGATGTCGCAGGGCGCCTATGGCTGGAAGGTCGGCACCGACCGCGTGCTGGACCTGCTGCGCCGCTACGGCCTGCGCAGCACCTTCTTCATCCCCGGCCTGGTCGTGGACCAGCGCCCCGAGTTGGTCGAGCGCATCCTGCAAGGCGGGCACGAGATCGCCCACCACAGCTATTCGCACCGCTGGATCCTGAACCTCAGCCACGAGGAAGAGCGCGAGGAGATGGAGCGCGGCTTCGAGGCGATCAGGCGCGCCACCGGGCAGGCGCCGCGCGGCTGGCGCTCGCCCGCGGCCGAACTCAGCGACATTTCCATGCAGCTGATGCTGGAACACGGCTTCGACTATTCCTCGAACTTCTTCGACGACGATTCGCCCTATCTGCACGAGGTGGACGGGCAGCGGACCCGGCTGGTCGAACTGCCCTTCCGCTGGGTGCTGGATGACGCGCCCTTCTTCCAATATTCCATCGTGCTGCCGGGCCGGACCATGCAGGCGCCCTCGGCCCTGCTTGAGGCGTGGACGCTGGAGCTGGACATGCTGCATGCCGAGCGGCGGATGATGATGGTCGGCATGCATCCGCAGATCATCGGCCAGCCCTCGCGCCTGTGGGTGCTTGAGCAGCTGATCCGGCGCGCGCTGGACAAGGGCGACGTGTGGATGGGCCGCTGCGACGAGATGGTCGCCGACATGCGCCCGCGCCTGGAGGGCGCTGCGGCATGAGCGGGGCGCTGACCGGCCGCCGCATCCTGATCGCCGGCGGCGCGCAGGGCATCGGCCGGGCCACTGTCGCGCGCTTCCTGGCCGAGGGCGCCCGCGTCGCGGTGATCGACCGCGACGGGGCGGCGCTGGATGGGTTGCAGGTGCCGGCCGCGGTGGCCGACATCACCGACAGCGCCGCGCTTGCGGCGGCGGTGACGCGGCTGGCCGGGGCGCTGGGCGGGCTGGACGGGCTGGTCAATTGCGCGGGCCTGGATCTGGTCGCGGCACTGGAGCAGATCACCGACGAGGCCTGGGACCGGCTGATCGCCGTGAACCTGACCGGCGCGATGAAGCTGTGCCGGGCTGCGGTGCCGCATCTGCGGCAGGCGGGGGGCGGCACCATCGTCCACCTGTCCTCGGGCGCGGGTCTGGTGCCTTTGCGGCTGCGCAGCGGCTATGCCGCCTCCAAAGCGGGGTTGCAGATGTTCTCGAAATCGCTGGCGCTGGAGCTGGCGGACAGCGGCATCCGCGTGAACGTGGTCTGCCCCGGCGCCGTCGACACGCCGCTGCTGCGCAGCTCGATCGACCCGGCGGGCGATGCCGAGGCGCAGTTGCAGGCGGTGCGCGACCGCTATGCCCTGCGCCGCATCGCCGATCCGGCCGAGATCGCCGCGGCGATCCTGTGGCTGACGAGCGGCGAATCCTCCTATGTCACCGGCGTTGCCCTGGCGGTCGATGGCGGCCGCACCTTTCATTGAGGCCGGCCATGACGGGATGCATGCGGTTCAGGGACAAGACCGTGCTGGTGACGGGCGGCGCGGCGGGCATCGGCGGCGGCATCGCCCGCCGCATGCTGGCCGAGGGCGCGCGGGTCGGGGTCATGGACCTCGACACCGCGCCGCTCGCCGCCGAGGCGGGCGGGCGGCTGCTGCTGGTCCAGGGCGATTGCACGGACGCCGCCGCCCTGGCCGGCTTCCACGACCGTTTCCTGGCCGAACTCGGCCCGGTGGACGTGCTGGTGAACAACCTGGGCCAAAGCGGCCGCGAGCGCAGCGCGCCCTTTTGCGACTCGCGCGAGGAGGTCTGGCGCTTCGTGCTGGAGATCTCGCTGGTCAGCGCCATGCGCATGGCCCGGCTGGTGGCCCCGGCGATGCGCGAGCGCGGCGCCGGGCGCATCGTCAACATGTCGAGCCTTGCCGCCTTTACCGGCGAGCCGGGACTGGCCGATTACGCCGCCGCCAAGATGGGGGTGATCGGGCTGACCCGCGGCCTGGCCCGCGAACTGGCGCCGCATGGCGTGACGGTGAACGCGGTGGCGCCCGGCGCCATCCGCACCGCCGCGCATGACCGCGTGCCGGCGCAGGTGATCCAGCAGATCGTCGACAAGACCCCGGTCGGCTTCGTCGGCGCGGTCGAGGACGTGGCCGCCGCCGTCGCCTTCCTGGCCAGCGACGAGGCGCGTTTCATCACCGGCCAGACGCTGCTGGTCGATGGCGGCCATTGGATGATCTGAAAGGAGCCCGCGATGACCGAGATCGCCGACCTGAGCGCCGTGGACCTGGCCGAGGCCATCCGCCGCCGCGCCATCTCACCCGTCGAGGCGACCGAGGCGGCGCTGGAGCGGATCGAGGCGCGCCGCGACCTCAACGCCTTCGTCACCGTCGCCGCCGATGCGGCGCGGGCCGAGGCGCGGGCGGCCGAGGCGGCGGTGATGCGCGGCGACGAATTGGGGCTGCTGCATGGCGTGCCCTATTCGGTCAAGGATCTGCTGGCCACGGCTGGCGTGCGCACCACCATGGGCTCGCGCCTGTTCGCAGAAAGCGTGCCGGCCGAGGATGCGGTCTCGGTCGCCCGCGCCCGCGCCGCCGGCGGCATCATGATCGGCAAGACCACGACGCCGGAATTCGGCCATGCCCAGACCGCCAGCTCGCCGCTGACCGGGCTGACGCTGAACCCGATCGACCCCGGCGTGACGGCGGGCGCGTCCAGCTCTGGCTCGGCGGTGGCGGTGGCGGCGGGCATGGGCCCCTTGTCCATCGGCACCGATGGCGGCGGCTCGATCCGCATCCCGGCCGCCTGCTGCGGTATCGTCGGCATGAAGCCGACGCTGGGCGTCATCCCGCATCTGGCGCTGCCCGACCTGTTCGCCGCCAATTCCTTTGCCGGGCCGATGGCGCGCACCGTGGCGGATGCGGCGCTGTTCTTTCAGGCCATGGCCGGGCCCGACCCCCGCGACCCCTATGGCCAGGCGGCCGTGCAGCTTTATCCCGACGACGGGCGCGGGCTCAGGGGGCTGCGCATCGGCTGGATCCCCACCGCCGGCGCGCGGGTCGAGCGCGAGACGGCCGAGATCACCCAGGCCGCCCTGCGCCGCATCGAGGCCGAGGGCGCCGTCGTCGAAGAGGCCGACCTGGATTTCCGCAGTTTCGAGCCGGTGTTCCTGACCCTTTTGCGGGTGGGGCTGGCCGCCCGCGCCGCCCCCGCCTTTGCCGGCCGCGAGGATCTGGTCGCCCCCTCGCTGGTCGAGACGGCGCGGCTGGGGCAGGGCTATTCCGCAGTGGATCTGGCCGAGGCCTCGGCGGCGCGGACGCGGCTGTTCCAGATGATGCAGGCGCATTTCGCCCGCTTCGACCTCCTGGCCTCGCCGGTGCTGACCGCGCCGCCGCTGGCCCTGGGTTATGACCCCATGGGCGAGATCGAGATCGACGGCCAGCCCGCCGGCACCATCCGCGGGGCCTGGTATCCGTTCACCTATCCGCAGAACCTGACCGGCCATCCGGCGATCTCGCTGCCCTGGGGGCGGACCCGCGCGGGGCTGCCGGTGGCCTTGCAGCTTTGCGCGCCCTGGTATCGCGACCGGATGCTGCTGCGGCTGGCGGATGCGGTGATGCAACTCGCCTGACGGGCGCGCCGGTCAGTCCAGCGTCCGGCGGAACCGCAGCAGGGCCAGCGTGCCCAGCACCGCCACCATGGTCGCGAGCGCGGCGAATTGCGGCGCGACATCGGCCCAGCCCGCGCCCTTCAGCATGATGCCGCGCACCAGCCGCAGCAGATGCGTCACCGGCAGCACCTCGCCCAGGGCCTGCGCCCAGCCCGGCATGCCGCGGAACGGGAACATGAACCCCGACAGCAGCACCGAGGGCAGGAAGATGAAGATCGCGATCTGCATCGCCTGCATCTGCGTGCGCGCCGCGGTCGAGATCAGATAGCCCAGCAGCACCAGCGCCAGCACGAAGACCATCACCCCCGCCAGCAGCAGCCCCAGCGAACCCGCGAAAGGCACGTCGAAGATCGCCCAGGCCGCGCCCAGGATGACGAGCACCTGCACCGCGCCGACGGTCAGGAAGGGGGTGATCTTGCCGATCATGATCTCGGCCGGGGTGGCGGGCATGGCCAGCAGGTTCTCCATGGTGCCGCGCTCGATCTCGCGGGTCAGGGCCATGGCGGTCATCATCACCATGGTCATTTGCAGGATCACCCCCAGAAGGCCGGGGACGATGTTGTATTGCGTGACCGCCTCGGGGTTGTAGCGGCGATGGGCGACGATCTCGGGCGCGGTCCGCGCCGACCCGGCCGGCAGGTCGCGGCGAAAGGCGCTTTCGGCGATGCCGGAAAGCGCGGCGACGGCGCCGCTGGTCGCCGAGGGGTCCGAGCCGTCCGCCTCGACCAGGATCTGCGGCCGGTCGCCGCGTTCCATCCGCCGGCCGAAATCGGCGGGCACGGTCACGACAAAGGCAACCTCGCCGCGGGTCATCAGCCGCTCGGCCTGGTCGGCGGTGGCAAGGGGGTGGGTGATGCGATAGTAGCCGCTGTTCTCCAGCGCCGCGGCAAAGCTGCGGCCGAACCGATCCTGCACCGGCGCGACCAGGGCCGTGGGCATGTCGCGCGGGTCGCTGTTGATCGCATAGCCGAACAGCAAAAGCTGCATGATCGGCACCCCCAGCATCATGGCGAAGGTCACGCGGTCGCGGCGCATCTGGATGAACTCCTTGCGCAGCAGCGCCCGCAGCCGTGTCGGCGAAAAGCTCATCGCATGTTGTCCTGGGACTGTTCCATCAGCCGGATGAACACGTCCTCGAGGCTGGTCTCGACCGGCCGGCCGGCGACGCCCTCGGCCGCCAGCGCCGCCATGAGCCGGTCGCGGTCGGTGCCGGTCACGTGCAGCGCGGTGCCGAAGGGCTCGACCTGCTCGACGCCCGGCGCCCGGCGCAGGCGCTCGGCCAGCTCGCCCGGCCGGGGGGACTGCACGCCCAGCGTGACCAGCCGCGCGCCCGCGATCACCTCGGCTACGGTGCCCGAGACCACCAGCCGGCCATAGGCGATGTAGTTGATGCGGTGGCAACGCTCTGCCTCGTCCATGTAATGGGTCGAGACCAGGACGGTCATGCCCCCCAGCGCGCGGGCGTGGATCTCGTCCCAGAACTGCCGCCGGGCCTTGGGATCGACCCCGGCGGTCGGCTCGTCCAGCAACAGAAGGCGGGGCTGGTGCATGATGCAGGCCGCCAGCGCCAGCCGCTGCTTCCAACCGCCCGAGAGGCTGCCGGCCAGCTGGGTCTTGCGCGAGGTCAGGCCCAGATCCTCCAGCGTGTCGCGCACGGCCTGCCGCGGCAGGCCGTAGAGCCCGGCGACGAAGGCCAGGTTCTCTTCGATCGACAGATCCTCGTAGAAGGAAAATTTCTGCGTCATGTAGCCGACCTGCCGGCGGATCGCGCGCTGCTGGCGGCGCACGTCCAGGCCCAGCACGCTGCCGCTGCCCGCGTCGGGCGTCAGCAAGCCGCAGATCATGCGGATGCAGGTGGTCTTGCCCGAGCCGTTCGGGCCCAGGAAGCCAGCGATCTCGCCCTCGGCCACCCGCAGCGCGACATCGTCCACGACCGTCCTGCCGCCGAAGGATTTCGTCAGCCCGGTCACGTCGATGGCGGTGGCCTGGGTCATGGCGCCTTCCAGAGCTCGACGATCTGGCCGGGCTTCAGCGGGCTGCCCGGATCGGGGCGGGCCTCGACCAGGTAGACCAGCTTCTGCCGCGCGTCGCGGGCATAAAGGACGGGCGGGGTGAACTCGGCCTCGTCGGCGATGAACGAGACCGCGGCGCCGGCCGGCGCGCAGCCGTCGCAGCCGACCGTCAGCCTCGTTCCCAGCGAAAGCGCGGCCAGATCGGCCTCGGCCACATAGAAGCGCAGCTTGACCGCGCCGTCCGGCAGATAGGCCAGCACCGGCGCCGAGGGGCCGGCGATCTCGCCCGGATGCCGCAGGATGTCGGTGACGATGCCCGGCGCGGGGGCGGTCAGCCGGCGCTGTTGCAGCTGCCATTCCATCGCCTGCCGGTCGGCTTCGGCCTGGGCCAGGGCGGCGCGGGCGGCGGCGATGGCATCGGGG
>NZ_JRKO01000094.1 GCF_000763885.1 Paracoccus versutus | reverse complement strand
GGTTGCGGGCTCAGAAGCTGCGGGTCGGCCGGTCGAAGACCTTGCGCCCCATCAGCGAGCCGACCAGGTCCACCATCAGCTTGGCGGTGCGGCCGCGTTCGTCCAGGAAAGGGTTCAACTCGACCAGGTCGAGCGAGGTCATCAGCCCGCTTTCGTGCAGCAGTTCGCAGACCAGATGCGCCTCGCGGAAGGTGGCGCCGCCGGGGACGGTGGTGCCGACGGCCGGCGCGATCGAGGGGTCGAGGAAATCCACGTCCAGGCTGACGTGCAGCATGCCGTTTTCGGCCCGGACCCGGTCCAGGAATTCGCGCAGGGGCGCAATGATGCCGCGTTCGTCCAGCACGCGCATGTCGTTCACGACGATCTCGGTCTCGCGCAGCGCGGCCAGCTCGGGGCCGTCCACGCTGCGGATGCCGAACATGCAGATGTTGCGGCCTGGGATCGGCGCGGGAAAGGCGGGGAAGGGTTCGAATCCCGGCCGCCCCGAGGCATAGGCCAGCGGCGTGCCGTGCAGGTTGCCCGAGCCCGTGGTCTCGATGGTATGGAAATCGCTATGCGCGTCCAGCCACAGCACGAATTGCGGCCTCCCCGCCGCGCGGGCATGGGCCGCCACCCCGGCGAGCGTGCCAAGGGCCAGCGCGTGGTCGCCGCCCAGGAAGATCGGCATCCCCTCTTCCATCGCGGCGCAGCCGGCGGCGCGCAGCGCCTCGGTCCAGGCGACGATCTCGGGCAGGTGATGCACGGCGGGATTGGCGCAGGTCTGGCCGCGGCCGGCGGCGGGAAAAAGGTCGCCGCGATCCTCGACCGTATGGCCCAGCTCGGCAAGCGTCGAGGCCAGCCCCGCTACGCGATAGGCGGCCGGGCCCATCAGGCAGCCGGGCCGCCGCTGCCCCTCGTCCACCGGGGCGCCGATCAGGATGCAATGGGTCATGCTTCTCTCCGCTAGGCTGGGTTGCAGAGGCATCATGCGTTGCCACGGCCCAAGGTTCCATATCGTCGGAAAGAAAAGGCCGCCCTTTCCGGGGCGGCCTTGGGTTTTTGTGCAGTCTATCGGATCAGAAGCGAGTGGTGATGCCCAGCGTGAACAGACGTCCGTTTTCGCGATAGGACACGTCCGTTTCGGGTTGGTCATTGAACAGGTTGTCGATGCCGACATTCAGCGTGGCCATATCGTTGAGGTCATAGGCCGCAGCCACGTTGACCAGATAATAGGCCTTGCTGTTCTGGCCTGCCGGGACCGAAGCCTGCTCGCCCGAGCCGACCACAAGACCTTCCTCGACGACATAACCAGCTTGCTTGCCGACATAGGTCACTTCACCCGACAGATTGAGGCGGTCGTTTGCCTGCCAGGTCAAGCCCGTGGTGATGTTCCACTTAGGCGTGGTGGCCATTGGATAGGCCGTGTCGAAATCGCCATATTTGAACTCGGACTTGGCGATATAGGTGCCCGAAGTGATCCAGGTCAGGTCGTTGGTAATGTCGTAATCCAGGCCGAACTCGACGCCGGCGGTCTTGCCGTAGTCGAAGTTGTCGCGCACGAAAATCGGGTTGCCGTTAGCTGCAACGTCGTTCGTGCGGCGGGCGCTGATCATGTTCTCGACATCGTTGTAGAAGGCGGTAACTTCCCAGCTGCTGCGCTCGCCCTGATAGTTCAGGCCGATCTCGAAGTTGTCCGAGGTTTCGGGCTGAAGGTCGGGGTTGCCGATGATCGTGCAAGGGCCTTGGTAGGGTTTGCAGCCATTGCCACGCGAGCCCATCTGATAATTCGGGTTAAGGTTGCGCAGGTCTGGCGCGACGAAAGCCTGCGAATAACCGCCCTTCAGCATCAGGCCGTTGCCAAAGTCGTAGTTGGCATAAATCCGTGGCGTGACATGGGTGCCGAACCGCTCATGATGGTCCATGCGCAGGCCGGTGGTCAGGCTCAATGCCTCGGTCGCTTGCAGACGAGCTTCCGCATAAAGCGCGGCGGTGTTCACGGATCCTTCGATCAGTGCGTTCGAGGTAGTTTGTGGGTCGTTCAGCTTTTCATGCGCGACCAGACCGCCAATAGTATAGTCGAGTTGCCGGCCAGTCAGGCTGGTCTGAGAGGTATACCGGCTTTCCAAGGTGGTCGTGTCATAGTCGATGGGGTCGTTCCACGCCCCGCTCGTCGAGTTCCAGGTCTCGTTGCCCGAGGTCTCATGGCGCAGATAGCTGGACAGATGACCTTGACCCAACTGCCATTCATTTGTCAGTCCGAAGCTTTTCTTGGTCACTTCGTTGCTGTCGTGCTCGCCGGGATTGCCCAGGTAGTTGTCAACAGAGGCTTGGGCTTCGGCCCCCCATTCCATTCCCTCTTGCGGGATCCAGGTCAGCCGGGCGCCAAGCGTTTTCGTGCGAGTGCCGTTCGAAGTATAAAGCGGACTAGCCGAACTGGAATATCCATAAGGCTCGTCCGGCGCTTCGATTTCCGCCAGCTTCCCCCAGGCCGAGAGGTTGAGGTTTTGGCCCAGCGGACCCGAAATAAAGCCCGTGACCGAGCGGCTGTCGGCGGTGCTGTTTTCATCCGCGAAAGCGAAATCGGTGGTCAGCGAGCCCGACCAGGTATCGGTCGCCTTCTTCGTGATGATATTGATAACGCCGCCCATCGCGTCCGAACCATAAAGGGTGGACATGGGGCCGCGCACCACCTCGATGCGCTCGATCGCATCCAGCGGCACGATTTGGAGGTCGCCCTGATAGTGACGCGCAAAGGTGTTGCGGCTGCTGATGCGCTTGCCGTCAATCAGGGTCAGCGTGCGGCTGGAGGACAGGCCGCGGAACGACACCTGGGAATTGCCGTCGTTGCCTCGGGTCAGGTTAAGGCCGGGAACGGTACGCAGCACGTCCTTGAGATCGCGCGCGCCCTTGGCCTGGATGTCGCTTTGGTCGATGACGGTGATGGAGGCGGGGGCATCCTGGATCGAGGTCGCGATCGACGAGGCCGAAGTCACGAGGACCACGGTGTCCAGAACAACTTCCTCGGTCTCTGCCTGTGCCACCGCGATTGCGGGGGCGGTGAGTGCGGTCAGGCCAATCAGCAGGCCGGCGAGCCGTCCAGTCGGGGGCAAGGCCGCGCGAATGTTGCGGTTACCGCACACGCGGGCAGGGGAGTTCGTTTGATAGGACGGCATCGTCACCTCTCGACAACAGGAACGGTTTTTTGCCTGGGCCGAGAGGGCAAGGGGGATCGCCATGACCTGGGTAACTGCGGGCGATTAACCAGCCGCCATACCACGGGACAAGACGTCAGCCCGCCCGTGGAAAGGTTTGTGGCATGAATGCAACAAGCCTACGGCATTTTGTCGCAGGCTGTCGGGGTGATTTCAGCCGCGGATGCCCTTGAAGCGGTCCTGCCATTCGTCGCGGCTTTCGTCGCTGATCTTGGCGAACAGCACCTCGGGCACGGTGAAGGCGTGGCCGGCGGGCAGGGCCTCGAGCGCGGCGCGGACATCGTCCGGCCAGGTGCGGTCCTGGGTCCGCATCGCCGCCAGCATCGCATCGGCCGCAAAGGGGATGAAGGGCGCCGACAGCACCGCGTAAAGCCGGATCAGGTTCAGCCCCAGCCGCACCTGCATCGCCGCGCGGTCGGGGTCGGTCTTGAAGGTCGACCAGGGCGCCGCCGATTGCAGGTATTCGTTGCCCAGAACCCAGATCGCCCGCAGCTCGGCCGCCGACTTGCGGACCTCGACATGGTCCATGAAGCCTTCATAGGCGCGGACGCGGGCGGTCAGCGCCTCGACCAGCGCCTCTTCCTCGGGGCCGTAGCTGCCGCCCTCGGGGATGGTCTCGCCGAATTTCGAGCGGCAGAACTTGGTGATGCGGCTGACGAAATTGCCCAGCACGTCGGCCAGATCCTTGTTCACCGATTGCTGGAAATTCTCCCAGGTGAACTCGCTGTCGCCCGATTCGGGGGCGTGGGACAGAAGCCACCAGCGCCAGTAGTCGGCGGGCAGGATCGACAGCGCCTGGTCCATGAACACGCCGCGCCCCTGCGAGGTGCTGAACTGGCCGCCGTCATAGGTCAGGTAGTTGAAGCTTTTGATGTAATCGACCAGCTTCCAGGGCTCGCCCGAGCCGATGATCGTGGCCGGGAAGGACAGGGTGTGGAAGGGCACGTTGTCCTTGCCCATGAACTGGGTATAGGTCACGTCCCCGGCGCCCTCGTCCAGACGCCACCAGCGGCGCCAGGCGCTGTCGGGCTGGCCGCGCTTGTCGGCGCCCTCGGCGGTGGCGGCGATGTATTCGATGGGCGCGTCGAACCAGACGTAGAAGACCTTGCCCTCCATCCCCGGCCAGGGCTTGTCGCCCTTTTTCACCGGGATGCCCCAGTCGAGGTCGCGGGTGATGCCGCGGTCCTGCAGGCCGTCGCCGTCATTCAGCCATTTCTTGGCGATCGAGGTGGTCAGGATCGGCCAGTCGGTCTTGCTGTCGATCCAGGTCGCGATCTGGTCCTTCAGCGCGCGCTGGCGCAGGTAGAGGTGCTTGGTCGCCCGCACCTCCAGGTTGGTCGAGCCGGAAATGGCCGAGCGCGGCTCGATCAGGTCGGTCGGGTCCAACTGCTTGGTGCAGTTCTCGCACTGGTCGCCGCGGGCCTTGTCATAGCCGCAGTTGGGGCAGGTGCCCTCGATATAGCGGTCGGGCAGGAAGCGGCCGTCGTCGATGGAATAGACCTGCCGCTCCTCGACCTCGGCGATATAGCCGTTCTCGTCCAGCTTGCCGGCGAAATGCTGGGTCAGCACGTGGTTGCGTTCCGAGGACGAGCGGCCGAAATGGTCGAAGGACAGGCCGAAGTTGCGCGCGATTTCCGCCTGGATCTCGTGCATCTCGGCGCAATAGACGGCGACGGGCTTGCCGGCCTTGGCGGCGGCAAGTTCGGCTGGGGTGCCGTGTTCGTCGGTGGCGCAGATGAACATCACCTCGTGGTCGCGGCCCCGCAGGTAGCGGGCATAGAGATCCGCCGGAAGCTGCGAGCCGACGAGATTGCCGAGGTGCTTGATCCCGTTGATGTAAGGGATCGCCGAGGTGATGAGATGCCGCGCCATGATCCGGTCCTGTTGTTTTCTGGCGCTTCTTTATCCAGCACCGGCGGCGAAGGCCAGCGGTTCGCACGGTTTTCGCCGCGGGCCGGGCCGCGGGGTCAGCAGGAGGCGTCCCGGCAGGCCAGCGCCTTGCGGATGACATCGGGCACGCTGGCGCTGAGCGGCAGGCGGCCGGCCAGGATGTCGCCCACCGCCACCCAGCGCGCGTCCAGCGCATCATCCGCCGCCACCGGCTCGCCCGCGACATGGTCGCACAGCACCGCCGCCAGCAGGAAGTGAAAGCGCAGCGCGCCATCCGCGCCGCGCTCGATCACGTCGATATTGTCCAGATAGGCACGTGGCCGGCCGGTGACGCCGGTTTCCTCGGCCAGCTCGCGCACGGCGGCGTCAAGCGCGGTCTCGCCCGGCTCGACATGGCCGCCGGGAAAGCCCCAGAGCCCGGCGTCGGGCGGGTTGCGGCGGCGCACCAGCAGCGCGCGGGCCGCGTCGCCGCAGCCGTCCAGCGTGACGGCCAGCGCGGCGAGCCGGGGGAAATCGGGCACCTCAGCGACGACGGTCGCGGCGCGAGCTCATCGGCTGGAAGGCCACGCCGACATGCGCCTCGCAATAGGGCTTGCCGGGCATCGAGGGCAGGCCGCAGAACCAGAACTTGTCGGTCGCCGGGTCGCCGATCGGCCATTTGCAGGTGCGCTCGGTCAGCTCCATCAGCGTCAGCTTGCGGGCGCGCTTCTCGACCTCGCGGACCGAGGCCAGCGCTTCGGGGCTGATCTCGTTGGCCGAGGGCTGCGGCGGCAGCGGCTGGCCGGCCGGCACGATGGGCCGGCGGTTGAAGCTGGCCGGCTGCGGCGCGGGTTCGGGTGCCGGCTCGGGCGCGGGGGCGGCCGCCGCGGCCGGCTTGGGCTGGGGTGCCGGTGCCGGCTCGGGCGCGGCGGGCCTGGGTTCAGGCGCGGGGGCGGCCGCGACGGCGGGCTTGGCGGCAACGGGTTCGGGCGCCGGGTCCGCGCCCTCTTCGGCGCGATTCGACAGGCCCAGGCGGTGGACCTTGCCGATCACCGCGTTGCGGGTCACGCCGCCCAGCTCCTTGGCGATCTGGCTGGCCGACTGGCCTTCGGCCCACATGCGTTTCAACGTCTCGACGCGCTCGTCGGTCCAGGACATGGCTTGCCTTTCCTGCACCGGGATGCGTCCCGGCGCTCTTCGTGCTAGTGGCTTCAATTCCGCAAGACCCGGCCTTAAATCCGGGGATAGCCAGATTTACCCATCCGAGCCCGCAAATTCAAGGAGCCCCGATGCAGCCGATCCAGTCCCGCCCCGGATTTCGCCAGATGGGCGTGCGCCGCTTTGGCCGGGTGAACTGGCTGGGCCTATACACGCTCAGCCGGCGCGAGATCATGCGCTTCCTCAGCGTCTGGCAGCAGACCATCTTCGCGCCGCTGATGACCTCGGCGCTGTTCGTGATCGTCTTTGCGCTGGCGCTGGGGCAAAACCGGGACGAGGTGATGGGCCTGCCCTACCTGGCCTTCCTGGGGCCCGGCATCCTGATGATGACGGTGATCCAGAACGCCTTCGCCAATACCTCCTCCAGCATCATCTCGGCCAAGATGCAGGGCAATATCGTCGATACGCTGATGCCGCCCCTGTCGGCGGGCGAGATCCTGGCAGGCTACCTGACCGGGGCGGTGACGCGGGCGCTGATCGTCGCCGCCGCCATCGCCACCGGCATGGCGCTGGTCCTGGGGCAGGGGGTGGCGCATCCCTTCTGGGCGCTGGCCTTCGTGGTGCTGGGCGCGCTGCTGATGGGCGGGCTGGGGCTGCTGGCCGCGATCGTGGCGCAGAAATTCGACCAGATGGCGGTCATCACCAATTTCATCGTCACGCCGCTGTCGTTCCTGTCGGGCACCTTCTATTCGGTCGAGGCGCTGCCCCAGCCGTTCCGGGCGCTGGCGCATTGGAACCCGATCTTCTACCTGATCGACGGCGCGCGCTACGGCATCGCCGGGGTTTCCGACGCGCCGGTGCTGCGCGGGCTGGCGGTCTGCGGGCTGGCCGTGGCGCTGGTGCTGTTCACCGCCTGGCGCTGGCTGGCCTCGGGCTATCGCATGAAGCCCTGAAATCCCCGTTGCACGGGGGCCGCTTCCGCGCTATGCGAACGGGCATGATCGCTCGGACCGCCCATATCGCCCGTCCCCGACGTTGACGCTTTCGACGTCCGATCCTGCCTGCCTTTCCGTCAGCCATGGTGCCGCCGCGCGGCCGTTCCCAGAGAGGGTAACTCCATGATTTCGCATGTCCTGCCGACCTATAACCGTGCCCCCATCGCCTTCGAGCGGGGCGAGGGCTCCTGGGCCATCGCGACGGACGGGACGCGATACCTGGACCTGGGCGCGGGCATCGCGGTGAATGCGCTGGGCCATGCCAATCCCGACCTGGTCGCCGCGCTGACCGAACAGGCGGGCCGGATCTGGCATGTCTCGAACCTCTACCAGATCCCCGAGCAGGAAAGGCTCGCCGACCTGCTGGTCGAGCATACCTTTGCCGACACCGCCTTCATCACCAACTCCGGCACCGAGGCCGCGGAACTGGCGATCAAGATGGTGCGCAAGTATTGGAGCGAGCAGGGCGATCCCGACCGCTACGAGATCCTGACCTTCGAGGGCGCCTTCCACGGCCGCTCCACCGGCGCCATCGCGGCGGCGGGGTCGGAAAAGATGGTCAAGGGCTTCGGCCCGCTGATGCCCGGTTTCCGGCAATTGCCTTGGGGCGACATGGAGGCGCTGAAGGCCGCCATCTCGGACCGCACCGCCGCCGTCATGCTGGAGCCGGTGCAGGGCGAGGGCGGCATCCGTCCGCTGCCCGACGCCGACCTGGCAGCGATCCGCGCGCTTTGCGACCAGACCGGCGCGCTGCTGGTGCTGGACGAGGTGCAATCGGGCATGGGCCGCACCGGCAAGCTGTTCGCGCATGAATATGCCGGCATCACCCCCGACATCATGATGATCGCCAAGGGCATCGGCGGCGGCTTCCCGCTGGGTGCGGTGGTCGCGACCGAAAAGGTGGCTGCCGGCATGGTGGCGGGCACGCATGGCTCGACCTATGGCGGCAACCCCCTGGCCTGCGCGGTGGGCGCCAAGGTGATGGAGATCATCGCCCAGCCCGAATTCCTGGCCGAGGTGAACCGCAAGGCCGCGCTTTTCCGGCAGAAGCTGGAGGGGCTGGTGGCGGCGCATCCCGAGGTCTTCGAAACGGTGCGCGGCCAGGGGCTGATGCTGGGCCTGAAATGCAAGGTCGCGCCGGGCGATCTGGTCAATGCCGGCTATGCCGAGCGCATCCTGACCGTGGCCGCGGCCGACAACACCCTGCGCCTGCTGCCGCCGCTGACCATCAGCGATGCGGAGATCGCCGAGGCGGTCGCCCGGCTGGACCGGGCCGCCGGCAGGCTGGATGGATAGGTTCGGCTTCCGGCCGGTCACGCGCGCCGACCTGCCCATGCTGGCGGATTGGCTGCGCCAGCCCGAGGTCGCGCGCTGGTGGCGCGGGGCCGAGGCGGAGCTGGCCGGGATCGCGGAGGATCTGGACGAGCCGGCGATGCGGCAGGTCATCGCGCTTTGCAACGGCACGCCCATCGCCTATGCCCAGTATTACCCGGCGCATCACTGGGGCGCCCCGCATTTCGCCGGCCTGCCGGGCGATGCGCTGGCGATCGACTGCTTTTCCGGCCCCCGGGGGTTCGGGCGCGGCGGGCTCTGGCTGCGCGCCTTGTCCGATGCATTGCTGGCCGAGGCGCCGGTCCTGGTCATCGACCCCGAGCCGGGAAACCTGCGCGCGATCCGCGCCTATGAAAAGGCCGGCTTCCGCGGCGAGGAACTGCGCCCCTCGGAAGACGGAACCCTGGCGCGCATCATGACGCGGCACCGATGAGGAGAGGTCGATTTCCGCCACGACGCGGGGCCTTTGGCCTTGACCTCCCCCAGGCAAAGCGGCTTGCTTGCCAGATCAATCCGAAAGACAGTCAAAAATGAACAGTTTCCTCGACATCCATACCACCGACAAGGCAGACCTGCGCGGCATGATCGACGCTGCGCGCCGGATGAAGGATGCGCGCAACGGCCAGCCCAAGGGTGCGCCCGACGCCGATTTGCCGCTCAGGAACCGCATGGTGGCGCTGATCTTCGAAAAGCCCTCGACCCGGACCCGCGTCAGCTTCGACCTGGGCGTGCGGCAGATGGGCGGGCAGACCATGGTGCTCTCGGGCAGCGAGATGCAGCTGGGCCACGGCGAGACCATCGCCGATACCGCGCGGGTGCTGTCGCGCTATGTGGACCTGATCATGATCCGCACCTTCGAAGAGGCGACGCTGCTGGAGATGGCGGAATATGCCAGCGTCCCGGTGATCAACGGGCTGACGAACCGCACCCACCCCTGCCAGATCATGGCCGACGTGATGACTTTCGAGGAACATCGCGGCCCCATCGCCGGCAGGAAGGTGGTCTGGTCGGGCGACGGCAACAATGTCTGCTGCTCGCTGATCCATGCCGCCGGGCAGTTCGGCTATGACTTCACCTTTACCGGCCCGCCGACGCTGGACCCCGAGCGCGAGGCGCTGGACTTCGCCCGCGCCCAGGGCGTGCAGGCGGTGATCGAGCGCGACCCGGCCAAGGCGGTCGAGGGCGCCGATCTGGTGGTGACGGATACCTGGGTGTCGATGCACGACCCGCAATCGGCGCGCGAGCGGCGGCACAACCAGTTGCGTCCCTACCAGGTGAACGAGGCGCTGATGGCGTGCGCCAAGCCCGATGCGCTGTTCATGCATTGCCTGCCCGCGCATCGCGACGACGAGGCGACGAGCGCGGTGATGGACGGCCCGAACTCGGTCATCTTCGACGAGGCCGAGAACCGGCTGCATGCGCAAAAGGCCGTCATGCGCTGGTGCCTGGGGCTTTGATCCGTCCGCCCGAACGTCCGCGCCCTTCGGAGCGGAGGGCCTGGGGCGCGGGATGGTGGGCCAGCTTCTCGGATGCATCAGCATTTTATGCAGGCGGGCGACTTTCCCAAACAGGTGCTGGGGAATTTCGCGTTGACCGTGCATATCCGTCCGCGCCCGCCGGATGCGCTCGATCGCGGGCTCGAGGACTATCCGAGCGATGTCCGAAATCACGGCCATCTCCTGCTGGAGCAGCGCTGCGACCGCGACGACGGGCTGATAGCTGATCTCGTCGGCTATCTCGAATCCGCCTCTGCCGATGCGCGCCTTCTTCCATGAGCAGATGGGGATCGACCCCATCCCGACGCCGACGAGGCTCACGCGACCTATCCCTCCTGACTGCCCTCGATCACGCGGGACGGGGCGCTGACCGGGCATTACGGCCATATCGGCGGCCACGACCGGAAGATTCGAGCCTTCCTGTTCCGATAGCATGAGGATGCCGAGGCTTGTCTCTTCGCGCTGGTGCGTGCCGAGGAGCGCAAGCGCGAGGGCTACGGCCGCCGCGGGTCGGACTTCCTGCGCCTGACGAAGCAGGCGAGGTGATCCGGTTCACCGCTATCGAAGCTGAGTCGGCGACATGATCGCCGGCAGCGTCGGAAGGCGTCCTGCCCATGGGAAGATGCGGTGCAAGCGCGCGGGGGCGGGCAACTGGCTGCATGCCATCGTATGCCATATGTGTGGTATATTCATGCAGTTATCTTCAGTATGACGACAATATGTAGCGTTTCCTTCGATCTGCCCATGCGAGCGGATGGGTGCGGATCAACAGGAAAGTCGGGCTTCGTGCAACTCGAGGCTGATTTGCCGGCACGTTAACTATCGTTATGCGCATGCATGGGTTCCGAGGAGATGTGTAATGGTTAAAGGGCGTGTCGGTCGCTCCCAAGGAGCGTATCAACGCCAAGTTTGTCCCCGGAACCGGCGATCGGCAAGCAGAGGTTGAACTGCCTCTGAAGATGGTGATTCTCGGCGACTTCACAGCGCGGCCCGACAAAACCGGGCTTGAAGAGTGCAAGGCGGTTTTGATCGACAAGAATTCCTCCTGCAGCGTGATGGCCCAAATGAACCCTCCAGTTCGTGCGATTGCGCAGCTCCGGGTGCGGATGCGACCTGGCCCATGCAACACAGCGGTCCTCGCGCCAGGCATTGAGTTCGGCATGGCTCTTGGACTTCGGTCGAGGCACGAAGAACCGCCGCCGGACAACGCCGACCTGGTTCTCGACCTGTCCCTGCGCCAGCGGGCTCGAACCGATGGCGCCACGCAGGCGCGGTCCCAGCCAGAGGCCGGGGTGCAGGGCCATTCATTGACGCGCCATTGGTTCAAGCCCAATGGACGGCGGCTCGACCAGATAGTGCCCGCACATCTGCCGGAGTGAGCCTGTGAACGCCAGCGGTTCGAGGGAACAGGCGAACGCGATTGCAGGCGCGGTCGCGGCCGACGAAGATCGTATCCACCGCCGTCTTCATGTTGTCGTAGATCCCACGAGCGCAGCCCCGAAGAAGACTCCCGGCAGATCTGCTTGATCGTCTTCTGCTCCTGGAAATCCGCCCGACGGATCTTCGCAACTCTCTCCACAACCAGCATCCCGCACTGTGCCCCCGATGACCACGGGGGCATCATGACCATCAGTGTAAAGGGGGGCTGTTTGGGAAGCCGATCACCCCTTTGCGGGGGCAGTTGTCCATGCCGGCTTACACACCGCCTGGAAACGCTCTGGCGACACCTGCATCTCGGGCCGGAAGTCTGGCGGCAAGCCCGTCAAACACGATAAGCGACGCTGCAGACGCCGAAACAGGATCGAGAGATCCCGTTTCGGCAGACTCGAGGACGGGCGACGGGTCGTCACCCGTTATGACCGCTGCCCGAAGGTCTCCCTCTTCGCCCTAGCCTTCGCCGCGACCATGATCTTCTGGACCTGACCCGAGAGCCTGTCCTGACCCTAGGCCTGGGGATCGACTGTGGCGTTCAGCTTGGCCGTTTTGATCAGCCTGCAGGCGATGGCAGCGGCCTTTAAGCGTCCGCCCCCATCTCCTTACCTCTCGGATGAGAAGTTTGCCTTGAGATAGGCCAGGATCAGCGCCTTGGTTTCCGGCTCGGGCTCGACCATGCCCTGCGCCTCGACCATCCAGCGCCACAGCTCGTCCCAGCGGTGGTCGGTGACGCGCTGCTGCTTGATGATCTCGGTCGAATGGCAGGCGACGCATTGGTAATAGGTCTCCTCGGCGCCCGCGCCGTCGGGCAGGCCGCCGAATTCCTCGTTCCCCGCCCGCGCCTCGCCCGCATCCGCCTTGGCACGGATCGCCGTCATCGGGTCGAGCGGGTTCGCGCCGGCGGGCCGGCCCGCCAGCGCCTGCATCGGGTCAAGCCTGGCCTCGGCCACGGCCTGCCCGGCGCCAAGCACCAGCACGGCCAGGGTCGCAGCCACGGTCGTCAGAATAATGCGCATCGCCATCACCCCTCACCCGACCGCGACCAGCGCGATGCGGTGCTGGATGTTGTTGGCATAGCCGCGCGGGTTCCAGACCGGCGACAGCGGCGGCTGGCCGATGCCGTCCTGGTCGGTGGCCCGCGCCCAGACCTCGTAATAGCCGTGCTGCGGCAGGGTCAGCGTCGCGCGCCAGCGCTGCCAGGCAAAGCGGTTCGGCGCCGGCTCCAGCCCGGCCTCCTGCCAGGTCTGGCCGAAATCCAGCGAGACATGCACCGCGGCCACGTCGCCCTTGCCGCACCAGGCATGGCCGCGGACCTCGACCGCCTCGCCCGCCTTCACCTCGGCGCCGGTCTGCGGGAAGGTGACGACGGACTTCACCGGCATCTCGGTCAGCACCACCATGTCCTCCTCGGGCACCTCGGTGCCGGGGGCGACCGGATAGGCCGGGATGCGATAGGAATCGCCGGTCATCTTGGCGCCGTCATGTTCCCTGTCGCGGATCCAGATGCGGTTGAGGTATTTCTGCGAGGCCGAGGCCGGATAGCCCGGCACCACCAGGCGCAGCGGAAAGCCGTGCAGCGCCGGCAAGGGTTCGCCGTTCATCGCCCAGGCGATGACCGCGTCCTCCTCCAGCGCCTTTTCGATCGGCACCCCGCGCGAGATCACCTCCTTCTCCTCGTCGCCGCTCAGATGCACGTCGTTGCCGTAATGCCCGGTATAGACGGCGCTTTCCTTGACGCCCGCCGCCTTCAGCACGTCGGCCAGCCGCACCCCGGTCCATTCCGGGCAGCCGACCGCGCCGACGGTCCATTGGTTGCCCGAGGTTCCGGGCTGGAAGAAGGCCCGGCCGTTGCCGCCGCATTCGATCACCAGCCGGCGGGTGACGGTCTCGAAGCGCGACTTCAGATCGTCGATGGTCAGCTCCAGCGGGGTCTCGACCTCGCCGTCCACGGTCAGCACCCAGCCCTCGGCATCCTGGTCCAGCGCCGGCTGCGGAACCAGCCCGTTCATGCGGATGAACAGCCGCTCATAGGGGGTGACGTCGTCGTCCAGCAGATGCGCCGGGGTCTCCGCGTTCAGCGGCCGGTCGCCCAGCACGATGAGCCCCTGCTTGCCGGCCATCAGGTCCAGGCCGGTATCCTGGGCCAGGGCGGCGGGCACGAAGCCGGCGGGCAGGTTGCGCTCGAACGGGACGGCCATGCCCAGCATGGCGCCAAGCGCGGACAGCCCCGTCGTTTTCAGAAAGCGTCGCCGCGATCCGCTCGGGGCCTCGGCATCCTGCGGGATCGAGGTGGAATCGGTTCTATCGGACATGGGTTTCCTCCGTGGCTTGGTGCGCTTTGCGCGCAACCGGCTGTCCGCAAGGCCCTCCTCCAGGACGCGCCTTGCAACTTCATTTCGGGAAAGCATTGCCCACCGGCAAAGCTATAACAACAGCAACTCGTTGTGTTTATTGGAATATATCGGAGACACCTGAGGGCATCGAGCTGCATCGCCGCCACCAACAGCGAGATCGCCCGCTCACTCGATCATGGGCAGGAGCTGGTCGATGGA
>NZ_JRKO01000093.1 GCF_000763885.1 Paracoccus versutus | reverse complement strand
ATCTGCCCGATCGGCACCACGAAGGTGATCAGGATGAACAGCAGGAGCGGCAGCACCAGCAGGAACGCCCGCCGACGCGCACGACGCGAACTCCGCGCAAGCGCAGACTTCAACGGACGACCGTCCGATGTGGTAAGACCAGCTTGCCGCGACCCCGCAGGAGCGAGCGCCGCGTCATTTGCCGAGATATCTGCCATATTGCTGCCTCTGCTTCGCGTCAAACGGGGCGGCGCGAGACCCGCGCCGCATCCCTTGTTCCGGGCGATGAAGCCCTGCACCGGCCGGCGGGGCCGGCGGCCCCGGTTCACTCCGCAAGCCAGGTGCTGAACCGCTCGTTGATCTCGATGTCGCGGTCGACCCAGAACTCGTAGGAGGAACGCAAGGCATTGGCGAGATTGGCCTCTGCCGTGGGCATGTGCGGCGCCATCTCGGTCTTGCCGTCCTCGTAGAGCCCGACCAGCGACAGCGAGGACTTGCGGGCCGGGCCGTAGCTGATCCATTTCGTCTGATCGGCAAGGCGCTGGGTGTCGGTGGCGAACTTGATGTATTCCAGCGCCGCGTCCTTGTTCGGCGCGCCCTTCGGGATCACGAACAGCTCATATTCATAGACCTGCCCGTCCCAGACCATGGCAAAGGGCTTGTTCTCGGTGACCACGGCCGTGAACAGGCGGCCGTTATAGGCGGTGGTCATCACCACCTCGCCATCGGCCAGCAGCTGCGGCGGCTGGGCGCCGGCCTCCCACCAGACCACGTTTCTCTTGATGGTGTCGAGCTTGGCAAAGGCGCGGTCCAGGCCTTCGGGCGTGGCAAGCACGTCATAGACCTCTGCCGCGGGCACGCCTTCGGCCATCAGCGCCATTTCCAGGTTGGCGCGGGCGCTCTTGCGCATTCCGCGCTTGCCGGGGAATTTCTCGGTGTCGAAGAAGTCGGCGATCATGCTCGGCTTCTCGTCGGGGAACTTGGTCACGTCATAGCCGTAGACGGTCGAGAACACCATCGAGCCGACCGCGCAATCGGTAAGCGCCCCCGGCAGGAAATCCTCGGTCGCGGGCGTGCCGTCCGGGGCGGGCGGCAGGATGGCCGGGTCGATCTCCTCCAGCAGCCCGTCGTCGCAAAGCCGGATCGCATCGGTATATTCCACGTCGGCGACATCGACGCCGACGTTGTTCGATTCCACCATCGACTTGATCGGCGCGGCCGGGTTGTCGGCGGCAAGCATCTTGACGGCGATGCCGGTCTGGGCGGTGAAAGGCCGGTTATAGGCCTCGACCTGCGATTTCTCGTAGGCGCCGCCCCAGCTGATGACCGTGATATCGGCATGGGCGGCGGATGCGGCCGCGGCAAGCGCGGTGGTCAGGATCAGCAGTTTCTTCATCGTTGGGACTCCCTGTTGAATTTCTGGCCGGTGGCCGCCTCTCGCGGCTCTTCCGGCCTGGTCTGTGGTCGTTCAAGCCCCAGGGTCGGCTTCAGATCGGATCGAGGGCGCGCGCATCCTCGGGATGCCAGCCGATCTCGATGGTCTCGCCGGGGGTCAGCTTGCGCTGCCCCAGCGCGTTGCGGCACTTCATCACGAAGTCGCTGGTGCCCGCGACCTGCATGCGGATGCGAAGCACGTCGCCCATATAGATCACCTCGAGCACCTGGGCAGGGATCCGGTGCACGCCGGGCGGCATCATCTCGGGCTTGAACTCCACCCGCTCGGGGCGGATCGAGACCAGCGTCTCCTGCCCGCGCGCGCGGATGTTCACCGGGGTCGCGTCGATCAGCTCTCCGGTCGCCAGCCTTACCGTCGCCGTGGTGCCGTCGAAATCCTCGATGATCCCCGGAAGCGTGTTGTTCTCGCCGATGAACTGCGCGACGAAGCTGTTCTGCGGCCGCTCATACAGCTCTGCCGGCGGCGCGAGCTGCTGGATCCGTCCGTCGTTGAACACCGCCACCCGGTCGGACATGGTCAGCGCCTCGCCCTGGTCATGGGTGACATAGACGACGGTGATGCCGATCTGGTCGTGCAGCCGCTTGATCTCGTATTGCATATGCTCGCGCAGTTGCTTGTCGAGCGCACCCAACGGCTCATCCATCAGCACCAGCTCGGGATCGAAGACCAGCGCGCGGGCCAGCGCGATGCGCTGCTGCTGGCCGCCCGAAAGCTGCGCCGGGCGGCGGTTTGCGAAATGGCCCATCTGCACCATGTCCAGCGCCCGCATGATCCTGGCCTCGCGCTCGGCCTTGCCGAGCCCGCGCACCTTCAGCGGAAAGGCCAGGTTCTCGCCCACGCTCATATGCGGGAACAGCGCGTAGTTCTGGAACACCATGCCGATGCCGCGCCGGTGCGGCGGCACCGAGTTGATCGGCCGCCCGGCAAGCCGGATCTCGCCCGAGGTGGCGGTCTCGAACCCCGCCAGCATCATCAGGCTGGTGGTCTTGCCGGATCCCGAAGGCCCCAGCAGCGTCAGGAATTCGCCCTTGGCGATGGCCAGGTTCAGATCCTTCACCACGAGGGTTTCCCCGTCGTAGCTTTTCTGGACGCGCTCGAAGGCGACGAACGCGTCGCTGGCGACGGCCGCGCCCGTCCTGAGCCGGGCGGCTGCGGTAGCTTGGTTCAACTCTGGCTCCCTAGGTCTTGTCTGCGGCTGTCCCGACGGCAGAGCTGCGCCGGCATGGCCTTAACCCGGCCCGCGGCGTCAAATTGTCGGCCAACCACCCCTGTTCGTTGCGTGTTCCAATCATCCGAAACGGCGGCGTCTCGTAAATTAAAGTTTTCCGCAACTTTGCTTCGGCGAATCCTAAGCCCCT
Source organism: Paracoccus versutus (assembly GCF_000763885.1). Lineage (GTDB taxonomy): Bacteria > Pseudomonadota > Alphaproteobacteria > Rhodobacterales > Rhodobacteraceae > Paracoccus > Paracoccus versutus. Next base: position 11,320 of record NZ_JRKO01000093.1, on the reverse strand, counting down.
TGTCGCGCCGGGCCGGAGCCGGCCCGCATCACGCCCGAAGCCTGGCCAGCACCCCGTCCAGCATCCGGTCGCAGGCCGCAAGCTGCTGCGCGGTCAGGAACTCGTCGGGCTTGTGGCCTTGCGCCTCCATGTCGCCCGGCCCGCAAACCACCGTCGGTATCCCCAGCGACAGGAAATATCCGGCCTCGGTGCCATAGGTGACCTTGATGCGCTGCGGATGGCCGCAAAGCCGGGCGACCTCCTCCACCGCCGGGTGGTCTGGCGCGATGCCCAGTCCCGGATAGGTGTTCGTCGTCGCGATGCGGATATCGGCCGCCGGGTCGGGGAATTGCGCAAGGATAGCCTGGACCTCGGCCTGCAGCCGGCGTTGAAAATCGGGCAGCGCATCGCCTGGCAGGTGGCGGAACTCGAATTCGACGACGGCCCGGTCCGGGACGATGTTCAGCGCCGTGCCGCCCTGCATCCTGCCGGCATGGACGGTGGAATAGGGAATGCCGTAAGCGTCATCCGCAAGCGCCGACCCGGCGTAATCCGACTGGATGCGGCGCAGCGCGGCGACGAATTCGGCCGCGAGATGCAGCGCGTTGACATGGCGCGGCGCCAGCGAGGAATGCCCGGCCGTGCCGTGGCAGGTCGCGACCAGCGCGGCCTTGCCCTTGTGCCCGATGGCCGGCCGCATTCCGGTCGGCTCGCCCACGATGCAGAATGCAGGCTGCCAGCCCAGGGCCTCGATGCCGGGCAGCATGTGGCGGATGCCGGTGCAGCCCAGCTCCTCGTCATAGGAGATCGCCAGCATGAGCGGCCGCGCCAGCCCCGTCTTGCCGGCGCGGCTGGCCGATGACAGCATTGCGGCCAGAAAGCCCTTCATGTCGGTCGTGCCCCGCCCGTAAAGATTGGCCCCTTCCCGCGTCAGCCGGAACGGGGGCCGGCTCCAATCCTGCCCCGCGACCGGAACGACGTCGCTATGGGCCGAGAGCATCACCCCGCCCTGCCCCTCGCCCAGCCGGGCCATGAGCCCCGCCTTCGTCCCGTCCGGCGAAGCCAGGCGATGCGTGGTGAACCCCGCCTGCCGCAGATGATGCTCGGCAAAATCGACCAAGGCCAGGTTGCTTTCGGCGCTGACGGTCGGAAAGGCGATCAGGCGCGCCAGAAGCGCCAGCGTCTCGGGATGGGGTTCGGTCATGTGCAGCTCCTCCGGTTGGTCCGGGACGGTTATGGCCGCTCGTCTGTGGGGCGAAACAAGGGTTTCCCGATCCATTGCTGTGGCCGAGCCTAATCCACCCTGTCCCCTGCCGATTTAGGATCAGCCTAACCGTTGCTGCACGAAATCATAATTTTCGCCTTTCCGGCCTGACGGTAGACCGAGGGAAAGGCAAGGCACGCGCCGCCAGAACCCCTGAAATTCACGGAAGGACGCAAGAATGTCAGTTGAGAAGATCGACACGCTGATTGTCGGCGCCGGTCAGGCCGGCGTCGCGATGAGCGAGCATCTGGGCGAGGCCGGCGTGCCGCATCTGGTTCTCGAACGCGGTCGGATCGCCGAGCGCTGGCGCTCGGAACGCTGGGATTCCCTGGTCGCCAACGGCCCCGCCTGGCATGATCGCTTTCCCGGCATGGAGTTTGCGGGCGATCCCGACGGCTTCGTCGCCAAGGAAGAGGTGGCCGATTACTTCGCGGCCTATGCCAGGAAAATCAACGCCCCGATCCGCTGCGGCGTCGAGGTGCGCGCGGTGCGCCGCAATGCGGGTCGTCCCGGCTTCACAGTCACCACCTCGCAAGGCGTGATCGAGGCCGAGCGCATCGTCGCGGCCACCGGCCCGTTTCAGAAACCGATCATTCCCCCTCTGGTCCCCGACGACGCCGGCCTCATGCAGATCCATTCCAGCACCTATCGCAACCCGGCACAGCTGCCCGAGGGGGCGGTGCTGGTGATCGGCGCGGGATCGTCGGGGGTGCAGATCGCCGATGAACTGCTGCGGGCGGGGCGCAGGGTCTATCTGTCGGTCGGCCCGCATGACCGGCCGCCGCGCGCCTATCGCGGCCGGGATTTCTGCTGGTGGCTGGGCGTGCTCGGCAAATGGGACATGGCCGCCCCGGCGCCGGGCACCGAGCATGTCACCATCGCCGTCAGCGGCGCGCGCGGCGGCGAGACGGTGGATTTCCGCCGCCTGGGCAATCAGGGCATGGTGCTGCTGGGCAGGACCGAAGCCTATCGCGACGGCCGCCTGAGCTTTGCCCCGGATCTGCGCCAGAATCTCGACCGGGGCGACGAGAACTACCTTTCCTTGCTGGACGAGGCCGATGCCTATATCCGCCGCAACGGCCTTGACCTGCCCGAGGATCCCGAAGCCCGCAGGCGCGAGCCCGACCCGGACTGCGTGACGAAGCCGATCCCGGACCTGCACCTTGCCGCTGCGGGCATCGCGACCGTCATCTGGGCCACGGGCTTTGCGGTGGATTTCGGCTGGATCAAGGCCGATGCCTTTGACGAACGCGGCCGCCCGATCCACCAGCGCGGCGTCTCGGTCGAGCCGGGGCTGTATTTCCTGGGGCTGCCCTGGCAGTCGCGGCGCGGCTCCAGCTTCATCTGGGGTGTCTGGCACGATGCCCGCCATATTGCCGAGCAGATCACGATCCAGCGCAAGTATAGCGAATACCAGGGCAAGGCCCAGCGGATGCTGCAAGAGGCCTGACCATGCGATCCCCGCCGATCCCTTGCCGGCAGCAAGTCGGAGAGCCCTTTCAACCGGCGCCCTGACGATGCGCGCCACAGCCATGGAGACCAGGATGGCCCACACCCGCATCCGCAAATTCAACACCAAGGACACCTATCCCGAGCAGCGGCTCGACAACGATCTCTGCCAGGCGGTCGTCACCCAGGGCGGCCGCATCGTCTGGCTGCGCGGCCAGTGCCCGCAGGACCTGGACACGGCCCGCAACATCGACAGCCACGATCCGGTCGAGCAGACCCACAAGGTCATGCAGAACATCCGGCAGCTGATCGAGGAGGCCGGCGGCCAGATGGAGCATCTGGTCAAGGTCGTCGTCTATATCACCGACGTGCGGCACCGCGAAGCGGTCTATCGCACCATGGGCGAATATCTCCGCGGCGTGCATCCGGTCTCGACCGGGCTGGTGGTGCAGGCGCTGGCGCGGCCGGAATGGCTGGTCGAGATCGACGGCACCGCCGTCATCCCGGAGTAAGACGATGACCTTCTCGCTGGTGGCGCGCTGCCCCGAGACCGGCATGTTCGGCATCGCCATATCCTCGTCCTCGCCGGCGGTGGCGGCGCGCTGCTCCCATGCCCGCGCGGGCGTGGGCGCGGTTGCCTCGCAGAACGTGACCGATCCCGCGCTCGGCCCTCTGGCGCTGGACCTGATGGCAGGCGGCCTCTCGGCGGCCGATGCCGTGGCCGAGGTCCGGCGGCGGGGGCGGTTCATCGAATACCGGCAGGTCCTGGCCGTGGACCGCAACGGCATGACGGCGATCCATTCCGGGCCGAACTCGCTGGGCATCTGGACGCAGGCACAATCGGAAAACGTCGCCTCCGGTGGCAACCTTCTGGCCAATGACGGCGTGCCGCAGGCCCTCGTCGAGGGCTATCTGGCGGCCTCGGGCCATATCGGCGACCGGCTGATCGCCGCGATGCGCGCCGGGCTCGCCGCCGGAGGCGAGGCGGGTCCGGTGCATTCGGCGGGCATGATGATCGTGGACAAGGTCAGCTGGCCTGTGGCCGATCTGCGCTGCGACTGGACCGAGGCGTGCCCGATCGAGGCCGTGGCCCGGTTGTGGGAGATCTACAAGCCGCAACTCGACGCCTATGTCCAGCGTGCGCTGGACCCGCGCGCTGCGCCCTCCTACGGCGTGCCCGGCGACGAGTGAACCCCGGTGGCTGGGGGCCCGTGCGGCCGCCAGCCATGCCGCATGACCGCCCATCCGGTCGAAGCTCCGCCCCCGGCCCCCGGCCGAGCCCGTCGCGCATTGCCCTTGGCAGCGCTTGGGAGGGCGGGATTTCCATGCGACTTTGGTGCGTCATCATGCCACATTGCTTGCGGCGCCGGTTGTTTTGGGGCAATACTCCGGCCACGTCTGCGCGGGCCTCCAGCCGATGGCGCAAGGACGGCGGCGAAGGCTTTCGCCACGATGCCAACACCGAGCCGGAAGAAACATGCCCCTTCGTTATACGCTGCGGCAACTGGAATATTTTGTCGCCGTGGGAGAAACCGGCAGCATCGCCGCCGCCTCGCAGCAGGTGAATGTCTCGTCGCCCTCGATCTCGGCCGGGATCTCGCAACTCGAGGAGGAGCTGGGGGTCAAGCTTTTCGTCCGGTATCATGCGCAGGGGCTGACGCCGACGCTGGCGGGGCGCAAACTACTGGATCATGCGCAAACGGTGCTGCGCCAGGCGGCGGCTCTGCGCGATCTCGCGGGGGATCTGTCCGGTTCGATCCGCGGCCCGCTGGCGATCGGCTGTCTCAGTACCTTCGCCCAGATCGTCCTGCCCGGCCTGCGGCGCAGCTTTGTCGAGCAGCACGGCGAGGTCCGCATCTCGCAGGTCGAGGCTGACCAGGCCGAGCTTTTCAGCCTGCTGCGCCAGGCCAAGATCGACTTGGCGCTGAGCTATGACCTCGACCTGCCGGCCGATCTGCTGTTCTTCCCGATCGTCGCATTGCCGCCGCTGGTCGCCATCAGCGAGGACCACCCGCTGGCGGAGCTGTCCGAGGTCTCGGTCCAGCAGCTTGCCCCCTATCCGATGGTCCTGCTCGACCTGCCGCTGAGCTCGGATTATTTCCTGTCCTTCTTTGCCAAGGCCGGGCTGCGCGCCAATATCGCCGAGCGGACACGGGACATGGCAGTGATGCGCAGCCTTGTCGCCAACGGCTTCGGCTATTCCATCGTGAATGTCCGGCCGCTGCATGACGTGGCGCCGGACGGCAAGCCCATGCGCTTCATCCCCCTTACCGGCAGGCCGCGGCCCATGACCCTGGGCCTGATGATGGGCAAGGGAACCGAGCGCACCCGATTGCACCGCGCCTTCATCAGCCATGCCCGCGATTGGATCGAGGCGCAGAGCAGCCAGCTCCTGGGCACCGACCCGTAAGAGCCAATAGGCTCTTGCCGACGAGACATCGCGGGAATCGCCACGCTCGATCACGAGACCTTGCCCTCGGCCGCGGGCGGCGTCGAGGTGAGCGTCCTGGTCACGCTGCGAGAGGATGCCCAGCCGGATGCCGGCCGCGGCATGGCCTGACCGGGGACCGGCGCGATTTTCCGATCCTGATGGACCGGGACGGAACCTATCTGCGGTTCAAGCTCGACGCCTTCAGCCTGTATTACGGCAATGACAATGCCTGGTATGGCCGGCCCGACCTGATGCTGGCCGGCAATCCGCTGATGCAGGGCAAGGCCGCCGGTCGCGGCTATGACCACTGGGCCGAAGCCTATCTGCATTACGGCTTCTACGGCATCACCCCCTTGGGCGAAGGGCTGTCGTTCTATGGCGGGCTCAGCGCCATGACCACCTGGTCGCAAGGACAGGAGCTGTTCACCGACAAGACCCGCAGCCACACCCAGGTCGAGGATGCCTATCTGGGCATCGTTGGCGGGTATGTGGACGGGCGGGGCAACCGGCTGGTCTTCAACCTGACCGCCGGACGCCAGCGCTTTACCCTGGCCAACGGCTTCCTGATCGCCAACACCGCAGCGAATGGCGGCGAGCGGGCCGCACTCCAGGCCAATGCGCGCTGGTCCTCGGATCTGCTGGCGCTGGGCCAGATCGCCTATAACGACGTGAAGCTCGAGGCGTTCTATCTGGACCCCGACGAATTGCCGCTGCTGGACACCGACATCCGGATCGGCGGCCTGAACCTGGAGGCAATGCCCTTGTCCCGGCTGTCGATGGGCGCCAGCTATCTGGCGGTGCCGAAATCCGGCGCCAATTACTTCGGGCCGGACGGCTCTGTCGCCGGCAGCCGCGAAGGGCTGCGGGTGCATGATCTGCGCCTTGCCTATCAACCCAACCCGGCGGGCGCCTCGGGGCCGTTCTTCGGGGCCTAAATCGCCCGCCAGACCAACCGCAACTTCGACATGGACGCACGCGCGGGCTGGGCGGAACTCGGCTATCATTTCGCCGATGCCCGCTGGGCGCCGACGATCAGCTATCGGGTGTCCTATTTTTCGGGCGACGATCCCGCCACCTCCGCCTATGAGCGCTGGGATCCGCTGCTCTCGGGCGGCACGGGCGAGCAATGGGTGCAGGGCGCCAACCATTTCAAGGTGGTGCAGGACAGCAATGTCGTCGCCCATCGCATCCAGGCCCGCTTCAAGATGTCGCCGCGCATCGAGGTGGTGCCGCAGTTCTGGGCGTTCCGGGCCGACGAACTGAACACTATCGGCGGCAATCCGGCGCTCTCCGTGCTGAGTGATGACGAGCTGGGCTACGAGGACAATGTCACGGTCAAGTGGTTCAAGTCGAAGAACACCTACATCCACGGCCATGTCGCCTACACCGTGCCGGGATCGGCCGCCAAGGCCGCGCTTGGCGGCAGCGCCAGGGACTGGCTCAACGTCATGGCCTTCGTCCGCTACGCCTTCCGAGCGAGCGGCCGATCCCCTCCATCACCACAGAAACGAGGAATACCGATGAGTGAACCGCATGACAGCGCTGAAAACCTCGAGCGTCGCGCGCTGCTGAAAGTCCTTGGCGCGGCGGCCGTGACCGGCGGTCTGGCCAGCCCGCTTGCGGCCGAGACCGCGCAACCGGCGGCCATGCCCACGACCCCTGGCGCCTATGCGATGCCTTGGGATCCGGCGGACCCGGCCCTGCCTGGGCGGCAGAACATCGTGCCGGTCCCCGAGGATTATTTCGTTCCGGGCCGCTTCGCCGGCAAGACTGCGCTGGTCACTGGCTGCGCCCGCGGCATGGGGCGCCTGGCAGCGATGCGGCTGGCACGCGAAGGCGCGAATGTCCTCGGCGTGGATTGGATCGCCGACAAGGGGCAGGCGGTGATCGACGCGATCCTGTCCGAGGGCGGCAAGGCGGCTTTCGTGCAGGGCGACATCTCGGAAACCGCGGTCTGCGACGCCATGGTGCAGGCGGCGGTCGGGCATTTCGGCGGGCTGGACTGCGCGCTGAACAATGCCGGGGTGATGGACGCGATCTTTCCGGGCGATCCCATCGACTATGCCAGCCAGAAGGACCTGGTCATGGCGCGCATCGACGAGGCCAGCGACGACTATTGGGACGTGGTGATGCGGGTGAACGCGACCGGCACCTTCCGCTCGCTGCGCGCCGAGCTGCGGCAGATGCTGGCCCAGGGCCGCGGCGGCAGCATCGTCAACGTCGCCTCGGTTGTCGGGCTGCGCGGCTTTGGCGGCACGCCTTCCTATGTCGCCTCGAAACATGCGGTGAACGGGCTGACCAAGAACGCGGCCATCGACTATGCGCCCGCCTCGCTGAAAGCGTATTAGAGGGTTCGATGATTACGACCGGCCTTCAGTCGCAGGCGGATGTCCCTGGCAGGATACATGGTCTGCAATTGCTGCGAGGCAGCGTCGGGTTGATCGCTTCACCATTTCATGGGCTGAACTTCGGCCTTGGCTGCATCGCAGCGATGCCTGTCGGCCTTGCAGACTGCTATGGCGTCGAGGCGGTCTATCGGCTGCGCTCTTTCCTGCCGCTGACCAGATCCCTGCCAGCGATCAAGGGCAGGAAACAGGGCCGAAACACGGTCAGGGGAAAGGAAAGCACGGCTGCACAGCAGGTTATGCGCCTCCGGCCGCCGCGAGGCCGCCTGGATCGGCGCCGGCGCACGGCGCGGCGGGCAGCTTCGGGCACGATCTCCATCCGACGGACGGCACACTTGCCCCCTCGAATGCGGCGCTGGTCGCAGCGGCTGCGGGTGGCGTGCGGGCTTGCGGCCCGAGAACCGCGAACACCGATGAGTTGGGCGAGATCTGGAACCTAGACCTGAGGGCGCGCGAGCCTTCGGCATTTGCGCCCGATCCCCACGAGAAAGATTGCGTCAACCGGTCAGGGCGAACTTCAAAGACAGATCGCATCGACTCCGGCCGTCGATGCGATCTGCGCAATTGGCAGGTCTACTTTGCGACCGTATCCTGAATGAATTCGCCATCAAAGCGGATGGTGATTTCGGGACCGACTGACCCCTTCGGTTGGCCAAATTCGGTACGATCAAATACACCCTCAGCCGCAAACGCTACAGTTGGGACGTCCCTGAAAGGGTGTTTTTCGATCTCACCGTTGAATGTTGCCTTGAGCGTTACGGACTTGGTGACGCCGAGGAAACTGAGATCGCCCGTGACGTCTGCGGTTGTTGGCCCCGTAGGCATCACTTTTGTCGACTTGAACGCGATCGTAGGATAAGTGTCACCGTTCAGAAACTTCGGCGAGCGAGCAACTTCTTCGTCCCAGGTTTCAAAACCGGAATCTGCATGCGTAGCCTTGTAGTTGCCATGATATCCAGTTTCGACGGACTTCGGGTCAATGGTGACTTCAATCGAGGAATCCTCGATCTTTGTCGGATCGAGCTTCAATGCAGCTTCGATATCGTTGAAACGTGCCGTATAATTGGAAATCCCGTTGTGCTTGACCGACCAGAGTAATACCGCATGCGTGATATCAAGCTTATAAATGCCAGCGGGAGCTTTCACCTCGATGTTCGGCGGCGTGGTTTGGGCCATCGCGAAACCGACCGTTGTCCCGAGCAGGGTAGAAATAACGAATGCCGAAACGATGCTCTGCCTGGTGAATGTCATATCGGTGATGTCCTCTTGCTGGGAAGCAGGTTCAGACGCCAGTCTAGCCATTCACCGTCGATATGCATTGACGCATATCAAGGGAGCATCACTCTCTTACCGTTGGATTAGTGCGACAGCACATCGCATTCGTGCGACGCGATCGTGGCCGCGACACCAAATTCCCCCCATCGCACATCAGGCTAGGGTCTTTGCCAACAGCCAGACCGAAGGGCAGGTAAATCGGCTGAAGCTGCTGAAACGGAAAATATATGCTGCTTACGCGCCTGCAGCATTCCGCCTGATGGCACCACAAAAATCGAGTCGGGCCTCAAAACTGCCCTCTTACGCCGACGGTCATGATGCTTCGGGATCACCGGAAGGGCACAATGCGGGATATTGAAGACGATCGCGAAGCGACGCTCCATGCGCTTGACCGTCGCCACGACCTTTTGCGCGGCCCGATCCGCATCCGAATCGAAACGGCGAAAGCGGGAGCCCTTGATGAAGACGGGCCGGCCGCCAAACCGGTGGCGGAATATGAAGTGCGGATCACCACGTTGGAGCGGCCGGTCAGACAGACCGGTCAAGATGGCTATAGCCGCCGTCGGGGAACAGCCATTGACCCGTCATGTGATTGGCCCGGTCCGAGAGCAGGAACAGGCAGCAATCGGCAATTTTCCCTGCGGTCGTCATCCGCCGGCCCAGCGGGATGCGTTCGGTGATGCGCGACAGCGCCGCTTCGGGGTCGGGCATGGTGTCCAGCCAGCGTCGATAGAGCGGCGTCATCACCTCGGCCACAACGATGGCGTTCATGCCAGTTCACATTTTGCGTTTACGCAGGGGTTCGACCAGCATATTCCGCCAAGATTGGGCGAGTACCTCGATCACTTGGGAATCCGTGCCAAACCTAGCCCCCATGATCTCTGTGTGAGCTGAGTGGGTCGGTGGCCTCTCCCGCGGCATTCTCCGTTCGAGGGTTGCACCAGATTGGCTGGTGCCGAGCCTCAGGGATTGGAGGAGAGACCAGATTTCGAACAGCATCTTCATCGGGCCTGATGTCCACAAGGCCACGATTTCGGTCGCGGTGGCACAGGGCGAGCGAGGCGGTGAGGTTCGGCACTGGGGCCCTGTTCCGCACAGGCTCGACCATGTGCGGAAGCTGGTCGAAAAGCTGGGCGCGGGCGGGGCACGGCTGCGGTTTTGCTATGAGGCTGGCCCCTGCGGCTATGGCCTCCACCGCCAGTTGCTCGAGATGGGGCATGACTGCATCGTGGTCGCGCCCTCGCTGATCCCGCTGAAGGCCGGAGACCGCGTGAAGACGGATCGCCGCGATGCCGCCATGCTGGCGAAGCTGCATCGAGCCGGGGAACTGACAGCCGTTTGGGTTCCGGACGCGGCGCACGAGGCCATGCGCGACCTGGTCCGGGCACGGGCGGCGATGCGCGTCACTGGCAAGGCGCGCCAGAATCTACAGGGCTTTCTGCTGCGCCACGGCCGGATCTATCCTGACAGGAAGGGCTGGACCGGAGCCTATCGGCGCTGGCTCGCGCTGGTGCGCTTCACGCATCCGGCGCAACAGATCGTTCTGCAGGATTACATCGACGCGGTCGCTGATGCCGAGGCGCGGGTGGAGCGGTTGACCGGACAGATTGCGGATCTGCTGCCGCAGTGGAGCCTCGCTCCAGTGGTTGAAGCGGTTCAGGCGATGCGCGGTGTCGGGTTCATCGTCGCAGTGACGGTGGTGGCGGAGGTCGGGGATTTCAACCGCTTCGACAACCCGCGACAGTTGATGGCCTACTTGGGCCTGACTCCGTCGGAGCATTCCAGCGGCGCCAGTGTCCGGCGAGGCGGGATCACCAAGGCGGGCAGCGGTCTCGCGCGCCGTGTCCTGATTGAGGGTGCTTGGAGCTGTCGCATGCAGGCGCGTGTCAGCCCGAAGCTCCTTGCCCGGCTGGAGGCGCTGCCCCAAGCCACATCGCCTGGAAGGGACAGCTCAGGATGTGCCAGCGATCCCGCCATCTGGTTGCGGCAGGAAAAGCCAAGGTGGGGGGTCACCAGGGCCATCGCGCGCGAGATGGCTGGCTTCATCTGGGCGATCGCAAAGATGGTGACGGCGGCTCCGGCCCACACCGCCGGACAGGATGCTTGGAGGAAAGGACATTCCTCCGGCAGGCCGATGCGCAGGGTTGGGGGCGGAACACGGTGAGGAACCCTCGTGCCCTGTTATGGGCCGACATTGTCGATGCCCGATCCCTAGACCAAGGCAGCCCCAGGACGAAACGACGGTCATGGGGGTCAACCAACCCGCGCATGAGAGCTTGCTCAACCGTCGTCTCGGTTCCGCCTCCTGCCATGCGCAACTACAACGCGCCGCGCCCGGCATCGCCGGAATAAGTGCCATGGAATAAAGGATTGACAGCGATCATGAGAACAGGCCGCTGAAAAAAGGGTTTTGACAGGGCCCCGTGGCGGAATTCGTTCTGGATTCGGCGGCGACCGGCCTGAAAACCGGGCATTTTCGGCAGGATTGAGGCGACTTTCCCGGTTCCCGGCCCAAGC
>NZ_JRKO01000092.1 GCF_000763885.1 Paracoccus versutus | reverse complement strand
GGCGCGGCCGTCGCTGGCGGCGGGCTCGGTCGTCGCTGGCGCCGCCTCCGGGGCCGCTGTGGCGGCGGCCGTCGCGGGAATGTGATCGGGGGCGGGCTTTCGCGCCGGCGCCTCGCGGGCGCGCAGCTCGCGGGCGGCTTCCTCGCGCAGGATGGCCAGCACCGATTCGTCCAACGGCCGGTTCAGGACCGGGCGCGCCTGCGGATCATAGGGGCGGCGCGGGGCGGGATCGGCGGCCTGGGCGGATTTTCCCGTTCCGGGCTGGCGCCACACATGGCCGCAGGCCGAGCATTCGACCTCGCGCCCCGAGGCGGGAATGGCGGATTCCGCGATCTCGTATTGGGCAGCGCAGCGGGGGCAGGTCAGGCGCATGGGCTGGTCTTTCGGCTCCGGTCGGGGGTGGTTTCGATCATGCGGGCGTCTCGCATTCGCCGCGCGACTGTTCTATCAAGCCACGAACCGCGCGCCAAGCAGCCCGCTCGGAAAGGGACCACCAGTGATCGAGATGCAGAACCTGTCCTTCGGCTACAGCGGCAACGATCCGCTGCTTGCCGACATGTCGCTGACGCTTCAGCCGGGTTCCTTCCATTTCCTGACCGGCCCCTCGGGCGCGGGCAAGACCACCTTCCTGCGGCTGTGCTATGCCGACCTGCTGCCCAGCGGCGGGCGGATGACCGCCTTTGGCCAGGATGTGCAGGGGCTGTCGCGCGACGGCATCGCCGGGCTGCGGCGGCGGGTGGGGGTGGTGCATCAGGACACGCAATTCCTGGATCACCTGCCGGTGGCGGAAAACATCGCTCTGCCGTTGCTGGTCTCGGGCGAGCAGGTGGACATGCCGGCCCTGGGCGAGTTGCTGGCCTGGGTGCAGCTGTCCGGCCATGCCCGCGCCATGCCCCCCGAACTGTCGGGGGGCGAACGGCAGCGCGCCGCGCTGGCCCGCGCCGTCATCATGTCGCCCGACCTGATCCTGGCGGACGAGCCGACCGGGAACCTGGACTGGGACATGTCGATGCGGCTTTTGCAGCTGCTGATCGAACTGAACCGTTCTGGCAAGGCGGTGCTGATCGCCACCCATGACCTGAACCTGATCCGTGCCGCCAAGCAGCAGGTGCAGGCGCGGGTGCTGCGCATCGCGGGCAAGAGGCTGCAACTGGCGGGGGCGGACCTGTGAAGAAAGCCGATCTGAAATCGCTTGACCTGGCGACGCTGTGGCGCGGGCTGACCCGACCCGACCCGGCGGGGACGGACCGCGTGGTGCCGCCGACCGGCTTTACCGCGCAGCTGACCGTGTTCTCGGCCGCGGCCATGGCCTTCCTGGCGGTCTTTGCCCTGGCGCTGGCGCTGGCCACCGGCCGGCTGGCCGAACGCTGGTCCAGCGAGCTGGCCCAGACCGTGACCGTGCGCATCTCGGCCCCCGAGGACCAGATCGACGAGCAGACCCTCACGGTGATGGAGGCGCTGAAGACCACCCCCGGCATCGCCGAGGCGCGGCTCTTGCCCGATGACGAGGTGGAAGGGCTGCTGGAGCCCTGGTTCGGCCCCGATGTCCCGGTCGAGGCCCTGCCGGTGCCGCGCCTGATCGAGATCACCGAGGCGGCCGAGGGTTTCGACGCCGAGGCGCTGCGCCTGCGGCTGGAGGGCGAGGCGCCGGGCGCGGTGCTGGACGACCATACCCGCTGGCGCCAGCCGCTGGTCTCGGCCGCGAACCGGCTGCGGGTGCTGGGCCTCGTCTCGCTGTTGCTGATTGCCGCCGCCTCGGGGGCGATGATCACGCTGGCGGCCAAGGCGGCGCTGGCGGCGAACGGGCAGGTGATCCGCGTCCTGCGCCTGATCGGCGCGCGCGACATCACCATCGCCACCGCCTTCGTGCGCCGCTTTACCCGCCGCGCCGCCATGGGTGCGGCCGGCGGCACCGCGCTGGGGATGGCGGCGATCTGGGCGCTGCCCGCGATGGACCAGGCGGGCAGCTTCCTGACCGGGCTGGGATTCCAGGGCTGGGGCTGGCTCTGGTCCTTGCTGATCCCGCCGCTCGCCGCCGCGATCGGCTTCGTCGCGACCCGCTGGGCGGCGCTGAAGATGCTGCGCGAGGTGCGCTGATGGCCCTCTATCATCCGCGCCGGGCCTCGGTCCTGGATTGGCCGCGCACGGTGCTTTATTACCTTTATGCGGCGCTGGTGACGCTGGTGCTGGGGCTGTGGGGCCTGCCGCAGGTGCTGGTCCACCCCGAGCGCGCGCATCGCGTGGCCAGCCTGTGGCTGGACCAGATGCTGGGCGCGGCACGGCTGATCCTGGGCGTCCGGGTCGAATACCGCGGCACGCCGCCCGCCGGCGACTGCATCGTCGCCTCCAAGCATCACAGCTTTCTCGACATCCTGGCGCTGGCCCGCGCCTGCCCGCGCCGCGCCTTCGTGATGAAGCGCGAGGTGCTGCGGGTGCCGGTCATGGGCTGGTTCGCGCGCAAGGTCGGCTGCATCCCCATCGACCGTGCCCGCGGCAAGGAGGCGATGAAGCAGATCATCGCCGGGATCGAGGCCGCCCGCGCCCGTCCCGGCGGGCTGGGCCAGCTGATCATCTATCCCGAGGGCACCCGCACCCGGCCGGGGCAGAAACTGCCCTACAAGCACGGCGCCGGCACCATCCAGCGCGCGACCGGCCTGCCCATCCACCCGGTGGCGGTCAATTGCGGCCTGTTCTGGCCCCGGCAGGGCATCCCGATCCGCGGCGGCACGGCGGTGATCGAGTTCCTGCCGCCGATCACCGCCGGCCCGCGGTCTGGGGCGGTGATGGAATTGCTGGAGGACCGGATCGAGAGCGCCAGCGACCGCCTGCTGGCCGAGGCGGGCGGCCTGCCGCCGGCCTGAGCCCTGACGCAAGGTCAGGGGCGTTTTCGCCATTGCGCCCGCCTGCGGTTGCGGTCCAACCTGCCCGGCGGATTCGCGGGCCTTCGGGCCAGAACAGGGGGACGGTATGCGTCCGATCATCGACATCGACCATGTTTCCAAACGCTACGGCAGCGGCACGGTGGCGCTGAAAGAGGTCTCGCTGCAGATCGAGGAGGGCGAGATCCTGGCGCTGCTCGGGCCGAACGGGGCGGGCAAGACCACGCTGATCTCGATCATCTGCGGCCTGGTGGTGCCCAGCGGCGGCACGGTGCGCGTCGGCGGCCACGACATCCGCACGGATTGGCGCGCGGCGCGCAAGCTGATCGGCCTTGTCCCGCAGGAGATCGCGCTGGAGCCCTTCGAGACGGTCATCGACTGCGTGCGCTTTACCCGCGGGCTCTACGGCGAGCCGCCGGACGACGCCTATATCGAGCAATTGCTGCGCAGCCTGGCGCTGTGGGACAAGCGCGATGCCAAGACGCGCGAGTTGTCGGGCGGCATGAAGCGGCGGGTGCTGATCGCCAAGGCGCTGTCGCACCGGCCCAAGGTGCTGTTCCTGGACGAGCCGACCGCCGGGGTGGACGTGACCCTGCGGCGCGAGATGTGGCAGGTGGTGCGCGAATTGCGCGCCGAGGGCGTGACCATCATCCTGACCACCCACTACCTGGAAGAGGCCGAGGACATGGCCGACCGCATCGGCGTCATCAACCGCGGCGAATTGCTGCTGGTCCGGTCCAAGGACGCGTTGATGGGCGAATTCGGCAAGAAGCACCTGACCATCTCGCTTTACGAGCCGCTGGCGGCGCTGCCGGCCGACCTGGCCGGGCGCGGGCTGGTGCTTTCGGCCGACGGCCGCGAGCTGGGCTATGACTACGACACCAGGGCCGAGCGCACCGGCATCGCCCACCTGCTGGCCGAACTGGCCGAGCGGGGCCTTGCCGTGCGCGACGTCTCGACCAAGCAGAGCAGCCTGGAAGAGATCTTCATGTCGCTGGTCGAGGAGGAAACCGCATGAACTGGCGTTCCGCCCGCGCCGTCTTCGGCCATGAGATGGCGCGTTTCTTCCGCACGGTCTGGCAATCGCTGGCCTCGCCGGTGCTGTCCACGGTGCTTTACTTCGTCGTCTTCGGCGCGGCCATCGGCGGGCGCATCCAGGCGGTCGAGGGCGTGCCCTACGGCGCCTTCATCGTGCCGGGGCTGATGATGCTGACCGTGTTGCAGCAATCCGTGGCCAATGCCAGCTTCGGCATCTATTTCCCGAAATTCTCGGGCACGATCTACGAGATCCTCGTCGCGCCGACCGGCTGGATCGAGGTCACGCTGGGCTTCGTCGGCGCCGCCGCCGCCAAGGCGGTGATGATCGCGCTGGTGATCCTGGCGACCAGCTTCTGGTTCACCGGCGTCCATATCGCCCATCCGTTCTGGATGCTGGCCTTTCTGCTGCTGACCGCCGTGGCCTTTTCGCTGCTGGGCTTCATCATCGGCCTGTGGGCCAAGAATTTCGAGCAGTTGCAGATCGTGCCGATGATGGTCATCACGCCCCTGGTGTTCCTGGGCGGGGCCTTCTATTCGGCCTCGATGCTGCCGCCCTTCTGGGAGGGCGTGGCCAAGCTCAACCCGGTGCTTTACCTGATCTCGGGCTTCCGCTGGAGCTTCTTCGGCTTTGCCGACGTGCCGGTCGGGCTGTCGTTGGGCGCGGTCGCGCTGATGATCCTGGTCTGCATGGGCGCGATCCGCTGGATCTTCCTGACCGGCTGGCGGCTGCGCGAATGACGGTTCAGGCCGGGCAGGGCGCCGCCGCCTTGCCCATCCGGGCCGCGTGCAGGTTGTAGGCGGTGGTCTGCTGCCGCAGCCAGCTTTCCGCCGTGTCGCGGCCATGCGTCTGCGCCAGCTGCCGATAGGCCGGGGCAAGCCGCTCGCGGTCGGCCCAGATCGCGCAGCCGAGCAGCCCCGGCGCCGCCTGCGCCGCGCTGCCGGCGCCTTGCCGCAGCGGCTGCGGGGTCTCGGTTGCCGCGTCCTGCGCCCCGGCCGCCGTCGCCCAGAAAAGGGCTGTGGCGGAAATGAAAATGCAATGTCGAATCATTATGGCTCCTCCCTTGCAGACAAATGTGACATATGGCCGCTGAGCTGTCATCTAGTTCCGGCACAGCCGCGTCTGCGGATCAAGCCGGACATATTCGCGGGCCGAGATCTTCTGCATCTTCAACGAATGTTTCCAGCGCGCGTTCCACATGTGCAGGATGCCGTTGCGGTAATATTGCGCCATTAGCTCGTCCACGATGGGCGGGATGATGGTGGTGCCGGGGATGCGGGGCGCGTGGAAGCCCACCGTCGCCCTGGGCCCCAGGCAGGCATTGGGCAGGGTGATATAGATCGTGCAGGCCGAGCGGCAATAGCCGCGCACCTCGACCGGGCGGCCGCTGGCGGCCAGCTTGTTGCGCTGGCGGATCGCCTCGACGACATTGCCACCGCGGTTGTTCATGATGACGATGGGCTTGCCGCGCGGCTGCGCCTCGGCCGTCGCGGGCAGGCTGGCGACTCCGGCGCCGAGGGCCAGCGCCAGGACAAGCGCCGAAGAAAGGCGGGTCAGGAGGGAAGGCATGCTCATGTTCCCTGCTATGCCTTGGCGAACGCACAAGTCCAAATGACGTTCCGGCGAGCCGCGCTTGCGGCTTAACAAGCGCCGCGACCCGCATTATATGCCGGCCATGAGCCAGAACCCGCCCCTGTTGCGCCCCGATCTAGCCCCCAGCCCGATCTTCGACACCACGCGAAGGGACGGGCAGCCCACCATCGGCATGGTCAGCCTCGGCTGTCCCAAGGCGCTGGTGGACAGCGAACGCATCCTGACCCGCCTGCGGGCCGAGGGCTATGCGATCAGCCCCGACTACAAGGGCGCCGGCGCGGTGATCGTGAACACCTGCGGTTTCCTGGACAGCGCCAAGGCGGAAAGCCTGCAGGCCATCGGCGAGGCGCTGGCGGAAAACGGCAAGGTGATCGTCACCGGCTGCCTTGGCGCCGAGCCGGAATACATCACCGGCGCGCATCCCTCGGTCCTGGCGGTGACGGGGCCGCAGCAATACGAGCAGGTGCTGGACGCGGTGCATCACGCCGTGCCGCCCAGCCCCGATCCCTTCGTCGACCTGCTGCCGGCCTCGGGCGTCAAGCTGACGCCGCGCCATTACAGCTACCTGAAGATCTCCGAGGGCTGCAACCACGCCTGCAAGTTCTGCATCATCCCCGACATGCGCGGCAAGCTGGTCAGCCGCCCCGCCCATGCCGTGATCCGCGAGGCGGAAAAGCTGGTCGAGGCGGGGGTGCGCGAGCTGCTGGTGATTTCGCAGGACACCTCGGCCTACGGGCTCGACCGCAAATTCGCCGAGGAGCGTGGGCATCGGGCGCATATCACCGACCTGGCCCGCGACCTGGGGTCGCTGGGGGCATGGGTGCGGCTGCATTACGTCTATCCCTATCCGCATGTGCGCGACCTGATCCCGCTGATGGCCGAGGGGTTGGTGCTGCCCTATCTCGACATCCCCTTCCAGCACGCGCACCCGGACACGCTGAAGCGCATGGCCCGGCCGGCGGCGGCGGCGCGGACGCTGGACGAGATCGCTGCCTGGCGCGCCGCCTGCCCCGAGATCACCCTGCGCTCGACCTTCATCGTCGGCTATCCCGGCGAGACCGAGGCCGAGTTCCAGACCCTGCTGGACTGGCTGGACGAGGCGCAACTGGATCGCGTCGGCTGCTTCCAATACGAAAACGTCAAGGGCGCGCGCGCGAACGACCTGCCCGACCACGTCCCGGACGAGGTCAAGCAGGACCGCTGGGACCGCTTCATGCAGAAGGCGCAGGCGATCTCGGAAGCCAAGCTGGCGGCCAAGGTCGGCCGGCGCATCGAGGTGATCGTGGACAGCGTGGACGACGAGGGCGCGACCTGCCGCACCCAGGCCGACGCGCCGGAGATCGACGGCAACCTGTTCATCGACCAGGGTTTCGAGGCGCTGGCGCCGGGCGACATCGTCACCGTCACCGTGGACGAGGCCGGCGAATACGACCTTTGGGGCCGGCTCTAGGCGGCGACAATCGCGCAGGTTGTGGCGCCCGCGCCGCTGGCTTAATCAGGCGGCAGCGCGACGCAGCAAGGCGGCATGATGAACTGGGATCCCGAAGGCAAACCCCGCAAACCCGATTTCCTGGGCATCGGCGCGCAAAAGGCCGGCACCACGTGGCTCTCGCAGATGTTGGGCCAGCATCCCGATGTCTGGACGCCTCCGTTCAAGGAGGTGCAGTTCTTCAACCACCGCTTCATCGAGGAGCATCGCAAATGGCTGCCCTGGCATTTCCGCCGCGGCCGCCAGAACATCGAGAAACGCTGGGCCGCCCGCGGCGAAGAGATGCCGCGCGAGATGGTGCGCTACCTGGACCGCGTCACCCGCGAGCCGATGTTCACCAACCATTGGTACAAGCTGGTCTTCGCCCCGGCGCCCCAGGGCGCCAGGACCATCGACGTGACCCCGGAATATTCGACCCTGCCGGCCGAGGGCGTGGAGTTCCTGGCGAAGTTCCTGCCGCAGGCGAAGTTCATCTATATCATCCGCCACCCGGTCGATCGCGCCGTCTCGCAGCTCAAGATGAACCTGACGCGGGCGCGCCGTAAGCCCGCCACCGTCGAGGACTGGCTGGCCGAGGTCGAGGCCCCCGAGTTGATGGATCGCGGCGACTACATGACCTATGTGCCGCGCTGGAACGCGCATTTCGGCCCCGACCGGCTGCTTTACCTGCCCTTCGGCATGATCGCCCGCGATCCCCTGGGCTTGCTGCGCCGGGTCGAGGACTTCCTGGACCTGCGGCCGCATGACTATCGCGACCTCGGCAAGAAGGTCTTCGCCTCGGACAATGCGCTGGTGGTGCCCGACCAGGCCCGCGCCCGGCTGCGCGACAAGCTCGAGCCGCAATTCGCCTTTCTGGAACAAAGCTTCGGCCCGGAATTCACCAAGGCTTTCCGCTGAGCCTTCCCCTTTCGTTCCCGCTCGACTACATAGCGGCCAAGTTCACACGGATTTCAGAGACGGGGAAAGATCATGGCCTCCTACCAGTTCGTTTACCACATGGACGGGGTGTCCAAGACCTATCCGGGCGGCAAGAAGACCTTCGAGAACATCCGCCTGAACTTCCTGCCCGGCGTCAAGATCGGCGTCGTCGGCGTCAACGGCGCCGGCAAATCGACGCTGCTGCGCATCATGGCCGGCATCGACAAGGACTTCACCGGCGAGGCCTGGGCCGCCAAGGGCGCGACCGTCGGCTACCTGCCGCAGGAGCCGCAGCTGGACCCGGCGTTGAACGTGCGCGGCAACGTCATGGAAGGGGTCAAGGCCAAGCAGGCCAAGCTGGACCGCTACAACGAACTTGCCATGAACTACTCGGACGAGACCGCCGAGGAGATGGCGAAGCTGCAGGACGAGATCGACGCCGAGAACCTGTGGGATCTGGACAGCCAGATCGACGTGGCCATGGAGGCGCTGCGCTGCCCGCCGGATGACGCCGACGTGGAAAGCCTGTCGGGCGGTGAACGCCGCCGGGTGGCGCTGTGCAAGCTGCTGCTGGAGCAGCCCGACATGCTGTTGCTGGACGAACCGACCAACCACCTGGATGCCGAGACCATCGCCTGGCTGCAAAAGCACCTGATCGAATATCCCGGCACCATCCTGATCGTCACCCACGACCGTTATTTCCTGGACGACATCACCGGCTGGATCCTGGAACTCGACCGCGGCCGCGGCATCCCCTACGAGGGCAATTATTCCGCCTGGCTGGAGCAGAAGGCCAAGCGGCTGGAACAGGAAGCGCGCGAGGACAAGGCCAAGCAGAAGACGCTGGAGCGGGAACTGGAATGGATCCGCGCCGGTGCCAAGGCGCGCCAGGCCAAGCAGAAGGCCCGGATCAACGCCTATAACGAACTGGCCAGCCAGTCCGAGCGCGAAAAGCTGACCCGCGCCCAGATCATCATCCCCAACGGCGAGCGGCTGGGCAGCAAGGTGATCGAGGTCGACGGCCTGAAGAAGGCCATGGGCGACAAGCTGCTGATCGAGGATCTGACCTTCAGCCTGCCGCCGGGCGGCATCGTCGGCGTGATCGGCCCGAACGGTGCCGGCAAGTCGACGCTGTTCAGGATGCTGACCGGGCAGGAACAGCCGGACGCGGGCGAGATCACCTATGGCGACACGGTGAAACTGTCCTACGTGGACCAGTCGCGCGACGCGCTGGACCCGAACAAGACCGTCTGGGAGGAAATCTCGGGCGGGGCCGAGCAGATCGAGCTGGGCGATGCCACGATGAACAGCCGCGCCTACTGCTCGGCCTTCAACTTCAAGGGCGGCGACCAGCAGAAAAAGGTCGGCCTGCTCTCGGGCGGCGAGCGCAACCGGGTGCATATGGCCAAGCTGCTGAAATCCGGCGGCAACGCGCTGCTGCTCGACGAACCGACCAACGACCTGGACGTGGAAACCCTGCAG
Source organism: Paracoccus versutus (assembly GCF_000763885.1). GTDB lineage: Bacteria > Pseudomonadota > Alphaproteobacteria > Rhodobacterales > Rhodobacteraceae > Paracoccus > Paracoccus versutus. The sequence goes on along the minus strand of NZ_JRKO01000092.1, from coordinate 4,779 downwards.
GCGCTGGAAGCGGCGCTGGAGGATTTCGCCGGCTGCGCCGTCATCATCTCGCACGACCGTTTCTTCCTCGACCGGCTCTGCACGCATATCCTGGCCTTCGAGGGCGATGCGCATGTGGAATGGTTCGAGGGCAACTTCGAGGATTACGAGGCCGACAAGATCCGCCGCCTCGGCCCGGATTCGGTCGAGCCGAAGCGGGTGAAATACAAGAAGTTCACGCGGTAAGATGAAGGAAAGGGGGCGGATCTGCCCCCTTTTTTCTTCGCAGGCTGTTATCGAAACCCGGCGGCCTTCATGCCCGTTTCCGACAGGTAGTCGAAATGCCGCGTGATCAGGCGATCCAATTCGTCGCGCGGCGCTTTCTTCATGCCCCTTTTGGCCAGGATTTCCTTGGCGTGCCGCGGCGTGTCGTTCATCCCGTAATGGGTCACGATGCTGGGCACCGAGGGGTCGGTCAGGGCGACCATGACCGTCGGGATGCGATAATGGGCAAAGCCGAACACCGTGCGTTGCGGATGGCGCACGGCGACACCCACGCCGAGGAAGGGGTTGAACCAGCGGTAAAGCCCTTGCGTCGGCCCGTCGATGACCGAATAGATCACCGAGGGGAAGCTGACGGCGAAGGCGCCATGCGCCTTCCACAGGGTATCGCCATGCTTGCGCAGCTTCCTGATATAATCCTTTGAAAGGCAATCATCGTCGTCGAGGCGGAATTGCAGGCAATCCTGCAATTCCAGCCCGATTTCCTTGAGCGTCTGGACCTGGGCATCGGCGACATGCATCGGCGGGACAAAGCGCAGCACCACATAGGGGCGCGCGTCGCAAAGCCTTTGCAGCTGGTCGCGATAGACCTTGGGCATCCGGTCCGAAGAGATGACGAGCAGCTTGAAATCGGGGTCGGTCTGCGCGTCCAGGGACGCCAGCGTCAACTGCTCGAACGTCACGAAACGGGCCTTCATCCGCTCGTCGCCGAAAAGCTCCTGCTCCTTTTGCTTGTAGATCGGTTCCAGGTCGTTTTCTTCGACGTTGCGATAGGCTTTCCAATCGCCGCGGCCGATCATGGAAAAGCGGCAAATCCCGACTATGGTCATGGTGTTCTTCATTGTGCGAACCGTTTCGTGACCGGCGTGTAGGCAAGGCTTCCCTTTGCGCGCCGCTCGGCCTCGGCGACGTCGGCCTGAATGATTTCGTCCGAAGGAATGTCCCAGGCCGCATCCGCGTCCAGATAGCCATGCTCCAGCAATGTCGCATGGATTTCCCTGAAATCCACCTGGCCCCAGCTGTTGTGGTTCGGCTTCTTGCCGGGCACCAGATATTCGGCGACCAGGCTGTTGATCAGCAAGGGATCCTTTCCCATCATTCCCCTGAGCTGCAGGCGCATGCTATGGTGTTCGGCATTGTTCCTGCGCAGGATGACGGCAATATCCTTGTCCGGGTCGGCCGCCATCCCGGCCATGTGAAGGGCGGATGTGTCCAGGCTGATGATTTTCCGGGCGGCGCGGTAAAGCGCCAACTGTTCTGTCCAAGACATTTTTTCAGGAAATACTGCGACATAACCCGACCGGCGCAGGTTCTCCTCCAGGATCATTTCGCCCAAGATACCGCCCGTGGCTTCATACTTGGTTCGTGAGATATAGATCTTTTCGGGGCCATTCGCCGGAATTTTCCCGACGGTTTTGCGGAGGAAGTTCCTGAATTCTTCGGTCCCGGTGGCGATGTCGCCAAGTCCGAAGCCTTGACCGGGAACGGTCAAATTTTCAACCATTGTCGGAGTGCTGAGTATCAGCGGCGGGCAATCTATACCGAAAATCCTGAAAAGCTCTTTGTGGTGCTTCTTGAAATGGATAAGATTGGCATGCTTGGGAGTGAAGACAATCCCATCATAGCTGTCCTTTACACTCCAGAGTCTGCAAATCGTTTCCGTAATAAACAGACCGAAGTGGCCAAAGAACATTCCGCCAAAAAGATAGTGGCCCTTGAGGCTTTCCGTAGGCTCGGGCGCCTCGGAAAGCGGGAGTGACATGCGCGTGGCAAAGCGCCAGGTGGCTGCCTCGGCAATGTCGCCGTCCTTCCAGACACCGCTTGGTGTCCGGGGGCGGGATTCCCGCGGAGGGACCACAATCGCATCTTGCAGGGTAATCGTTTTTCTGGACCAGCCCTGATCGGGCAATGGAGGACAAGGCTCGTTCAATTTACACTCTCAAACACATACACGGCGATTCGCCTGCCAGGCGAACACTCCCAATCTCGGCCTTGTTTGGCAACACCTCCTTGACGATGCAAGCTAAACCGGCCTGCGACGGCATTCCGCCGAAGGCCGGTTGAAAGAGCCGGCGGGCCCTATTCCCATTCCCAGGGCAGGGCGTATTGGCCAAGCAGCTGGGCGACGGCGTCGCGGTCTACCTCGCCCCTGGGGCGGATGCGGGCGACCAGGCCGCGCTTGCGGTCGTCGACCACCTCGGCCACCTCGGCGGCCAGCCCGGCCTCGGCCAGGGCGGCGTCATAGACGCGGCGGATCGCCAGCTTGCGCAGGTCGGCTTGAAGATCTTGCCCACCGCGGTCTTGGGCAGTTCGGGCAGGATCCCGATATGCTTGGGCACCGCGGCGCGTTCGTGGATATGGGCGCGGGCATGGTCCATCAGCTCGTCCAGCGAGACCTCGGCGCCGGCGATCAGCTCGACATAGGCGCAGGGCAGCTCGCCCGCAAAGGAGTCGGGCTGGCCGATGGCGGCGGCGGCGGCGACCTTGGGATGGGACAGCAGCGCGTCCTCGATCTCGGCGGGGTCGATGTTGTGGCCGCCGCGGATGATCAGATCCTTGGCGCGCCCGGTGATCCACAGATAGCCGTCGCCGTCCATCCGGCCCAGGTCGCCGGTGCGCAGGAAGCGGCTTTCGGCGAAAAGGTCGTGGTTCTTGTCGGCCTCGGTATAGGTCGAGCCCTCGAAGACGCCGGGGTTGGCCACGCAGATCTCGCCGATCTCGTCGATGGCGCATTCGTGGAAGCCGCCGTTGCGGCGCTGCAGGATGCGCACATGGGTATAGGGCAGGGGGATGCCGACCGAGCCGACCTTTTTCAGCCCGTCCATCGGGTTGCAGGAGACGAGGCAGGTCGCCTCGGTCAGCCCGTAGCCCTCGGCGATCTCGACCCCGGTCGCGGCCTTGAAGCGGTTGTAAAGCTCGATCGGCAGGGGCGCCGAGCCCGAGATCGCGGTCTTGAGCGACGAGACATCGGCATCGACCGGCCGCTGCATCAGCGCGGCGATGGCGGTGGGCACGGTGATCAGGAAGGTCGCCTGCCAGCGTTCGATCAGCTTCCAGAAATTGTCGAACACCCCCTCGCCGCGATAGCCGGCCGGCGTCGGCATGATGAGCTGCGCGCCCGAGATCAGGCAGGACATCAGCACCGGATAGGCCGCGAAGACGTGAAACATCGGCAAGGGGCACATCAGCACGTCGGTTTCGCTGAACAGCAGCGTGCCGCCCAGCCAGCCGTTGTAGATCATGCCCGATTGCTTGTGCTGGGCGACCTTGGGCATGCCGGTGGTGCCGCCGGTGTGGAAGAAGGCGGCGACGCGGTCCTCGGCCGGTTCGTCGAAGGTCAGGCGGTTGTGCTTGCAGGCGCTGGCGGCGGCCTCGAAATCCATGACCTTGGCATGGTGGCGGGCGGGCACCTTGGGCCGCATCAGCGGCACCAGCATGCGCTTGAGCCCGGTCAGGTAGCCGCGCAGGTCGACCTCCAGCACGGTCTGCACGTTCGGGGCCTGCGCCACCGCCTCGGCCGCCTTCTGCGCGACCTCGGACTTGGGGAAGCTCTTCAGCGTCACCAGCACCTTGGCGCCGGTCTCGCGCAGGATGGCGGCGATGTGGTCGGGTTCCAGAAGCGGGTTGATCGGGTTCACGATGCCCGCCGTCGCGCCCGCCAGCAGCACGATCGGCGCCTCGATGCAATTGGGCAGCAGATAGGCCACCACGTCCCCCGGCCCGACGCCGAGGCTGCGAAACAGGTTTGCGGTCTCGGTCACGCGCTCGTGCAGCTCGGTCCACGTCAGGGTGCGGGCCGGCGCCTTGGGGTCCGAGAACAGCTGGAAGCTGATCGCCGGGCGCTGGGGATGGCGGTCGCGGGTCTGGGTCAGCGCCTCATAGACGGTGCGCGGCACCTGACGCTGCGCATAGGGCATCTCCGCCTCGACCGCATCGCGGTCTGCGACGCTCGCGAACCTGGCCATTCTTTACCTCCCGTTCTCCCTTTCGGGGTCGTGCCCCGCCGACAGGCAGAATGGTCCAACAATCAGCATGCTGGCAAGCATTCCGCGACGCCACGCCGGGGCCAAAACGCAGCGTCGCGCCCTGGGTTCAGCCCTGGGCTCAGCCCTGGGGGATGCGCAGGGTCTGGCCGGGATAGATCTTGTCGGGGTGGCTGAGCATGGGCTTGTTGGCCTCGAAGATCTCGGGGTAGCGGCTGGCCTTGCCCAGGTATTGCTGCGCGATGGCCGAAAGCGTCTCGCCCTTCCTGACGGTATGGAACAGGGGCTGCGCCGCCGCTGCTGCGGGGGCTTCGGTGCCGGCACCCTCGGCCAGCTCGACATGGGCGATGCCCTTGATGTTGCCGACCGCCAGGATCAGCTTTTCCAGGGTTTCCTGGTCGCGCGCCTTGCCCGAGATGACCACGGTGTCGCCGCGCAGCGTCAGATGCACGTCCTTGCCGGTCAGGCCCAGGGCGGACAGTTCGGCCTTGAGCGCGGCCACCTTGCGGTCGGTGTCGCTTTGCGGGGCGGGGGC
>NZ_JRKO01000091.1 GCF_000763885.1 Paracoccus versutus | reverse complement strand
GTCATAGGCTTCATAGGGATAGTCGCGGTTCATGTCGCATTTGCGGATATATTCGACAGTCACCTCGTCATCCATGAAACGGTTCACCGTCTCAAGCCAAAGCGCCTGCCCCTCGTCCAGAAAATTCCTGTCCATTCCATCCTCCTAAATCCATAGTACGGCGGGCCATTATTTCAGTATGCAAAATCAGATTCTGCTTTTGACGTTAGGATCGGGGCGGGGCGAAGCCAATTGACATTTTCCCAACCGCCGCTTCGGCAGAGCCGAATTGACGCGTTCGGCCGGCATTCCGCATGGGTGCTGCGGCTGCGGGCCTCCATGCCCGGCACTCTTGCGCCTTGGGCTGCGGGCCGCGACCTTCCGGGCAGGGTCGGGCAGGGTCGGGCAGGGTCGCGAGATCGTCCGGGTTCTGCCGTGGCGCGCATGTGTTCGCGACCGGCCGCGGATGCCTGGTCGAACCATTCCGGCGGCGCGGCACAGGCAAGCCGGTTCGGCGCGAGGCGGCGATGCCGGTCGGGGCGCGCCGCCACGGCGGCAGGCTCCGGGGCTTTCGGCCCCGCATGGAAAGTCCGCCCAGGCATGATGCCAGGGCGGCGCCGGTGTTTCAGAGCCTGGCCCTGAAGAAGGGGCCGAGCTTCGCCATCGCCTCGCCCACCAGGTCGGGCTTGTCATAGAGGCCCAGGTGCGACGCGCCCGGAACGATGTGCAGGTGCTTGTCCTTGCTGGCGGCGCGGCGGAACAGGTCTTCGCTGATCCAGCGCGTGCCAGCATCCTCGCCGGCGACGATCTGGATCGGCTGGGTTAGGAACAGGTCGACCAGGTGGAAGGCGTCGAAGGTGACGAGCTGCGCCAGGCTGCGCACCGGCGCGATGCTGGGCGAGCTGGCGCATTGCGCGCGCGGGGTGCGGTAATATTCGACCGCCTCGGCCAGGTCGGCGTTCGGGGCGTCCTCCGGCTTCTGCGGCACGATCGGGTAATAGCCGGTCTCGGCGCCGTTCGCCTCGGCGGTGCGGGCGTTGGCGGCGTTTTCCAGCATGGCGAAGGCGCCGGTCAGGTCGTCGCGGCCTTCCCAGCCATTGCGCAGGATCGCCCCGTAATTGGTGGCGCTGACCGCGCCCACCGCCTTGATGCGGCGGTCGCTCATCGCCGCCGTCACGGTATAGGCGCCGCCGGCGCAGATGCCCATGGCGCCGATGCGGTCGCGGTCGACATAGGGCAGCGTCGTCAGGTAATCGACCGCGGCGCTGATGTCCTCGACCCGCGCATGGGGGTTTTCAAGCTGGCGCGGCTCGCCGGTGCTTTCGCCCTGGCAGGAGGCGTCGAAGGCGATGGCGACGAAGCCCTCGGCCGCAAGCTTGTCGGCATAGATGCCCGCCGTCTGCTCCTTCACGCCGCCGGCGGGGTGGGTGACGACGATGGCGGGATAGGTCTTGCTTTCGTCGAAGCCGGCGGGAAGGTGCAGATGCGCGGCCATCTCGAGCGCGCCGTTCCTGAAGGTCACGGATTTCATCTTCGTCTCCTCTGTCATGCGATGGGGACGAAGATAGCGCCGGCGACGAGTCGCAATTAGACCGCTCAATCGGGATGCCGTGATTAGCTGGCCTTATGAATGCGCCCTCGCCGCGCCGAAGGGACGAGGGCCCAGGGCCGGGCTCAGACCCGGACCGGATGCACCAGCAGTTCCGCCTCGATCCGGCTGACCATGACGGCCAGGCGCGGGCCGACGTCGCTGCGAATCATCTCTTCCGTCAGGTGGAAGGACGGGCCCGAGCAGTTGAAGGCATAGACCCCGCCGTCGCGCGTCTTCAGCGCCGCGCCGACGCCGTTCACCGTCCGCTCGTAAGTGCCCAGCGAGACGCAATAGCCATGCGCGTCGAGTTCCTTGAACGCGGTGGCGAGGCGTTTCTTGAACTTGGGGAAGTCGGCCTTGTCGTGTTTCTCGATGGCCTCGACCAGGAAATCCCGCTCGCTTTCCGGCAGGGCGTGCAGATAGGCCATGCCCATGGCGGACCGCGCGATCGGGATGCGGGCGCCGACCTCGAGCCGCAGCGACACCGTCGCGCTGCCATGCGCCAGTTCCAGATAGGCCAGGTTCAGCCGGTCCCGGTTGCCGAGCGCCACCGAGATATTGGCGTGATTCGCCAGCTCCTGCATGTGCGGGCGGGCGACGCGGGTCAGGCTCATGCTGCCGAGATAGGCGTAGCCCAGCGACAGGACCGGGGTGCCCAGCGAATATTTCTCCAGCCGGGCGTTGTATTCCAGATAGCCCAGCGTGGTCAGCGTATGGGCGATGCGGGCGACGGTCGGCTTGGGCAGGCCGGTGCGCTGCGCGATCTCGAGGTTGCCCAGGAAGCCGTCGCCCGGTTCGAAGGCGCGCAGGACTTCCAGCCCGCGCGCCAGCGCGGTGATGAACTGGCGGTCGGTCTTTTCCTCGTCGGGACCGGGCAGGGACAAGAGGGTTTTGAAAGACCTGGCCAAGCTGAACTCCTGCTTTGTTGCGGGCTTCTGTCCCACGTTAGTCGGTTTTCTGCCAGAAACAAGCTTCTGCCAGGCGAAAGACGCAGCCGGGGGCCGCGGGCTGCGCCAGTATGCAAAATGTAATTCTGCATTGCAAAACCAGATTGGTTGGTTTAAACAGCCTGTCAACATCAACCCATGCTGCGGGAGGCGCGATTTGTTCAGCAGGCCGGAGGAACCCGACCACAGGCAACAGCTTCGGGAAAGCGTTGCGGATTTCGCCAATCGAGAGGCCACGCTTGCCGCGACTCGGGCGGGGCTGGCCACGCAGGCGGGCTTTTCGCATGAACGCTGGAAGACCATGGCCGAGCTGGGCTGGACCGGCATCCTGGTCCCCGAGGATGACGGTGGCCTGGCGATGGAACATGCGGATCTGGCGGCGCTGCATCACGAGGCCGGGCGCGCGGCCCTGCCGGAGCCGCTTGTTTGCGTTGGCATTCTTGCGATGCAGGCGCTGGTCCTGGGCGGCAATCAGGCGCTGAAGGACAGGCTTCTGCCCGGCCTGATGGGCGGCGACCTGCTGGCGACGCTGGCCTGGCAGGGCCGCGCCGGGGCGATGGGTTCGGGCGCCGTGGGGCCCAAGGCCGCGCCCGAGGGCGAGGGCTGGACCCTGTCGGGCCAGGCGCTGTTCGTGCCCCTGGCGCAAGAGGTCGGCGGCTATGCCGTGGCTGCCGATACCGGCGCGGGCATCCTGCTGGCCTGGATCGACCAGTCGCCCAAGGTGGTGCAGACCACCGCCCACACCGATGGATCGCGGCAATCGACGGTCGATCTCGACGGGGTCAAGGTCGATCCCGGCGCAGTCATCGCCTTTCCCGACCGCGGGGCGGCGATCCTCGACCAGCTGCTCGACATCGCCCGGCTGGCCGTCGCGGCCCAGTTGCAGGGGGTGATGGAGGCGGCGTTCCAGATGACGCTGGACTACATGAAGCAGCGGGTGCAGTTCGGCAAGCCCATCGCCTCGTTCCAGGCGATCCAGCACCGGGCGGTGAACCTTTACGTCCATATCGAGATGGCGCGCTCGGCCTTGCTGCGGGCCGCGGCAGCGATGGACGATCCTCATGCCGATGCGGCCAGCCGGGCCGCCCATGTCTCGGCCGCGAAAAGCCGGGCGGGCGATGCGGCGCAGTTGGTGGTCAAGGAATGCATCCAGCTGCATGGCGCCATCGGCTATACCGAGGAATGCGACCTCAGCCTTTACGTCAACCGGGCGCTGGCGCTGGCGGCATGGCTCGGCAATCCGCGCGCCCATCGCGCGCGCTGGTTCGAATTGCACAACGCCGGGGGGCAAGCCAATGGCCATTGATTACAATGCGATGGACGAGCAGGATTTCCGCAGGATGCTGCGGGATTTCATCGCCGCCGAATGCCCGCCGCACCTGATCAACCAGGCCCGCCGCGTCAACTGGCACGAGGCGAGGGACTGGTTCCTGAAGCTGTCGGCCAAGGGCTGGCTGGCGCCCGCCTGGCCGGTCGAGCATGGCGGCATGGGCCTGAACGTCGAGAAGATGCTGGCCTATCACGACGAATTCGACAGCGCCGGCGTCGCCCGCCATCCCGACATCGGCATCGTCATGCTGGGGATGCTGCTGGTCCGCTTCGGCACCGAGGCGCAAAAGGCGCATTACCTGCCGCGCATCCTGGCGGGCGAGGATGTCTGGTGCCAGGGCTATTCCGAACCGGGCGCCGGCTCGGATCTTGCCAGCTTGCGGACCTCGGCGGTGCTGGACGGCGATCACTGGGTCATCAACGGGCAAAAGATCTGGACCACGCTGGCGCAGGATTCGACCGACATCTTCATCCTGGCGCGCACCGATCCCGCGGCCAAGAAGCAGCAGGGCATCAGCTTCTTCCTGGCGCGGATGGACACGCCCGGCATCACCGTGCGCCCGATCAAGACGCTGGCCGGCGATGCCGAGTTCTGCGAGGTCTTTCTCGACGACGTGCGGGTGGCCAGGGACAATATCGTCGGTGCGGTCAATGATGGCTGGACCATGGCCAAGGCGCTGCTGGGTTTCGAACGCCTGACCCATGGCAGCCCGAAATTCGCGCAGATGGCGCTCTTGCGGCTCGAGACGATGGGCCGCGAGCTGGGCATCTTCGACGACCCGTCCTTTGCCGCGACATATACCCAGCTGGCGCTGGACGTGGCCGACCTGACCGCCACCTATGCCCGTTTTGCCGAGACGCTGAAGGGCGGCGGCGCGCTGGGGCCCGAGATCTCGATCCTCAAGCTCTGGGGGCCGGACCTCTACCAGCGCATCTCGGAATTCATGCTGGACGTGGCGCAGGAAAACGGCTCGGCCCTTGGCCCGACCCGGTTCGGCGGGGCCGAGGTGGACCCGCTGGGCTATTACTTCCTGTCGCGGCCGACCACGATCTACGGCGGCGCCAGCGAGATCCAGCGCAACATCCTGGCCAAGACCCTGCTGGGGATGCCCGGCTGACACGTTGCGCGAAGGCCGTGAAAGACCTGCCGGGGCCGCGTCCAAGGCCCTGCGAAGCCTGTAGAGGGAGGATTTGGATGCAGGACGTCATTCTGAGGCAGAGCCCTGCCGACCAGCAGCATTACCGCGCGACCGGCGTCTGGCCCGACGAGACCTTGGCCGACGTGCTGCGCGCCCGCACCGCCGCCCATCCCGACCGCGAGGCGGTGACGGACGGCAAGGCCCGGCTGACCTATCGTCAGCTGGAGGATGCGATCATCCGCGTCGCCGACCTGCTGGCCCGCAGCGGCATCCGTCCCGGCGACATCGTGGCGGTGCAGCTGCCCAACTGGATCGAGTTCATCCCGGCCTATTTCGCCATCGAGCGCATCGGCGCCATCGGCGTGCCGGTCAGCATCGAGTTCCGCGCCCGCGAGGTCGATTACGTCCTGCGCACCACCGGGGCGCGCGGCATCATCACCTGCGCCGAATACAAGAAGTTCGACCATCAGGCGATGGTCCAGGCCCTGCGCAAGGATCTGCCCGAACTGACATTCCTGGGCGTGGTGCGGGGGCAGCCGACCGGGGACGCGGTGGCGCTGGACCCGGTGATCTCCGCCTCGGGCCGGCCCCAGGGCTTTGCCGAGGTCGGGACCGACCCGAACGCGATGATGCGGATGATGTTCACCTCGGGCACCACCGGCAGCCCCAAGGGGGTGACGCATAACCACAACACCTCGCTGTGGCCGGCGCGGATGCTGAACATGGACATGGAGGTGGGCGAGGACGACGTGATGCTCCTCTACCTGCCGCTGGCGCTGAACTGGGGCTATCTCTCGGTGCTGCAGGTCGTGCTGGCGGGCTGCAAGCTGGTCATCATGGAGAAATTCGCCGCCGAGCCCGCGCTTCAGGTGATCGAGGCCGAGCGCGTGACCTATGTCGCCACCGCCCCGGCGTCCATCGTGGCCATGCTGAACGTGCCGGGGCAGGAGCGATATGACCTCTCCTCGCTGAAGACGGTGATCTCGGGCGGCACCTCCTGCCCGCTGGAAACCATCCGCGCCTTCCGCGCCCGCATCCAGGGCGACCTGATCGAGCTTTACGGCATGCTGGAATGCGGCGGCTATCACACCTATACCCGGCGCAGCGACGACCCGGAAAAGGTCGCGGGCTCGGTCGGCAAATGCGGCACCGAGATGCGGCTCAGGATCTCGCCCATCGGCGGCACCGGCGCGGTGCCGCAGGGCGAGCCGGGCGAGATCCAGAGCCAGGGCCCGGCCACGCAGATGGGCTATTACAAGCGCCCCGAGGCCAATGCCGAGGCCTTTACCGAGGACGGCTGGTTCCGCAGCGGCGACCTGGGCATGATCGACGCGGACGGCAACCTGCGCATCGTCGGGCGGCTGAAGGAGATGATCAACCGCGGCGGCAAGAAATACTATCCGCGCGAGGTCGAGGAGATCCTCTACACCCACCCCAAGGTGCTGCATTGCGCGGTGATCGGCCTGCCCGACGAACGGCTGGGCGAGTCGAACTGCCTTTGCCTGGTGCCGCGTCCGGGCGAGAGCGCCACGCTGCAGGAATTCGTGGATTTCCTCAAGAACGAGGTGGCGATCTACAAGCTGCCCGAACGGCTGGAGATCTTCGAGGAATTCCCGATGACGCCCACCGGCAAGTTCCAGCGCCATGAACTGATCAAGCAGGTCGTCGCCCGCGACGGCTAGGCCAGGCGCATCCCATTGCAACCCGCGCCGGCGTTTGCCGGTGCCCGTCATGGAGACAATCCCGGACATGAAAATCCTTGTCCCCGTCAAACGTGTCGTCGATTTCAACGTCAAGGTCCGCGTCAAGGCGGACGGCTCGGGCGTCGATACCGCCAGCGTCAAGATGTCGATGAACCCCTTCGACGAGATCGCCGTCGAGGAAGCCATCCGCCTGAAGGAAGCCGGCAAGGCCGATGAGGTCATCGCTGTCTCCGTCGGCCCCGCGCAGGCGATGGAAACCATCCGCACCGCGCTGGCCATGGGCGCGGACCGCGGCATCCTGGTCAGGACCGACGAGGCGGTCGAGCCGCTGGGCGTCGCCCGCGTGCTGAAGGCGCTGGCCGAGAAGGAGGGCCCCGGCCTGGTCATCCTGGGCAAGCAGGCCATCGACGGCGACAACAACCAGACCGGCCAGATGCTGGCCGCCCTGCTGGGCTGGGCGCAGGGCACTTTCGCGTCCAGGGTCGAGATCGGGGACGGCGAAGTGACCGTCACGCGCGAGATCGACGGCGGGCTTCAGACCGTGCGGCTGAAGACCCCCGCCATCGTCACCACCGACCTGCGGCTGAACGAGCCGCGCTATGCCAGCCTGCCCAATATCATGAAGGCCAAGAAGAAGCCCGTCGAGGAGACGACGCCCGAGGCGCTTGGCGCGGACATCTCGCCGCGCCTCAGGGTGGTCAGGACCAGCGAGCCGGCGCAGCGGCAGGCGGGGATCAAACTCGGCTCGGTGCCCGAGCTGGTCGGCAAACTCAAGGAAGCGGGGGTTCTCTGATGGCCATTCTTCTGATCGCGGATCACGACAACTCCACCCTGTCCGATGCCACCGCCAAGGCGCTGACGGCCGCGGCCAGGATCGGCGGGCCGGTGCATGTGCTGGTCGCCGGCTCGGGCGCGCAGCCGGTGGCCGATGCCGCCGCCGCGCTGGCGGGCGTCGACAAGGTGCTGCTGGCCGATGCGCCGGCTTACGCCCATGCGCTGGCCGAGCCGCTGGCGGCGCTGATCGTTTCGCTGGCCGGTGGCTATGACGCCATCCTCGCCCCGGCCACCACCACCGGCAAGAACGTGCTGCCGCGGGTCGCGGCGCTGCTCGATACGGTGCAGGTCTCGGACGTGGTGGCGGTGCATGGGCCCAAGAGCTTCGAGCGCCCGATCTATGCCGGCAACGCGCTGCAAGTGGTCGAGGTGCTGTCGGCGAAGATCGTCGCCACCATCCGCACCACCGCCTTCGAGGCGGCGGGGCAGGGCGGTTCCGCCCCGGTCGAGGCGGTGGCGGCAGCCGACGATCCGGCCGTGTCCAGCTTCGTCGGCCAGGAGGTCGCGGCTTCCGAGCGCCCCGAGCTGACCGGCGCCAGGATCGTCGTGTCGGGCGGCCGCGCGCTCGGCTCTAGGGAAAAGTTCGACGAATTCATCCTGCCGCTGGCCGATGCCTTCGGCGGCGCGGCGGGCGCGTCGCGTGCGGCGGTCGACTCGGGCTATGCCCCGAACGACTGGCAGGTGGGCCAGACCGGCAAGGTGGTGGCGCCCGAGCTTTACGTGGCCGTCGGCATCTCGGGCGCGATCCAGCACCTGGCCGGGATGAAGGACAGCAAGATCATCGTCGCCATCAACAAGGACGAAGAGGCGCCGATCTTCCAGGTCGCCGACCTGGGCCTGGTGGGCGACCTGTTCAGCGTCCTGCCCGAACTGACCCAGGCCGTCGCGGCTGCGCGCGGCTGAGGCTGGAGGGGGAAGATGACCGACCAGCCCGCCGTCGACATCGAGGATCTGCGCAAGGCTATCGGCCGGGAAAGCTCGGCCTCGGACATCGTGACGGTGCAGCAATGCCTTGCGCTGAACGCCACGCTGGACAAGGACGCGCCCCCGCCGCAACCGGGGGACGCGGCGCCGCTTTCGATCCACTGGTGCCTTGCCCCGCCCACCGTGCCGATGCGCGCCATCGGCGCGGACGGCCACCCCCAGCGGGGCGGCTTCCTGCCCGCCGTGCCGCTGCCGCGCCGGATGTGGGCCGGGGGGCGGCTGGAGTTCCTGGACCCGATCCGCATCGGCGACCGGGTCACGCGCCTGTCGCGGATCGAGGATGTCAGGCTGAAGCAGGGCAGCACCGGCCCGCTGTGCTTCGTGACCGTGCGGCACCAGGTCTCGACCCCGCGCGGCCCGGCGATCAACGAGCGCCAGGACATCGTCTATCGCGGCGCCGAGACCGGGGCCGCGCCCGCGAAACCGGCGGTCCCGCCGCCCGGCCCCAGGGCGGAGTGGAGCCGCAGCGTCATGGCAGATCCGGTGCTGCTGTTTCGCTATTCCGCGCTGACCTTCAACGGCCACCGCATCCATTACGACCGCGCCTATGCGACGGGCGAAGAGGGCTATCCCGGCCTTGTCGTGCATGGGCCGCTGCAAGCCACGCTGCTGCTGACGCTGGCGGGCGAGCTGCGCGGGATGCCCAAGACCTTCGATTTCCGCGGCACCAGCCCGCTGTTCGACGGCGCCGCCCTTACCGTGAACGCCGCGCCCTCGGAAGCCGGGCTGGAGCTGTGGATCGCGGGCGCCGACGGCCGCACCACCATGTCGGGAAGCGCGACATGGTAGAGGCGCTGTCCACGATCACCGCGCCGCTGTTCGTGCCCGCGTCTAGGCCCGAGCGGGTGGCCAAGGCGGCCGCCTCGGGCGCCGATGCCATCATCATCGACCTGGAGGATGCCGTGGCGGCGGCCGACAAGCAGGCCGCGCGCGATGCGCTGGCGGGCCTTGCCCTGCCGGATATCCCGGTGATCCTGCGCATCAACGCCATCGGCACGCCCTGGCACGAAGGCGACCTGGCGCTGGCCGCGCGCATCGGCCTTGCCGGGATCATGCTGCCGAAAAGCGAAGACGCGGCGCAGACCCAGGTGGCGCATCAGGCCGCGGGCCACGCCGTCCTGGCGTTGGTGGAAACCGCGCGCGGCATCGCCAACCTGCCCGCCGCCGCGCCGGGCGTGGCGCGGCTGGTCTTCGGCTCGGTCGATTTCTCGGCCGACATCGGCTGCGCGCATGAGCCCGAGCCGCTGCTGCTGGCGCGCTTGCAGATGGTGCTGGCCTCGCGCGTCGCGGGGCTGGCCGCGCCCATCGACGGCGTGACGCTGGCCATCGAGGACGAGGCCGCCGTCGAGGCCGATGCGCGCCGCGCGGTGTCCCTGGGTTTTTCGGGCAAGCTTTGCATCCATCCGCGCCAGGTCGCGCCGGTGCTGCGCGGCTTCGCGCCCTCGGCGGCCGAGGTCGAATGGGCCGCCAGGGTCGTGGCCGCCGATCGGGGCGGCGCGGCGATGGTGGACGGGGCGATGATCGACCCGCCCGTGCGGATGCGCGCCGAACAGATCCTGCGCCGGAGCGGCAGAAAAGACGGGGTGAACCATGTATGACATTCTGAAGGGCCTCCGCGTCATCGAGGGCTCGTCCTTCGTCGCCAGCCCGGTTTGCGGCCAGCACCTGCTGGGGCTGGGGGCCGAGGTCATCCGCTTCGACAATATCGGCGGCGGGCTGGATGCCAGCCGCTGGCCCATCGACGGCGCCGGCCGCAGCCTGTTCTGGGAAGGGCTGAACAAGGGCAAGAAATCCATCGCCATCGACCTGAACAGTCCCGCCGGGCGCGAACTGGCGACGCAGATCATCACCGCGCCGGGCGAGGATGCGGGGCTGTTCGTGACCAACTTCCCGGCCGCGGGCTTCCTGTCGCATGAACGGCTGGCGGCGCATCGCCCCGACCTGATCACCGCCCGCGTCATGGGCTGGGCCAGCGGCCGCAACGCGGTCGATTACACGATGAACGCGATCACCGGCCTGCCGCTGATCACCGGCCCCGAGGATCTGCCGCCCGACGTGCCGGTCAACCACGTCCTGCCCGCCTGGGATCTGATCACCGGCGCCTATGCCGCCTTCACCCTGATGGCGGCCGAGCGCAACCGCCGCCGGACCGGCAAGGGCGGCGAGATCCGCATCCCGCTGGTCGACATCGCCGCGACCACGCTGGGCCACCTGGGCCAGATCGCCGAGGTAACAGCGGACGGCCCGCCGCGCATCCGCAGCGGCAACGACCTTTTCGGCGCCTTCGGCTGCGACTTCTTTACCGCCGACGGCAAGCGGCTGATCCTGGTCGGCATCACCGCGCGGCAGTGGAAGGGCGTGATCGAGACCTTCGGCATCGGGGCCGAGGTGGCGGCGCTGGAAGACCGGCTGGGCGTGTCCTTCGACCAGGAAGGCCCGCGCTTTCTCCACCGCAAGCCGCTGTTCGACATGGTGCAGAAGGTGATCGGCGCGATGAGCTATGCCGAGGCCGCCGCGCTGCTGAACGAAAAGGGCATCTGCTGGGAGACCTATCGCAGCCTTCAGGAATCCATGGCCGAGGAGCCCGGCTTCATCAGCGGCAACCCGGTCTTCAACCAGCAGACCCATCCGTCCGGCCACAGCTACCCGACCGGCGGCGCGCCCGCGACCTTCCCGGCGCTGCCGCGCCATCCGGCCCCGCGCGCACCGCGCCTGGGCGAGCATACCGAAGAGATCCTGGCCGAGCTGCTGGACCTTCCCGCCCATGAAATCGCCCGGCTGCACGATCAGCGGATCGTCGCCGGCCCCGAGAGTTGAGGAAACCGCCATGTCCGACACCGCCGATCTTCTGGACCGCGCCGCCGCTGCCGTTGCCGCCATGCGCCTCTATCTCGACCGCGTGAAGGACGAGGTGGCCGGCCGCGTCACCGTCGACGGCCGCCCCCAGGCCGCCCGCGTCGACCAACAGCAGCGCGCCGTCCACGGCTTTGCCTGGGCCGCCACCGTGGTCGAGGCGCTGGCCCAGACCGAATCCTGGGGCCGCCGCCTGCAAGCGGCCGGCACCCTGGGCGAGGCCGAGCGGCTGGTGATCGAGATCGGCTTCGGCGAATACCTCGCCCAGCTTCTGGGCGGCATCCCGATGGGGCCGAACGAGATGCTGCGCCCCGCCGACCTGGGGGTCTCAAACCATGCGCTGGCGCAGGACGCGGCGGTGGCCGGGTTCATCGCCGGGGGCAACACGCCCGCCAACCGCGCGCGGCTGGTCGAGCTGATCCAGTCGGGCGAGCAGGTCTCGGACGCGCTTGGCGACGCCGACCTGGACATGATCCGCGAAACCTACCGCCGCTTTGCCGAGGAGCGCATCGCCCCCTCGGCCCATCAATGGCACCTGGCGGATGTGCTGATCCCCGACGATATCGTGGCCGAAATGGCCGAGCTTGGCACCTTCGGCGTCTGCATCGACGAGGAATATGGCGGGCTCGGCCTGGGCAAGCTGGCCATGTGCGTCGTGACCGAGGAACTCAGCCGCGGCTGGATCGCCGCCGGCTCGCTGGGCACCCGCTCGGAAATCGCGGGCGAGCTGATCCTTGGCGGCGGCACGCCCGAGCAGAAGGCGGAATGGCTGCCCAGGATCGCCTCGGGCGAGGTGCTGCCGACCGCGGTCTTCACCGAGCCCGACACCGGCTCGGACCTGGGCAGCCTGCGCACCCGCGCCAGCCGCGACGGCGAGGGCTGGGTGGTCAACGGCAACAAGACCTGGATCACCCATGCCGCGCGCAGCGACGTGATGACCATGCTGGTGCGCACCAACCCGGACAGCAAGAGCTATGATGGGCTGTCGATGCTGCTGGCGCCCAAGCCGCGCGGCACGGACGACAACCCCTTCCCGGCCGAGGGCATGACCGGCGGCGAGATCAAGGTTCTGGGCTATCGCGGGATGAAGGAATACGAGCTGTCCTTCGACGGCTTCCGCGTGCCGGTGGACGGCGTGCTGGGCGGCGAGGAGGGGCAGGGCTTCAAGCAGCTGATGCGCACCTTCGAGGGCGCGCGCATCCAGACCGCCGCCCGCGCGGTGGGCGTGGCGCGCTCGGCCTTCGAGCTGGGCTTGCGCTATGCGCTCGACCGCAAGCAGTTCGGCCGCGCCATCGCGGGCTTCCCGCGCATCTCGGACAAGCTGGCGATGATGCTGGTCGAGATCGTGCTGGCGCGCGAGCTGACCTATTTCTCGGCTCGCGAAAAGGACAAGGGCCGGCGCTGCGACATCGAGGCCGGCATGGCCAAGCTGCTGGCCGCCCGCGTCGCCTGGACCAATGCCGACGCGGCGCTGCAGATCCACGGCGGCAACGGCTATTCGATGGAGTTCGAGATCAGCCGCGTGCTGTGCGACGCGCGCATCCTGAACATCTTCGAAGGTGCCGCCGAGATCCAGGCACAGGTCGTCGGCAGGGGGCTGCTGGCGACCAGGAATTGACGATGCTGCCGCGCTCCTGCGGCGGCCGGATGGAGGACCAACTGATGATGAGGAAACTGATCGCCACGACCGCCCTTGGCGTCCTGGCATTCTCCGCGCCCGCAATGGCGCAAGAGGAGATGACGCTGAAGCTGGCCCATATCGCGCCGGCGACGCATTACCTGTGGGAACAGGGCGCGAAGCCCTTTACCGAGGCGGTGACGGAAAGCACCGGGGGCCGCGTCCGCTTCGACGTCTACCCGGCCGGGCAATTGGGCAAGGATTACATCTCGATCCTGAATTCGGGCATTGCCGACGTGGTGTTCTTCGTGGCGAACTACGCGCCCGACAAGTTCCCGCTGACCTCGGTGGTCGAGCTGCCCTCGCCCTACAAGACCTCTTGCGAGGCGACGGCGCGGTTCTGGGATCTGGCCCAGGACGGCGGGCTGCTGAACGAACAGGAATACAAGCCCCAGGGCATCCATGTGCTGTTCGTCTCGTCGCTGCGCCCCTATACGGTGATGACCACCGGCAAGCAGGTGGCCGGGCTTGGCGACGTCGCCGGGCTCAAGCTGCGCGCCAACGGGGCGGCGATGGACAAGGCGGTGCGGGCGCTTGGCGGCGTGCCGGTGCGCGTGCCCTCGCCCGAGGCCTATGACGCGCTGACCCGCGGCACGGTGGACGGCGGCGTCTATTCCTATCTCAGCCTGCCGGAGTTCAAGCTGGACCAGGTCTTCCACCACGCGGTCGACGGGGTGCAGATCGGCTCCCCCGGCATCGTCTTCGCCATGAGCGAACGCGGCTGGGAGCGGCTGCCCGAGGACGTGAAGGCGGCGATGACCGAGGCGGCGATGACCGCGCAAGAGGGGCTTTGCGCCTGGCAGGATGCCGAGGAAACCAAGGTCCGCGACAGGCTGGTGGCCGAGCAGGGCTTTACCGTGAACACGCTTTCGGCCGAAGAGGCCGCGCAGTGGAACGAGCGGCTGGCGACGGTCGCCAGCGTCTGGCTGGACGAGCTGAAGGCCGTGGGCAAGGACGGCGAGGCGCTGTTGCAGGCCTATATGGGCGATCCGGCCACGAACTGAGCCGGGCCGAGAGCCGCAGGAAAAGGCCGCGACCCGATGGTCGCGGCCTTTTTCCTTTGCCGGTCGCAAGCCGCGATCCCCGGCTTTCCCGGCCCGCCTGGACGAGTTGGCCGCTGGCATCCTTTCGGACGCCAGCGGCCTTTTTCACGAGAGAGAGATTGAGGTTCGTTCGGTTTCAGAAGCTGTATTGCGCGGCGAACTGGATCCTGTCGTTGTCGAACCTGGCG
>NZ_JRKO01000090.1 GCF_000763885.1 Paracoccus versutus | reverse complement strand
CGCCCAGGCCGCGCCCGAAAAGCCCACAAGCAAAAGCGCCGCACCGCAGGAAACAAACCGTCTTCCCATTCTCTTCCTCCCTGGCGCGAACATGGCCCCCAAACCCCAGCCGTCGCGCAAACCGGGGGCTGGAAGGGGCGCGCGCGCCCCTTATCGGTGACGGACCGCTCTTATGACGGCGGGTTGGCCGAGCTTTTCACCCGAGCATTGAAGCGCGCGATCTCGCGCGGCTCGGCAGCCTGCCCGGTATAGATTTCGACATAGGTGGGGATGCGCGCAAGCCGGGTATCCACCTCTTCCTGCGCCCGCATCGAGATATAGCCGATCTGGGTCAGGTAGATGGTGCGTGCCCGGACGTCGGCGCCCTGTTCCTGGTGGCCCCAGCGCATCAGCATCTCGCGCAGGGCCGACAGCCGGGTTTCGTCCGCGGCGGCGACGCGGGCGCCGACCTTGTCGTCCTGCAAGGCCCAGCTGCGCACGGCGAATTCCAGCTTGCTGTCGAAGATGCCGCAAAGAAAGCAGGCCAGCACGTTCAGCATCGCCTCGGCCGGGCTCTCGGCATATTCCTGCGTCGCGCGGACCAGCGGCGCGGTCGTCCTTTCCTCCCAGCCGTCGATCAGCGCGGTCAGCAGCGCCTCGCGATCCTCGAAGAACCAGTAGAAGCTGGTGCGGGACAGGTTCAGATGCTTGGCCAGGGGCTGGATCTTGACCGCGTCGATGCCGCCGTCGATCAGCGCCTGATAGCCGGTTTCAAGCCAGCCCTCGCGCGACCCGCGCCATCCAGTTTCAGCCGTTGCTGCACGATTTCTCATGTCCCAGCCCTAGCCCGCCCCGCGATTCGCTGCAAGAAAAAATGTCCTGGAATGATCCCGGCATGTTCATGTTTGATTTTTTAATTGACACAGATGAACATTACTTTGATCCTGAGATGCGACTCCCCACCTTTCACAGGCAGATCCGATGTCGAACGATCCCCTCCTGCAGCCCTATCGGCTGAAGCACCTGACGCTTCGCAACCGCATCATGATCACCAGCCACGAGCCGGCCTATCCCGAGGACGGCATGCCCAAGGACCGCTACCGCGCCTATCACGTCGAGCGCGCCAGGGCCGGCGTGGCGCTGACCATGACCGCGGGCTCGGCCTCGGTCGCGCGCGACAGCCCGCCGGTGTTCAACAACATCCTGGCCTGGAAGGACGAGGTGGTCGGCTGGATGAAGAGGCTGGCCGACGAATGCCACGACCACGGTTGCGCGGTGATGATCCAGCTGACCCACTTGGGCCGGCGTACGCGCTGGGACAAGGCCGACTGGCTGCCGGTGATCTCGCCGGGGCATGAGCGCGAGGCGGCCCACCGCGCCTTTCCCAAGAAGATGGAGGACTGGGACATCGAACGGGTCATCGGCGACTATGTCGATGCGGCCGAGCGGATGAAGGCGGCGGGGCTGGACGGGATCGAGATCCAGGCCTATGGCCACCTGATGGACCAGTTCTGGTCGCCGCTGACCAACGACCTGGACGGGCCCTATGGCGGCAGCCTGGACAACCGGCTGCGCTTTACCTTCGACGTGCTGCGCGGCATCCGCGAACGCTGCGGCGAGGATTTCATCCTGGGCGTGCGCTATACCGGCGACGAGGACCTGCCGGGCGGGCTGACCGCCGAGGACGGGATCGAGATCTCGCGCCGGCTCAAGGACAGCGGGCTCGTAGATTTCCTGAACGTGGTCAAGGGCCATATCGACACCGATGCGGGCATCACCGACACCATCCCGATCCAGGGCATGAGGAACGCCCCGCACCTGGAATTCGCGGGCGCCATCCGCAAGGCCACGAATTTCCCCACCTTCCACGCGGCCAAGATCCCCGACGTGCCGACCGCGCGCCATGCCATCGCCGCCGGGCTCTTGGACATGGTCGGCATGACGCGGGCGCATATGGCCGACCCGCACCTGGTCCGCAAGGTGATCGAGGGGCGCGAGGACGACATCCGCCCCTGCGTCGGCGCGAACTACTGCCTCGACCGCATCTACCAGGGCGGCATGGCCTTCTGCCTGCACAATGCCGCGACCGGGCGCGAAGAGACCATGCCCCACGCCATCCCCGCCGCGCCGGTCAAGAAGCGCATCACCATCGTCGGCGCCGGTCCGGGGGGCATGGAGGCCGCCCGCGTCGCCGCCGAGCGCGGGCACGAGGTGACGGTCTTCGAGGCCGCCGACCAGCCCGGCGGCCAGATCCGCCTGACCGCGCAGGACGAGCGCCGGCGCGAGATGATCTCGATCATCGCCTGGCGGCAGGCGATGTGCGACAAGCACGGCGTCCAGTTCCGCTTCAACACCTTCGCCGAGATGGAGGATGTGCTGGCCACCGAGCCGGACGAGGTCGTCATCGCCACCGGCGGCCTGCCGCATACCGAGGTGCTGGAGCAGGGCAACGATCTTGTCTGTTCCGCCTGGGACATCCTGTCGGGCGACGTGAAGCCGGGCCGCAACGTGCTGATCTTCGACGACGCGGGCGACCATGCGGCGCTGCAGGCCGCCGACCTGATCTCGGCCACCGGCGCCGCGGTCGAGATCGTGACCCCGGATCGCAGCTTCTCGCCCGAGGTGATGGCGATGAACCTGGTGCCCTATATGCGCAACCTGCAAAAGCGCGACACCACCTTCACCGTCACCTGGCGGCTCATGTCGGTGGCGCGCGAGGGCAACCAGTTGCGTGCGCGCCTGGGCAGCGACTACGGCGATTTCACCCGTGAGCGCATCGTCGACCAGGTCGTCGTCAACCATGGCACAAGGCCGCTGGACGACCTGTATTTCGAGCTGAAGCCGCTGGCCTCGAACCTGGGCGAGGTCGATTACGAGGCTCTGACCACCGGCGGGTTGCAAGAGGTGCGCAAGAACCCCGAGGGCCGCTTCCGCCTTTATCGCATCGGCGACGCGGTGGCGGCGCGCAACACCCATGCGGCGATCTACGACGCGCTGCGGCTGGTCAAGGATCTGTGAGGCACCCGGCCGCGACCGGCTTCGCGGCGCGGCCGGAAGATGGCGACAGCGACGGGGGATATCAGCATGGCACGAGCCCAAGCCCTGCGGGACTTTCGCGATCCGGCCCAACCGGCGATTCAGGCATCCGCATCGCTCTGCCGCATCGCCAGGGCGCTTGGGGCCGAGGGCCAGGCCGGCGTCGGCCCGGCGACGCTGCCGGCCCGCAGCTGGCTGGCGACCCGTTGCCAAGGCGGACCTCGCCGCCCTCCGGGCGCTGTCGCCGCTGCTGTGCTGGCGCCGGCGCAACGGCGCCCCCAACGCCAGCGCGAATGTCGCGGACAGCCCCGCCAATGCCATGCGGCTGCGCCCCGGCAGCATCGACGAGCGCCGCGGCCTGTGGCCGGGCCTCGGTCTGGTCGCCCCGCACACGCGCTATCCCGACCACCGGCACGCGCCCGAGGAGACCTACCCGGTCCTCTCGCCCGGCCAGTTCCGCAAGGACGGCTCGGGCCGGGTCCGGCCCGGCAGCGGCTTCTTCGTCCCCCCGAATGCCCCGCGCGCCCTGCGATCGGGCGGGCAGCCCCTGTTCGCGGTCCGGACCGGGTGACGTCGCAGGGCGGGCACGGTCCGGCGCCTTACTCGCCGCGCTCCTCAAGCCATTTGCGCATCATGGCGATCTCGGCCTCCTGGGCCTTGATGACCTCTTCGGCCAGCTTGCGCACCTCGGGGTCCGAGCCGTGCTCAAGCACGATCCTGGCCATGTCGATGGCGCCCTGGTGATGCGGGATCATGCCGCGCATGAAATCGACATCGGCATCGCCGGTATGCTCGATCATCATGTCGTCATGCATCCGCTCCATCGCCGCGACATAGGCCTGGGTCGCGGCGCCGTCGGCATCGGCGTGCATGTGATCGCCATGGGCGTCGCCATCCTGCGCAAGGGCAAGCCCGGCCGAGATCGCGAGGACGCCCGCGGCAAGGATCGGTGCCAGCCGGTTCATCCGACCCTCCTGCGGCCGCGTCGGGTGGGGGTGATGGCCTTGACGCGTGAAGTTCATGGGAAAACCCTCCTGCGTTGCGTTCCAGCCTACAGGAATAGGGCTTTCCACCCCCGGAAGGTCAAGGGCCGGCCGCAGGGATCTGCGGCGGGCAGGCCGGAAAACGGCTTGACAGAATCACACGCGAGAGCAAGCTTTCGTATCTGAAATATCGTATACGAAAATAAGACCCCGACGAACCCGAGCCTGTTGGGGAAGATGCAGCCGCCCATACGGGACAGAACCAAGCGGCGCCCTGTCCCGATCAATCGCCGCATGCAGGGAGAAAGAACGTGCAAAGACTACTCGCTTCCACCGTTTTGGCCGCCGGCTTCCTTGGCGGGGCCTGGTCGGCCTCGGCGCAGGATTGCGGCAACGTGACGCTTGCGCTCCACAACGTCCAAAGCGCCGAGCTGCTGACCTATGTCGACAAGTTCATCCTTGAGAACGGCTATGGCTGCAGCGTCGAGACCATCCCCGGCGACACCGTGCCCTCGACCACCTCGATGGTCGAGAAGGGCTCGCCCGACGTTTCGTCCGAGACCTGGGTGGACCTGCTGCCCGAAATCGTGCCGCGTGGGCTGGAGGAGGGCAAGATCGTCTATGGCGCGCCGGCCTTGCCCGACGGCGGCATCCAGGGCTGGTGGATTCCCAAGTACCTGGCCGATGCGCATCCCGACATCAAGACGGTCGAGGATGCCCTGGCCCATCCCGAGCTTTTCCCCGACCCGGAAAACCCCGACAGGGGCGTGATCTTCAACGGCGCCGAAGGCTGGGGCGCCACGGTCGTCACCGCGCAGCTGTTCAAGGCCTACGAGGCCGAAAGCAAGGGGTTCAACCTGATGCGGCCGGGCTCGGCCGCCGGCCTCGATGGCGCCATCGCCAGGGCCTATGAGCGGCAGGAGGGCTTCATCACCTATTACTGGGCGCCGACCGCGCTGCTGGGCAAATACGAGCTGGTGCTGCTGGAAGCCTCGCAGGAACACGATCCGGCCGAATGGAAGCGGTGCATCACCAGCCTCGACTGCCCCGACCCCAAGGTCACGGCCTGGCCGGTCGATACGGTGATGACGGTCTTGACCAAGGATTTCGCCGACCGCACCAGCCCCCAGATCCTAGACTATTTCAACACCCGCGGCTGGAGCAACGAAACCGTGGCCAAACTGATGGCCTGGCAGGCAGAGAGCCAGGCCATGGGCGAGGATGGCGCGATCCACTTCCTTGAGGAAAACAAGGACATGTGGACGAAATGGGTGCCGGCCGAGGTCGCGGAAAAGATCGAAGCCGCGCTTTGATCGCCCCCGCCGCCCGACCGCCCCGCGTGGCCCGGCGGATCGGGGGCCGCGAATGAAAACCCTCGGTTCGCCCGGACATTCCTCGGGCGAACCGAACCCTCTCTGTCCCAACCCATCCCGACACAATTGCCTCAGGAGAAACAGGAATGGCGTTCAAGCGAATGATCCATGCCGTCGATACGCATGCCGGAACGCCGATGCGGGTGATTACCGGGGGCGTTCCGCATATCCCCGGAAACTCGGTCTACGAGAAGATGAAATGGCTGGAGGCCAACGACGACCAGCTGCGCAAGCTGATGCTGCGCGAGCCGCGCGGCTATTCGGCGCATTGCTGCAACATCATCGTGCCGCCCTCGCATCCCCAGGCGGATGCCGGATACATCATCATGGAGCAGATCGAATATCCGGTCATGTCCGGCGGCAACACCATCTCGGTCGTCACGGTGCTGCTGGAAATGGGCCTGCTGCCGATGAAGGAGCCCATGACCGAACTGGTGCTGGAGGCGCCTGCGGGGCTGATCCGGGTCCGCGCCGAATGCGCGGGCGGCAAGGTCAAGAGCGTGACCTTCCGCAACGTGCCGGCCTTCGCCGCCCATCTGGACGCCGAGATCGAGGTGCCGCATCTGGGCAAGGTCCGCGTCGATGTCGGCTGGGGCGGCATGTTCTATGCCATTGCCGATGTCCGGCAGTTTCCCGGCCTCGAGCTCATCCCCCAGCATGGCCGCGAGATCGCCCGCATCTCGGCCATGATCCGGCAGGCGGCGATCGAGCAGCTTCCGGTCGAGCATCCCGATTATCCGGGCGTGGGCATCACCATCTCGCAGCTTTCCGGGCCGACGGACGATCCGAACGCGGATTGGAGGAACGCCGTCACCATGGCCTCGGGGGATTTCTCCTGGGACAATCCCGCGACCTGGACCGGCGCGCTGGACCGCTGCCCCTGCGGCACCGGCACCTGCGCCAAGATGGCGGTGCTGCATGCCAAGGGCGAGTTGCCGCTGGACCAGAGCTTCCGCCACCAGAGCATCCTGGGCAATGTCTATACCGGGCGGCTGGTCGAGGAGACCGAGATCGCGGGCCGGCGCGCCGTCGTGCCGGAAATCTCGGGGACCAGCTGGATCTACGGGCTCAACACGCTGGTGCTGGATCATGACGATCCCTTCACCGAAGGCTTCACCGTTGGCGATACCTGGGCATAGCTCCGGCCGCCGCGGAGGGCTCGATGCCCTTCGTCATTCGAGAGCGTCCATGGAGTGCAAGGAAAGAAGTAATATCAAGTTCTTGCACTATAAAACCTCGAAACTCCTGCAATCGAGGGACCGATGCCCGGGTCCGCAAAGCTGCGGCATGGCGACGGTTCAGCCGACCGTGTCCGCTTCGGCCGGCGGGTTCATATGCATGTCCCGGAACAGGCGCGGGGTGATGCCGAAGCGGCGCTCGAAGGCTTGCGCGAACCGCGGGGCCGGGGACAGGCCGACCTGCGCGGCGACGGTCTTCAGCGGCAGCCCGCGGGACAGGAGCAGGCGCGCGGCATCCAGCCGGGCGGTCTCGACGAAGCGGGCCGGGGTCTCGCCCGTCGCCGCGGTGAACTTGCGGTGGAAGCTGCGCTCGGACAGCCCGGCGCGGGCGGCCAGCGACGGCACGTCCAGGGGCGCGTCGAGGTTCGCCTGCATCCAGCCGATCAGATCCCCGAACGGGTTGTCGCCCCGCGCCTGGGCCCTGAGAAGGGGGCTGAACTGCGACTGGTAGCCGGGCCGCCGGGCATAGAGGACCAGCCGCTTGGCCACCTCGCCGGCGATCCCCGCGTCGAGGTCATGCGCCACCATCGCCAGCGCCATGTCGATGCCCGTCGTCACCCCCGCCGAGGTCCAGAGCCTGCCTTCGGCCCGGTAAAGCGCCTCGGGTTCGACCGCGACCCTGGGAAAGGCCCGCGCGAAGGCTTCGCAGGCGTCCCAATGCGTGGCGACCCGGTGCCCGTCGAGCAGTCCTGACGCGGCCAGGACGAAGCCGCCGGTGCAGACCGAGCCGAAGCGCCCGGCCTCTGCCGTCAGCCGCGGAAGCATGGAGCGCAGGACGGGGTCGGCCATCGCCTGCAGCAGGGGCTCCCGTTCGGCGCCCACCACCAGCACGGTCCCGGCTTTCCCCGGCAGTTCGGCGATGGGGCGGGTTTCCAGGGCGATGCCGCTGCTGCTGTCGACGGCCCCGCCCTGGGCCGACAGGGGCACGACCTTGTAGAATGCCGGCCTGCCGCGTTGGCCCAGGGCGCGATTGGCGCCGTTGAAGACCGATGCCGGCCCCGAGATGTCCAGCAGTTCGAAACCCGGATAGAGGATGAAGGCGACCTGGTGCATTGGCCGAAAATACGGCATTTCTGTCATTTCTGCCAGAGGCGCATCTTGCTATCCTTGCCCTATCGCCGAAAGCTGACCGCCACCGCGCAGGAAGGAGCAACCGGCATGAGCGACCTGCAGCCTGACCGCCCGGCACGGCCCAGCAAGCCGATGAAACCTCGCCTCGTCCTGGGGGCCATCCTGGGACTGGCCGCTCTCTCGACGGCGGGCTTCGGCCTCTGGATCGCCTCGCTGCCGCCCGCATCCGTGGCCCTGGCCCCGCCGGTGCCGCAAGCAGAGACCGACGCCCTGCTCGCGGCGCTGAAGCCGAAGCGCCCCCGTCCCCTGATCGCCATCGTCGGGATCAACGATGCGACCGAGACCACCGACTACCTGCTGCCCCATGGCATCCTGAAGCGCGCCGATGTGGCCGAGGTGGTCTCGATTGCCACCGGCCCCGGCCCGGTGCGGCTGTTTCCCGCGCTGACCGTGCAGCCCGACATGACCATCGCGGACTTCGACGCCTCGTATCCCGAGGGCGCGGATCACGTGATCGTCCCCGCCATGAGCCGCGACGACGACCCCGTGGTGACGGACTGGCTGCGGGATCAGGCGAGGAAGGGCGCGGTGATCGTCGGCATCTGCGCCGGCGCCAAGGTCCTGGCCGCCGCCGGATTGCTGAAGGGCAAGCGCGCGGTGACGCATTGGTACTATCTGGACCGGCTGCGGAAGATCGACCCGACCATCGCCCATGCCCCCGACCGGCGGATGGTCGCGGATGGCGGCGTGGTGACGACGACCGGCATCACCGCCTCGATGCCGATGATGCTGACCCTGGTCGAGGCCATCGCCGGCCGGCCCAGGGCGGAAGCCGTCGCCCGCGATCTCGGCATCGCCCGATGGGACGCACGCCATGCCAGCGGCGCCTTCGCGCTGAGCCGGCCTTTCGCGGTGACAGTTCTGGCCAACCGGCTGGCTTTCTGGAACCATGAGGAGTTGGGCATCGCCCTTGCACCGGGCATGGACGAGGTCTCGCTGGCGTTGGCAGCCGATGCCTGGTCGCGGACCTATCGGTCGACGGTGACGGCATATGCCCCGAGCGGCACGGTCGAGACCCGGAACGGCATCCGCCTCATCCCCGACCGGCAGGGCACGGACGGACCGGAAGCGCGGCGTGTCCCCATCTTTCCCGAGAGCCCGCCCGCCGAGGCCCTCGACCGGACCCTTGCCGCGATCGCCGCGCGTTACGGTGCAGGCACCGCCGACGCGGTGGCCATGCAACTGGAATATCCAAGGTAGACACCGGAGGACACCATGCCCAGCACCATCCGACTGCACCGCGTCATCGCGGCCAGGCCCGAGAAGCTCTACCGCGCCTTCCTCGAGCCCGACGCGGTGGCAAGCTGGCTGCCGCCCTGGGGCTTTCTCTGCACCGTCCACGAACTGGAGGCGAAGGTCGGCGGCCGCTACCGGATGTCGTTTCGCAACTTCACCACCGGCCAGAGCCATTCCTTTGGCGGCACCTATCTGGAACTGATCCCCGGCCAGCGCCTCGTCTATACCGACGGGTTCGACGACCCCAACCTGCCGGGCGAGATGAAGGTCACGGTGGACCTGAAACAGGTCTCCGTCGGCACCGAGATCACCATCGAGCAGCAGGGCGTGCCGGACGTGATCCCCGCCGAGGCCTGCTATCTCGGCTGGCAGGATTCGCTGCGCAAGCTGGCGAAGCTGGTCGAGCCCGAAATCAACCATTAGGCGCGGGCCGCCCGGCCCGGCGATCCCATCACGCGGAGCCTTCCGATGACCCCCACCATCACCGCCTTCGCGCAATCCCCCGACCGTGGCCAGGGGCTGGCGCGCGACATGCGCGTCCGCTGGGCGCTGGAGGAGGTCGGCCAGCCCTACCACACCCGGCTGGTGTCCTTTGACGAGATGAAGCGGCCCGCGCATCTGGCGCTGCATCCGTTCAGGCAGATCCCGACCTATGAGGAAGGCGATCTGGCCCTGTTCGAGTCGGGCGCGATCGTGCTGCACATCGCCGGCCGCCATGCGGGCCTGCTGCCAGAGGAGGCGAATGCGCGGGCGCGGGCGATCATGTGGATCTTTGCCGCGCTCAACACCATGGAGCCGCCCATCGTCGAGCACGAACAGGCGCGTTACCACGAACACGACAAGCCCTGGCACCGGGCCCGCCTTCCCCTGCTGGAAAAACGCATCCATGGCCGGCTGGAACAACTGTCCAACCGGCTCGGCGATGCCGACTGGCTTGACGGCGCCTTCAGCGCCGGCGACCTGCTGATGGTGACGGTGCTGCGCAGGCTGGAGGGCAGCGGCATGCTGGACGCATTTCCGAACCTCTGCGCCTATATCGCGCGCGGCAAGGCGCGTCCCGCCTATCAGCGCGCCTTCGACGCGCAGCGGGCGGTGTTCACGGCGTCGAATGGCTGAGCAGGGACCGCTTGCGGCAGGATCACGGCGGGCTGAACCAACGGCCAGGGAGGATATGCAGCATGGCGAAATTCGTCTTCGGAATGAACCTGTCGCTGGACGGCTATGTCGATCACGACGCCTTCGCGCCCGATCCGGTGCTGTTTCACCATTGGACCGGGCAGGTGCGCGGCCTGGCCGGCAGCCTCTACGGCCGCCGCATCTACGAGGTGATGCGCTGTTGGGACGAGGACCATCCCGAATGGACCCCGGCGGAACGCGACTTCGCGGCAGCCTGGCGGCGCCAGCCGAAATGGGTGGTCTCGCGCTCGCTGACCTCGGTCGGCCCCAATGCGACGCTGGTTGCGGATGACATCGAGGCGCGGATCCGCCGCCTCAAGGCGGAACGCGTCGGAGAGATCGACGTCGCCGGGCCGGAGCTGGCGCAAAGCCTGGACGAGTGGGGGCTGATCGACGAATATCGGCTCTACGTCCACTCGGTCGTGCTGGGCCGCGGCAAGCCGTTCTTCGCCGGCCCCCGGCCACCGCTGCGCCTTGTCGCCAGCGACCGCATCGGCGGAGAGGTGATCCGGCTGACATGCGCGCCCGCCTAGCGCGGCGGGGGTTGCCCCGGCCGGACACGCGTGCGTCGCCGGTCCGTGCCGGCGGAGCTATCTTGCCGCGATGGCGGCGCCTTGCGCCAGCCTGACGGGGGCGGGGCTGCTCTATTGGCCCGAGGCGACGCCGCCCTGGCCCGCCACCCGCTTCGGGCCGCTGCGGCCGGCCCATGCCACCGGCATTCTCTTCGGCTTTGGCGGCAATGCGCTGATCCCGGCCTTGTTCCATGTCGTCCAGCGCAACGCGCGCGCGCGGCTGCCGGGGCCCCTGGGTGCTGCTGCTGGGCTACAACCTGTTCTGCTGCCGGGCGGTCACGGGCTGTCTGACGGGCGCAACCCACGCTGAACGGCGTCGGGCACAAGGTGCGCGACGACGCCACGCTGCGTTTCATGTTCGTCGCGGCGGCGTTCTACGGGCTCTTGGCCTTCGAGGGCTTGTTCCTGGCCATCCGGCCGGTCAACGCGCTGTCGCGTTGCACCGACTGGACTGTGGGACACGTCCATTCCGGCACGCTTGGCTGGCTGGCGATGATCGTCTTCGGCTCGCTTTATACGCTGGTGCCCCATCTGGCCGGGCAGGACAGGATGCGCTGGCCGCGGGCGGTCGAGCGGCATTTCCGACTGGGGGTGCCGGCGACGCTGGTCCATGTCGTCGCCATGTGGAACGCGTGCGTCCCCCAGGGGCTGATGTGGCGCACCATGACGCAGGTGGCGTGCGGTCCCACGGCTTCCTGCAATCGGTGATGGCGATGGCGCCCTATGACCTGCTGCGCACCTTCGGCGGCGCGCTGTTCCTGCTTGGGGCGCTGATCTGCGTGGCCAATATCCTCACCACCTTCCGCCAGCGCCGCGCGCGGGAGGAAGTGCAGGACCGGCCCATCCACGCGACCATGGCGGCGGAGGAGCGCGATGCTGAGGCTGCATTGCAACCTGGAAAGCTGTCCATGGGGCTGGTGGCGGGGATCATCGTCGCGGCCTCGACCGGCGGCATCGTCGAGATCGCGCCGCTTTTCACCATCCAGCGCACGGTCGAGATCCCCGCGGATCTGCGCCGCTGACGCCGCTGGAACTGGGGCGCGAGATCCACATGCGCGAGGGCTGCCATTGCCTGCCACAGCCAGATGATCCGCACCCCGGCCGATGAGATCGACCGCCACGGCCCCTATTCGGTCGCGGGCGAAAGCGCCTGGGATTGCCCGATGCCGTGGGGCTCCAAGCGCACGGGGCCGGACATCGCCCGGCTGGGGGGCAAGTATTCCGACGACTGGCGCGTCGCGCGCGCGAGGTGGTGCCGGCCTCGATCATGCCGGCCTGTCCCTGGCTGATGCGGCCGCTGGAGATCGCCGTGCTGGCGCGGCTCGGCGTGCCCTATGACGACGGGATGGTCGCCCATGCCGCCCGCGACGCCGCCGGGCGGGCCATGCCCGACGGCGTCGCGGCGGGTTTTGCGCAACGCCACGGCGACCGGCCGCCCATCCGCGCCTTCGACGGCGATCCGGGGCGGCTGACGGAGATGGATGCGCTGCTCGCCTATCTGCAATCCCTGGGCCGGCTGACCGGGGTCGCCAGCGGGAAGGACGGGTGATGGCGCTGCATGATTTCCTGGTCCTGATGGCCAAGACCTTCGGGCTTTTTGGATGATGGGTTTCTTCGGCGTGGCTTTGTGGCTGGCCTGGCGCCCCTCGGCGCGGCAGGGGGCCGGGGATGAGCGGCAAGCAAGAGATCGACCCCGTCACCGGCCACGAAACCACCGGCCATGACTGGAACGGCATCAAGGAGCTGAACACGCCCTTTCCGCGCATCGTGATCTGGGCGTCGGCGCTGAGTTTCGCCTATTCGGTCGTCGCCTGGGTGCTGCTGCCCGCCTGGCCCCTGGGCCGCGACTATACCCGCGGCCTACTGGGCATCGACCAAGGCCACCGAGACCGAGGCCGGCCATGCCCGCATGACCGCCCTGTGCGCGGGCTGGAAGGACCGCTTCGCCACGGGCGATTTCAAGGCGCTGGCGGCGGATGCCGGTCTGATGACCGTGGCCCGCCCGGCGCCAGCGCGGCTCTTTGCCGACAATTGCGCCGCCTGCCACGGCGCCCAGGGGCAGGGCAGGGACGGCCATGGCGGCACGGGTTTCCCGGCGCTGGACGACGGCGACTGGCTGCGGTCCACGGAGCCCGCCGATATTGCCCAGCTGATCTGCGTCGGCGTCAACAACAACCACCCCGAGACGAATAGCGTCCAGATCATGGGTTTCGGCCGCGACGAGATGCTGTCGCGCGCAGAGATCGAGCAGCTGGTGCCCTATGTCATCGCCTTCGACGGCACCGCCGATCCCGACATCCCCGCCGCGACGCTGTTCGCCGACAACTGCGCCTCGTGCCATGGCGAGCGGGGCGAGGGCGGCATGGGCCTCGGTGCGCCCTCATAGGCCGACGAGCAATGGATCTATGGCGGCACGCACGCCGCGATCCGCGCCACGCTGATGAACGGCCGCGCCGGGGTCTTGCCGGCATGGGAAGGCCGGCTGACCGAGGTCGAGCGCAACCTGCTGGCGCTTTACGTCGCCGGCCTGCCGGGGGCGCAAAGGCGGCTGGCGATCTGTGCCGCGGCCGTGGCGCTGCTGGTCTTTGCCGCCGCCAATGTCCATCTGGTCGCCGTGGCCTTTCGCTCGCAGCCCGGATGCGCCGCGATCTCGCCCGACCGGCACAACTGTTAGGGGCGTTAATGCTGGAACCCCTTCCCATGCGACGCGCGTCCCCGCGGCCCCAGGACGTCCTAGTCCGCAACCTGTCCGCGCGGGTGGCGCTGGACTGCCTTGCGGCGGGCTGGCGCGATTTCCGCCGCAACCCCCTGGCCAACCTTGGGGTAGCGCTGTTCCTGCTTTCGGTCGCGGCGGTCTGGGCCCTGTGGCACTTCGGCTTGATATACCTGGTGTTGCCCGCGCTGGCGGGCGCATGATCCTGGGGCCTGTCCTGGCCATCGGGCTTTCGCGCGCTGGCACGGGGCGAAGGCGCGTATCTGGCCGACATGCGCCATTCCCGCGCCGCTGCGGGCGCGCAGCTTGCCTATGCGGGACTGCTTCTGTGCCTGCTGCTGTTCTGGCTGCCGCACGGCGGACCTGCTTTACGCGCTGTTCTTCGGGCTGCGATCCTATCCGGGGGCGGGCGAGGCGCTGGCCGACACCTTCACCACCCTGCGCGGCTGGATGCTGCTGCTGACCGGCAGACTGGTCGGTGGGCTGTTCGCAGGCTTTGCTTTCGCCATCAGCCTTTATGCCCTGCCGATGCTGATGTCCGAGCGACGCGATGCGCTGACCGCGCCGGGGTTCAGCTTTGCGATGCTGGCGCGCAATCCCGGCCCCTCGCTGGCCTGGGGCGCGATCGTCACGCAGGGCATCGCGCACAGCGTCGCGACCGGGCTTCTGGAGCTGATCCTGATCTTGTCCCGGGCCACGGCACCTGGCACCTGTTCCGTGCCATCCTGGGGGATCGGGCATGAGCCTGGCCCTGCTGATCCCGCTTTCGCTGGCCATGGGCCTTTCGGGGCTTGCGGCTTTCCTGTGGGCGCTGCGCAACCGCGAGTTCAAGGGTCTGGATGGGGCGGCATGGCGCGTCCTGATGACCGGCGACGAGGGGGAAGGCGGGCACGGCGCCCCTGCGGCCGAAGCTGAGCAAGCCGAGCGGATCGAGATTGCCGACGGCCGCTTCGTCGTCGGCGCGGACCTGCTTGCCACGGCTTTCGGCAGCCGGCCGAGGCCACCCAAGCCCTGATGCGCGACGGCGGCACCACCAGCTGCACCGAGCGCGGCGAAGGCAGCGACATCGGCCTGCACCGCCTGACCTTCCATCACGACGGCCACATCTTCAGGATCGTCATCGATGCCGAGGACCGCATCGCGAAGCGCCTGCGCTTCGTCATGCCCGCCCGCAAGCCCGCGGCCGGGAACGGGAGATAAAGTGCCTCTGGCAGAGAATTTTGCGTGTCGGCCATCGCGTTTCCGGTCGCGATCCGCCGGAAAGGTTGATTATTTTGAGGTATATTAATACAGGAAAACAATATATTGAGATGAATATCTTCAGTCATTTCGAGGAATTTTCATCCTCGTCTATCGGCGATCCCGACTGTCAGCCGTGTCTGGTCCTCCTCGACTGGAAAGACAAGGCGCGCGCATCGCCGGCACCGTCGGCCTGCCGCTGCCCGGCACCGAGATCGTCGTCACCGACCCCGAGACCGGCGTGGAACTGCCGCGGGGCGAGATCGGCATGATCGAGGTGCGCGGCCCGAACG
>NZ_JRKO01000089.1 GCF_000763885.1 Paracoccus versutus | reverse complement strand
CCACGGTCGAGCGCAGCACCGGGCCGGGGGCGTGCTGGTATAGCAGCGCCAGCGGCGGGCCGCCGATGCCCGTCCCCCTCTCGGGCACCCCCGGGAAAAACCCCACCCCCCCGCGAGTTTCCCGAAAAACGGGGCCCCGCCATGACCCCCGAACAGCAATCCCGGAACACCCGCGCGCTTTGCGAACTCGCCCCGGTGATCCCTGTCCTGGTCGTCGGCGATGCGACCCGCGCCGAGGGGCTGGCGACGGCGCTGGTCGCCGGCGGCCTGCCGGTGCTCGAGGTGACGCTGCGCACCCCCGCCGCGCTCGATGTGATCCGCGCGATGGCCAAGGTGCCCGGCGGCCATGTCGGCGCCGGCACCGTACTGACCCCGGACGATGCGAAACGGGCCAGGGACGCCGGCGCCAGCTTCGCCGTCTCGCCCGGCCTGACCGAGCGGCTGGCGCGGGCCTGCGAGGAGATCGGCCTGCCGCTCCTGCCCGGCGCCGTCACCGCCTCCGAGGTGATGCGGGCGATGGAACTGGGCTATTCCATGCTGAAGTTCTTCCCGGCCGAGGCGGCGGGCGGGGCGAAATCGCTGAAATCCCTGGCCGGTCCGCTGCCGCAGGTCAGCTTCTGCCCGACCGGCGGCGTGACCTTGCAGAACGCCCCCGACTACCTGGCCCTGCCGAACGTGGTCTGCGTCGGCGGCAGCTGGATCGCGCCCGACGCCGATGTCGCCGCCAGCGACTGGGCGGCGATCGAGACCCGCGCCCGCGACGCGCGCACGCTGTGCTAGACCCGCCATGGCGATGACCCTGGCCGAGGCAGACCCGATGCGCCGCGCCTGGCGCAATGTCATCGTGCTGTTGCTGGCGCAGGCGCTGCTCGGGGCGCAGATGTCGATGATCTTCATCGTCGGCGGGCTGGCCGGCCAGATGCTGAGCCCGAACCCCTGCATCGCCACCCTGCCGCTGTCGATGATGATCCTGGGCTCGGCGCTGTCGGCGCGGCCGCTTTCGGGCTTCATGCGCCGGCACGGGCGGCGGGCGGGGTTCCTTCTGTCCTGCGGCTCGGCGGCGCTTGGCGCGGCCATCGCCGCCTATGCCCTGGCCAGCGGCAATTTCTGGCTGTTCACCGCCAGCGCGCTCTTTACCGGGGTCTACATGGCGGCGCAGGGCTTCTTCCGCTTCGCCGCCACCGATTGCGCCCCGCCCGAGTTCCAGTCGCGCGCCATCTCCTGGGTGCTGGCGGGCGGGCTGGCCGCCGCCTTCACCGGCCCGCTGCTGGTGCGCTGGACGGCGGAAGTGACCGCCATCCCCTTCCTGGCCACCTATGCCGCGATCATCGGGCTGAACCTGCTGGGCCCGGTGCTTTTCGCCTTTCTCGACATTCCGCGCCCGCCCGCCCCTGCCCAGGGTCATTCCCAGGGCCGGCCGCTGGGCGAGCTTCTGCGCGTGCCGCAGATCGCCGTGGCGATGATCTGCGGCATGGTCTCCTATGCGCTGATGAACCTGGTGATGACCTCGGCGCCGCTGGCGGTGGTGGGCTGCGGCTTTGCCACCGCGGATGCGGCCAACATCGTCTCGGGCCATGTGCTGGCGATGTTCGCGCCCTCGTTCTTCACCGGCCACCTGATCGCCCGCTTCGGCGCCACCCGCATCGTCATGGTCGGCCTGGCGATCCTGGCGGGCGCCGGGGCGGTGGCGCTGTCGGGGGTGGACCTGGCGCATTTCTACATCGCCATGATCCTGCTCGGGCTCGGCTGGAACTTCGGCTATATCGGCGCCACCGCCATGCTGACCCGCGCCTATCGCCCCGAGGAGCGCGAGCGGGTGCAGGGCCTGAACGACGCCATCGTCTTCGGCGGGGTGTTCCTGGCCTCGCTGTCCTCGGGCGGGCTGATGAATTGCATGGGCGGCTCGGCCCAGGCGGGGTGGAGCGCGGTCAACCTGGCCATGCTGCCCTTCCTGGTGCTGGCGGGCGGTGCGCTCCTGTGGCTGATGCTGCGCCCGCGCGAAGTGGCACGCTAGGGCGGCCTGACCCGCCCGCCCCAATTGCGGCGGGCGGCACCCGACCCTAGGCCTTGCGCAGCGCGATCACCGCGTTCAGCCCGCCGAAGGCGAAGGCGTTGGACAGCACCGCCTCGACCCTGGCCTCGCGCGCCTCGTTCGGCACCACGTCCAGCGCGCATTCCGGGTCCGGCTCCTCATAGCCGATGGTGGGCGCGATGACGCCGTCGCGCAGCGCCATGATGCAGGCCAGCAGTTCGACCGCGCCGGTGCCGCCGATCAGGTGGCCGTGCATGGACTTGGTGGACGAGATCATCAGCCGGTCGGCGTGATGGCCGAAGGCATGGGCGACCGCAGCGCATTCCGTCTTGTCGTTCGCCGCCGTGCCGGTGCCATGGGCGTTGATATAGCCGACCTCCTCGGGACGCATATGCGCGTCCAGCATGGCGCCGGTGATGGTGCGCTCGGCGCCGATGGCCGAGGGCATGACGATGTCCTGCGCATCGGCCGACATGGAAAAACCCACCACCTCGGCCAGGATATCGGCGCCGCGGGCGATCGCGTGCTCCCAATCCTCGAAGACGAAGACGCCGGCCCCCTCGCCCTGCACCATGCCGTTGCGGGTGGCCGAGAACGGGCGGCAGGCGTCCTTGGACATGACGCGCAACCCTTCCCAGGCCTTGACGCCGCCGAAGCACAGCATCGCCTCGGACCCGCCGGTCAGCATGACGGTCGCGGCGCCCGAGCGCACCATGTTGAAGGCCAGGCCCATGGCGTGGTTGGAACTGGCGCAGGCGGTGGCCACGGTGAAGCTGGGGCCCAGCAGCCCGTATTCCATGCTCAGATGCGAACAGGCCGCGTTGTTCATCAGCCGGGGCACCACGAAGGGATGGACGCGGTTCTTCCCCTCTTCATAGACGGTGCGGTAATTCTCGTCCCAGGTGTTCATGCCGCCGGCAGCGGTGCCCAGCACCACGCCCGAGCGCAGGCCCAGCTCGCCCTCGAAGACCAGCCCGGATTGCGCCACCGCCTCGCGCGCGGCCAGCAGGGTGAACTGGGTGAACTTGTCATAGAGGACGATCTGCTGGCGGTTGAAATAGGTCTCGGCCTCCCAGTCGCGCACCTGGCCGCCGATGCGGATCGCCAGCCGCTCGACGTCGCGGAACTCCAGCGGGCCGATGCCGCAGCGCCCCTCGCGCATGGCCTCCAGCGTCGAGGGCACGTCGCGGCCAAGCGCGTTGACCGTGCCCATGCCGGTGATGGCGACGCGGCGCATGCCGTTGGCATGCCGCCCCATGATGACGCGGCCCAGCATGGTGCGGGCGATCTTGGTCGCGTTCTTGACCTTGCCCTTGACCTTGCCGGGCTTGCGTTCGGATTTGGGCGTTTTCTCGCCCTTGGTCCTCTTGGCGTTCATGCCTTTTCAGCGACCAGCTTTTCCACGGCGGCGACGATGGCGCCGAGGGTCGAGATGTCGAAGTCGGATTTCTCGGGCTCGTTGGCGTTGAAGGGCACCGAGATGTCGAAGGCTTCCTCGATGGCAAAGATGGATTCGACCAGGCCCAGGCTGTCGATGCCGATGTCTTGCGGCGACATCTCGAGCTTCAGTTCGGACGGATCCAGCATCGCCTGTTCTGCGACGATCTGGATGATGCGATCGCGGATTTCTGTCATCTCGGCCTCCGTTCTGTCCCGGTCAGGGGCGATTACATGCGGGAATGCTATTCCACGCCGCCCTTGTCGAGCAGTTTCTTAACAGTTTCGCGAAGCTCGGCCACTTGCGCGTAAAGCCGTGGCAGGCGGCGGATGTTCTTTTGCGCCTCGACATGGGCCTCCATCTTGACCGCCGGGCTGCCCAGCAGCACCCGGCCGGCGGGGGCGTTGGTGAAGATCTTGGTCGCGCCGCCGGCGATCACGTCGTCGCCGACGAAGATATTGTCCGAGACCCCGACCTGCCCGCCCAGCACCACGCGGTTGCCGATCCGGGCCGAGCCGGCGATGCCGACCAGGCCGCAAAGCAGGCAATCCTCGCCCACCAGGCAATTATGGCCGACCTGCACCAGGTTGTCGATCTTGGTGCCGCGGCCGATGCGGGTGGCGCGGATGGTGCCACGGTCCACGGTGGAATTGGCGCCGATCTCGACATCGTCGCCGATCTCGACCCCGCCCAGCGAATGGATGCGGGTCCAGTGCTGCTGGCGGATCTCGGCCCGCTCGCCCAGGGATTGCCGGATCTCCTCGACCCCCGATTTCTCGGGGGTGACGAAGGAAAACCCGTCCGCGCCCAGCGAGACGCCGGGGTTCAGGATCACCCGGTCGCCGATGGTCACGCCATGGGCGATGCGCACGCCGGGATGGATCAGCGCGTCGCGGCCGATCACCGTATCCGCGCCGATCGAGACATGCGAGGCGATGCGCGCCCCCGCCCCGATCCGCACCCGCGGCCCGATGACCACGAAGGGGCCGATGGCGGCATCCTCGGGCAGTTCGGCCGTCGGGTCGATCACCGCGCTGGGATGGATGCCGGGGGCGATGCCGGGGCCGGGATCGAAGGCGCGGGTCAGCCCGGCCATGGCCAGCCGCGGCCGGCCGACCAGGATGGCGGCGCGCAGCCCCAGCGCCTCGGGGTCGGTCCCCTCGGCCAGCAGCGCCATGCCGCCCGGCGCCAGCTTCTCGGCATAGGCGGGCGAGGTGGCGAGCGCGATCTGGTCCTCGCGCGCCTGGCCGGCCTCGGCCGCACCGTTGACGAGCAGGCTGCCGTCGCCCCAGAGGCGGGCATCGAGTGCGCGGGCCAGTTCAGCGATGGTCAATGTCATGCGACTCCCCTTTGCTTGGGGTTCATCTATTCATCCGGGCCGGCGGAATCCAGCCCGGCCTTGGCCAAGGCCGCATGGACCAGCGCGTCGCGGCCATAGATGTCGGGAAAGCGGCGGATCTGGCCGGTCTCGTCGGGGAAGGCGGTGAAATAGACCAGATGCACCGGCACCGGCGGGCGCAGGTTCAGATAGGTCTCGCGCCCGGATTTCAGCGCCTTGGCAAAGACCGCCTCGGGGCTTTCGACCTGGCCCTTCAGCAGCTCATGCGCCAGGTCGACGGGGCGGCCGACGCGGATGCAGCCATGCGAATAGGCGCGGCTCGACTGGTTGAACAGGTGCTTGGTCGGGGTGTCGTGCAGATAGATGTTCCAGGGGTTGGGGAACATGAACTTGACCTGCCCCAGCGCATTGTCGTCGCTGGGTTTCTGCCGCATGCGATAGGGAAAGGTCTTGGCGCTGTATTTGCGAAAGTCGATGCGGTCGCGCGGGATGACGTTGCCGGCCCCGTCCACCACGTCCAGATGGGAAACCGCGTGGCGGTTGGCCTGCAGCCGCGGCAGGTATTCCTTGACGGTGATCGAGCGCGGCACGTTCCAGCGCGGGTTGACCACCATGTATTTCATCGTCTCGCTGAACTCGGGCGTCTCGAATTCCTGGTTGGCCTTGCCGATGACGACGCGGGTCTCGAAGACCTCGCGGCCGTTCTCGTAGATGCGGGCGTTGAACTCGGGCAGGTTCACCCAGACGTGGCGGGCGTTCAGGTCGTGGCCGGCCATCCAGCGCATCCGCTCCAGCGCGACCAGGATCGCCTCGGCCTCGGGGCCGGTGCCGCGGTTGAGCCGCGCGACCGTGCGCGGCCCGGCCACCCCGTCGGCCGGCAGCCCCGCCGCCTGCTGATAGGCGGCGACCGCCTGCGCCAGCGCGCCGTCATAGGTCAGCGGGCTGCCCATGGGCGCCGCGGCAAAGCCGACCGAGGCCAGCCGCACGCGCAAGGCCGCGACGGCGGCGTCGCTGGTCCCCTCGCGCCACAGCCCCTCGGGCACCGGCGGCGCATCGGCGGGCGCCACCAGCTGCGACTGCCGGGCAAGCGCCTGGCGCAGCGCCTCGTAGCGCAGATCCTGCGGCGGCAGGGCGGCCAGCATCGCCGCCGGATCGTCGGCGGCGGCAAAGGCGCGCAGCAGGTCGCCGGTGCGCAGGCGTTGCACCTCGCGCTTGATCCCCGGCTCGACCTTGCGCGGATCGAGGATCCCGCCCGACACGTCCCGGCTCCAGTCGGCAAAGGCGCGGGCAAAGCGGATCTCGTCCTCGACCGTATCGGCGCCGGCGCCGTCCAGCCTGCGCAGCGCGGCCTGGCGATAGCGCGCGGGCGGCAGGCCGTGCGAGGCCGCCTGCCCCAGCGCCTCGATCAGCGCGGCCCGGCGCGGGGCGCCCTCGGCACCGGCGAAGATCGGCTTCAGCCCGTTCGTGCCATAGAAATCCGCAAGGCCCGGATGGTCGGCGACCTGCTCGGCCAGCCGCATTTCCCTTTCGGAAAAGCTCAGCCGCGGCGCCGGAAGCGCGGCCACGGGCGCGGCATCCAGCGCCTGGGCCGCGACAGCCCCCGGCATGGCCAGAACGGCCGCAACAACCATCACGCGAATCAGCCCGAAAGAGCGCACCTGACATTCCCTTCAACACCTGCGGCAAATCTTCGCATCCGGGCGGATTCCGGTCCAGCGAGGCGGGTTTTTTGTTGCATCACTGATGCAGCGTGAACACGGCCGTGCAGAAACATTGGATTTGGTTCCGAATCGCGCGGATTTCGGCGGATTCTCGCCGAGAATGGCAGAACTTCGCCGCCCCTGGAACGAAAAGCTTCCCACCGCTCGCGCGCTGGTGACATAGTCTTAACCGGTTCCGGCTAAACCGGACCGCGCCGTTTCAACGGACGGCAAGAACAACGAAAGCAGGACAGGCGATCTGACATGACGTTCGAAACTCTCTCGCGTCGGGGCATCCTTGGCGTCTTCGCGGCGACCACGGTGGCAGCAGCGCCGGTTATGGCCAATGCCTTCGGTCTGCTGCGGGGTGCCGGCGACATCCGCCGCATTCGCATGTATTCGGGGCGCACGGGCGAAAGCATCGACACGGTTTACTGGGTCGAAGGCAAGTATATCCGGGATGCCTTGAATGAAATCAACATCTTCATGCGCGACTGGCGGACGGGCCAGGCCATCGGAATCGATCCGCGCACGGTTGACATCGCCGCAGCCTCGCACAGGCTGCTGCAAACCAACGAACCCTACATGATGCTGTCGGGCTATCGCTCGCCCAAGACCAATGCGATGCTGCGCTCGCAATCCTCGGGCGTCGCGCGCAACTCGCTGCACATGGTGGGCAAGGCTGCGGACCTGCGCCTGAAGTCGCGCTCGGTCTCGCAGATGTACAAGGCCGCGGCCGCCTGCAATGCGGGCGGGGTCGGCAAATATTCGCGCTCGAACTTCGTCCATATGGACTGCGGCCCGATCCGCCACTGGGGCGCCTGACTCGCGACCGATCAACTTCCGGTGATCACGCAAAGACCCGCCCGCTTGGGCGGGTTTTCGTTTGCCTGCTAGCGCAGCCGCGGCGGGGCAGAGGGATCGCGCCGCACCGGTTCGGGCGGCGGCGCGGGAGGCGGCGGCTCCAGGATCAGCGCGCCGGCGGGCAGGTCCGGCTCGGCAAAGCCGATGTCCACGCCGCCGGGCAGTTCGGGCAGGAAGGCCAGCAGCTCCGCCAGGGCCTTGGCCACCGCGGCCTGGTGCGCCGGCTCGACGCCCGACAGGATCAGCGCATGGCCCTGCCGCCCGT
This sequence comes from Paracoccus versutus, assembly GCF_000763885.1. Classification (GTDB taxonomy): domain Bacteria; phylum Pseudomonadota; class Alphaproteobacteria; order Rhodobacterales; family Rhodobacteraceae; genus Paracoccus; species Paracoccus versutus. The sequence goes on along the minus strand of NZ_JRKO01000089.1, from coordinate 7,348 downwards.
CGCGCCATTCGGCGGCGACCAGGGCCAGGCGGCCGACCAGCCCGGCCATGTCGCCCAGCCGCTGCGCCAGGGGCTCGGCCAAGAGCGCCACCGCCTGGGGCGAGGGCGCGCCCAGGCGCCGCGCGGCCTCGTCCGGCGCCATGCTGGGCCGCGCCTCGAGCGCCCGCACCAGCCAGGCCAGCACCCCGGCATCCAGCATCAGCTGCGAGCCATGGCCCGGATTGACCAGCAGGCCCCGCCCCTCCTCGGCCAGGGCGGCGGCAAGCACGCGGCCCGGCAGGGCAAGATAGGCGACGGGACCGCCGACGAAACCGGCCAGCCGCTCCTCGCGGTCGCAGGCCAGGGCAAAGCGGCCCTCGGGCAGGTCGAACAGCCGCAATTCGGCGCGGTCGTCGGCCGGCTCGGCCAGCAGCGCGACGAAAAGCTCGGTATCGGCCAGGCGCGACAGGATGCGCGACCGGGCGGGCGCATCGGCCTCGTGAAAGGGAACCTGGCAAAGCTCATCCAGCGGGGTCATCGGCTTCTCTCAACAGGGCGGCAACGGCGGCGCGCAATTCCGGCAGCAGCTCGGCCTGGAACCAGGGATTGCGCCGCAGCCAGCCGGTATTGCGCCAGGACGGATGAGGCAAGGGGAAGATGTGCGGCGCATGATCGCGCCAGCCGGCGACGGTCGCCGTCACCCCGCCGCGCGCCGCGGCCCCCAGGTGCCAGCGCTGCGCATGGCCGCCGACCAGCAGCGTCAGGTCGGGCCGCAGCTCGGCCATGACGCGCGCGCGCCAGGTCTGCGCGCAGATCGGCGGCGGCGGCAGGTCGGCACCCTTGGCGTCATAGCCGGGAAAGCAGAAGGCCATCGGCACGATGGCGATGCGCGCGCGGTCATAGAACTCGGCCTCGGACACGCCCATCCAGTCGCGCAGCCGGTCGCCCGAACGGTCGGCAAAGGGCCGCCCGGCCAGATGCACGCGCATGCCCGGCGCCTGGCCGACGACCAGGATGCGCGCGCCGGGCCGGAACCAGGCCACGGGGCGCGGGCTGTGCCGGGTCGCCGTCGCGGCAAAGCGCGGCGCACAGAGACGGCAGTCGGAAATCTCGCGAAGAAGGCTGGGCATGCCTGGCAGATAGGCACCCCGCCCACGGCAGAAAAGGGCCGGCATTCACGATATATCAAGCATTGATCGCCATGGTGGACAGCGCGACCCGCCCGGCATATGGTCCGGCCTGCCACGGCCGGGGGTGTTTACGGTCGGCGGCGGGAACTGTGTATGTCGTAACCATTACCATTCCGCGCCCGCGCGCGGACCAGGACGGCCAGATGATCGAATTCGACAACGTCTCCAAATCGTTCTGGACCGGCACGCAACGCAAGGTGATCCTCGACCGCGCCTCGTTCCGGATCGAGCTGGGGCGGTCGATGGGCATCCTGGCCCCCAACGGCACCGGCAAGACCACGATCATCAACATGATGTGCGGGCTGGAAAAGCCCGACGAGGGCACGATCCGCACCGAATGCCGGGTGTCCTTTCCGCTGGGCTTCATGGGCGGCATCACCTCGTCGCTCAGCGCCAACGAGAATGCGCGCTTCATCGCCCGCATCTACGGGCTGGACCCGGATTACGTCGAGGCGTTCTGCCGCTGGCTGACCGACATCGACGAATATTTCGACATGCCGGTCGGCACCTACAGCGCCGGGATGCGGTCGCGCTTCACCTTTTCGCTGATGCTGGCGCTGGAGTTCGACGTCTACCTGATCGACGAGGGCATGCCCAGCACCACCGACCCGGATTTCAACCGCAAGGCCGGGACGGTGCTTTACGAACGCCTCAGGTCGGCGACGGTGGTCGTCGTGTCGCACCAGGCGCAAACCATTGAAAAATTCTGCAATTCCGCTGCCGTCCTGCGCGACGGCAAGCTATACCAGTTTGAAACCCTCGAAGAGGCGAAGCAATATTATGACTACACCGCCTAAGGCGCGCGCCTATCGCACCCGCCGCGAGGAATCGGTGCTGGCCGTCGGCCAGGAGCCCACGGAGACCGCAAAGAAGCCCAAGGTGAAGGTCGAGGTCAGGAAAGGCGCCGAGACCCCGGCCCAGGACGCGGAACAGCTTTTCGCCACGGCCGACGACGGCTTCGGCGACATGCGCTTTCCCGGCGCGGCGCCGCGGCCGGCCGATCCGCCCCAGGACGCGGCAGTCCCGGACCAGCCCCCGATGGCCGAGCGCATCGCCGCGGTGCGGGCGGAAAACCTGACCGATCGCCAGCTGCGCATGGCGCGCCGCATCGCCGCCATGCACGAGATCGAAGCCGCCTCGGATCACGAGGCGGTGGTCCTGCTGCGCGACCGCGGCATCGACCCGTTCCACCGCGCCTCCGTCAGCAGGATCCTGTCGGAAGAGGGCGCGCGCGCCCAGGCGGCGGCCGAGGCGGCCGGCACCACCATGCCGGTGCCGATGCGCGGGGATCGCACGCCGCCCCGCCGGCGCGGGACCGAGATCGCGCCGCTGCCCCCCGGCACGACCAACCTGCCCTCGCGCGAGGAACTGACCGAGGACCGCCGCGCCGCCGAGATCATCCGCATCCAGCAGGACATCGCCCGCCGCCGCCGCCGCAAGCTCCTGATGCTGTTCGCGCGCCTGGCGGCCTTTGTCGGGCTGCCGACGCTGGTCGCCGGCTGGTATTACTTCTTCGTCGCGACGCCGCTTTACGCCACCGTCTCGCAATTCCAGATCCAGCAGGCCGATCAGTCAAGCTCGGGCGGGCTGGGGGGCCTGTTCGGCGGCACGCAGCTGGCGACCAATACCGATTCGGTGTCGGTGCAAAGCTACCTGACCTCGCGCGATGCGATGCTGCGGCTCGACCGGGATCTGGGCTTCAAGCGCGCCTTCCAGGATCCGGCCATGGACCCGATCCTGCGCCTGGCGCCGGATACGACGAACGAACAGGCCTACAAGCTCTATCGGAACTCGGTCAAGATCGGCTACGATCCGACCGAGGGCGTCATCAACATGGAGGTGATCGCCCCCGATCCCGAGCTCAGCCAGGAATTCTCGCTGGCGCTGATCAAATATGCCGAGGGCCAGGTGGACCAGATGACCGCGCGGCTGCGCGAGGACCAGATGAAGGGCTCAGTCGAGAGCTACCAGGAGGCCGAGGAAAAGGTGCTGCTGGCGCAGCGCCGCGTCCAGGAGCTGCAGCAAAGGCTGGGCGTGCTGGACCCCGCGGCCGAGGGCGGCGTGATCATGAGCCATATCGCCGAACTCGAGCGCCAGCTGGCGGAAAAGAAGCTGGAACTGGGCCAGTTGCTCTCCAACCAGAGCCCCAATGCCAGCCGCGTCGCCGGGGTCAAGGGCGACATCGGCCGGCTGGAGGAGATGCTGGCCGAGACCCGCAGCCAGCTGACCGAGGGCAGCACCGCCCGCGGCTCGCTGGCCACCATCTCGGGCGAGATCCGCATCGCCGAATCCGACCTGCTGACCCGGCAGGAACTGCTGGCCGCGGCCGCCGCGCAGATGGAAACCGCGCGGATCGAGGCCAACAAGCAGGTGCGCTATCTCTCGCTCTCGGTCGCGCCGGTCCCGCCGGACGAGGCGACCTATCCCAAGGCTTTCCAGAACACGATCGTGGCTTTCCTGGTGTTTTCCGGCATCTACCTGATGCTTTCGCTGACCGCCTCGATCCTGCGCGAACAGGTATCCTCATGAATCATGTCCAGATCGGCAACGTCACCTTCGGCAACGACCGCCCCCTTGCGGTGATCGCGGGCCCCTGTCAGCTTGAAACCCTCGATCATGCGCTGATGATCGCCGAAACCGTGGCCGAGGCCTGCGCCAAGGCCGGCGCGGGCTTCGTCTTCAAGGCCAGCTACGACAAGGCCAACCGCACCTCGCTGACGGGCCGGCGCGGCATCGGCATCGACGAGGGGCTGCGCATGCTCGACGAGGTGCGCCGCCGCATCGGCTGCCCGGTGCTGACCGACGTGCATGACATCGAGCAGGCGCGCCTGGCCGGTTCGGTGGTCGACGTGATCCAGATCCCCGCCTTCCTGTCGCGCCAGACCGACCTGCTGCTGGCGGCGGGCGAGACCCCGGCGGCGGTGAACATCAAGAAGGGCCAGTTCCTTGCCCCCTGGGACATGCCCAATGTCGCCGAAAAGGTCGCCTCGACCGGCAACAAGCGCATCCTGCTGACCGAACGCGGCGTCAGCTTCGGCTACAACACGCTGGTCGCCGACATGCGCAGCCTGCCGATCATGGCGCGGACCGGCTGGCCGGTGATCATGGATGCGACCCATTCCGTGCAGCAGCCGGGTGGACAGGGCGGCTCCTCCGGCGGGCAGCGCGAATTCGCGCCGGTCATGGCGCGGGCGGCGGTGGCGCTGGGCGTGGCCGGCGTCTTCATCGAGACGCATCAGGATCCCGACAACGCCCCCTCCGACGGGCCGAACATGATCCATCTGGAGCGGATGCCGGCGCTGATCGCCTCGCTGATGCGCTTCGACGCGCTGGCCAAATCCGACCCGGTGATGGGCTGATCAGCCGGCCGCAATGGCCCTGGCCGCGGCATGGGCCGAGGCCCAGGCCCATTGGAAATTATAGCCGCCGAGCCAGCCGGTGACATCCACCACCTCGCCGATGAAATAGAGGCCGGGCACGGATTTCACCTGCATGCTCCGCGAATCGAGCGCCCGCGTATCGACCCCGCCCACCGTGACCTCGGCCGTGCGCCAGCCTTCGGTGCCGACCGGGCGCAGGGCCCAGCGATTCACCCGCGCCCCCAGCCGGTCGAGCGTCGCATTGCCCTGATCGGCCAGCCGTGCGCCGGCCAGCCCTGCCTCGGCAGCGATGGCCTCGGCCAGCCGCGCGGGCAGCCAGCGCGTCAGGGCCGAGGCCACGGCCATGCGCCCGCCCTGCCCGCGGATCTCGCGCAGCGCCGCGGCGACATCCGCATCGGGGGCCAGGTCGACGGCGATCTCCTCTCCCGGCCGCCAGAAGCTCGAGATCTGCAGGATCGCCGGTCCCGACAGGCCGCGATGGGTAAAGAGCAGCCCGTCGCGAAAGCTGGTGCGCCGCCGCCCGGCACCATGGCTGACCTCGGCCGCGACCGACAGCCCGGCCAGCGGGCGGCAAAGGTCCAGGTCCTGCTGGGCGAAGGTCAGCGGCACCAGCCCGGCCCTTGGCTCGGCCAGCGCCAGCCCGAAGCGGGCGGCGATGTCATAGCCGATCCCCGTGGCACCCATCTTGGGGATCGACTTGCCGCCCGTCGCCACGACCACCCGCCGCGCCGCCAGCGGCTCTCCTGGGGTGGCGACCACGAAGCCGTCGCCTGCCCGCTCCACCCCCGCGACGGCGGTCCCGAGCCGCAATTCGGCCCCGCGCATCCGGTGCAGCAGCATGTCGATGACCTGCCGCGCGCTGCCGTCGCAGAACAGCTGCCCCAGCGTCTTTTCATGCCAGGCGATGCCCGCCCGATCCACCAGGGCGACGAAATCCCCAGGCGTGAAGCCCGCCAGGGCCGAGGCGGCAAAACGCGGGTTGCCCGAAACGAAGCGATCGCGCCCGGTCGCCAGGTTGGTGAAGTTGCAGCGCCCGCCGCCCGAGATGCGGATCTTTTCGCCCGGCGCGCGGGCGTGATCCAGCACGATGATCCGCCCCGCCCGCTCGCCTGCCTGCCGCAGGATCGAGCCGGCGCAGAAAAGTCCGGCGGCCCCGGCACCGAGAATGACTGTATCGACCTGTTCCATGCCGGGCGCATAGAACTCCGGCGCGGAAGCCACAAGATTTTTCCGTTTTGCCTCTTGCACCCCCCCGTCGGCTTGGCTAGATACGCCTCCACAAGTTGGGGCGTGGCCAAGTGGTAAGGCAACGGTTTTTGGTACCGTGTACCGTAGGTTCGAATCCTACCGCCCCAGCCAGTTCATTTTTATGTTGAAATTCAATAGATTAACGAAGCGCATTGCATCGCATGTGTTACAGTCGCGTGTGTGTTCCACATGGTGCAGACGCCCGATTCCGAGTCACCCGCGCAGCAGAAAGGGCGAGGATCGCTCCGCGCCCTTCCCATTCGTGATCCACAACACAAAGGTGCCGGTGCCGCGCGGCAAAGGAGTATGCCGCCGCACCGTGACGGGGTTTGCCCTCCGAAAGGGCGCGCACTCGCCGTCTGATCGCAGCACGGTTCTGCCTGCTGGAAGCAAGGGCCGCGCCAGCCCGTTACATGTCTTTACGGCTGGCGCGAGGGTTCGTCTCATGGATCAGGTGGCCTCCTTCTCACTATCCAGCCAAAAGCCAAGCTCGTTTGCCGTCTTGGTCAGGCGGCGCATACGGTCCCGGACAGAACGCAGAACCTCGCGCCGCCCTACACATGTTTTCAGGACGTATCGCCCAGCCTCTTCCTCCAAGCGCCGCCGGTGCGCGTCGAGGATAAGCGCCTGATCCATGACAGACAGCTTGCTAATCACGCTGGCGCGCGGCAGGTAGTGCGAACGGTTCGCCATTATGCGGCCTCCCCAAGATTCCGCAGAGCAAACCGGCGCGCCTCGATCTCATGCGCGACATACGCGGCCGCTTCCCCATGCAAACCTGCTTCATACAGGCGGTTAAGCATGGTGCGGATCACTCGCCCGTCACGAGGTTCGCTCGTGACGCCTTCCGTAGAAAGGACGCGCAGCTTGCGCGCTTCACGTTCGCGCTCAAGCTCGCTGATTTCATAACGCAAAACATAAGCATCGCTAATGCTTGCTTCATCGGGTTTGGCCGAGGTGCTTGCTTTATTGGTCTTCTGCATCTATAGGTTCCTTTACTGAACACAGGGTTAAAGCGTGGTGGTGCAACACCACGTATTTGCCGAATCACTCGGGCGTTTCGGCAAATCTTCTAGTGGGCAGATCGCAAGCGCTTGTCGCAAGGCAATTCGTGCAATCTGCCAGTTATCCACAAGAAATTGATTTCTGCGCATTTTTCGCGCAGATCATTTCGTGAACAGCATAAATTTCAGGCAGATTGATAACTACGCCGCCAGCGCCACCTCTGCGACCGCAAAGTCAGGCCGGCACATCTCGGGCAGAATGTCGGCATTCGCCAGCGCCTCGGCCAGTTCGTCGTGAAGGTCGCGGCCAGCCGAGGTTGCGGCGATCATGAAGGCGGCGGACAGGTCACGCAGCAGGGCTTCATAGGCGGAATCGGAAATGAAAGTCGGCATGATCTTGCTCATTGCTGATTTGGAATGCCTGGAATCTAGGCCGATGCGGAATCCGGGCGCAAGAGGGAAAATGAAGTAACTAGCTGAAATAATTCATAAAATAAGTAAGCACATACTTACCTGCCGAGGGGACGGGATGGCGTTAGCTAAATAG
>NZ_JRKO01000088.1 GCF_000763885.1 Paracoccus versutus | reverse complement strand
CCCGCGCCCAGCCCCACCGTGCCCAGCGGCACGCGGATCGTGCCGCTGTTGGCGACCCGCCCGCCCAGTAGTGCGGCATAGCCGCCGGGGATGATGTCGATGCGGCCGCGGTTTTCGACGCTGCCGGGCCGGTCGCCGGAAAAGCGCAGCCGGCCGGCGGTGAAATCCTCGTTCGAGATGTCCAGCGTCGAGCCGACGAAGCCCGCGGTGGCGATGCGCCCCTCGCGCCCGACCAGGATGCCGTTGCGGTTGACGACGAAGACCTGGCCGTTCGCGCCCAGGAAGCCGTCGATCCGGGTCGGGCTGTCGCCGGTCACGCGGTTCAGCAGCGCCGCATCGCGCCCCGGCTGATGCACCCGGACCGAGCCGCCGGCGCCGATGCTGAAGCTGGTCCAGTCGATGATGGCGCGGTCGCTTTGCTGGTCGACCCGCATGGCGCCGGGGTTCGGCGTGGCGATGCTGGCGCTGCCGCCGACCACGTTCGGCCCGCTGGGCAGGGTCTGCGCCGCCAGCGGTCCCGGCACCAGCGCGCTGCACATGAGCAGCGCCGCCCAAAGCCTGCGGCCGGGGCTAGAAGCGATAGGTGCTGACGATCGTGAAACGCGAGGGATCTTCCTGGCCATCGTCCCTGTTCCCTTTGCCGTATTCCAACCTGATGAGCGCCGAGGAATAGCTGGGATCGCGGATCAGCCGCAGATCGACGCCGATGCCGAACGAGCTGGCCTCGATGCGCGCAGCCTCGTCGGCGGTGGGATTCTCCAGGTGGACCGCGCCCATGGCGGCAAAGACATAGGGGCTGACCACCAGCGGATGCCCGAAGCCCTGCGCCGGGAAATGCCGCGCCACCTCGCCGCGCAGGAACCAGCCGGAATCGCCCGAAAGGCTGCCCAGGTCAAAGGCCGACAGCCCCTCGGTCGAGGCGATGCCGAATTGCTCGCTCGACAGCAGCGGGTCGCCGAAGGCGCTCTGCGCCTGCCCCGACAGCGCCATGCTCCAGTCCTGGCGAAAGTCGCGGTCGTAGCGGAAGGACAGCTCCAGCTTGCGGAAATCCGCATCCGCGCCGGCCCGCGACAGGGGTTCGGCCGGCGTCGCCTCGGCGGCGCTGCGCGCGCCCAGGGCGTCCAGCCCCACCGACAGCACGGCCGCCATGCGCAGCGCGCTTTGGTCGGAAAGCTGCCAGTTGCCCTCGCCGGTCAGGCGCAGGACGCGGGTGCGGTCCTTGTAGATCCCGAAATCGCCGGCGCCGGTTTCCAGATCCTGCCGGTCGCGTTGCAGGTCCAGCGCCGCCGTGACCGAGATGTTGCGCTTGACCGAGCGCACCACCGGATAGAACAGCCGCAAAGACAGCCGGTCGAAATCCGAGGCCGTGGCCACGTCGCCGCTGTCCGGCCCGGCCTTGGAACTGGCCGCCTCGATCCCGAAGGTCAGCCCGTCGTTGCCCAGCGGAAACATCGCGCCGCCCGCCAGCGTGCGCAATTGCGGCCGGTCGTCCAGATAGCCCCGCTCGCCCAGCTTGGGATGGCCCGAGGCGCGCAGGTAGAACACCTCGCCCCGGCCGAGCTGGTTGTTCAGCTCGACCCCGGCGCTGAGGTTCCACCGCCCCAGCTCGCGCGAGAAGCTGTTGTCCAGCCCGACGAAGCCGGTAATCGTGCGGAATTGCGGGTTCAGGATGATGACCGTGCCGCCGGGCCGGGCGCCGGTGGACAGCGCCGATCCCAGCGCGACGCCGAACATGTCGCCCGCCAGCAGCAGCCGCCGCTCGATGTCGGGCAGGCGCAGGGTGGGGCGGTCGACCAGCGGCGCGGTCACGGCGTCCAGCCGGGCGCGCAGGCCGGGGGGTGCGGCGCTGGTGTCGATCTTCTCGACAAAGCCGTTGACCACGGTCAGGCGCAGCGGGCCGCCATCCTCCAGCGTCTGCGCCGGGATGACCACGCGCGCCAGCACATAGCCGTCGCGCACGAAGCCCGCCTCCAGGTCCGAGGCGGCGGCGAAGATCTCGGACACCGCGATCCGCTTGCCGATCAGGCGCTGGCGCAGCGCGGCGATGCGGGTTTCGCTGCCGGGCAGGGCGCCCTCGACCCGGACATCGGCCAGCTGGATCGACAGCCGCTCGGCGCCCTCGGGCGCGGCCAGCCCCGGCGAGCCGCTGAACACCACCGCGCCGGTCAGCCGCTGCATCGGCGGCTGGTAGCTGTCCTGGGTGATCTGGCTTGCGGTCGGGATCCCTGTCTGGCCCTGCGCCGGCCCCGCCAGCAGGGCCGCCGCGGCAAGCGCCGCGATCCAGCCTGCCGGGCGGGCGAAGGGGCGTGGCCGGCGGATGCCGCGTCTTGCAGATGTCACGTTCCTGCCTCCCCGAACGATGCGGCGGCAGGGATGCCGCCCCGGTTTCGTCAGCCCGTCGAAAGCGTTCTTCTTATCGGTATCCAGCCGCTGCCGTGGCGGCCGGTCGCGTCAACTCAATGCCTGGAACTCGACCCGGCGATTCTCGGCTGCCGCCGGGTCGGCGGGATTGGCCAGGAAGCGCTTGCCCATGCCAAGCGCCTCCAGCCGCGCTGCGGCGATGCCGCAATCCTGGACCAGCCAGCGGCGCACCTCTTCGGCGCGCAGCTTCGAAAGCGTCTCGTTATAGCTGTCCGAGCCCTTGGCGTCGGTATGGCCGACGATGCGGAACAGCGCCACGTCCGACTGCCGCATGGCCCCGCACATCTTTTCCAGCAGCGGGCGCTGGTCGGGCGCGATGCTGGCCGAATCGAAGGCGAAGCGGATGGCGATATTGACCTGAAGCTCGGGTGCGAACTCGCCGAAGACCACGGTGCCGCCCTCTGCCGGCGCCTCGGCCCCTGCCGGCTCGCCGCCCTGGGGGACGGCGATCATGTCCAGCCCGCGTGTCTTCTGGCCCTGGACGGTGGCGCGATACATCTCGCGCTGGGCCTCGAAGCGTTGCAGGATCTGTTCTTCGGTCAAGTCCTGCCCCTGGGCGGAACCGACCAGAAGGCAAATACCGGACAATAAGGCCAAGCCGGTCCGCAGCACGGGAATCACCATAAAAAAACTGCATCCCTGAAAGATTATTTTACGCTAAACTAAAGATGTTTTCAATTCTTGCGCGATTGTTCGGGATGAGGCTGCCTTGCCCGCAAAGGATCACCCGGTGAACGGTCCCATCACCCGGCGCGGCCTGTCGGTCAGGGGCGCGGGGCTGACCCATCGCGGCACGGTGCGCGACCAGAACGAGGATGCGATCCTGGTCGATCCCTCGGGCCGGGTCTGGGCGGTGGCCGACGGCATGGGCGGGCACCGGCTGGGCGGCTATGCCGCAGACCGGGTGATCGACGCGCTCGAGACGGTCGCCGACGGCGAAGACCCCGCCGCCGCGCTGGCCGCGCGCTTTGCCGCGGCCGATGCGCTGATCGCGGCGCGCGGCCGCAGCGAGGGCGCGGTGATCGGCGCCACCGCCGTCGCGGCGGTGATCCGGCGCGGGCGGCTGACGCTGGCCTGGGCCGGGGACGCGCGGGCCTATCTGCTGCGCGAGGACCGGCTGGCGCGGCTGACCCGCGACCATTCGCTGGTGCAGGAGCTGGTCGATGCCGGCCGGCTGGCGCCCGAGGCGGCGCGCGACCACCCCCAGGCCAATATCGTCACCCGCGCCGTGGGGGCGGGGGCGGCGCCGGAACTGGCGGCGCTGGACCTGGCGGCGGGGGACCGGCTGCTGCTTTGCTCGGACGGGCTGACGCATGTGCTGGCCGATGCCGCGCTGGCCCAGGCGCTGCACGAGACCCGGCCCGGCACGGCGCTGGCCGCCGGCACGCCCGCTGATGCCGCCTGTGCCCGGCTGTTGCAGCAGACGCTGGCGGCGGGGGCGCCGGACAATGTCTCGGTCATCGTGGTCGACATCGGGCCGGGCTGAGATGGGCCGCCGTCCCGCCCCGCCGACCGCCCCGCCCGCGCGCAGCGCGATGCCGGGGCGCGGCCGGGCCCGCGCGCCGCGCCCGGCGGGCAGCCTGGCCGCGCCGATCATCGTGGCGATCGGTGTGGTGATCGGCGCCATCGCCTTTGCGGTCACCACCTGGTTTCTCGACAGCGCCGACCAGGCGACCGAGCTGCGCCTGTCCCGGCAAGAGGCGGAACTGGCCCTGCTGCGCGAGGCGCTGGCCGAGGCGCGGGTGGAACGCCAGGGCCTGCGCGCCGATCTGGCGCAGCTGCGCGACGACCTGAGCCTGGTGGCGAACCGCGCCCCGGTCGCGCCGCCGCTTCAGGCCGCCCCTCCGGCGGACCTGGGCGGCGAGGATTTCGAAAGCCCGCCCCCGACCGAGGCGCTGACCGAGCAGATGCGGCTGGCCAAGTCGCGCTTCAACAAGGGCATCACCCAGCCGCGCAATGCGACCATGCTGGCGATCCTGGGACCGCCGCGCGACAGCTACAACACCGATTGCCAGCCCGTGACCAACCCCCGGCTGCGGGCGCTGATCGAGACGCGCAAGGTCGGGCCTATCACCGTGACCATGCTGAAGCCCGCGCTCGACAGCCTGGCGCGGGTGCTGGAGCGGCTGGAGCAGAGCGATCCCGACATCCATGCCAAGCTGGGCACCGCCGGCGGGCTTTGCGCGCGGCTGATCCGCGGCTCGACCCGGTCGATCTCGAACCATTCCTGGGGCACGGCCATCGACCTGACGCTGGAGGGGCAGCTCGATCCCTTTGCCGATGGCGCGACGCAGTTCGGCCTGCTGATCCTGGCCGAATATTTCAACGAAGAGGGCTGGTTCTGGGGCGCCGCCTATAACAGCCGCGAGGATTCGATGCATTTCGAGATCGGCGAGGAGACGCTGCGCAAATGGCAGACCGAGGGGAAGCTCTGAGCGCCGCCGCCGAACGGCTGGCCGGGCCGGTGCTGGCCTATGCCGACCGACTGCCCTGGGTGGCCGAGGACATGGCGGCGCTGGCCGGCCATGCGCGGGTGCTGCTGGACCGCTTCGGGACCGAGGCGCTGCGCGCGGGCCTGCCGCCGCAGGCGGTGGCGGCGGCGCGGGCGGCGCTGGCGCTGCTCTTGCAGGATGCGGGCGCGGCCAATCCGGCGCTGCCGGGCTGGCAGGGTGCGGCGCGCGGCTTTGGCGCCATGGACGGCGCCAGCCTGGCCGAGGCGCTGCGGCGCGGCGGGGCCGAGCTGGACCCGGTGCGCGCGCTGGTGGCCGATTGCCTGGCCCGGACCGAGGCGCGGCGCCAGGCGCTGGACCGCAGCCGGCCCGCCGGCTGGGGCGCCATGCTGGCGGTGCTGGCGGCGGCCTGGCTGCTGGCCGCGCTGGCTTGGGCGCTGTGGGTCGAGACCGGGCAAAGCCGGGCGCTGGACCGGCTGTTCCAGGCCGAGGCTGTGGCGGCGGGCTTGGACCGCGATGCGCCCTTTGCCGACCTGGGCGCGCGGCTCGACCGGCTGCGGCGGGCCGAGGCGCAGGTGGCGGCGGGCATGGCGCGGGTGTGGGTGCGTCCGCTGGGCTGGCTGACTGGCCGCGATGCCGCCCGCCGCGCCGCCGCTGCGCTGGCCCAGGCGCGCGCCCGCCACCTGCCGCCGGCCCTGGCCCGCGCCATCGACGCCGCCCTGGCCGGCGAGGGCGAGCCGGCCGCCGCCTATGACACGCTGCGCGCCTGGTCGGTGCTGTCGGGTGCGGCCGACTGGCAACCCGCCTGGCTGGCCGGCTGGGCCGAGGATCGCGCCGGCGCCGATCCCGCCCTGGCCGGCCTTGCCCCGCATCTGCTGGCCCTGCCGCACCGCCCCGACACCCCCATCGCGCCGCCCGATGCCGAACTGCTGGCGCAGGCGCGCGTCCTTGCGGCCGAGACGCCCGAGCCCGAGCGCGCCTTCCTGGAGCTGCGCCGTTCGGCCGAGGCGGCGGCGCTGCCGCCCTGGCACCCCTCGCAGGCGCTGCCCGCGCTGGCGGATATTGCCGAGCGCCGCTCGGGCCTGCCGCTGGACCGGCCGGTGCCGGGGCTCTACACCGCTGCCGGCTGGGACATGGCGCGCGCGCGCGGCGCGGGCCTGGCGGTCGAGGCGGCAAGGCAGGCCGGCGCGGCGCTGTTCGCCGAAGTGCTCGCCCAGCAGAACGACAGCCCCGACCGGGTGATGGCGCTGTTGCAGGGCGCGACCTTGCAGCATTGGCAAGACTGGCTGGGCGACCTGCGGCTGCGCTCCTTCGACGACCGGCGGCGGGCGGTGCTGGTCTCGGGGGCGCTGTCGCGGCCGGATTCGCCCCTGGCGGCGCTGATCGCCGAGGTCTGGCGCCAGGCCGGCGGCACCGATCGCAGCCGCCCGCACGCGCTGCAACTGGCCGTCGCCGTCCGCTTCGGCCCCGAGATCCAATATGTCGAAAGCGGCCGCATCGCCCAGATCGCCGCGCTGTTTGCCGAGCTGAACGTGGCCTTGGGGGCGATGGACGCGGATGCGGCGGATGCGCAGCGCCGGCTGCTTGGCGTGCAGGCGCGGGCGCGCACGGTCCGCGCGCTGCGCGACGCGCCGCCGCTGATCGGCCGGCTGGTCGAGGATACGCTGGCCGAAAGCGGCGCGGCCGAGGCCAGCGACCTGACCAACCCCCTGACCCGCGCCTGGCAGGCCGAGGTGCTGCCGCTTTGCGCCCCGGCGCTGGCCGGGCGCTTTCCCTTTGCCCAGGGGCCCGATGCCGATCCGGCCGCGGTCGCCGCCCTGATCGGGCCGGGCGGCGCGATGGACCGTTTCCTGGCCGCGCGCGCCGCCACCCTGCTGGACCGCGAGGCCGATCCCTGGCGCTGGAAGCCCGAGGCGCGCTTTGCCGGGCTCAGCCCCGACAGCGCCGCCTTTCTGCAACGCGCGCTGACGGCGGGGGCGGCGCTGGCGCCGGGGCTGCACATCTCGGCCGCCGCCCTGGCCGAGCGCGGGCGGGCCACGCTGCTGATCGGCGGCGCTGGCGGGCCGGTGGGCGCGGCGGGGGATGCGGTGGCGCTGGACTGGCCGGGCGCCGATCCCGCCGCCGGGATCGAGGTCAGCTTCGCCACGCCCGAGGGCGCGGCCCGGTTGCAGCAGCCCGGCCCCTGGGGGCTGATGCGCCTGCTGGCGCCCCTGCGGCTGCGCGAACGCGACGGCGGCCGGCGCTTCCTGATCGACCTGCGCACCGAAGGCGCGCGGCTGTTTCTGGAAATGGGGTTCGAACGGCCGCTGAACCCGCTTTCCGCCCGGCGCCTGTTGGCGGGGCTTGCCTGCCCGCAGGTGCTGTAATCATTCGCCAATCCGCCCGGCTTGCGTCATACTGGGCCCGGCAATCGGCAGGAGGTCAGCATGTCATCCGCCCGCGAGATCACCGTCGCCATTCCCGCCATAGGCGAGCCCGTCACCTTCGAGCGCATGGAGGGCGAGGAACAGGTCTCGGCCCCCTTCGCCTTCGAGCTGCGCCTGTCGGCCAAGACGCTGGAGGTGAAGGCGGCCGACGTGCTGGGCACCCGCGCCACCATTGCCGTCAAGGGCCCCGAGGACAGCGAGCCGCGGCATTTCGACGGCCATGTCGCCGAGTTCGGCCTGGCCGAAATCCGCGACGATTTCGCCTTCTACCGGCTGCTTCTGCGCCCGGCGCTGTGGTTCGCGAGCCTGGCGACCGACAACCGCATCTTCCAGAACCTCTCGGTGCCCGACATCATCGACGAGGTGCTGCGCGCCTATCCCGACGTGGTGCTGGACAAGCGGCTGGAGGGCAGCTACCCGCCCCGCGACTATTGCGTCCAGTTCGAGGAAAGCGACCTCGACTTCCTCCAGCGGCTGATGGAGGAGGAGGGGATCTTCTATTTCTTCGAGCATTCCCAGGACGGCCATGTCACCGTGCTGGCCGATGCCAATGCGGCGATGAAGCCCGCGCCGGGGGCCGAGGAGATCGCCTATGAGCCCGACAGCCCCAGCGCGCCGCGCGAAGGCGACTACCTGACCGGCTGGGTGCCGCGCGCCTCGGTGCGGATCGGCGGCTTCGCGCAGACCGATTACGATTTCCTGAAACCGTCCTCGGACCTGATGGCGACGGCGAGCCGGCCCGAGGGCCATGCCGGCGACCGGCGCGAGGCTTATCTTTATCCCGGCCGGCACCTGGACCTGGGGCGCGGCGACCGCCTGGCCGGCATCCGGCTGGAAGAGGCGCAGGCCGCCTTCGAGCGCGTCGCGGCCGAGGGCACCGCCCGGCCGCTGGGGCCGGGGCGCAGCTTCACCCTGGCGGGTTTCCCGCGCGAGGCGGAAAACGACCGCCACCTGGTGCTGTCCGCCCGCTATCGCATGTGGGACGACCAGGTTCGCGCCGGCCAGCGCGCCGGGCAGGAGGGGCGCGATCCGCTGGGCTATCACGTCCGGCTGGTCTGCGCGCCCGCGCGCATCCCCTTTCGCCCCGAGCGCCGCACGCCGCGCCGGCCGATGCGCGGGCCGCAGACCGCCGTGGTGGTCGGCCCGGCGGGGGCCGAGATCTATACCGACGAACATGCGCGGGTGAAGGTCCAGTTCTTCTGGGACCGCAAGGGCCGGCGCGATGCGCATTCCAGCTGCTTCGTCCGCGTCAGCCAGGCCTGGGCCGGGGCGGGCTGGGGCTTCATCCAGATCCCCCGCATCGGGCAGGAGGTGATCGTCGATTTCCTGGACGGCGATGCCGACCGGCCCATCGTCACCGGCCGGGTCTACAATGCCGAGCAGGTGCCGCCCTATGGCCTGCCCGGCAATGCCACGCAATCGGGCTGGAAATCCAACAGCTCGCCCGGCGGCGGCGGCTGGAACGAGCTGCGCTTCGAGGACAAGGCCGGCGCCGAGGAGGTGTATTTCCAGGCGCAGAAGGACCATAACGAGCTGATCAAGAACGACGAGACCCGCCGCATCGGCCATGACTGGATCGAGGATGTCGGCAACGACGCCACCCAGTCCATCGGCAACGACCGGCGCGAAAGCGTGGGCAACGACAAGTTCACCACCATCGGCGCGAACCGCCAGGTCTCGATCGGGGTGGACGATACGGAAAAGGTCGGCGGCCATCGCAGCCTGGACGTGGGCGCGACCGAGACGATCCATGTCGCCGCCAGTTCCACCGAGGCCATCGACGGCGCGCACAGCCAGACCGTGGGCGGCGTGCAGACCGTCACCGTCAAGGCGGCGCGGGTGGACAGCGTGGCCGCGACCGAGACGCGCAATGTCGGCGCGGCGCAGACCAACACCATCGTCGGCGCGCGCGGCGTGACGGTTCTGGCCGGGCAGAACCACGCCATCTCCTCGGATGACGGCTGGAAGGTGGGCGGCAACCGCTCGACCAACGTGGCGGGGAACGAGACCGTCGAGGTCGGCGGCAACCGCAGCCACAAGGCGGGCGGCAACCGGGTCGAGAAGGTCGGCGGCGATTCGTCGCTGGACGTCGCCGGCAAGCGGGCCACCACGGTCGGCGCGGATGAATTGCACAAGGTCGCCGGCAAGATGGGGCTGGACGTGGGCGCGGCGCTGGCCGTCGTGGCGGCGGATTCGATCGCGCTGACCTGCGGCTCGGCCGCCATCGTGCTGAAGAAGGACGGCACCATCACCATCGAGGGCAAGGACATCACGATCAAGGGCTCGGGCAAGATCGACGTGAAGGCCTCGGGCGAGACCTCGGTCAAGGGCTCCAAGGTCAACCTGAACTGAAGATCGCCGCCAGCGCAGGCTCCGGCGCCTGGGGGTCGGCGGCCAGCGCGGCACCCCCCCGCCGCCACAGCAGCAGCGGCGGCGCCTCGGCATTGCCGGCCGGCGCGGGCAGGGCCGCAAGCGCCTGCCACAGCGCCTCGGGGTCGGGCGTGGCGGCGGCTTGCAGCACGGCATCGCACCAGGGCTCCAGCGCCTCGGGTCCGGGCAGGCCGTCGGCCAGCAGGAACAGCGCCAGCGGAAAGCGCCGCCCCACCGCATCGGCCGAGGGCAGCACCAGCCCCGTCGCCGCCCGCCCGCCCGAGGCGATGCGCAGCCGCAGCCCGCCCGGCGGCCAGCCCTCGCGCCCGGCCAGATGCGCCGCGGCCCAGCGGTCCCAGCGGCGGCGGAACGGTTCGGGCAGGCCGCGGCCGACGAAATCGCCGCGCGCCGGCAGCTTGCCCCAGAAGCCCGCCTGCGCGGTCAGAACGCTTCCGGGCATCGGAAGGCGCCGAACATGCTGAGGTCGAAGGGATTCTCGACCGAGGCCGCGCGCAGCTCGAACCGGGCGGCATAGGGGCCGATGCCCAGCCGCAGGCCAAAGACCTCGGGCAGCGCGGTGGGCGACAGCCCGGCCTTGCGCACCAGCCGCAGCCAGGCCCAGGCGCCGGTTTCGGTGCTGATCGCCTCGCCCGTGCCATCGACGGGGGTGAAGCTCAGCGAGATCAGGTTGGTGCCGTCCTTGCCCGGCCAGGTCATCGGCATCGGCCGGGCGGCGGCGTTGAAATAGACCAGGCTCTGCCCGTCCACGTTCAGCGTCACCCGCGCGGCATTCGGGGTCAGATCCTTGGGCTCCAGCGTAAAGGCCATGACCGGCCCCGCGCCGCCCGGAAACAGCGCGTCGCGGATGGCGCGGGCCTGTTCGAACGGCGCCAGCGTACGCGCGTCCAGCCCCAGGTCGGCCCGCCAGCGCCAGGGCCGGGCGCTGCTGTCGACATAGGGCGCCAGCGTCTCGTTGGTGAAGCCGTCGAAGCGGCCGCCGGGGCCGAAAAGCTGCTGGAAGTCGCTGACCGTCACGTCGATGGCGGAATCGGCGACGAAGGGATAGCGCCCGCCCGTCGCCGCGCGGCAGAAAGGCAGCACGTCCGCCCGCCAGCGCGCGTTGAGCTGGGCCAGGATCGCCTCGCGCGTGACGCTGATCGTGTCGCCGGCGATGGCGCCCAGCCAGGCGTTGACCGGGTCGGGCAGGGTGGCCGCGACATTGCGCAGGTCGCCCGTCAGCTGCGGCAGCCCGCCGCGCGACAGCAGCGCCGCCTGCGGATCGGGGCTGGCCTGCACGGTCAAAAGCTCCTTGGACAGCGCACCCAGCGCGGTCTCGGCGTCCAGGATCAGCGGCGGCTTGCCGTCCACCTCGGCGACGATGGCCTTGAGCGGGGCGAAATGCCGGGCGATCTCGGCGCCGGGGGGCGGCGGCTCGGGCTCGCCCGGACGGCGGGCGGCGGCGGCGACCTTGGTGCCGATCCGGGCCGCCGCGCCAAGGCCCAGCTTGCCGGCCACCTTCTTCAGCACGCCGGGGTTGATCTCGGGGCTGTCGCCCTGTTCGGGCGGGCGCGCCAGGTCGGTTTCGGCGACGACGGCGTTCAGCAGCCGCTTCAGCGTGCTGTCGGGGCTGGCCAGGTCCTTCAGGTTCGCCGTGGCGGTGGCCAGGTCGGGGATCGGCGCCAGCCGCACGTCGCGCAGGAAGCCTTCCCAGGCGTTGATGAAATCGTCCTGGTAAAGCTTCATCATGTCGGCCTGCAGCGAGGCGGCCGAGGCATCGGCGCTTTCCGCGCAGCCGCCGGCAAAGACCTTGCGGTCGTTCAGCGCCGCCTCGGCCATGCTGGGCAGCATCGGCAGCACCGTGGCGTGAAAGCCCTGCCAGGTGAAGGCGCCGGGAATGCCCTGGCGCAGGGTCTGGCCCGACAGCCGCGTCAGCACCTGCCCCGCCAGCGGCCCGGCCTTTTCCGCCGGGATCCAGTCGGGCAGGGCGGCGATCTCGGGCTCGGACATCAGCGCGCGATAGCTGCGCAGCGACAAGGGCACGGTGCAGACCGCCTGCAGGGCGGCCTCGACCAGCTGCGGATCGGCCTGGATGCGGCTTTCGTCGCCGCCCAGCCGGTCCAATGCCGCCAGTTGCCAGGCGCGCGCGGCCTCGGTCGGGAAGGGGGTCTCGGCGGCAAAGCGGGGCAACACCTCCTGCCACCATTCCGCCAGCCAGGCCCGGTCATAGGGGCCCAGCCCGGTCAGCATCTGATAGGCCTTCAGCGCGCCCAGCAGGAAATCCGGGTCGCGGATCTGCCGCCACATCGTCGCTTCCAGAAAGGCGACCATGCGCGGCTCCAGCAGGTTGCGCAGCCCGCGTTCGCGGGCCAGCCGGGCCGCGCCCTCGATCTCGGCCGCGGCCGAGGGGCCGATCAGCGCCAAGGGCCCGCCGGGCACCGGCGTCCGCGCCGCCTCGATCTCGGTCATGGCGTCCAGCGCGACGGGCAGGTCCAGCGGCTCGGTCGGGGCCTGGCGCGAGGCGGCGTTGGCGAGCCGCCCCGACAGGTCGGCCAGCAGGCGCTGCTGGTCGGCGACGGCGCCCGACTGGCGCATGGTGTTGAACAGAAACCCCAGCCCCGCCAGCAGCACCAGCAGCGCCGCCGCCACGGCCGAGCCGCGCCAGATCCATGTCCGGCGCTCTTCGGCGCGCGGATCGAAAAGGCCCAGCCCCGCCTCGCCAAAGATCACCCCGGCCAGCAGGTCGTGCAGGAAGAAGGACCGCCGTTCGCCCATCATGCGATGCGGCATGGGCGCGGGCGCCAGGCCAAAGCCCGCCGCCATCCCCGCCAGCATCCGGTCCAGGGGCGAGCCCTCCTGCGTGGCCGAGGTCAGGTAGAAGCCGCGCAGCCAGGGCGTCTGCTCGTAGCGGCTTTCGCCGAAGGCGGTGTCGATCAGCAGTCGCAGCGGCGGTTCCAGCCGTTCGAACTCGGCCGGAAAGCGGAAGATCGCGGCGCGCTGCGGCAGGTCGGCATCCTCGGCCAGCCGCGCGTCCAGCCGGCCCTCCAGCACGGCGGCGAGGCTGCGGAACTCGCGGGTGATCGCCTCGGGCTCGGGCAGGGCGTCGACGGGCAGGGTGGCGCCCCAGACCTGCGCCCGCTGGGCCGAGGTCAGCGCGCCGAAGAACGCCTCGAAGCCCGGCAGCCGGTCGGCCTTGGTCAGCATCAGATAGACCGGCAGCTGCATCTCCAGACGCTCGCCGATCTCGGTCAGGCGCTTGCGGATCTCGCGGGCGTGGCGGCGCAGCGCGTCCTCGGGGCCCAGCAGCTCGTCCAGCGACAGCGCCACGATCACCCCGTTCAGCGCCCGCCGGCCGCGATGCTTCTTGAGCAGGTCGAGGAAGCCGGCCCATTCCGCCGCGTCGCGCTCGGGCTCGCTCGACTGGTCGGTATAGCGGCCGGCGGTGTCGACCAGCACGGCGGTTTCGGTAAAGAACCAGTCGCAGTTGCGGGTGCCGCCGATGCCCTTGAGGTCGTCGTTCAGCGCGATGGGAAAGTTCAGCCCCGATTGGCGCAGCGCCGTGGTCTTGCCGGTGCCGGGCGGGCCGATGATGACATACCAGGGCATCTCGCGCAGGAAGCGCCGCTTGCCCAGGCGTGATCGGGCCAGCGTGGCCAGGATTTCCTGGAACTTGCCGCCGATCTCGGCCGCGGCATCGGGCGCGTCGGGCAGGGGCGGCGGCGCGGCCAGCTCGGTGACGAACATGCGGTTGCGCCGCGCGGCGCGGATCTGGCCCAGCAGCAGGATCAGCAGCCACAGGACCAGGATGGCGCCCAGGCAAAGCGCGCGGACCTCTGCGCTTTCCAGCGGCGGCGCCTCGCCGACCGAGACCAGCGGGCCGTAGAACCAGATCGCCGCCGCCAGCAGCGCCAGCCCGACGAAGGTCCAGAAGCCGCGGGACAGGAGGAACCGGAACATGGCCTTGAAGATGCGCATCTATTGCCTCTTTTCGATGCGGATCTCGATCCGGCGGTTCTGGGCGCGGCCGTCGCGGGTGGCGTTGTCGGCCACCGGCTGGCTGTCGGCGCGGCCTTCGGCGCGGATGAGTTCGGCGGGCACGCCGGCCGCCGCCAGCGCCTGTGCCACGGTCTCGGCCCGCGCCTCGGACAGGCCCTGGTTCGAGGCAAAGGGGTTGCTGCGCTGCACCGGCACGTTGTCGGTATGGCCGCTGACCGCGACCGCGCCGATGCGGTGCGCGTTGGCGACGACGGTCCTGCCGATGGCCTCGACCAGCGGTTGATAGGCGGGGTTGAGGGCGGCCTTGGCCGAGCGGAACACCTCGGGGTCGCTGGCCTGCACCACCAGCACGACAAGGCCCGAGGTCTCGCGCCCCTTCATCGCCGGGCGGAGGGCGGCGGGCAGGGCGGCCTCGAAGGCGGGCAGCAGCGGGTCGATCACCGTCGCCGGCAGTTCGGGGGCCGGCTCGACCGTCTGGCGGACCGGGCGGAAGATCGCGGCGCGCTCGGCCGGGGGCAGGGCGGCAGCCTGGGTGAACAGGCTTTCCGCCTTGCCCGACAGATGCATGGACAGGCCCGTATGGATCGCCAGGACCAGCCCCAGCGCCCCCAGCCACAGCGTCCACAGCGGCACGGCGAAACGGCGCGGCGTGTCGGGGGCGATCACCCCGGCGCCATGCGGGGCCAGCGGCATCGCCTCGCGTTCGGGGTCGCGCAGCAGCCGGGCGATCTGGGCGCGCAGCGCCACCAGCGCGCCTTCGCCCGCGCCGCCCTGCACGCGATACTTGCCGCGAAAGCCCAGGCAGAGGCACAGCCAGGCCAGCTCCAGCAGGTCGCGTTCGCCGGCCGGGTTGCGCATCAGCGCCTCCAGCCGGTCGAAGAAGCGGGTGCCGGCATCGACCTCGCCGGTCATCTGCGTCACCAGGGGCTGGCGGGGCCAGTCGCTTTGCCCGCCCCAGGGCGTGTTCAGCGCCAGATCGTCCAGCAGGGCGGCGACGAACCAGGCGCCCTGGTCGGCCCGGCTCAGCGGCACGCCGGCGGCGACCGAGGCGTCGCGCCCCTCGACCAG
This sequence comes from Paracoccus versutus, assembly GCF_000763885.1. GTDB lineage: Bacteria > Pseudomonadota > Alphaproteobacteria > Rhodobacterales > Rhodobacteraceae > Paracoccus > Paracoccus versutus. The sequence goes on along the minus strand of NZ_JRKO01000088.1, from coordinate 379 downwards.
CACCGATTGCAGCCGCGCCCGCAGCGCCTCGGGGCGGGCGGGGGGATTGGCGCGCTCAAGCTCGGGCGCCAGTTCCAGCAGCGTGGCATGGGCGGCGACCAGCGGGTTGGGATGCGCCCGCCCGCGCCGGGCATGGGGTGCGGCCTCGGGCGCGGCGGGATCGGCGGCGGCCTGCCAGGCGGGGCGCGGCGCGGCGGGGGCGGGGCCCGGGGGAGCGGGGCGGGGGTGGGGCCCGCCCGCGGCCCGCGGGGGGGTGGGGGGGGGGGCGGGGGGGCCCAAGCCGCAGGGGGCGGTCTGGGCGCCCCTCCCCCCCCCCCACCCGCCGGCCGCGCGGGCGGCGGTTTTGGGCCCGCGGGCCCGCTTTCCCCCCCCACCCACA
>NZ_JRKO01000087.1 GCF_000763885.1 Paracoccus versutus | reverse complement strand
ATGTCTGGGCCCATCTCATCGCCATCGCCATCATGCTCGCCTTCCCGGCCATGGTCATGTGGCTGCCGAACCACATGTGACGAGGGGCCGAAACCGAAACCGCGGGCGCCCCGGCATGCCGGGGCGCCGTCATGGAGAAAGCCATGCCCACCGATCCCGACCTGTCCCGCATCATCCGTCCGGGCGATTGCCTGATCTGGGGCCAGTCCCATGCCGAGCCGCGCCGCCTGATCCGCATGCTGGCCGAGCAGCGCGGCCGGCTGGGCGGGGTGCGGGTCTTTCTGGGCATCGGCCTGTCCGGCCTGCTCGGGCCCGAACATGCCGACCATATCGACTTCCTGGCCTATTGCGCCAGCGGCACCAACCGCGCGCTGATGCAGGCCGGGGTGCTGGACATCCTGCCGGTGCATTACTCGCGCCTGCCGCAGCTGCTGCGCGCCGACGTGGCGATGCTGCAGGTCTCGCCCCCCGACGCGCGCGGCCGCTACAGCCTGGGCATGGCGCGGGAATACCTGACCGCGCCCCTGTCCCGCGCCCGCGCCATCATCGCCGAGGTCAACCCGGACGTGCCCTGGACCTTCGGCGGCCCCTACCTGACCCGCGACGATTTCGCGCTGCTGGTGGACAGCGACGCGCCCCTGCCCGACGCCCCCGCCCGCATCGGCCCGGTCGAGACCGCCATCGGCCGCCATGTCGCCACGCTGGTCGAGGACGGCGCCACCCTGCAAACCGGCATCGGCGCGATCCCCGACGCGGCGCTGGCGCAACTGGGCGACCGCCGCGACCTGGGCATCCACAGCGGCAGCCTGGGCGACGGCGTGGCCGCCCTGCAGCAGGCGGGCGTGATCACCAACAGCCGCAAGCCGATAGACCCCGGCGTCACCGTGGGCGGCGTGCTGATGGGCGGCCCCGCCCTGCGCCGGCTGGCGCACCTGAACCCGCAGATCGAGCTGCGCGGCACCGAATACACCCATGATCCAAAGGTGCTGGGCCGGCTCGACCGCTTCGTGGCGCTGAACTCGGCGGTGGAGGTGGACCTGACCGGCCAGGTCAACAGCGAGGTCGCGGGCGGGCGCTATGTCGGCGCGGTGGGCGGCATCATCGACTTCCTGCGCGCCGCCGGCGCCAGTCCGGGCGGCGTGCCGATCATCGCCCTGCCCTCGACGGCGGGCGCGCACAGCCGCATCGTCGCCCGGCTTTCGGGCCCGGCCTCGGTGCCGCGGGCGGAATCCTGCGTGATCGTCACCGAACACGGCGTGGCCGACCTGCGCGGCCTGTCCTTGCGCCAGCGGGTTGACCGCATGATCGCCATCGCCCATCCCGATCACCGCGAGGCGCTGGCCCGCGAGGCGCATGAGAAAGGACCATGGGGATGAGCGAGTTCGGCATCCCGACGCTGCACAGCCGCGTCGAAAGCTGGGAATGCGACTTCAACGACCATTGGAACGCGCGTTTCTATGGCCGCAGCTTCCAGCTGGCGCTGGAGACGATCCCGACCCTGCCCGGCGTCACCAACCTGGGCGAGGCCCCGCCGCTGACCCGCTATATCCGCTTTCACCACGAGCTTTTCGTCGGCGCCGGGGTCGAGGTCCGCTCGGCCCGGCTGGCGGACGGCGCCCATGCCGGCGCGATCCTGCACCGGCTGTCCAGCCTGGGCCAGCTGGCGGCGACGGCGCTGGACATCGGCGGCATCGCCGTGCGGGGCCTCTTGCCGGACGTCCCGGCCAGCGCCGCGCGCCTGGCCCTGCCCCGCGGCCTGGCCGGTCGCGACGACGCCCGCTGGGACATCGAGCGCGGCGCCACCCTGGCCGAGACCGGGCCGATCCGCCCCTGGGAACTGGACCATCGCGGCCGGCTGCTGTTCGAGGAGCTGGTGCGCCGCGTCGCGCTGGCCTCGCATTTCCATGTCGGCCAGCTGGGCTTTACCGACGAATTGCGGCGCGAGACCGGCATCAGCCGCATGGCGGTCGAGACCCGCGTGACGCAGATCTCCGATGCGGCCGCCGGCACGCCCGTCCGCATCCGCTCGCGCGTGTCGCAGGTGGGGGCGAAATTCTTCACCGTCACCCATTCGGTCGAAACCCATGCCGGCCAGAAGCTCGCCTTCGTCGAGCACAGCATGGTCACGGTGGACCTGAACGCCCGCCGCGCCATCCCGGTGCCGGAGTTCCTGCGCCGGCTGGAGCTGTAGCGCGCCGGCCCGGCCTAGGCGGGCTCGTCCAGCACGATGGTCTTGCTTTCCAGGAAGGCGGCCAGCCCCTCGGGCCCGCCCTCGCGGCCGATGCCCGACTGCCGGAAGCCGCCGAAGCCGATCGAGAAATCCGTGCGCGGCCCGTTGTGGCCCACCGTGCCCGAACGGATCTGCCGCGCCACCCGCAGCGCCCGGTCGCGGTCGTTGGTGAAGACCGCGCCATTCAGGCCGAAGATCGTGTCATTGGCGGTGCGGATCGCCTCGGCCTCGTCCTCGACCGCGATCACGCCCAGAACCGGGCCGAAGATCTCTTCGCGCGCGATGGTCATGTCGTTCGAGACATTGCCGAAGACCGTCGGCTCGAAGAAGAACCCCCGGTTCAGATGCGACGGCCGCCGGCCGCCGGTGGCAAGCCGCGCGCCCTCGGCCAGGCCCTGCGCCACATAGCGCTCCACCGTGTCGCGCTGGCGCGCAAGCGCAAGCGGCCCCGAGGTGGTCGCCGCGTCGAAGGGATCGCCCAGCACGATCCCTTGCGCCACCGCCGACAGCGCCTCGACCATGGCGTCATGTTTCGCGCGCGGCACGATGATCCGCGTCAGGCTGTGGCAGACCTGCCCGGTCAGGTAGCCGAAGAAAAAGCCGCCCAGCGTATTCGCCGCCGTCTCGATGTCGTAATCGTCCAGCACCACGGCGGGCGACTTGCCGCCCAGTTCCAGCGTGACCCGCGCGATGCGTTCGCCCGCGGCAGAGGCGATACGCCGGCCGGCCGCCGTCGAGCCGGTGAAGGTGATCTTGTCCACGCCGGGGTCGCGCACCAGTTCCTCAGATTCGGCGCGGTCGGCGGTCAAGATGTTCACCACGCCCGGCGGCAGCCCGATCTCGTCGCAGATCTCGGCGAAAAGATAAGCCGAGCAGGGCGCCTCGGGCGCCGATTTGACGATGACCGTGCAGCCGGCCAGCAGCGCCGGCGCGACCTTGTAGGCCAGAAGGCCCGCCGGCCCGTTCCAGGGGATGATGACGGCGGTGACGCCCACCGGTTCCTGCACGCGCAGGCCCCTGTGGCCGGTCTGCGAGCGCTGCTCGACCTCGAAGGGATAGGTCGCGGCCATGGCGGCGTATTGGCGGAACGCGCCGCTGATGAACAGGCCGATGCGCGGCTGCGCCACCTTGTAGACGACGCCGGACTCGATGCTCCAGATCTGGGCGAAATCGTCGTTCATCGCCTCCAGCCGCTCGGCCAGCCTTTCCAGGAAGGGCGCGCGCTCGGCCGGGGCCATGCGCGGCCAGGGACCCTGGTCGAAGGCCGCGCGCGCCGCCTGCACGGCACGGCGCATATCCGCGGATTCGGCGCGGGCGACGGTGGCCGCGACCTCTTCGGTCGCGCAATCCAGCACGTCGAACGTGCCGGTCCCGGCCGGTTCGACCCATTCGCCGCCGATATAGAACCTGCCGGGATGCTTCAGTTCGATGCGCCGCGCCGTCATGGCCTTTCCCCCTTTGCTTCAGAACAGGAAGACGCCCTTGCCGCCGGCCTGCTTGTTGAAATCCTCATAGGCTTGGGCGGCCTGGTCCAGCTTCCATTCGTCGGTGAAAAGCCTGTCCACCTCGACGCCGTGGTCGGCGATGAACCAGGCGCAATCCTTCATGCCCACCTCGGAGAAGGTGTAGGAGCCGATCACCGTGCGCTGCTTGCCGATCAGGTCCTTCATCCCGTCCACGTTCAGGTTGCCGCCCACCGCGACCAGCGCGATCTTGCCCCAGACCCTGGTCGAGCGCACGGCCTGCTGCTTGGGCACCTCGCCCCCGGCGCAATCCATGGCGCAGGAGACGCCCTTGCCGCGGGTCAGCTTGTGGATTTCCTCGACCGGATCCAGCTTGCTGGCGTCGATCACATGCGCCGCGCCGAAGTTCCGCGCATTGGCCACCCGCTGGGCGTTGATGTCGACGCCGATCACCTCGACCCCCATGGCGGCGGCAAGCTGCACCGCCGACAGCCCGACCGGGCCCAGGCCAAAGACCGCCAGCGTGTCGCGCGCGCTGATGTCCAGCCGCAGCAGCGCGCCATAGGCGGTGCCGGTGCCGCATGTCACCGCCGCGCCGCCCTTGAAGGACAGGTCGGAGGGCAGATGCACCAGCGAACTGGCCGGCACCTTGATGTAATCGGCATGGCCGCCGTGCTTGATGACGCCATGCGGCGCCGCCCCCTGGTCGCAAAGCTGGGTCCAGCCGCTGCGGCAATGGTCGCAATGCGTGCAGCCCTCGTAATGGAACACCATCACCCGGTCGCCGGGCTTGAAGGTCTTGGCATCCACCCCAGCACCGACCTCGGCGATCACGCCGCAGGGCTCGTGCCCGCCGATGATCGGCGCATCGGGGTCGATGCCGCGCGACGCCAGATCCTTGAAGCCCAGCATCTTGATGACCTCGGCCATGCCGTGGCGATAGAAATGCAGGTCGCTGCCGCACATGCCCGAGGCCTTCATCTCGACCACCACCTCGCCGGGGCCGGGCGTCGGGTCGTCGAAATTCAGCAACTCGACCTTGTTGTCACCTTGAAAGACCATGCCGCGCATAGGATTCCCCCTCCGATCCGGCGGCAAGATCGCCGCGCCTCGTGCCGTCTCCGGCCGCCGCGGCCGGATGCGCCTTGTTGATAACCCCCTGCCCCTCCAGGCGAGAAGCCTTATCGAAAACGGCAGGCCCTAGACATGGCATCGCTTTTCCCTATGGCCGTCCCCGTCCCAGGCCGGTCGCGGAAAACCCTTTGACAATAATGCGGCCATGCCGCGAAAATGGCGGGCAGGGAGCAGGATCGACGATCAGGCGGGCCGACTTGCCGAATGTTCAAGGGAAAGCCTATGGCCCCGATCCGCCGTCCAAGGGGGAGTATTCGTGAGCAGAGCCACCCGCGCGCAGGCGCCGGACATCGACATCAAGCATGTCTATTATTTCCTGATGCTGGCCAAGCACGGCTCCATCTCCAAGGCGGCCAATGCGCTGGGGCTGGCGCAGCCGTCGCTGTCGGAACATGTCGCGCGGCTGGAGGCGCGGCTGAACACCAAGCTGGCCATCCGCGGCCCGCGCGGCGTCACCCTGACCGAGGCCGGCCGCTTCCTGGCGCGCGAGGGGCACAAGCTGGTCGACGTGGCGCGCGCCCTGACCGACAGCCTGCGCGAGATGAGCGACGAATTGCAGGGCACGGTCTCGATCGGGCTGCCGCCTTCGCTGAGCCTGCTGGTCAGCATCCCGCTGGCCGAGACCATGCGGCTCGAGGCGCCCGGCATCCGGCTGCACCTGACCGAGGGGCTGTCGGGCCATATCCTCGACTGGATCGAGCAGGAGCAGCTGGACATGGGCTTCGTCTACACCATGCCGCCCAGCACCGGCTTTCAGACCGATGCGATCCTGGAGGAAGAGATCTTCGTCGTCGCGGCCGAGGACAATGTCCCGGTCGAGCCGGACGAGGACGGCGGCTATTCCATCCCTGCCTCGCAGCTGGGCGAGCTGCCGCTGGTCATGCCCGGCCTGCCCCACAGCGCCCGCCACGCCATCGAGCGCTTCGCCCGCGCCCATGGGCTGAACCTCAACGTCATCGTCGAGATCGACTCGCTGTCGCAGATCATCGAGATGGTCAGCCGCGCCAGCGCCTTCAGCATCCTGCCCCATGCCCCGGTCGCCAAGCTGGTCGAGGAAGGCAAGCTGGTGCTGATCCGCATCAAGGATCCCGGCTTCAACCGCACCGTCTACCTGACGCGCAAGCGCAGCCGGGCGGTATCGATGGTCAGCCTGACGGTGGAAAAGACCGTGCTGAAGATCATCGAGGAGATGGTCGAACGCTACGGCCTGCGCGCCCGCTTCATCGCCAACGAGAAACCCGGCCGGAAGTGACCGGCCGGATCGGTCGCGGCCCGCGCCTCAGGCGACGGCGCCGCTGTCGCGCAGCGTCGCGATTTCCGGGCCCGAAAAGCCCCAGTCCGCCAGGATCGCGTCGCTGTGTTCGCCCGGACGCGCAGGCGGGCACTGGATGGCGCCGGGGGTGCGGCTGAAGCGCGGCGCCGGGGCGGGCTGGATCACGCCGTCCACCTCGACGAAGGTGTGGCGGGCACGCAGATGCGGATGCGCCGGCGCCTCGTGCAGCGACAGGACCGGGGCAATGCAGACCTCGCGCCCCTCGGCCAGCGCCACCCATTCGTCGCGTGTGCGGCTGCGAAAGGCCTCGGCGAATTTCTCGCGGATCAGCGGCCAGCCGGCCTTGTCGTGCTGGTCGGGCAGGCCGGCATCCTCAAGGCCCAGCAGCTTGACCGCGTTGCGATAAAACCGCGTCTCGTTGGCGCCGATGCCGATATGCTTGCCGTCCGCCGTCTCATAGACGTTGTAGAAGGGCGCGCCGGAATCCAGCCGGTTCGCCCCGCGCTCATCCGTCCAGTAGCCCATGGCGAGCGCGCCGTAGATCAGCGTCATCAGCGAGGCCGAGCCGTCCACCATCGCCGCATCGACCACCTGCCCCCGCCCCGAGCCCCTGGCCTCGAGCAGCGCGCCAAGCACGCCCATCACCAGGTAAAGCGAACCGCCGCCGAAATCGCCGGCCAGGTTCAGCGGGATGACCGGCGGGCCGCCGGCCTGCCCCACCGAATGCAGCACGCCGGTCAGGGCGATATAGTTGATGTCGTGGCCCGGCTCGCGCGCCAGCGGGCCGTCCTGCCCCCAGCCGGTCATGCGGCCATAGACCAGGCGCGGATTGGCGGCCTGGCATTCCTCGGGGCCCAGCCCCAGCCGCTCGGCGACACCGGGCCGGAACCCCTCGATCAGCGCATCGGCATCGCGCACCAGCCGCAGCACGGTCTCGACCGCCTTGGGGTTCTTCAGGTCCAGGGCCAGGCTGCGGCGGCCGCGGTTGAGCAGATGCAGCCGCGGATCGCCCGGCAGGCCGCCGTCGCCGGCCTCGGCGCGGTCGATGCGGATGACCTCGGCCCCCATGTCGGCCAGCAGCAGCGCGGCAAAGGGCACCGGGCCGACCCCGCCCAGCTCGATGATCCTGATGCCCGCCAGCGGGCCTTTTGCCTTGCTCATGCCTTCCTCCTCGTGATGGGCGCCGGACGGGGCGCAAGCGAAAGCGGCGGACGATCCCGTCGCCGCCGCTTCCGAACCAGCCTTGCCGTGGCTCTTTTCCGTTCTGCCGGACGCGCCGCCTTGGGGCGGAAATTAGGCCCGCCGCGCCCGCCATCCAACTCGTGGATTTCGAAGCCGCATTTCGGTCCTGCCGAAGCGGCCCCTGCTAGAGGTTCTCGGCAAAGAAGGTCTTGAGCTGCGCCATGGCCTTCCCGACCGGCTCGGGCTGGTCATAGAGGTCGTAATGAGTGGCGCCGGGCACGACCAGGATGTTCTTCCTGGCCGATCGCGCCTTGTCGAACAGCTCGAACCCGTCGCGATAGGAACCGAAGGCACCGGCCTGGCCGCCGCCGACGATGATCTGCAAGGGCTGGGTCAGCAACTGGTCCGCCAGATGGAACGCATCGAAGCCGAAGCCGGCCTGCGTGCTGACCACGTTGAGCCTGTTCGGCGAGCCGGGCTGCCGGCCGCGCTGGGTGGTGTAGTAGTCCACCGCCTCGACCACATCGACGTCCTTGATGCCCGTGGCTTCCAGCTCCTCCTGCGAGCGCGGGATATAGCTGGTGATCGCCGGCTCGGCCCCGCGCGCCTCGGCGGTGCGCTGCGCGCAGATGCCCTCCAGCGCCTTGATGGCCGCGTCGGGGCTGAGATCGCCCTCGCGCGAGATCCGGCCGTAATTGGCGCCGACGACGGTGGCGACGGCCTTGAAGCGGCGTTCGGTCATCGCGGCATTGACCGCATAGCCGCCGCCGCCGCAGATGCCCAGGACGCCGATGCGGTCGGCATCGACGAAATCCTGCGCCACCAGGTAGTCGACCGCGCAGCGGAAATCCTCGACGCGGGTGGCCGGATCTTCCAGATACCGCCCAGGCCCACCGCTTGCGCCCTGAGTCGAGGCGTCGAAGGCCAGGCAGACATAGCCCAGATCGGCCAGTTTCGCGGCATAGATCGCCGCGGTCTGTTCCTTGCACGAGCTGATCGGATGGGCGACGATAATGGCCGGGTATTTCCCGCCCTCGTCGAACCCTTCGGGAAGATGCAGGTCGGCAGCCACGTCCCAGGTCTTGTTCCTGAAGCTCACGGATTTCATGGTTCGGTTCTCCTCTTTGCCGCTATCGGGCGGGGTGGGATCAAGGATAGGTTTTGAAGATGGGGCGGACCGGCTGGGCCGACGCAATGACCGGAATATAGCCAAGCCGGCTTCTTGCGATTAGATGGGGCAATCGGAATACGGCCATTAGCGGGTCTTATGAATGAACACCGAGGATCTTCGCGACCTGAACGCCTTCGTCGCCGCCGCCGAAGAGGGCAACTTCACCCGCGCCGCCGCGCGGCTGGGGGTGTCGCAGTCGGCGCTGAGCCAGACGATCCGCAATCTCGAGGAACGCACCGGCGTGCGCCTGTTCAACCGCACCACCCGCAACGTCTCGCTGACCGAGGCGGGCGAGCGGCTGCTGAAAAGCGTCCACCCCGCCCTGGCCGAGATCGAGCAGGGTTTCGCCCAGCTTGGCAGCCTGCGGGACAAGCCCGCCGGCACGATCCGCATCTCGGCCGACGAATATGCCATCGACAGCGTGCTATGGCCGCTGTTGCAGCCCTTCCTGCGCAAATATCCCGACATCGCGCTGGAGCTGACCACGGATTACGGGCGCGGCGACATCATCGGCCAGCGCCAGGACGCCGGCGTCCGCCGCGGCCGGCTGGTGTCGCAGGACATGATCGCGCTGCGCATCGGGCCGGACGTGCCCATGGCGGTGGTGGCGACGCCCGAGCGGGTGGCCGCGGGCAAGGCGCCCGCCCGGCCGCAGGATCTGGCGGGGCAGGATTGCATCAACCTGCGGCTGCCGACGCATGGCGAGATCTTCCCGTGGCATTTCACCGTGGATGGCAAGGACATGCATGTCACCATTTCCGGGCGGCAGGTCTTTACCTCGATCGCGCTGGTGCGCGCGGCCTGCCTGGCGGGGTTCGGCTATGCCTACCTGCCCCTGGGCTATGTGGACGCGCATCTGCGCGACGGGCGGCTGGTCGAGGTGCTGGCCCATTGCAGAAAGACCTTCGAGGGCTATCACCTCTATTATCCCAGCCGCCGCCAGCAGCCCCCGGCGCTGGCGGCGCTGATCGAGGAATTGCGCGGCCGCGCCTGAAGCGGTCGCGCAGGGCGCTCAGCGGGCGACGTAGCCGCCATCGACCGGCAGCGCCACGCCCGTCACATAAGAGGCATCGTCCGACAGAAGCCACAGCGCGGCATGGGCGATCTCTTCGGGCTGGGCCAGGCGACCCAGCGGGACGGCGGCCATGATGCGGGCCAGGTTGGCCTCCTTGCCGGCCTCGTCCACGTTGCGGTTCATGAAGAAGGGCAGCATCGGCGTCTCGACCGGGCCGGGGCAGACCGCGTTCACCCGGATGCGGTCGACGGCAAAGCGTTGCGCCAGCGACTGGGTAAAGCCGACGATGCCGAACTTCACCGCCGAATAGACCGGGCTCATCATCGAGCCGACCAGCCCGCCGACCGACGAGGTGAAGAGGATCGCACCCCCGCCCGCAGCGCGCATATGCGACGCCACCTCGCCCGCGCAGACCAGGGCCGAGGTCAGGTTCAGCGCCACGGAAAAGTCGTATTGCTCCAGGTCGATGCCCTCGACCTCGGTCGGGCCGGGCGTCCCGGCATGGGACCACAGCGCGTCGATGCCGCCCAGGGCTTCGGCCGCCTCGGCGATGATGCGCCTGCATTCCTCGGGGCGGGACAGGTCGGCGACGATGCCTGTCGCCTTGCCGCCCTCTGCCTCGATCCCGGCCACGACCTCGGCCGTGGCCTCGGCGTTCACGTCCACCACCGCGACGCTGGCGCCGTTCTGCGCGAAAAGCCGGGCGCCGGCCCGGCCCATGCCCGAGGCGCCCGCCGTCACCACGGCGCGTTTTCCCTGCATCCTCATGATCGCTTCCATCCCTTGCGGCGGGGATCAGCCCCGGATGTTTTCCTTGAAGACCGGGCTGGCCGAGACAAAGCTTTCGAACTTCAGCGACCGGACCTTCCAGCCCGCGCCGGTGCGGGCAAAGCTGAAGGCGTAGCCCCCCGACAGAAGCTGGTGGATGCCGTCCGCGGTCAGCCGGAAATAGGTCACGTCGGTCTTGGCCGCGGCCCCGTCGCCGTCCACCTCGATCACCGGATTGGTGATGTGGTGGTGGCATTGCGGCACCTCGCGCCAGACCTTCTGCACCAGTTGCCGGATGCCGTCGGTGCCATGCCCCTCGCCGCGGGGCAGCAGATAGTCGCCGTCCTCGGCCCAGATGCTCATGAAGGTCGGCTCGTCCTTCCTGTCGATGCCGTGGCAGTATTTCGCCATCAGGGTCTTGATGTCCTCGATGTCGAGCAGGCGTTGCAGCTTGTCTTCGACCGTCATTCCTTCCTCCTCCTGGATGTGGCAGCCGCGGCTCAGGCAGCGGGCGTGCCGTTCAGAACCTGCGCGAGCCTGCGGGCGTCGCTTGCGTCGTCCCAAAGCGCGGCGGCCAGCGCGCCGCCGCTGGGGAAGCGGCCCAGATGCGCCAGCCCGTCGCCCTTGGCGATGATCTGCGCGACGCTCAGCGACTTGCGAGCCGTGCCCACGCTGTCCACCACCAGGGCCGAGCGCGTGCCGCCATCGGCAAGGCGCATCGTCACGCGCGAGGCGAACTGGCGCGGGTAATATTCCCGCTCGATCTCGGCATCGACCCGGAAGCGGACCTTGGCGACCAGCGACAGGATGCGCGGATCGTCCAGGAATTCCTCGCCATAGGCGTCGTAGCGGGTCGGGCCGTAGGCCAGGGTCGCCGCGACGATATAGGGGCAGCTGTATTGCGCGGTCATGGTCGATTCGGCCCGCGTCATGTGCTGTTCGGCGACCAGGCGCGGACCCTGGATCAGGATCTCGGCGATGCTGTCGGTGGGGACGGTGAAATCATCCGTCACCTCGCGCAGGGCGTCGATGGTCGAATGGAACAGCCGGCAGCAGGAATAGGGCTTGAGGCTGATGACATGGATCTGCTTCTCGCCCGGCTCGACCGCTTGCAGCGGGCCGCCGAACAGGCCGGCCACGCCATAGGCGCCCTCGGCCGCCTGCAGGGGCGCGGTCACGGCCGAGAGTTCGGCGAAATCCGCGGCCAGCACGCCGTTGCGCGCGCCCAGCCCGGCATGGACGCGCTTGACCTCGCCCCCCGTCGGCTCGGCCGAGAACTGCATCGAGCCGCAGGCCTGCGACAGCGCATGGCCCCATGCCTGCAGCAGCATGTCAGGCGTGACCTCCTGCCCGCGCGCATAGGCCCGCAGGGCGACCGCCGCGGTCGCCGCCCCGAACGAGCCGAAGACCGAGGTCGGGTGAAAGCCGCGATGCACCGTCTCGAGCCCGCCGGCGCAGCCGCCGATCAGCGCCATCGCCTCGTAGCCGGCGATGGCGGCGCGGAACAGGTCGGCCTGCGAGGCGCCGGTCTGCGCCCCCACCGCCAGCGCCGCGGGAATGATGACGCAGCCGGGATGGCTGGTGGTCACGTCATGGGTGTCGTCCAGCTCATAGGCGTGGCCGGCCGTGCCATGCACCAGCGCCGCGACCGAGGGATCGGCGGTCCAGTCGGCGCCCAGCACCATGCTGGGCCCGGTGCCGGCAAAGCGCCGCGACCATTCCGAGACCTGCCGCACCGCCGGCCGGGTGATCCCCCACAGCGAGACGATGAACCCGTCCAGGAACAGCCGGCGCATCGCCTCGGTATCCTCGGCACTCGGCATGGCATTGGCCAGGGCCGCGACATGCGTGGCCAGCCGCAGCGTCAGGCCAGCCGCGTTCGGCGCATCCTGCTTCATCTCGGGTCTCCTCCGTCCAGCGAACCGGCGGCGCGACCGGGCGCCGCCTTGCCCGCCCATGGTCGTGCTTCCCCGGCTTTCGGGCCACCGCAAAAACGCGCGCCCCTCTCTATGGCCCATGCAGGCTCGCCCTATGGCCGGGGCGAAAAGCGTTGCCCGGAGGGGATCAGGGGAGGACATTCCCCAGCCATGAAGTCGCCGATCCGACAACGGCGGCAGGGAGGAAACCTCATGACAAAGGCATCATCAGCGCGGCGGGCCGACAGGCACAAGAGCCAAGGCAGACCGCCCGTCCTGCGCCGTCTGCTGTCCGGCGCGCTGCTGGCGGCGGCCGCGGCGACGCCCGCGCTGGCCCAGGACAAGATCGAGCTGAAGGTCGCGCATCTGTTCTCGAACGAGCTTTACCTCTGGGCCGAGGGCGGCAAGAAGATGGTCGACGCGGTCGAGAAGGCCACGGACGGCCAGGTCAGTTTCACCGTCTATCCCTCGGGCCAGCTGGGCAAGGATACGCTGGCCGCGCTGCAATCCGGGCTGGCGGACATCGCCATCGTCATCCCCGCCTATAACGCGCAGAAGCTGCCGCTTTCGTCGGTGGCCGAGCTGCCCGGCCTTTACGCCGATTCCTGCGAGGCCAGCGCCAGCATGTCGGCCATCGCCGCGCCGGACGGGGTGCTGGGCCAGGCCGAATACGACCCCCAGGGCGTGCGGCTGCTGTTTGCCAATGTCCAGCCGGGCTACAACCTGTTCATGGGCAAGACCGATCCGCAGAACCTCGAGGCGATCAAGGGCAAGAAGATCCGCGCCGTCGGCAATTCCGGGGTCAGGACCATCTCGGCCCTGGGGGCGGTGCCGGTGCAGATCACCGTGTCGGAAGTCTACGATTCGCTCAGCCGCGGGACGATCGACGGCGCGCTCTACAACTATATCGGGCTTCCCGACTACGATCTGCCGGACCTGCTGAAATATTCCGTCCAGGGCCCGCGTTTCGGCGGCACCGCCATCATCTATGCGATGCGGAACGAGACCTGGAACAAGCTGCCCCCCGAGGTGCAGCAGCATTTCACCGAAGCCGCGGCCAAGGCGCGCGAGAACCTCTGCACCTGGCAGCAGGAAAACACGCTTTCCATCCGCGAGGACATCGTGGCCGGCAAGGGCCATACCGTCGTCACCCTGTCGCCCGAGGAAAACGCCCGCTGGGAAGCCCCCTTCCCCGGCGTGATCGACGCCTGGCTGGGCGACATGTCCTCGGCCGGCAAGGACGGGCAGGCCATCCTGGACGCCTATCGCGGCAAAGCAGCCGAATAGGCGCGATCCGCAGCAGGACATCGGCCCGGTTCCTGGGCCGGCGACGGATCATCCCGTTGCCGGCCCTTTGCCCTGTCCTCGCCGCCTTGCTGCCCGGTGCGCTGCAGGGGTCGCGCCGCAAACGGAAGATCCCGCCGCAGGGGATGCGGCGGGATCGTTTCCTTGCCGGCGGTCAGAAGCGGACCTGGACCGATTTGCTTTCCGTATAGGCCAGCACCGATTCCGCGCCGAATTCGCGGCCGAGGCCCGATTGCTTGAAGCCGCCGAAGGGCATCACCGGGTCGGTCTCGCCGAAGGTGTTGACCCAGATGCGCCCGGCCTTCATCGCCCGCGCCACCTTGTGCGCGCGCGAGATGTCGCGGCTCCAGACCGCCGCCGCCAGGCCATAGCTGGTGTCGTTGGCCTTGAAGATCGCGTCGTCCTCGTCCTTGAAGGGGATCAGCGAGACGACGGGGCCGAAGATCTCCTCGCGCGCGATCCTCATGCCGTTGGTGACGCCGGCGAAAACCGTGGGCCTGACGAAGAAGCCGGGGCCTTCGACGCGGTCGCCGCCGGTGCGCAGCTCGGCCCCTTCGGCGTTGCCGGCATCGACATAGGACATCACCCGGTCAAGCTGCCTGGCCGAGATCACCGGGCCAAGCTTGGTTTCCGGGTCGAAGGGGTCGCCGACCTTCTGGCCCGAGGCGATCTCGACGATGCGCCCGGCCACCTCGTCATGGATGCCTTCCTGCACGAAGACCCGCGTCCCGGCCGAACAGACCTGCCCCGAATTGCGCGTAAAGCCGTTGACCGCCGCGACCACCGCCTTGTCCAGGTCGGCATCGGCGAAGATGATGTTCGGCGACTTGCCGCCCAGCTCCAGCGTCACCCGCTTCATCGTCTCGATCGAGGCTTGCAGGATCTGCTTGCCGACCACGGTCGAGCCGGTGAAGGCGACCTTGTCCACCTCCGGGTGCCCCGAGATCGCCGCGCCCACGGTCGAGCCATAGCCCGTCACCACGTTCAGCACCCCCGGCGGCAGGTCGGTGTCCTGGATCAGCTCGGCCATGCGCAGGGTGCTGAGCGAGGCCAGCTCGGACGGCTTCAGCACCACGGTATTGCCGCAGGCCAGCGCGGTGGCGATCTTCAGCGCCGCCATCAGGCTGGGCACGTTCCAGGGAATGATCTGGCCGCAGACCCCGACCGGGTCGCGCAGGGTGAAGATGAACATCGAGGCGTCGGTGGGCGTGGTGGTGCCGAAGATCTTGGAACACCAGCCGGCGTAATAGCGGAAGGTGTCGCCCACCATGGCGATCACCGCATTGCTGAACCAGGTCGGCATGCCGTTGTCCAGCGTCTCCAGCGCCGCAAGCTCGGCGGCGTGCCGGTCGATGGCCTCGGCCATCTCCAGCAGCATCCGCGTGCGCAGATGCGGCGAGATGCCCGACCAGGTCGGCGCCTCGAAGGCGCGGCGAGCGGCGCGCACGGCGACATCCACGTCGCCGGCATCCGCCTCGGAGATCCGGGCCAGCAGCTTGCCGGTGGTCGGGTTCAGGCTTTCCAGCGTCCTGCCGGATTGCGCCTCGACCCATTGGCCGTCGATCAGGTTGCGTTTCGGCCCCGCGGCCGCCCAGTCCCGCGCGGTTTCCCGTCCCGGATGGGTGAAATCTGCCGTCATCTTGCTCCCTCCCGATGTTCAGCTTGCGTCGCGGCGCGGCAGGGCGTCCTGCCGGATCATGTCCGCCGCCTTTTCCCCGATCATGATGCAGGGCGCGTTGGTATTGCCCGAGGTGATCGTGGGCATGACCGA
>NZ_JRKO01000086.1 GCF_000763885.1 Paracoccus versutus | reverse complement strand
ATCGGGGGCGGCGGGGGCGGCGGGGACCACCGCCACCGGCACCGGGGCCGAGGTCCGGGTCCAGGCGGCGTCGGCATGCAGGATCAGCGTGGCGATGCCGCCGGCGCCGGCCCGCGCCGCCGCGATGGCTTCGGCGGTGCGGCTTCCCACGGCATCGGCGGCCTCGGCCCGGCCGACCCAATGCGACATCGGCCGGGCGAGGCTGTCGATGTCGCTGGTCAGCGGTGCATCCAGCGGCAGATGACAGGTCGCATGGTCGCCCACCACGTTGACCATGGGCGAGCGCGCGCGCCGCGCGTTGTGCATGTTCGCCAACCCGTTCGCCAGGCCGGGGCCGAGATGCAGCAGCGTCGCTGCCGGCTTCTCGGCCATGCGGGCATAGCCGTCGGCGGCGCCGGTCACGACGCCCTCGAACAGGCCCAGCACGCAGCGCATCCGCGGCTGGCGGTCCAGCGCCGCGACGAAATGCATCTCGGAGGTGCCGGGATTGGCGAAGCAGGTGTCGATGCCGTTCGCCAGCAGGGTTTCGCACAGAAGATCGGCGCCGTTCATGGGGTCTCCATCAGTTTTTCGGCCTGTCCGCGCAGGTCGGAGAGCGGTTCCCACAACGGGGACACGGCCTCCAGCAGGGCGGCGAACAGGCGGTATTTGCCTTCGGCATAGGCTGCGACGGGGCCGGGGTCGGGCGCAAGCCCGTGCCCGGCAGGTCCGATCCATGGCGCGGGGTCGCGGGCGTCCAGCAGGAAGCGCGCGGCGATGGCGGCAAGGCCACGCAGGCCGGCATGGCTGCCGGGACGGCGCTGCACCGTGCAGCCGGTGACGGTCGCGAGGAACTGGGCGAAATGTTCGTCGCCCGCCAGCCCGCCGCCCAGCGACAGGGCGCCGCCGGGCGCGCCCATCATCGCGTGGCTGGCGCGGGTGACGAAGGCCAGCGCCTCGCGCCCCGCCCAGGCGATTTGCGCGGGGGTGCTGGCCGCGGTCAGGCCGATGACCGCGCCCGAGGCATGGGGGTCGGTCCAGGGCGCGCGCTCACCGCCCGGCTCAAGAAAGGGATGCAGGATCAGCGCCGAATAGTCCGGTGCGGGCGCGGCGGGCAGGTCGGCAAAGCGGCGCGACAGGTGATGCAGCAGCGTGGCGCCGTTGAAACAGGGGTGAAAGCACAGGTAGCCGGGACCAAGCGCGAATTGCTGGATCATCGCCCCGGCAGGGGCCTGCGGCATGGCGGCGGGATCGTCCAGCAGGCAGGCATGGATCGCGCTGGTGCCGAAGATCGAGGCGCGGCCGACGCCGGCCCGGCTGCCGAGGCCGAGCCCGACCAACGTCGCCTGCACGTCGCCCGGACCCAGCAGCACCGGCAGGCCCTGCGGCAGGCCGGTCGCCTCGGCCGCGGCTTGGGACAGCCCGGCCCGCGCCGCGCCGACGGGGGCCAGGTCGGGCAGCAGCTCGGTCCCGCGCGACAGGCCAAGGCTTTCCGCCACCACCGGCGCCAGCGCGCCGCTGCGCCAGTCGCCCCAGACCGGCAGCAGCGCCGTCGGCTCGGCCAGCGGCTGCCCGGTCAGCGCCAGGAACAGCCATTCCTTGAGCCGCAGGGCATGGGTAATGCGGGCATGGCGGGCGGGGTCGTTTTGCTGAAGCCACAGAAGCTGCAGGCTGGCCGAGGCGGCGGTCGGCCGCGACCCGGTCGCCGCCTGCACCGCGTCCAGCGCCGGCGCCATCGCGGCCACCAGCCCGCGCGCGCGCCCGTCGAGCCAGGTCAGCGCCCGCCCGACCGGCTGGCCGCCCGCATCCACCGGCCATAGCCCGTCGCCCTGCCCGGTGACGATCAGCCCCGCGAAGGGGCCCGTCGCCTGCGCCGCGCAGTCGCGCAGCACGGACAGCGCTTCGGCGCGGGTCCGGTGCATGTCCTGCTCGACCCGCGCGCCCTCGCGTTGCAGCGCGCCGTTCGGGCGCTCGGCCTGGGTCAAGAGGCGCCCGGCTTCGTCGAAGGCCGCCGCCTTGACCGAGGTCGTGCCGGAATCGAGGCAAAGCAGCACAGCCATCAGGACGCCTGGCGCAGCCCTTCCAGCGCGGCGCTGCCTTGCTGGCCATAAGTCTTGAACTTGACCAGAACCTCGGCGATCTGCTCGTCCGACAGCACCGGCGGCTCGCCCAGCGGCAGGCACAGCAGGTATTGCCTGGCCAGCTCCTCGACCGTGACGGCCAGCGCCAGCGCGCGGGCGATATTGGCATGGGCGGCGATGACGCCGTGATGCGCCATCAGGCAGGCGCGGCGCCCCTCCAGCGCGGCGACCACGCGGTCGGCCAGTTCCTGCGTGCCGAACAGCTCATAGGGCGCGCAGCGGATGCTGCCGCCGCCGGCGGCGGCGATGACGTAATGGATCGCCGGGATCTCGCGCCCCAGGATCGACAGCGCCGTGGCATGGGTCGAATGGGTATGGACCACCGCGTTCAGGTCGGGACGCGCCTGCAGGATGTCGCGGTGAAAGCGCCATTCGGACGAGGGCTGCACCTCGCCGGCATAGGTCGCGTCCCAGTTCATCGCCACGACATGCTCGGGCTGCAGCTTGTCATAGGGGATGCCGGTGGGCGAGATCAGGAAGCCGTCGCCATGGCGGACGCTGATATTGCCCGAGGTGCCCTTGTTGATGCCCAGCCGGTTCATGGCGCGGCAGGATTCGATCAGCTCAAGGCGCAGGGCGCGTTCTTCGTCGGTCATGGGATGCCTCACTTGCAAGGATGGAGCGGCGGCTTGCCGTCAAGGATCAGCGCGATGTCGCCGGCGATCATGGTCGCGGCCTTGATCGCGGAATGGCGCGAGGCGCCGGCGATATGCGGCGAAAGCGTGACGTTGGGCAGCTTCAACAGCGGCCAGTCGGCGGGCGGCGGCTCGGGCTCGAACGTGTCCAGCGCGGCGCCGCGCAACTGCCCCGAGACCAGCGCGTCGTAAAGCGCGCCATAGTCCAGCACCTGCCCGCGCGTGGTGTTCACGATATAGCCGCCGGGCTTCATCATCGCGATCCGCGCGCGCGAGATCATGCCCTTGGTCTCGGGCGTGACGCGGGGGTGCAGCGTCACCACGTCGGCCCGCGCCATCAGGTCGTCCAGCTCGGCCTTTTGGAAACCGGCGGCCTTTTCCTCGGGCGTCAGTTCCTTGAACGGGTCGTAGATCAGGATGCCGCAGCCAAAGGGCTGCAACAGCCGTGCGACCCGCGTGCCGATGTCGCCATAGCCGACGATGCCGACGGTCAGCTCGCACAGTTCGGGGCCGGTGTTGGCGTAGTGATAGAATTCGCGCCCGAACCGCCCGCTGGCGACGGCCATATGGCCCCGGATCAGGTTGCGGGTTTCCGCCAGCAGCGAGCCGACGGTGAACTCCGCCACGGCCGAGGCATTGCGGCCGGGCGTGTTCACCACCGGGATGCCGCGCGCGCGGGCCGCCGCCATCTCGATATTCACCGGCCCGCCGCGCGACACGGCGATGGCCTTGAGCCGGGGGGCATGGTCGAGGCTGTCGGCCGTGATGGGCGCCAGATGGGTGACGAGAATGTCGAGATCGGCGAGGAAGTCGAAATAATCCTCGGGGCGGCCGACGAATTCGCCCACGGGCAGGGTGGGGTCGTATTTGGTGGATTTCAGCCGCAGCGGCCAGTCGACCTCCATGCTGCGGATGGTCAGCGCGCGGCCGGGCAGTTGCTCGCGCAGCGCGGTTTCAAAGAAGCCCGGCTGCATGAAGCCGTCGCCGATGATGCCGATGGTCAGGCGGTCCGTCATGCTTTCCTCGCGGCTTTCTCTTCGGGGTCAAGGCCCGGCAGCACCTCGCGGTAGCTGTCGGGGTCCAGCGCGCGTTCCGCCATGACTTCGCCCGTGTGCTGGGCAAAGCCGGGCGGCGCGCGGCGATAGCTGGCGGGGGTGCGCGACAGCTTGATCGGGCTGCCGGTGCCGCGATAGTCGCCGATGTCCACCACCATCTCGCGGTGGATCGTATGCGGGTCGGCGATCACCTGGTCGATTGTGCGCACCGCACCGCAGGGCACGCCGGCCTTGATCAGCCGGTCCGAGAGATCGGCGCAGTCAAAGGACGCCAGCGCCGCCTCAAGCTCGGCCTTCAGCGCGTCGCGGTGGATGTTGCGCTGGCTGTTCGAGGCAAATCGGGCATCGTCAGGCAGGTCGGGCCGGCCGATCATGGCGCAGAGCGTGGCGAATTGCCGATTGTTGCCGACGGCGAGGAAGATCGGCTCGGACCCGGTGGCGAAGGTGTCATAGGGGCAGATGTTGGGATGCGCATTGCCCGAGGGCCCCGCCACCTTGCCCGAGAGGTAGTAGTTCGGCAAATGCGGATGCAGCAGCGAGACGCCGCAATCGTAAAGGCTGGTCTCGACGAACTGGCCCTTGCCGCTGGTCGCGCGCTCGCTCAGCGCCATCAGGATGCCGATGGTGGCGTTGAGGCCCGTCACCATGTCCACCACCGGCAGGCCCACGCGCAGCGGCTGGCCGCCCGCTTCGCCATTCACGCTCATGATGCCGCAAAGCGCCTGGATCGCGGCGTCGTAGCCGGGCAGCCCGCCCATCGGCCCGTCCGCACCGAAGCCCGAGACGCGGCAATGCACCAGCCGGGGGAAGCGCCGCGCGAGTTCGTCCCGGCCCAGGCCCCAGCGCTCCATCGTGCCGGTCTTGAAATTCTCGATCAGCACATCGGCGTCTTCCAGCAGCGCCAACAGCAGCTCGCGCCCCCTCTCTTGCGACAGGTCCACGGCGATGCCGCGCTTGTTGCGGTTCAGGCCCAGGAAATAGCTGGCCGCATCGCCCAGGAAGGGCGGGCCCCAGCCGCGCGTCTCGTCGCCCGCAGGGGGTTCCAGCTTCACGACGTTGGCGCCGTGATCGGCTAGGATCTGGCCGGCATAGGGACCGCCCAGCACGCGGCTGGCGTCGATGACCCGAAGATTGGCGAGCGATCCGGGATTGATCATGCGGGGCTTCCTTCGCGGGTCAGGGCCGCCAGGTCGCTGCGCCATTCGGCGGCGAAGGCGGGGTAGGTTTCGGCAAGCTCATCCAGCACCCGGCCGCGCAGCAGCGACAGGGTGGCGGCGTCGGGGGCAGGGGTGGCGGCGGGCGTTTCCGCATGGTCGAAGGCAAAGCCGGTCGCCGCGCGGATCTCGTCCAGGTCATGGCTGGGGTGGACGCTTTCCAGCGTGAAGCCCGGCCGCGCCTTGTCGAAGCGGAACAGCGCCTTGCCGGTCAGCAGCGCGACCGGCCCGCCGGCGCGATAAACGCCGGGGGCGCTGGTGCCGGGGGCGCTGATGAAATCGACCTTGTCCACCAGCACGCGCGGCGAATGCTCTTCGCGGAACAGGATCACGCGCGGGACGGTGAAATACAGATAGGCCGAGCCGAACGAGCCGGGCCAGCGCACCTTGACCTGCGGATAGTCGCCGACGCCGACCAGGTTCACGTTGGCCTGGCCGTCGATCTGGCCGCCGCCCAGGAAAAAGGCATCCAGCCGGCCCTGGCCCGCGCTGTCGAACAGTTCTGCCGAGCCGTTGGTGAAGAAATTATGCTCGACCGAGCCGAGGACCGACAGGCGCACCGGACGCTGGCCGTCGTCCAGCGCCCGGCGCAGCATCGCGCCTGCGGCAGGCATGGGAGAGGAGGCGCCGACCGCGACATGGCGCACGCCGTCGAGCAGCCGGGCGATGGTGCAGATCAGGATCTCGCGGGGCAGGGCGGCGCTCATGCCGGCATCTCCTGCCCCATGAAGCCCGCCATGTATTCGGCAAAGCCCGTGGCCGTGCGGGCGGCGGCGGCATAGCGCATCAGCTCATCCGTGTCGGAGGCATATTCGCCCCAGAGGCCATAGGGCCAGGCGCCGCGCGGCGCCTCGGCCACGGCGCCGACGTACAGCGCGGGCAGGGTGCCGGCCGCGGTCATCTCGTCGGCCAGCAGGCTGCGGTCCACGATGCGTTCCACCGTCACCAGCGTTTCGGTCGCGGCATAGGCCATGGCGGCCAGCTCGCGCCGGCGGCCGATCCAGACATTGCCTTCGCGGTCGGCCATCGGCGCGTGAAAGATCGCCACGTCGGGCCGGATCGCCGGGATCAGCGCGACGGGATCGCCCGCGGCGAAGGGGTTGTCGATCACCCGCCAGTCGGGGCGGTTCGCCAGCACGTCCGAGCCGATCAGCCCGCGTATCGGCAGGAAGGGCACGCCTTTCTGCGCCGCCATCAGCCCGGCATGGATCGCGGGGCAGGTGGCGTCGAGGATGCGGATGCCGCCCTGTCGCACGGCATCGTTGAACCGCGGCGCGCCCCCGGCCTCGCCCAGCGACAGGGCGCTGGTCTCGACCGTGGCGACCAGCCCGGCACCGATCAGCATGTCCACCTGCAGGCCGCCGGTCGGCACGCAGACCAGGTGCAGCCCGCCCGCCCCATGCTCGATCAGCGGCCGGGTCATCGCCATCGAGACCCCGGCGTAATCCACCGGCAGCGCCAGCGACATGCCCGGCGTGACGCGGCGGGCCATGGCGCGCAGATCCTGTGGCATGATCGTTCCCCTCCTCCCGCGTGTTCCAAAATATGGAACATAGTTCTGAAAATCATGATAGGCAGAGCCAAACCGGCAAGTCAATCCATTCCCATCGCGGCATTTTGCAGAAATTTCGCCCGCCCGTCGGAAATTCTTGACAAGCGGGGCAGAGCGCCGACAATAAAATACAGAATAGCGTTCTATAATATGGAACGAGGGAGGAAATGATGGCGCAGACATTGGCGCGGCGCGAGATGCGCCTTGAAACGTCCGGCACCACGACCACTGCCGCCGTGCGGGCGCAAGAGGCGATCGGCGCCGGCATCTCGATCCGCGAGGTGGTCAAGAGATACGGCGCCTTCGTCGCGGCCGACCGCATCAGCCTGGACATCGAACCGGGCGAGTTCATCACGCTGCTCGGCCCCTCGGGCAGCGGCAAGACCACGCTGCTGAACCTGCTTGCCGGGTTCCAGAGCCTCGACGGCGGCCAGATCCTGGTCGATGGCAAGCCGATCCAGCACGTGCCGGTGCATCGGCGCGGCTTCGGCATGGTCTTCCAGAGCTATGCGCTGTTTCCGAACATGACCGTGGCGCAGAACGTGGGCTTTCCCATGCGCATGGCCAGGATCGACCGCGAGACAACCGACCGCCGCGTGGCCGAGACGCTGGAGATGATGCGGCTGTCCGACCATGCCGCCAAGCTGCCGGCGCAGATGTCGGGGGGTCAGCAGCAGCGCGTGGCCATCGCCCGCGCCATCGTCATGCGCCCGCGCGTGGTGCTGATGGACGAACCGCTGAGCGCGCTGGACCGCCGGTTGCGCGAATCGATCCAGATCGAACTGCGCGAACTGCACCAGGCCATCGGCTCGACCATCCTCTTCGTGACCCATGACCAGTCCGAGGCGCTGACCATGTCCGACCGCATCGCGGTGATGGACGCGGGCCATATCGTGCAGATCGCCCGCCCGGCCGAGATCTATCGCCGCCCGCAAAGCCGATTCGTCGCGGGTTTCGTGGGCGAAAGCAACCTGATCGACGCGCAGGTGCTGGGCCGAAACGGCTGCGTCCTGACGCTGCGCACCCCCGGCGGCCATGTCTTCGAGGCGGAATCGCGCCATGGCGTGTCCGGCGACAGCGCCACCGTGCTGATCCGCCCCGAGCGCATCGCGATCCACGCCGCCCCCGCGCCCGGCACCCTGCCCGCGACCGTGACCTCGGCGCTGTTTTTGGGCGAGGTGCTGCGCATCGAGGTGATGCTGGACGACGGCCAGCGCCTGCTGATCCGCTGCCCCGACATCGCCGGGCGCGAGCTGCCCGAGCTCGGCGCGCAGGTGCATGTCGGCTGGGGCGCCGCCGACAGCTGGGTGCTGTCATGAGCGACGCGACCCTTGCCGCCCCCCGCACGCCCCTGGCGCAGCGGCTGAAAAGCCCGGCGCTGCTGCTGGTGCCGGCGGTGCTGTTCCTGGCGGTGATCTATCTGCTGCCGCTGATCGACCTGTTCCGGGTCAGCATGTCCGGCCCGACCTGGTCCACGCATTTCGAGCGGGTGTTCTCGGTCCCGCTTTACTGGGAATCGCTGGTCCGCACCATGAAGATCGCCTTCACGGTGGCCTGCCTTTGCGTGCTGCTGGGCTATCCCACGGCGCTGCTGATCCATCGCACGCGCGGCATCATCCAGATCCTGATCGCGACGGCGGTGATCCTGCCCTATTTCATCGCCATCCTGATCCGCACCTATGCCTGGATGGTGCTGCTGGGCCGCAACGGCCCGATCAACAAGCTGCTGCAAATGCTGGGGCTGATCGACACGCCGCTGGCGCTGCTGTTCAACCGGGGCTCGGTGCTCTTGGGCATGACGGCGGTGCTGCTGCCGCTGATGGTGCTCAGCATCTATGCCTCGGTGGCGCGGCTGGACGGCAGCCTGACGCGCGCGGCGCTGGCCTCGGGCGCGGGGCCGCTGGCGGTGTTCTGGCGCGTGCTGCTGCCGCTGACGCTGCCGGGAATCGGCGCGGGTTTCCTGCTGGTCTTCGTGGCGGCGCTGGGGTTCTTCATCACGCCCACGCTGCTGGGCGGGCCGGGCGACCAGATGTTCGCCATGCACATCACCCAGCAGGCCGATTCCATCACCGGCGAGGGGTTCCTGCAGGCGCTGGCCGTGGTGCTGCTGGTCATCACCCTGGTCGTGGTCGGCGTCGCCGGCCGGATCATGGGGTTCGAGTTCATCTGGGGCGGCGGCAAGCTGGGCGATGGCAAGCCCAAGCCCGTCGCCACGGCGGCCCGCGTGCAGGCGCCGCGCCGGGGGCTCGGCATGGTGCTGGCAGACCTGCTGGGCTGGCCGCTCTTGCGGCTGATGGGGCGGCTGCCCGCCGGCTGGGGGCGCTGGACGGTGCGGATCATGGGCGGGGCGGTGATCGTCGCGCTGGTCGTGCCGATCATCGTCGTGATGGTGATTTCCTTCAGCAAGGCCAGCTACCTGACCTTTCCGCCGCCCGCCTGGTCGCTGCGCTGGTACGAGAAGTTCTTCAGCGACAGCAACTGGATGAACGCCTTCCGCAACTCGCTGCTGATCGCCCTGCTTTCGGCGACGATCTCGGTCAGCCTGGGCGCCACGGCGGCCATGGGCATAGTGCGCAGCAACATCCGCTACAAATCCGCGCTGATGCTCTTGCTGGTCAGCCCGATGATCGTGCCGCCGGTGGTGCTGGGCCTGTCGCTTTACGCGCTGTTTCTGAAGCTGGGGCTGGTCGGCACCTACCTCGGCCTGGCCGCCGCCCATGCCATCGGCGGCATCCCGATCGTGGTGGTGATCGTCGCGGCATCGCTGCAGGCGGTGGACCAGCGGCTGGAGCAGGGGGCCGCGGTGCATGGCGCCTCGCCGCTGACGGTGTTCCGCACGGTGACGCTGCCCGCCATCGCGCCGGGCCTGGCGGCGGCGGTGTTCTTTGCCTTCCTGCATTCGTTCGACGAGCTGGTGCTGTCGCTGTTCCTGTCCAGCCCGCGGATGAAGACCCTGCCGCTGATGCTGTGGGCGGACATCAACTATCAGCTGAACCCGGTTCTGGCCGTCGTCTCGACGCTGGAGGTGCTGCTGGTCGTGGGCGGGATCATCCTGGCCCGGCCGGTCCTGACGCGCGGCAAGCCCGCGTAACCACAAGAATGTTCCAATGGAGGAGGATGGAATGCTGCGACTGAACAGACTGACCGGCGCGGTCTCGGCGCTGGCCCTGGGCGCGCTGCTGGCCGGCCCCGCGCTTGCCGAGGGCGAGGTGGTGATGCAGGATCCCGGCGGCGCCTATGGCGATGCGCTGCGCGAGGTCATGTATGACCCGTTCGAGAAGGAAACCGGCATCGACGTGGTGACGGTGCAAGAGGCGCGTTCCGGCCCCCGCATCAAGGCGCAGGTCGAGGCGGGCAAGACCGAATGGGACCTGACCTTCATCTTCGACCAGGAAACCCGCCTGCTGGGCGATTGCTGCCTGGCGGACATCGACTATGCCAAGCTGTCGCCCGAGGCGCAGGAGACGCTGGCGACCATGCCCGACAACCTCAAGCGGCCCAAGGGCGTGGCCTTGCAGGTGATCGGTGTCGCCATGGTCTACAACACCGACACCTATGCCGAGGCGCAGCCGGAAAGCTGGGCCGATTTCTGGGATACCGAGAAGTTCCCCGGCAAGCGCTGCCTGCCCGCCTGGCCGCGCTTTGTCATGGAGGCCGCGCTGATGGCCGATGGCGTGCCCAAGGACCAGATCTATCCCATCGACATGGACCGCGCGCTGAAGAAGATCGCCGAGATCAAGCCGCATGTCTCGAAATGGTGGACCACCTCGGCCCAGGCGCCGCAACTGCTGCTGGACGGCGAGGCGGACATGTGCATGGCCTATACCGGCTCGTCCTCGGTCCTGGCGCTAGAAGGCGCGCCGCTGGAAGTCGAATGGAACCAGGGCTTCGTCTATTACGACTTCTTCTCGATCCCCAAGGGCGCGCCGAATTACGACAACGCGCTGAAGCTGCTGTCCTGGCGGCTGGATGCCAAGCGCGCGGCGGAACTGACCTCGGCCTATCCGGTCGCGCTGCCCTCGCCCTTGGTCTATGAGCAGGCCGATCCCGAGATCAGCACGTATTGGGCCAACAACCCCGAGAACCTGGCCAAGGCCATCGAATGGAGCCCGGATTACTGGGGCGCCGCCTCGGGCCACGGCACCACCACGAACGAGGAATACGGTCAGGAACAGCTGAACGCGCTTCTGGCGCAGTAAGGATGCCTGGGCTGGCCTGTTCGGTGCGGCCTGGGGCATATATGACAAAAGGGCGGGCCGCGCCGGCCCGCGCCAGCAAGGGAAGACCAAGCCGGACATGGACAAGGCATTCATCAAGGGGTTGCGGCTGATCGAGGCGCTTGCGCTCAGCGACCAGCCGCGAGGCGTGACCGACCTGGCCAATGCGCTGGGGCTGACGAAAAGCAATGTCCACCGCCTGCTCGCGACGCTGATCGCGCAGGGCTATGTCCGGCAGGTGCCGCCGCAAAGCCATTACGAGCTGACCACCCGGATCTGGGAACTGGGCAGCCATGTCATCCGCCGCATGGACCTGACCCGGATCGCCCGCCCCGCCATGGCCCGGCTGGCCGAGCAGACCGGCGAGACGGTGCATCTGTCGGTGCTGGATGGCAGCGAGGTGGTCTATCTCGACAAGATCGAAAGCGCCCATCACATCCGCGCCCATACCAGCGTCGGCGCCCGCGCGCCCGCCTATACCGTCGCCACCGGCAAGGCGATGCTGGCGCAGATGCCCGACAGCTATCTCGACCGCTTCGAGGGCCGGATGCAGCGCTATACCGACACCACCCGCACCACGCTTGCCGAACTGCGCGAGGATATCCGCATCGCACGCGAGCAGGGTCACGCCCTTGTCCCCGAGGGCGAATGGCGCGAGGGCATCGCCGCCTGTGCCTGCGCGATCCTGAACCGCTCGGGCGAGCTTGCCGGCGCCATCGGCATGTCCGGCCCCGATTCCCGCATCAAGCGCAAGCAGCTGCGCGAGATCGCGCCGCTTGTGATGGAGGCCGCCCGCGCCATTTCCCTGGCCCTGGGCTATGCCCCGCGCGACTGAAACAGCAAAAGGTAAAGACATGACCGCCGCCTATCCCGACACGCTTCTGTTCATCGACGGCCAATGGCGGCCGGGTGCCGGGGGCCGCAGCATCGCGGTCACCGATCCCGCCAGCGGCGCGGTGATCGGCCAGCTGGCCCATGCCGAGCGCGCCGATCTGGATGCGGCGCTGGCCGCCGCCGCGCGCGGCTTCCGGGTCTGGAGCGCGACCGGCGCCTTCGACCGCTATCGCATCATGCGCCGCGCCGCCGAACTGCTGCGCGAGCGCGCCGATGCCATCGCCGCCATCATGACCCGCGAACAGGGCAAGCCGCTGGCCGAGGCCAGGGGCGAGACCATGGCCGCCGCCGATGTCATCGACTGGTTCGCCGAAGAGGGCCGCCGCGCCTATGGCCAGATCATCCCCGCGCGCATGCCGGGCGTCACGCAGATGGCGATCAAGCTGCCGGTCGGGCCGGTCGCGGCCTTCACGCCCTGGAACTTTCCGATCAACCAGGTCGTGCGCAAGCTGTCGGGTGCGCTGGCCGCCGGCTGCTCGATCATCGTCAAGGCGCCCGAGGAAACCCCGGCCTCGCCTGCCGAACTGATCCGCGCCTTCGCCGATGCCGGGGTGCCGGCGGGGGTGGTGAACCTGGTCTATGGCGTGCCGGCCGAGATCTCGGAATACCTGATCGCGCATCCGGTGATCCGCAAGATCAGCTTCACCGGCTCGACCCCGGTCGGAAAGCATCTGGCGGCCCTGGCCGGCCAGCACATGAAGCGCGCCACGATGGAGCTGGGAGGTCACGCCCCGGTCATCATCTGCGAGGATGCGGATATCGCCCGCGCGGCGCAGACCATGGCGGGCAGCAAGCTGCGCAATGCCGGGCAGGTCTGCGTTTCGCCCACGCGCTTTCTGGTGCAGGGCGCGGCCTTCGAGCCCTTCCTGGGGGATTTCAGCGCCGCGCTGTCCCGCGCCCGCGTCGGAAACGGCTTCGACGAGGGCGTGCAGATGGGACCGCTGGGGAATGACCGCCGTGTCGCCGCCCTGCAGGGACTAGTCGCCGATGCGGTCGAACAGGGCGCGCGGCTGGTCATCGGCGGCGAGCGCATCGGCAACAGCGGTAATTTCTTTGCGCCGACGGTGCTGGCCGATGTGCCTCTGGCAGCGCGGATCATGCATGAGGAGCCCTTTGGCCCCATCGCCGTGGTCAATCGCTTCGATACATTGGACGAGGCGATCACCGAGGCGAACCGGCTGCCCTTTGGCCTTGCCTCCTATGCCTTCACCCGCTCGGCCGAAACGATGCAGCGGCTGGGACTGGAAATCGACGCGGGCATGACGACGATCAACCATCTGGGGCTGGCGTTGCCCGAGGTGCCCTTTGGCGGTGTGCGCGAATCCGGCTATGGCACCGAGGGGGGCTCGGAGGCGATCGAGGCCTATCTGGTGACAAAATTCATCACCCAGCTTCCGGGTTAAAGCGGCGACGAAGACCTCTCGATGGTGAGATGAGCGTCAGCCCGCATGCGCAAGGCCGTATCCGAATGCCGTTCGCTGGGCCGGCTTCGGCCCGTTCTTGACAATGGCTTGCCGCCCGCGCTCGGACGGGATTTGCGATCATCCCCTGCGGTCGATGGGACCGTGGCAGGCGACTTGCAGAGCGGGGGGCGCTGATGCTGCGCGACCCGCGCCAAGCGCAGCGGATGCAGCCTTTTCGATTGAAATTCGGGGCCACTCGGCTGGGGCCGATCCCGGCGACGGCTCTGCCCTGTGCTGCATCTCCCCTCGCGAGGGGAGGGGAAATTCCGCATCGTCCATCGTCCTGCGAGGCCAACATCCGCCGGGATTGCCGGATGCCGAATTTTGGAAGCGGCGACCGAATGCAGCAGTCGGAACGGGATACTGAACGCTTATCGGCTGACCAGCACCACCTCGCCCGCGCCGGCGCCTGTCGCGATCTGTAGCGCTGCCCATTCCTTGGCCGCCTGGTTGCGGGCCGAGGCGGCCGAGAGCCGGGCACTGGCCGTCGGGCGGTCGAAATCGAGCAGGTCAGCAGCGCCAGCGCGGCCAGGTCCTATTCGGCCGAGCGCAGATCGGGCCGGTTGCGCAGCAGGTCGGCCGGCAGGCCGGCGCGGCTGCTGCCGGGACTGCGCGGCTGGCGAGAGCCGCGCCGCATCTGCGCCTGCACCGAAGAGGCGGGCTGGTTGAGCAGGGTCGCGATGGCGAACACCTGCGCGTCGAACTGTGCCTCGTAGCCCGGCAATTCGGCCCGCGCAGCAGCAAGAAGCGCCTCGGCCTGAGCCATGTCGAATTCGCTGACCACACCGAATTCGCGCTGCTCGCGGGTGATGCGGACGGTTTCCTCGCGGCTGGAAACCGTCTGCCGCGTCAGCGCCAGCGGATCATAGCGCGCGTCGCTATCGGCATCGATCAGCTCGGCGATCCAGGCCAGCCGCGCCGTGCCCAGATCCGCCTTGGCGGATTCCAGGCTGGCCCTTGCGCCTTGCCGCTCGCGCCGCCGAACAGGTTGAACACGAAACCGGCGCCGAGGCTGGAGGCGTTGACGTTCTGCACCGCTGCGCCCGCAGTCGAGCCGCGTTCGCGCGACGCATCGGCCGAGCCGGATGCCTGGGCCGCCAGAACCCCGGTGCCGCGCAGATCGGCGGCGGCGGCGCGGATGCGCTCGCGCGCGGCGGCCTCGTCCAGGTTCTGCTTCAGCCCGCGCGCGATCAACTCGTTCAGCACCGGATCGCGATATGCGGCCCAGAAGGCCTGGCTGGCCAGCGTGTCGGCCGATGCGGCCTCGCCTTCGGCGAAGGTAGCGGGCAGCGGGATCGCGGGGCGGTCGTCGGGATCGGGTCCGACGGCCGCGCAGCCCGCCGCCAGAAGCAGCAGCGCCGGGCCCGGAAGCGGGAAGGGGAGATCACGTCTTGGCTCTCTTTCCGGTGGAATGCTGCACGGTCCTCAGGACCGCGACATAGAAGATCCGGCCTGCCCTTCATGAGGCGCGGCGGACGGCTCCGGGCGCTCGGCGAGGCATTCGTGCAAGGCAATGCAATCGCGAAGGGCGCCGGCGACGACCGGGTTCAGCATCAGGTCCAGCAGGTCGCCCCGCGCATCGACCAGCCGAAAGACCAGCCTTTCGCCGCCAAACTCGATCAGGCTGAACGAGACCGGCTCCATTCGCCGGGCGCCGGCATCGGCCGCTATGCCGCGCGGCACGCAAAGCGTCATGCGCCGTCGGGCTTCGGCCAGGGTCTGGCTGGTCATGGTCGCGTCCTGTCGCCTGTCCTTGGGCCGCGTCTTGCCGTGACCCGAAACCATGATGCCCGACAATCGTCCCGGCGCACGCAGAGATTTGTAAGGAAGTGTTTCCGAGGGTGCGGGGGAAACCTTTCGTTACAAATTCGGCTTTCGCGGAAACCTCCCGACACGGACAAGACCAACGATGGAAACGGCCCGCCGCTATCTCGGGGCGCAAGCGGGCGAACCGGCGCCGTTCCCATGCCGGATCGATTCGCTTGGAGCAAGGAAAGAGATCCGATGCGCCAGCCCTTAGCCCTTGCCCTGACCGCCGTGGCGCTGGTCGCCGTTCTGGCCGGCGTGGCCGGGCTTACCGAGGGCAAGTCCGCGACCCCCGGCTACATGAGCGCGCCGGTCGCGCGGG
>NZ_JRKO01000085.1 GCF_000763885.1 Paracoccus versutus | reverse complement strand
GCCCACCCCGGTCGAGGCCCCGCCGCCGCCCGAACGTCCCGACCCGCCGGTCGACCAGGCGGCCCTGCGCCGGGAACGCGCCGAAAGCGCCCGTGCCGCCACCGCCCGCGCCGAGGCCGCCGCCGCCTCGCCCGCCAGCCGCAACATGCGCGACTACCTCGCCGGCGTCGAGCAGGCGCTGATCGCCCGCGGCCGGCTGCGCATCGACAGCGGCGACGAAATCGCGCTGACCCCGGAAAAGCTGACCGACACCTTCATCGAGGTCGCGCTCTACGATGAATATGTGCGCGAGGGCGGCAAGCTGGTCTCGCGCCCCACGCCGGCGCCGCTGCGGCGCTGGCAGCAGCCGGTGCTGCTGCGGCTGGAATTCGGCGATTCGGTCGCCCCCGACCAGCGCGCCCGCGACCGCGCCGAGATCGCGGGCTTCGCCGCCCGGCTTGCCGGCATCAGCGGCCATCCGGTCGCGGTGACGGGCGGCGCCGGCAATGTCGCCGTGCTGATCCTGAACGAGGACGAACGCCGCGCCGTCGGCCCGCGCCTAGCCGCGCTGGTGCCCGGCATCCCGCCCGGCGACATCGCCGCGCTGCGCGACCTGGCGCCGCAGAACTATTGCACGGTCTTTGCCTATTCCAACGGCAATTCCCCGGTCTATGCCCAGGCGGTGGCGCTGATCCGGGCGGAACTGCCGCCGCGCCTGCGCCGCTCCTGCATCCACGAGGAACTGGCCCAGGGCATGGGGCTGGCCAATGACAGCCCGCGCGCGCGGCCCTCGATCTTCAACGACAACGAGGAATTCGCCTACCTGACCCGGCATGACGAGCTGCTGCTGCAGATCCTCTACGACGCCCGGCTGCGTCCCGGCATGACCGAGGCCGAGGCCCGCCCCATCGTGCTGCAGATCGCCCGCGAATTGCTGGAGACCGAAGCATGAGCCGCCGTCCGGGGGCTTGACGCCGGGCGGCTGCGGGTCACTATCGCGGGCAAGCGTCCCGCAGAGCGAAAGGCAGCCCCCATGAGCATCTTCGACATCCTCGGCGGCGAGTTCATCGAGATCATCGAATGGACCGACGACTCGCGCGACACCATGGTCTATCGCTACCCGACCGTCGGCAAGGCGATCAAATACGGCGCCAAGCTGACCGTGCGCGAGGGCCAGGCCGCCGTCTTCATCCATGAAGGCCAGCTGGCCGACGTGTTCCAGCCCGGCCTCTACATGCTGGAGACCAACAACCTGCCGGTCCTGACCCGGCTGCAGCACTGGGACCACGGCTTTCGCAGCCCGTTCAAGTCCGAGGTCTATTTCGTCAACACCACCCGCTTCAACGACCTGAAATGGGGCACCAAGAACCCGGTGATCGCGCGCGACCCGGAATTCGGCCCGGTGCGCATCCGCGCCTTCGGCACCTATTCCATGCGCGTGACCGACCCCGGCCGCTTCATGACCGAGATCGTCGGCACCGACGGCGAATTCACCCGCGACGAGATCAGCTTCCAGCTGCGCAACATCATCGTGCAGGAGTTTTCGCGCATGATCGCCGGCTCGGGCATCCCGGTCCTCGACATGGCGGCGAACACGGGCGACCTGGGCCAGATGGTCGCCAAGGCGATCAGCCCGACCGTCGCCGCCTATGGCCTGACCATCCCGGAATTCTACATCGAGAACATCAGCCTGCCCGACGAGGTGGAACGGATGCTCGACAAGCGCACCTCGATGGGCATCGTCGGCGACCTGAACCGCTTTGGCCAATATGCCGCGTCCGAGGCGATGCTGAACGCCTCGAACCAGGCGGGCGGCATGGGCGCGGGCATCGGCGCCGGCCTGGGTGCCGGCATGGGCGCGGGGCTGGGCGCCGCCATGGCGCAGCGCGGCCCCTGGGGCGCCGTGCCGCAGCAGCAGCAGGCGCCCCAACAGGCCCCGCAAACCCCACCGCCGCTGCACCACCCCGAGACGGTCTGGCACATCGCCGTGAACGGCCAGGCCGACGGCCCCTATGGCCGCGCCCATCTCGGCCGCCTGGTGCGCGAGGGGGCCTTCACCCGCGAGACGCTGGTCTGGACCCCCGGCCAGGACGGCTGGAAACCGGCCGAGGAGGTCGCCGAACTCGCCCAGCTCTTCACCGTCGCGCCGCCGCCCCCGCCCCCGCCGCTGCCCAAGGGCTGAGATGCCGACACCCCCCTCGGAATACCGCTATCCTTGCGAGAATTGCGGCGCGAGCCTGGAATTCTCGCCCGGCCAGCAGGGGCTGGTCTGCCCCTATTGCGGGCATAAGCAGCATATCGGCCCCGGCCCCGCCCGCGCGCCCGCCCGCCAGGCGCAACAGGGGCCATGGGGCGAAAGCGCCATCCTGCTCGACCCCGCCACCGGGCGGGCGCTGCAATGGGACGGCGGGCACAAGGCGCCGCAATTGCAGGAACTGCCGCTGGAACACGGGCTCACCCTCGACCAGCACAGCGACCTGACCGAGACGGTGCGCACCCTCTCCTGCCCGAACTGCGGCGCCAAGGTGGAAATCACCAGCGACCGCCACGCCTCGGCCTGCCCGTTCTGCGCCACGGCCGTCGTGACCGACACCGGCACCACCCGCCTGATCAAGCCGCAGGGCCTGCTGCCCTTCGTCATCACCGAGGCGCAGGCCAAGACCGCGCTCGAGGACTGGCTGCGCGGGCTCTGGTTCGCCCCCTCGGGCCTGACCGCCTATGCCCGACGCGGCAAGAAGATGAGCGGGGTCTATTCGCCCTTCTGGACCTTCGACGCCGACACCGCCTCGCGCTACAGCGGCGCGCGCGGCGACTGGTATTACGAAACCGTCTACGTCACGCAAATGGTGGACGGCCGCCAGCAGCGCGTGGCCCGGCAGGTGCGCAAGACGCGCTGGACCCCGGTCTCGGGCCAGGTGGCGCGGAATTTCGACGACGTGCTGGTCTTGGCCTCAGGCTCGCTGCCGCGCCGGATCACCGATGCGCTGACGCCCTGGGATCTGTCGCACCTGGTGCCCTACCAGCCCGAATACCTCGCCGGCTTCCTGGCCGAGGGCTATACGATCCCGCTCGGCTCGGGCCATGACATCGCCCGGCAGGAAATGGCCGGGGTCATCGCCATGGACGTGCGCCGCGCCATCGGCGGCAACGAACAGCGTATCACCGGCATCGAGACCCGCTACGGCGACGAAACCTTCAAGCATATCCTGCTGCCGGTCTGGACCGCCGCCTATCGCTACAACGGCAAGAGCTACCGCTTCGTCGTCAACGGCCAGTCCGGCCGGGTGCAGGGCGAACGGCCCTGGTCGGCCTGGAAGATCGCCTTCGCCGTCCTGCTGGCGCTGGCCCTGCTGCTCGCCGCGCTATGGCTGAACGAGCGGGGCGGTTTCATCCGCCTCGGCGCGGCGCCGGTCACGCAGGATATTTCCATCGCCGGCAGTTACCGCTATCAGGAGGCAGGAGCGGGCTGACGAAGGAAGGGAGAGGCTATGATCCTTTGCGCCGGGGAATCGCTGATCGACATGGTGCCCGAGGGCGCCGGCTACCGTCCCCTGCCGGGGGGCGCGGTCTATAACACCGCCATCGCGCTTGGCCGCATGGGCATCGACACGGGCTATCTCTGGCCGATCTCGCGCGACAGCTTCGGCGAGATGCTGCTGCGCCCGCTGGCCGAGGCCGGGGTGGATACCGGGCTTTGCCCGCGCAGCGACCGGCTGACCACGCTGGCCTTCGTGACCCTGACCGGGGGCGAGGCGCGCTATTCCTTCTACGACGAGGGCTCGGCCGGACGCATGTTCGCCCCCGATGACCTGCCCGAGATCCCCGATACGGTCTCGGCGCTGTTCATCGGCGGCATCAGCCTGGTGCCCGACCCCTGCGGCGCCGCCGTCGAGGCGCTGGCGGAACGCGTCCGCCACCGCATCCCGGTGATGCTGGACCCGAACATCCGCCCCTTCTTCATCGCCGACGAGGCGGCCTATCGCGCCCGGCTCGACCGGCTCATCGCCATGGCCGACCTGGTCAAGCTTTCGGGCGACGACCTGGAATGGCTGATGCCCGGCGCAAGCTTCGAGGAAGCGGCCGCCGCCATCCTTTCCCGCGGGCCGCGGGTGGTCTTCCAGACCGGCGGCTCGGCCGGGGCGCGGGCGCATTGGTCGGGCGCGCCGCTGGCCGCCCAGGCGGTCCGGGTCGAGGTCGCCGACACCATCGGCGCCGGCGACACCTTCAACGCCGGGGTGCTGGCCGCGCTGGACCGCGCCGGCGTGCTGACGCGCAAGGGGCTGGAGGCGCTGGCGCCGGAATCCATCGCCCAGGCGCTGGCGCTCGGCACCCGCGCGGCGGCGATCACCGTCTCGCGTCCCGGCGCCAACCCGCCCTGGGCGCATGAACTGGCCGCCCTGCCGGGCTGAAGGGCGCGGGCACCCGCATCTTCTCTGTTGCCCAAATACCCGAACGCCAAGGCGGCAACCCCAGGCCGCCGCGCGCCTCGGGAAGCCGCCTGGCAAGCGGACGAAAGGCATTTCCGCCTTGAAACCCCGGCCCCCCGACCCAAGATAGAACCACCGAACCGCGGCAACCGTCAGGAGACAGAATGCCTGCGCCAGGCGAAAGCCCGCCCACCGGCGATCCCGGTCCGGCGGCAGGGGACCGAGGCCCGCGGCCGGGGCACGGCCCGCCCCGGCGGCGCCAGCATCTTTCGGACGTGCTGACCCGGATCGCCGGCGACGCCGGCCGCGACCGGATCAGCGTCACCGACCTGCTGGTCCTGCTCGAGGGGCGGGCGACGGCGGGGCTGCTGCTGCTTTTCGCCTTTCCCAACATCCTGCCCATGCCGCCGGGCACCTCGGGCATCCTGGGCCTGCCGCTGGTCTATCTGTCCTTCCAGATGATGCTGGGCCAGCGGCCCTGGCTGCCGCGCTTCATCGCCCAGC
Organism: Paracoccus versutus; assembly: GCF_000763885.1. Classification (GTDB taxonomy): domain Bacteria; phylum Pseudomonadota; class Alphaproteobacteria; order Rhodobacterales; family Rhodobacteraceae; genus Paracoccus; species Paracoccus versutus. The sequence goes on along the minus strand of NZ_JRKO01000085.1, from coordinate 10,864 downwards.
GATCGCTGCCGCGCACGGAATTCGCGGCGATCCTGTCGCGCAGCGCGCCCTTTCTGGTCCGGGCGGAAAGGCTGCTCTCGCCCCGCATCCCGCCGCTGTCCGCGCCGCTGGCGGTGCGGCTGGCGGGCGGGCTGTGCCTGGGGCTGTCGGTCGTGCTGCTGCTGCCGATCCCGCTGGGCAACATGCTGCCGGCGCTGGCCATCGCCATCCTCGCGCTTGGCGTGCTGGAGCGGGACGGGCTGTGGATCATCGCCGGCAGCCTGCTTGCGGTCCTGGCCTTCGCGCTCATCTGGGGCGTGATCTGGGCCTTCCTCCGCGGCCTGGCCCTGCTGCTTGCCTGAACCGCGCGCTCAGGACAGCCCGGCCGTCAGGTCCAGGCCCTCCACGGCGGGGTCGATGCGGAACAGCACCTTCTCGACGCGGTTGCGGGTCAGGACGTAATGGTCCACCGCAAGCCGGTCGGCCAGCTCGATGTCGCAAGCCTGGATCGCGGCATACAGGGCGCGGTGCTGGCGCTCGGTTTCCGCCAGATGCGCCGCCAGCTCTTCCTTGGTGGTCGGGTTCAGGTATTCCACCGTGCTGACCTGGGCAAAGCAGGCGCGCGCCAGGCGAATGGTGCCCAGCAGCGCATTGTCGTAGAAGGCCGAGAAATAGCGGTTATGCGCCGCGCGCGAGATCGCCAGGTGGAATTGCAGGTTCGCCTCGGACCGCTCGACGCCGTTCGACACGTCCTTGCTGCGCTCAAAGGCCAGCATGGTCTTTTTGATCGCGGCCAGGTCGTCGTCGGTGCGGTGTTCGGCCGCCAGGCGATGGATCAGCCGGCTCGACACCAGCAGCGCGTCGTAAAGCTTGGGCACCTCGTCGAAATCCATCGTCGCGACGATGGCCTTGCGGCCGTGGCGCTGGACCAGCCCGTCCGAGATCAGCTGGATGATGGCCTCGCGCACCGGCGTGCGCGACACCTCCATCTGCTCGGCAAGGTCGGCCTCGTCCAGCACCAGCCCCGGCCGCAGTTCAAGCCTCAGGATGGCCTCCCGGATCTTCCTGGCGACTTTCTGGCCGTCCCGTTCATCCACGGATCTGTTCATCGTCATCCCGAAATGCGCTCTCTTTCAATGGCCGCGGCCCAGGCGCGTCAGGCCGTGGCATCCGATATGGATGTAGCCGGGCGCGCGACCTGCGTCCACTCCGCATCGGCCGCGGCGGAAATCGCGATGGCCTCCATGGCCGCCACGCCCTGCAGCGCCTGGAGAGGCGAGACCGGATAGGGCCGGTCCGACCGGGCCTTGCGGGCGAAGGCGTCGAGTTCCTGCGCCAGGCTGTCGCAGGGATCGAAGGCCCGCCGCTCCTGCCGGCCCGACAGGTCCGAGGTGATCAGGGTGGCCTGGTCCGGCATCTGCGCCCAGCCCTGCGAGCCAAAGACGTGCAGCCGCCAGAAGCCGGCGGTCGCCATCAGCGTCGAAAGGCTGCCGGTCGCGCCCGATTCGAAATCCAGCATCACGCTGGTCACGTCCTTCAGCTGCGCCGAAACCGCGGCGCGGCGGCTGATGGCCGAGACCCGCCGCACCGGCCCCAGCAGCGCGATCATCGCATCGAGGACGTGGATGCCCATCGCTGCCATGCCGCCCGCCGGGTTTTCCCGGTCGTCGCCGCGCCACATCTGGTCGCTATAGTGATAGCCGAAATCGCCGGAAAACGCGCCCTCGACATGCAGGGCCCGCCCCAGCGCACCCGCTGCAAGCTGTCCCGCAAGCGCCTGGAAGGCCGGCAGGAAGCGGCGGTTGAACCCCACGCACAGCGCGACGCCCGCCGCCTGTGCGGCGGCCAGCGCCGCCTCGGCCTCGGCCAGCTCCAGGGTCAGCGGCTTTTCCACGAAGACATGCTTGCCCGCCTGCGCCGCCCGGCGGATCTGCACGCCGTGCTGGCTGTGCGGCGTGGCCAGGACGACGGCATCGACCCTGCCCTCTTGCAGCAGCGCGTCCAGGCCTGGCAGCAGCGCCAGCCCCTGGTCGCGGCAGAAATCCTGGGCCTTGGCGGGCGAACGGGTGGCGGCATGGGTAAAGCGCAGGGCAGAGGCTGGATTGCCGGCATTGGCCCGGACCAGGTTCTGGCCCCAGCGGCCCAGGCCCACGATCGCCGCGCGCAGGGGTGCGGTTTCCGTCACAGCTTCGCACCCCCGTCGATCACCAGCTGGCTGCCGGTCATGAACCCCGACAGGTCCGAGGCAAGATAGACCGCCAGTTCCGCGATCTCGGCCGGGGTTCCCATGCGGCCCAGCGGCTGGCGGGCGGCAAAGTCGCGGCGCGCGGCGGCACTGTCGGGCATGGCCTCGATCCGCGCGGTCATCGAGGGCGTCTCGACGGCCGAGGGGCAGATGACGTTGCAGCGGATATTGGCCGAGGCATAGTCGCGGGCGACCGATTTGGTCATGCCGATCACCGCCGCCTTGGTCGCGCCATAGGCAAAGCGGTCCGGCGCCGCCCCGATGGACGAGATGACCGAGGCGACGTTGATGATGCTGCCGCCCTTTTTCGGCACCATCCGCCCGACCGCCGCCCGCATCATCAGAAAGACCGAGGTCGCGTTCAGGTCAAGTGACCTTTGCCAATCCTCGGCCGTGCAGGCTTGCAGGTTGCCGACCGCGACCATGCCGGCGCAGTTGACCTGCACGTCCAGCCGCTCCAGCCCGGCGTGGAAGGCCTCGACTGCCGCCGCATCGGTGACGTCGATGCGGGCGACGCGCAGGCCGGGGTGCCGGGCCGCCAGTTCCGCCAGCCCCCGTTCGTCGCGGTCGAGCGCATGGACCCTTGCCCCCTCGCGCAGATAGGCAAGCGCGGTTTCCCGGCCGATGCCCGATGCCGCGCCCGTCACCACGCAGACCTTGTTCTCCAGTCGTCCCATTTCCTTGCCTCGCCTCATTTCTGGAACAGGTAGTCGGGCAGCCACAGCACGATCTCGGGGAAGACGGTGATCAGGACCACACCGAAGCACATCAGGAAGAAGAACGGCACGCAGGCGACGATGATCCGCGCGATGGAGGCCTTGGCCAGATCCTGGAGGATGAACAGGTTGAAGCCCACCGGCGGGGTGATCTGCGCCAGTTCCGCCATCAGGATCAGGAAGATGCCGAACCAGATCGGGTCGAAGCCCGCCGCCAGGATCAGCGGCAGCGTGATCGGCAGGCTCATCACCATCATCGAGATGCCTTCCAGGAACATGCCCAGCAGCAGGTAGAACAGCACCAGGATGAAGATCAGCTGATAGGGCGACAGCGCCAGCCCGTCGATCACCGCGGCGATGTTGTGGGGCACGTGCATGAAGCCCATGGCGGTGGACATGAAGGCCGCGCCGATCATGATGGCCGAGATCATGCAGCTGGTATGGACCGAAGCCTTGAGGCTGGCGATGAACGTCCCCCACGACAGCTGCCAGGTGCAGGCCGCATAGACCAGCGTCACCGCCACCCCGATCGCCGCCGTTTCCGAAGGCGTGGCCAGGCCGGAATAGATCGCGCCCAGCACCACGCCGATCAGGATGCCGATCGGGGCCAGGTTGGCGATGCCGACCAGCATCTCGCGCAAGGTCGGGGCGGTGGTGTCGGCGGGCGCCACCGCCGGCCGGATCAGGCTGTAGATGATGACATAGACCGAATAGATCCCGGCGATCATCAGGCCGGGGATCAGCCCCGCCGCGAACAGCCGCGAGATCGAGACCTCGGCCAGCACGCCATAGACGATCATCATGATCGAGGGCGGGATCAGCAGGCCCAGGCTGCCCGCCCCGGCCAGCGAGCCATAGGAAAGCGCGCTGGAATAGCCGCGTTTCTTCAGCTCGGGGATGGTGATCTTGCCGACCGTGGCGGTGGTCGCCGCGCTCGAGCCGCAGATGGCGGCAAAGACGGCCGAGCCGAAGATGTTGGTGTGCAGCATCCGGCCGGGCAGGTAATAGGTCAGCGGCGACAGCCCGCGGAACAGCCGGGTCGAGACGTCGGTGCGCAGGATGATCTCTCCCATCCAGATGAACATCGGGATGGCCGACAGCTCCCATGCGGTCGAGCTGCGGATGACCAGCGGCGCCAGGATGGTGCCGATGCGGTGGACGGGCATGTCGATGAACAGCGCCAGGCCCAGGGTGCTGACGACAAGCAGCCCGGCAAAGACCCAGACGCCGATCCCCAGGAAAAAGATGACGAGGGCAAGGACGCCGAAGGCGACGATCAGGGATTCCATTGGTTCATTCTCCCTCGATATGCTCTTCGGGGACGCCGTGGATCACGGTGTCGAGCGCGGATGCGACCAGCTGGATCAGGAAGATGACCAGCCCGGCGAAGATCGCCGCGGCGATATACCAGGTCGGCGTCGCCGTCAGGCCGGGGCTGACCGAGCCGCGCAGGAAGTCGCGCACCAGGATCAGCCAGATATAGCGGGCCATGAAGGCGAACATCGCGAAGGTCGTCGCGACGCAGAACAATTCGACCGCGATGGCGGCCCGGCCGCGCAGGAAGCGGCGCAGCAGGCTGACGCGCACGTGCTTGCGGCTCATGAAGGTGTGGCCCATCGCCAGGAAGGCCATCGCCCCGGTCGCATAGCCGACATATTCGCCCATCGAGTTGGTCGAGCTGGCGAAGAAGTTGCGCAGGATGATTTCAAGGATGATGTGGACGACGATATAGACCAGAAGCGCGGCCGAAACCGCTATCCCGGCACCCGAGCAGATTTCCGATATGCGAATGACCGCACGCGAAAGCATGTTTCCGACCTCATGATGATTGCGATGGGGGCGCGCAATCCCTGCGCGCCCTGCCGGGTCACGAACCGCGCTTCGCGGCGTATTCGTCCAGGATCTGCTGGCCGACGGGGCCGACGGCCTTCAGCCATTCGTCATAGACCTCCTGGCCGGACTGGCGCAGGAACTCCAGGAATTCGGGCGGCACGTCGGTGGTGATGGCGACGCCGTTGGCGCGCATCTCCTCGAAATTCTGCGCCACGCGCTTTTCCAGGTCGGCCCAGGCCGCATCGCTGGCCTTTTCGGCGGCATCGCGGATGATGGCCTGCTGTTCCGGGGTCAGGCTGTCGTAGATGTCCTTGTTCATATGCGTCATGTTCAGCGCCATCGAATAGTTCACCGCGGTGAAGTTATCGAGGAACTCCCAGAACTTGGAACTGGCGCCGCCATCCGCCGAGGTCAGCACCGAGTTGATGCTGCCCGCGGCAAGCTGCGGGACGGTGTCGGCCCAGCTGATCTGGACGGCGGTCGAGCCGGCATTGGACAGGGTGCGCACGCCGCTGGCATCCCAGCCGCGGATCTTCAGCCCGGCCATGTCGCCCTCGGCGGTGATCGGCGCCTGCGCCCAGATGCCCGAGGGCGGCCAGGGCGTCGCCCAGAGCAGCACCTGGTTGTGCTTTTCGAACACCGCCTCGTAATGCGGGCGCGCGACGTCCCAAAGCAGCTTCGCATCGGCGTTGGTATTGGCGACGAAGGGCAGGGACGACAGCAGGAACAGCGGCTCGATGCCCGACAGCGAGGTGGTGATGGTATCGGCCATGTCCAGCGCGCCGTCGCCCACCGCGTCGAACTGGTCCACCGACTTGTAGCCGATCGAGCCGCCGTAATGGCCGGTGATCTTGATGTCCCCGCCCGAGGCTTCGTGGACCGCCTCGATGAACACCTTGTCCGCCTGGCCCATGATGGTGCTTTCGCCGTATTCGTTGGCAAGATCCCAGGAATGGCTTTGCGCCAAGGCGGCGCCCGACAGGGCCACCAGGGAAAATGCCGCGCTCAGGATTCTGTTTTGCATTTGTTTTTCCTCTCTGTTGAACTGCGGGCCGCGCCGGGCCCTGGCCCTAGGCGACCTTTTGCGGCGCGTAATGCGCGGCCACGAAATCCGCGGTGAACTTGCCCGAGGCCAGATCCTCGCGGATCGCTTCGGGCGTCCGCTCGCGCGGGTCGCCATAGCCGCCGGCGCCGGGGGTCTCGATGACGACCACGGTTTCGTCGGTGACGAAGATGCCGGTGATCTTCGAGGGCAGATCCCTGGACGAGCCGTCGTCGTTGCGCAGGCGGAACTGGCCCGTCGCGCCCGGCATGCCGCCGAAGATGCCCCAGGGCCGGTGGCGGAAGCGGTCGCCGACGCCGTTGAACTCGCAAAGATGGCCGATGGGGCGGATGGCGCGGCGGATGCCCATGCCGCCGCGGTGCTTGCCCGCGCCGCCGGAATCGGTGATCAGCGAATATTCCTCGACGCGCAGCGGGTATTCCAGCTCGATCGCCTCGACCGGCAGGTTGGCGGTGTTGGTGATATGGACCTGGACGCCGTCCTTGCCGTCCTTGGCCGCGCGCGCGCCCATGCCGCCGCCCAGCGTTTCCAGGTAGACATAGGAATGGCCGGTCTGCGGATCGGTGCCGGCAAAGACCGCGCTGGTATTGGCGCCGTTGGCCGCGCCGATGACGCGGCCGGGCAGCGCCTCGGCAAAGGCGCCCAGCACCACGTCCACCACGCGCTGGCAGGAATTGGCGCGCATGGCGACGCCCGCGGGATGGGCGCAGTTCACGAAACTGCCCGGCTCGGCCCGGATCTCGATCGCGTCGAAGATGCCCTGGTTGTTCGGCACCTCGGGGTCCAGCAGCGCCTTGAGCGCATAGCAGACCGCCGATTTCGTGGTGTTCAGCGTCATGTTGAAATTGCCCGGAACCTGCGGCGAGGTGCCGGTGAAGTCGAAGACCACCTTCTCGCCCGCCTTCCTGACGGTCAGGGCGATCCTGACGTCCTCGGTGCCCAGCCCGTCGTCGTCCATGACATCGGCAAAGCTGTATTCGCCGTCCGCCACCCCGGCGATCGCCTTGCGCATCCGCTGGTTGGTGCGGCTGACGATCTCGTCGCACAGGGCCGTCAGGTGGTCGGCGCCATGCCGCGCCACCATCTCGCCGATGCGCTTGACGCCCAGCTTGACCGCCGCGATCTGCGCGTTCAGGTCGCCCAGCCGCTCGTCCGGCAGGCGCATGTTCAGCAGCAGCAGGCGCATGATGTCGTCGCAGCGCTCGCCCTTGCGGAACAGGCGCAGGATCGGGATGCGCAGCCCCTCCTTGTAGATCTCGTTCAGCCCGCCCGACATCGAGCCGACCGAGGCGCCGCCCACGTCGGCATGATGGACGATATTGGCCACGAAGCCCAGCAGCCGGTCGCCGTCGAAGATCGGCATCGCCATGTTGATGTCGGGCAGGTGCGAGCCGCCCGCGACATGCGGGTCGTTGGCGATGAAGATGTCGCCCGGCGCCAGGCTGCCTGCATATTGCTCCAGGATCAGGCCGATCAGTCCCGACATCGAGGCCAGGTGGATCGGCAGCGCGTTTTCCGCCTGGACGATCAGCCGGCCGTTGCGGTCGGCGATGGCGGTCGAATGGTCGTGGCGCTCCTTGATATTGGTCGAGAATGCGCTGCGCATCAGCGTCAGGAAGCATTCGTCGGCGATCGACCGCAGGCTGTTCCAGCTGATTTCGATGGTGATCGGATCCAGCGACAGGGGTTTAGTCATCGTTGCGTTCCATAATCATGTTCATTGCGCCATCAATGCGAAGCGTCCATCCGGGCGGCACCAGCGTCGTGGTGTCGAACTGGGTGATGAGCGCCGGGCCGATGATGCCGACGCCCTCGGCCAGCCCGTCGCGGGCATAGACCGGGGTCGGCACGAAGCCGGTCTGCTCGAACCAGATCTGCTCGGTCGCGGCGGGCTTGGCCTCGCCCGCCGGGCGCGCCGCATCGACCGCCTGCTTGGCGAATTCCATCGTCGCCCGGATGCGGACGTTGACCACCTCGACCGGGGCGTCGGGGTTGCAATGGCCATAGGCCGCCTCGTGCTGGCGGAAAAAGGCCTGCTTCAGCTCTTCGACCGGGGGCAGCGCGGGGGCGTGTCGGCTGGTGCCCAGCTCGACCGGCAATTCGTAGTTCTGCCCGATATAGCGCAGGTCCAGGATGACGGTCTGGCTGCGGCTGACGACATGGGCGGCATCCTCGGCATCGGCGGCCAGCCATTCCTCGGCCTGCGCGCCCAGCCGGCCGATGGCCTCGGCGATGACGGCCAGGTCGCCGTCCAGCGGGCAGCGGCAGGTGGTGACGTAGTTCTCCTGCAGGTCCGAGACGATCAGCCCCTCGGCGCACAGGATGCCCGGCGCGCGCGGGACCAGGATGCGGCGCATGGCCAGGATCTCGGCCACGTCCGCGGCATGCAGGCCCCCCGCGCCGCCAAAGCACATCAGCGTATAGTCGCGCGGATCCTGCCCCTTCTCGATCGAGACCGCGCGGATGGCCCGCGCCATGTTCGAGGCGGCGACGCTGACGATGCCATGCGCGGCCTTCTCCAGCGATACGCCCAGCGGCTCGCTGATCCGGGCGACGGCGGCCCTGGCCAGGTCGGCGTCGATCCTGAAGCCGTCGGCCAGCCGCGCCGGCAGCCGGCCCAGAACCACGTTCGCATCCGAGACCGTGGGCTTGTCGCCGCCGCGCGCATAGCAGGCCGGGCCCGGCACCGCCCCCGCGCTCATCGGGCCGACCTTCAGCAGCCCGTCGGCGCCCAGATGCGCGATCGAGCCGCCGCCCGCGCCGACCGTATGAATATCCACCGTCGGCAGGCGGATGCGGAAGCCCGCGATGTCGCGCAGGTTCGAGGTGCCGACCTTGCCGCCCTGGATCAGCGCGACGTCGGTGCTGGTTCCGCCGATGTCCAGGGTGATGATGTCCTCGATCCCCGACATGGCCGCGGCCGCCGCCGCACCCACCGCACCCGCGGCCGGCCCGGAAAGCGCCGTGCGCACCGGAAAGCGCGAGGCCAGCTCGATCGACATCAGCCCGCCCGCCGACTGGAAGATGCCCAGGGCGGCCTTGGGCGCCGTCTTCTGGATCGCCGCGCTCAGCCGGTCCATGTAGCGGCTGACCTCGGGTTGCAGGAAGGCGTTGATGACCGTGGTCGAGAAACGCTCGTATTCGCGGAACTCGGGATGCACCTCGCTCGAGATCGAGACGTAGAGGTCGGGATAGGCCCGGCGCAGCGCCGCCGCGATCCTCTCTTCATGCTCCGGGTTCAGGAAGGAGAAGATCAGGCAGACGGCCAGCGATTCCACGTCGCTCATCGGGCCGAGTTCCGCGATGATGGCATCGATCTCGGCCTCGGTCAGCGCGACGATCGCCTCGCCGCGGGGGCCGATCCGCTCGCAGACCTCCAGGCGATGCTCGCGCTCGACCAGGGGCGGCGGCGCGTCGGTCTGCAGGTCGTAGATGGCCGGGCGGACCTGGCGGCCGATCTCCAGCAGGTCGCGAAAGCCCTTGGTCGTCACCAGGCCGGTTTTCGGCCCCTTGCGCTGAAGCAGCGCGTTGGTCGCCACCGTGGTGCCATGGGCGAAGCGGACGATGTCCTCGCCGTCGATCCCGGCCTTGTCCTGCAATTCCCGCAACCCGTTCAAGATCGCCTCGGACGGATCATGCGGCGTCGAAGGCCGCTTGTGCAGGACCGATTGCCCCGTCGACAACCGCCGCGCCGAAAAATCGGTGAAGGTTCCGCCGACATCGACCCCGATTACCCAGTCTCCCATCATATGCTCCTGAAATTTCCACTGAATTTCGCGGCGATCCAGGCCGGGAAATTCGATTCTTGAAATTCAGTATGCAAATCGGATGCCCTACGTCAAATGATTCCGACGCCTCGCAGGCAAGAAAATCGCGTTTCGGTGTTCAAACTGGATTCTGAAACCCGGCACGCCGGCCCCTGCCCGCGCGCCGGGCAGAGCGCGCGGAAAACAGCCATGCGTGATGCGAAAAACCCCGAATGCCGGCGCAAGGACCGGGCGGGCTAGCGGGCCGCAGGATCGCCGGAGAAATGGCCCGACACCCATTCCATGAAGCTGCGGACCGCGCCGGTTTCCTTGCGCTTCGGGTTGCGGCTCATCGCCAGCACATGCGGCACGGCGACGCCCGGCCCCAGCGGCGCGGTGATGCTGCCGCCGGCCAGCAGCCTTTCGGCATAGGTCGAATAAAGCACCGTCAGCCCCGCCCCGGCCGCGGCCAGTTCCAGCGCCGAGACGGCGGTATCGACCCGCAGCAGCGGCAGGCCGGGTGTCCGGCGCAGGCCCATCCCATCCGACCATATGTCCCAGAGCGAGTATTTCCCCTGGATCTCGATCTGCGGGATCTCCTGCAAGGGGGTGCTGCGCGCCGCGGATTCGGCATGCCGGCCGGCGCCGACCAGGACCAGCCGCTCGCTGCACAGGACGATCGCCTCGGGCGCGATCAGCTCCGGCTTTTCAAAGGCGAAGCTGACATCCGCCAGGTCGATGTTCGGATCGGTCCAGATCGAGCTGTTCAGCTGCACGGCGATGCCGGGATGGCCGGCCAGGAATTCGCCAAGCCGCGGCGCCATCCACAGGTTCAGAAACGAGATCGGCGCCGAGACGGTGATGCCCTGCCGTTCGCGGCGCCCCGTCAGCCCCCTGGTCGCCGCCTCAGCCATGTCGAGGGCCTGGGTGATGCCGGGCAGATAGGCCTTTCCGGCAGAGCTGAGTTCCAGGCCGCTCGCCTGGCGCCGAAACAGCGGGCGGCCGAAATACTGCTCGAGCGCCCGCACCCGCTGGCTGATGGCCGCCTGCGTGCAGTTCAGCTCGTCCGCGGCGCGGGTAAAGCTCAGATGCCGCGCCGCCGCCTCGAAGGCCTGGAGATAGACGAGATGGGGAAGTTCGCGCATGACGCCGGCTCATAATTCCTCAGGCGGGCATAGCGAATTCGAGGCCAGGCCGCAAATGCGCCGCCTGCCGTGCCTTCCCCGCTGCTTGCCTCCGGCGGGGATATTTGTCCACGGAAGACCGGGGCGGGGGCTGGGGG
>NZ_JRKO01000084.1 GCF_000763885.1 Paracoccus versutus | reverse complement strand
CCCGCAGCCCCTGTCCCGACCGGCCCGCCGGTTCATGCGACCCTGCGCGAAAGCGACTTCGACCATTCCGCCTGCCTGCTGGAGCTGACGCTGCTGGGCGCCGATTACAGCGAGGCGCCGCCGATCCTCGACCCCGATCAGCGCGATTGCGGCATCGACCGGCCGGTCTTGCTGCGCCAGCCCCTGCCGGGGATCGAGATTCCGGGCGGCGCGCCCATGCGCTGCGACCTGGCGCGGCACCTGGCGCATTGGCTGCGCGATTTCGTCCGCCCCGCCGCGGCGCTGCTGCCGGGCCAGCCGCGGCTGGTGGCGCTGGAGCCGGGCTCGACCTATCAATGCCGGGCGACCGTCGGGACCGCGGGCGAGAACCTGTCCGAACATGCCTTCGGCAACGCCTTCGACATCGCCGCCTTTCGTTTCGACGACGGCTCCCGCATCGAGATCGGCCCGCGCCAGGACAACGGCGACTTGCAGGAGGCATTCCAGCGCGCAGCACGCGGCACCGCCTGCCTGCATTTCACCACCGTCCTCGGCCCCGGCGCCAATGCGGCGCATGACGACCACCTGCACCTGGACATCAAGGCCCGGCGCGGCGGCTTCCGGCTGTGCCAATAGGGCCTAGCGCCGGGCCCGGCCCAGCTCCAGATATTCGGGATCGAACCGCGCCAGCCGCGCCAGCCTTTGCCAGTCGAGAATCTCGACCTCGGCGCCGTTCCAGCGGATCAGCCCGTCCGCGCGCAGGTCGCGCACGGCGCGGTTCACATGGATCGGCGTATAGCCGAGGATGTCGGCCAGTTCCTTTTGCAGCAGCGGCAGCACGAAGCGGTGGTCCTGCGCCGCGCCCACGCTGGCCAGCCGCGTGTAAAGCTCGCACAGAAGATGGGCCAGATGCGCGCTGGAGCGCAGCGAGGCCGCCGCGACCAGCCATTGCCGGTGGATCGCCGCGTCGATCGCGGTGGACATCCACAAGAGCCGGGTCAGATGCGGAAAGTTCTGGGTGATCTGCCGCAGCTCGACGTGATCGACGAATTCGACCTCGGATTCCCCGACCGAGATCACGTCATGTTCCAGCCCGGCCAGCACGAAGGCGTGCAGGTCCACGAAATCCCCCGGAACGTGCAGGGCGGTGATCACCCGCTCGCCCGGACGGCCGACCAGCTCGTGCTGGCGGGCCGACATGCCGCGCAGCATCATGCAGCTGCGCGTGGCCATCCGCCCGCGCGGCACGATCACCTCGCCGGGGCGAAAACAGGCATGCTGGGTCGGAATCGCGCGCAGGCAGGCAATATCGCATTCGGAAAGCAGGTCTCGTCTTTGCAAATATCGGACGAAATATTCGGTGATGGCCATGACGCTCCTCGGCTCGACCGCAGGAGATTGTCAACGCGCCGCGGGCTGCGCAATGACCTCGGGACTCCGGTTAACATTCATCAATCATGCCATAACCCCGCCGGATTCATAGACTTCTTTCGCGTTCAGCCCGGTTTCGGCGCCGCAACGCCCAAAGCCTCGGCCAAAAGCGCGAAGCTTTGCGTCGCATCGGCGCCTTGCCGGGTGAAGAAGGCGTCCAGGGCCGGGTAAAGCCGCACCGCCTCGTCCAGCCTGGGGTCCGAGCCCGGCGCATAAAGCCCGGCGCGGATCATCAGCTCGGATTCGGTATAGGTGCCCAGCGTCGCCCGCGCCCGCGCGATCAGCGCGTTCTCGGCCGCACTTGCCGCCTGCGGCAGCGACCGCGAGACCGAGCGCAGCACGTCCACCGCCGGGAACCGCCCGCGCTCGGCGATGGCGCGGTCCAGCACGACATGGCCGTCCAGCACCCCGCGCAGGATGTCGGCCACCGGCTCTTCCATGTCCGAACCGGCGACCAGCACGCTGAAGATCGCGGTGATGTCGCCCGCCCCCTCGGGGCCCGGCCCGGAACGCTCGGCCAGCGACATGATCAGATGCGAGGTCGAGGGCGGAAAGCCGCGATAGCTGGGGCTTTCCCCCGCCGCCAAGGCAATTTCCCGATGCGCCTCGGCAAAGCGGGTGATCGAATCGGCCAGGAACAGCACATGCCGGCCCTGGTCGCGGAAATGCTCGGCCACCGTCATCGCCGCCCAGGCGCAGCGCCGCCGCATCAGCGGCGACTGGTCCGAGGTCGCCGCGACCACCACCGCGCGCGCCATCCCTTCCTTGCCCAGCGTCTCCTCGACGAATTCGCGCAGTTCGCGCCCGCGCTCGCCGACCAGCGCGATCACCACCACATCGGCCGAAACCCCCTTGGCCAGGGCCGAAAGCAGCGTGGACTTGCCCACGCCCGAGCCCGCAAACAGCCCCATCCGCTGGCCGCGCACCAGGGGCAGCAGCGTGTCGAAGACCGCAAGCCCGGTATCCAGCCGCCCGCCCAGCCGGTTGCGCAGCGCGGCCGGCGGCGGGGCGGGACGAAAGCCGCGCTCCTCGCCGCCTGCGACCAGGGGGCGGCCGTCGAGCGGCCTGCCGAAAGGGTCGATGATTCGCCCGATCCAGGCATTCGCCGGCGCCAGCATGGGCGCAAAGACCAGTTCGACCCGCGTGCCGATCGACAGCCCGTCCATCGGCCCCTCGGGCAGGATCGCCGCCTGGTCGGAATGCAGCGCAATGACCTCGCCGCTCAGGTTTTCGCCGGAACGCATTGAAAAGACGACGCGATCACCCAGGGACGCGTGGCTGTTCAACCCGCCCGCCAGGATCACCCCGGCCTGGATCGCGCTGACTTGGCCGACATGCCGGCTCAGGCGGACCCGCCGTATCCGCGTCGCGATAGATTGCATTTTATCCATTTCGTCCTCGCTTTTTCCGGCCGGCGCCCCTGCCTCGAAAGGGTTTCTAAACCAGTCGAGGTTAAGACCGGGTTTATCGGAACCTGAGGAGAAGCCTCGATGTTTGACCGTATCGACACCCTGCGCATGGCCAGTTCGCTGACGGCCCATGCCGCCGAACGGCAGAAGCTGATCGCCCGGAACGTCGCCAATGCCGACACGCCCGGCTTCCAGTCACGCGATCTTGCCGGCTTTGCCGAGACCTATCGCAGCCAGGGGGCCATGGGGATGCGCGCCTCGCGGCCGGGCCATCTGTCGGGGGCCGGCTGGGGCGCAGGCTCCGCGCGCGTCGCCGATGCCGGCGGCGAGCCCGCGCCCAACGGCAACTCCGTCTCGCTCGAGGACGAGATGTTTCGCAGCGCGGCCGCCAAGCGCCAGTTCGACCTGTCGCTGGCGGTGACCAAATCCTCGCTTTCGCTGGTCCGCACCAGCCTTGGCCGCCGCAGCTGAGGGGGGCGATCATGACCCAGCCGCTTTCCGCCACCGAGCTGGCCGTGTCGGGGATGAAATCCCAGGCCGTGCGCCTGCGCCATATTTCGGAAAACATCGCCAATGCCGACACCCCCGGCTATCGCCGCAAGCTGGTGGCGTTCCAGGAACAGGTCGATTTCGGCCGCCCGACCGGCGCGGTCAGCGCAGGACCGACCCGGCTGGACCGGCGCGAATTGCCGCGCGTCTACGACCCCGCGCATCCGATGGCCGACGACGAAGGCTATTACGCGGGCTCCAACGTGGACCTGATCGTCGAAATTGCCGACGCCAAAGAGGCCAGCCGCAGCTACGAGGCCAATCTGCGCGTCTTTGAACAATCCCGCCAGATGGGCAGTTCGCTGCTGGATCTGATCCGCCGCTAAGGGGACATGCCATGATTTCACCGACAATCGCCGCAACCGCCTATGACCGTGCCCGCCATGCCGTCGCCCCGGCCGAGGGGCTGCCGCAGGGCGTGACCAACGCCGCGGCGGATTTCGCCCGCGTGATGGAGCAGGTCGACCTCGCCGCCACCGGCGCCATGACCGGCAAGACCGAGACGCATGAGCTGGTCCACAGCATCGCCCAGGCCGAGATCGCGCTCGAGACCGTGGTGGCCATCCGCGACAAGGTGGTCGAGGCCTACCAGGAAATCCTGCGCATGCCGGTCTGAGGGGCAATCATGGACGAGAACCTGATCTTCGACCTGACCCGGCAGGCGCTGTGGATCGCGGTGCGCATGTCGGCGCCGCTTCTGATCGTGGCCCTGGTCGCCGGCGTCGTGATCGGCCTGTTCCAGGCGCTGACCTCGGTGCAGGAGATGACGCTGACCTTCGTGCCCAAGATCGGCCTGATGCTGGTGGTGTTCTGGGTCAGCATGAGCTTCATGACAGCGACGCTGACCAGTTTCTTCACCGACCAGATCCTGCCGCAGATCGCGGGGTCATAGGCCATGGACAACGCGATCTATGCCGCCCTGACCCGGCAATCCGGCCTGATGCGCGAAATGCGCACCGTCGCCAACAACATCGCCAACGCCAATACCGCCGGCTTCCGGCGCGAGGGCGTGGTGTTCTCGGAATACATGGTGCCGCTGGACGGGCGCGGCGAAACCCTTGCCATGGCCAATGGCCGCGGCCGCATGGTCGATCTTGCCCCCGGCGGCATGACCCAGACCAACGGCCAGTTCGACCTGGCCATCGACGGCGAGGGCTTCCTGATGGTCCAGACCCCGCAGGGCAACCGCCTGACCCGCGCCGGCGCCTTCATGACCAATGCCGAAGGCGAGCTGGTCAACCCCGACGGCTACCCGCTGCTCGACGACGGCGAGGCCCCGATCGTGATCCCGGCCGGGGTCGGCAGCGTCGGGATCGGCATCGACGGCACCATCTCGGCCGACGGCAACCCGATCGGTCGGATCGGCGTCTTCGCCAGCCCCGACCCGGCAAGGCTGCGCCATACGGCAGGCACGCTCTTCGACCCCGGCGGCGCGGTCGAGCCGCTGGACCAGGCGGTGCTGCGCCAGGGCTTCCTAGAGGAATCCAACGTGGATCCGGTGCTGGAGGTCGCCCGCATGATCGAGGTCCAGCGCGCCTATCAGCTGGGCCAGAGCTTCCTTGACCAGGAAGACCAGCGCATCCGCCAGACCATCTCCTCGCTGACCCGGTGAAAGGACAAGCCATGAGGGCACTTCAAATCGCGGCATCGGGCATGAGCGCGCAACAGATGCGCGTCGATGTCATCTCGAACAACCTCGCGAACATGTCCACCACGGGCTACAATGCCCGGCGGGCAGAGTTCGCCGACCTGCAATACCAGCAGGCCACCCGGCCCGGCACGCTGACCGCCGCCACCGGCACCATGGTCCCGGCGGGCGTGCAGCTTGGCCTGGGCGTGCGCCCGGCCAGCGTGGCGGTCATGCTGGCGCAGGGCACCCCGGTCCAGACCAACGGCGACCTCGACATCGCCATCGACGGCAACGGCTACCTGGAGGTCACGATGCCGTCGGGCATCTCGGCCTATACCCGCGACGGCAGCCTGAAACGCTCGGCCGAGGGGCAGGTCGTCACCTCGGAAGGCTATCCGCTGGTTCCCGACATCACCATCCCCGAGGACGCCCGCAGCATCGCGATCAATGCCGACGGCCAGGTCTTCGCCTATTTCGACGACCGGGTCGAGCCCGAGAACCTGGGCCAGATCACGCTGGCCAATTTCGTCAACGCCAAGGGGCTCGAGGCGATCGGCTCGAACATGTTCCTGGAAACCCCGGCCTCGGGCGCGGCCCAGGTCGCCACGCCGGGGCAAGAGGGGCTGGGCACGATCCGCGCCGGCTTCCTCGAGGAAAGCTCGGTCGATCCGGTGCGCGAGATCGCCGAGCTGATCAAGGCGCAGCGCGGCTACGAGCTGAACTCCAAGGTGATCACCGCCGCGGACCAGATGCTCGGCACCACGGTGCAGGTGCGCTGATGCGCGGCCTCGTCCTTTTGCTGATGCTGCTGCCGCAAGGGGTGCTGGCCGGATCGGTGGTGGCCAACCGCACGCTGCCTGCCGGCACGGTGATCGCGGCCGGCGACGTCACGCTGGTCCCGGACCAGCAGGGCGGCATCGAGGATCTCGCGCCGGTCCTGGGCCAGCAGTTGCGCGTCATGGTCTACCAGGGCCGCCGCATCGACCCCTCGGCCCTGACCGCGCCGACCCTAGTCGGGCGCAACCAGATCGTCACCATCGCCTATGAAAAGGCCGCCCTGCGGATCGAGGCCGAGGGCCGCGCGCTTTCGGCCGGCAGCGCCGGGCAGGTCATCCGCGTCATGAACAACGCCTCGCGCGTGACCGTCTCGGGGCGCGTGGCCCCCGACGGAACGGTCATCGTCCGGCAAAACTGAAAGGCAGCCCATGCCCAAGCACATGTTCCCCCGCCCCGTCCCGCTGATCGGCGCCCTGGCCCTTGCCCTGTCGCTTTCCGCCTGCGGCCGGGTCACGCAGATCGGGCAGGTGCCCGACATGACCGCCCCCGAAAGCAGCGTCGAGTTCCAGGCCATGACCTCGTCGGGCCATGGCGTGCAGGAACTGCCCTACAGGGCCGACAGCACGGCCTCGCTCTGGCGCGTGTCGCAGAACTCGCTGGTGGCGGACCGGCGTGCCTCGGACCGCGGCGACATCCTGACCGTGGTGATCGAGATCGACGACAGCGCCGAAATCCAGAACAGTTCGGGGCGCAGCCGCAGTTCGGCCGACAAGGTCGGCATCCCCTCGCTGGCGGGCCTGCCGCAGCGCATCGACCGCATCCTGCCCGAAGGCGCCAGCATGGAGGAACTGGCCGAGGCCAAGGCATCCTCGAGCTACAAGGGCAGCGGCAATATCTCGCGCCGCGACAAGCTGACCCTGCGCGTCGCGGCGACCGTGGTGGACCGGCTGGCCAACGGCGTGCTGCGCATCCAGGGCACGCAGGAGGTGCGGGTGAACTACGAGGTGCGCGAACTGACCGTCAGCGGCTTCGTGCGCCCCTCGGACATCGGGCGGCGCAACGAGATCGCCTATGACCGGATCGCGGGCGCGCGCATCTCCTATGGCGGCCGCGGCCAGATCAGCGATGTCCAGCAGCCGCGCTATGGCCAGCAGCTTGCCGACATCCTCCTGCCTTACTGAAAGGGGGTCGCGGTGAAAAAGCTCCTGCTTATCCTGGTCCCCCTGCTGGCCTTCCTGGGCGGCGCGGTCGGGGGCGACATGCTGGGCGGCTCGAAACCGGCCGAGCCTGCCCAGGGCGATGCCGCCACGGCGGCCGAGCCGGGCGCGGCGGAGACCGGCGATCCCGCCCCAGACCACGGCAGCGAGGGCGGCGGCGGCGAGGACAGCGGCGGCGAGGCGGCCGACACCGGGGCCAGCCTCGACTGGTTCGCCTTTCCCAACCAGTTCTTCGTGCCGATCCTGCGCAACGGCACGCCCTCGGCCATCATGATCCTGTCGCTGAGCGTCGAGATGCCCGCCTCGGCCCGCGCAGAGATCGAGGCGCAGGAACATCGGCTGCGGGACGCCTTGCTGAACGCGCTGATGATCGAGGCGAACACCGGCGGCTTCGACGGCAATTTCACCGCCGAACCGGCGATGCAACGCCTGCGCGCGGCCCTGCTTGCGGCAGGCCGGAAAGCCGCGGGGCCGAATGTCAGGCGCGTCCTGATCGAGGACATCGGCCAGCAGATCCAGTAAGGCTCGGCAATCCGGCCGGCAGCCATGGCCGAACCGTATCACGCGGGCGCCCAGCCGGCAGCCTGTTTTCGCATCTTCTGGCCCCCTGCACTCGGGCGATGCCTTCCACGACAGCCGGGGCAATGCATTTTTCGGCCGCCAAGTGGTCCCGCAACGGCACGGGATCCGCCAAGTCGAGGCCGGAGAGCGGCTTCGGATAGCCGAGCGGCTCAGCGCTCGTCGCCGGCGGCGGCCGGGCCGGTGCCGGCGCCATTGGCCGGTGCGGCGGCCGTTCCGGCACCATTGGCCAGGGCCATGATCTGGGCATGGCTTCGCCCCAGCTCGCCACGAAAGGCGTCCCGCACCGCCAGGCGGATCAGCCGGCGGCAGATGCGCCGCTCGGCCGGTGGCAGCAGGCGGCCCTTGCGCAGCCATTTCAGCAGCATCAGCGCCATCAGCGGCGGAAAGAACAGCCGCCCCGCGACCCGGCGATAGACGAACCAGGCGTTGCGATGCAGGTAATACACCTTCCACAGCGGCCGGGGCATCGCCCCCGCCGTCTGCGTCGCGCAATCATGCTCGAACTCCAGGTCCGGGGCGAAAAGCAGCCGCCCGCCGGCCTGGGTCAGCCCCAGCGAATACAGAACGTCGTCGCCATAGATGAACAGCCGGCCATCGGGATAGCCGGCGCGGGCCACCCCGGCGCGGGACACGAAGAAGCCGACGAAGGAGGTGCCGTCCAGGGGCCGCGGCGCCTGCGCATCGTAGTCGCTGTCAGGAATGTGAAACGCCGCCCGGCCGCCCCCTGCCAGCACGCGCAGGAAAACCGGCAGGTCGCCGAAGGGGTTGACCCACGGCCGGTTCATCTCGCAGATCCGGCCGCCGGGAAAGCGCACCGCCGCCGCCAGCGCCTCGGCGCCGGGCCAGCGGCCCTCGGCCAGGCCTTGCCGGAACCGGACGATGGCGCCGGTCGCCGGGCGGGCGTCATCGTCCATCAGCACCATCCAGTCGGGGTCCAGCCTGCGGCCGGTCTCGCGCATTCCGACCTCGAACCCCAGCGCACCGCCGCCGTTCTGCGGCATCTCGATGACGAGCAGCCGCGGGTCGTCCTGGCCGGCCAGCCATTCGCGCGTGCCGTCGGTCGAGCCGTTCTCGACCACCACGACGTGATCGAGCGGCTCGGCCAGCAGGCGGGTCAGCGTCTTTTCCAGATGCGCCAGCCGGTTGAAGGTGACGACGACCGCCGCGACGACCGGAGGGGAAGGATCAGGCTGGATCAAGACGGGCTCACGGGTTGGCTGGCGGAAGGGGCGCAAAACCGGGGCTTCTTAGCAAGAGACGCGGCGGGGATAAAGCAGCGGCCTGGGCGGCAGGCGACCGATCCGCGGCAAGCCGCGCAACGATCCGAACGCCGCGGCATGCGGCCTGCCCGGCAAGCTTTGCCCCGGACAGGCGCCTTCGGGATCGCGGGCCAGCTATTCCGCCTCGCCCAGCAGGCGCAACAGATAGCGGCCATAGGCATTCTTGGCGCATTGCCCGGCCCTGGCCCGCAGCTCATCGGCGGAAATCCAGCCGGCCTGGAAGGCGATCTCCTCGGGGCAGCCGGTTTGCAGGCCCTGGCGGTTTTCCAGCGTGCGCACGAAATTCCCCGCATCCAGCAGGCTGGCATGGGTGCCGGTATCCAGCCAGGCAAAGCCGCGGCCCATCTTCTCGACGCTCAGCTGGCCGTCGTGCAGATAGCTTTCCAGAAGCGTGGTGATCTCCAGCTCGCCCCGGTCCGAGGGACGGACCTCGGCCGCGCGCCGCGGCGCCGTGCCGTCCAGGAAATAAAGCCCGGTGACGGCGAAATTCGACGGCGGCTGGGCCGGTTTCTCGACGATGGCGCGCGCCCGGCCCGCCTGGTCGAAATCGACCACGCCATAGCGCTCGGGGTCGGAAACCTGGTATCCGAAGACCGTGCCGCCCGTGTCCCGCCGGTCCGCCGCCTCCAGCAGCAAGGGCAGGCCGTGGCCGAAGAAGATATTGTCGCCCAGCACCATGGCCGAGGGCGCGCCCGCCAGGAAATCCTCGGCCAGAAGATAGGCCTGCGCCAGCCCGTCGGGCAAAGGCTGCACCAGGTAGTCGAAGCTGAGCCCCCATTGGCTGCCGTCGCCCAGCAGGCGGCGGAACTGGTCCTGGTCCTCGGGCGTGGTGATGATGGCGATCTCGCGGATGCCCGACAGCATCAGCACGGTGATCGGGTAATAGATCATCGGCTTGTCATAGATCGGCAGCAGCTGCTTGGACACGCCCATGGTGATCGGATAAAGCCGGGTGCCCGAGCCGCCGGCCAGGATGATGCCCTTGCGGCGGCTGGGTGGGGTCTGGGATTGGGTCATGGTTTCAGCTCCTGCAAGACCTTGGCGAGACCGGCGCGCCAGTCGGGGCGACTGATGCCGAAATCCCGCTGAATGGCGGCGCAGTTCAGGCGCGAATTGGCCGGGCGCCGGGCGGGGGTGGGGTAATCCGTCGTTGAAATGTCGCTGACGCGGCAGGACAGGCCCGCCTGCGCCATGATCTCGCGTGCAAAGCCGGCCCAGCTGGTGTCGGGGCTGCCCGCGAAGTGATAGATCCCCCCGCGCGAGGCGTCGCCGCGCATCGCGCCCAGCATGGCCAGGCAGGCGGCCGCGATGTCGGCGGCCGGGGTCGGGCCGCCCTGCTGGTCGGCGACGACGCGCAATTCCTCGCGCTCGGCGCCCAGCCGCAGCATGGTTTTGACGAAATTCGCCCCATGGGCCGAAAAGACCCAGGAGGTGCGCAAAACCGCCCATTGCCCGCCGGCGGCGGCGATGCCCTGCTCTCCGGCCAGCTTGCTGGCGCCATAGACGCCCAGCGGGCCGGTCGGGTCGGTTTCGACCCAGGGCCGCTCGCCCGAGCCGTCGAAGACGTAATCGGTCGAGATATGCAGGAAGGGCAGGCCCAGTTCCGCCGCCGCCCGCGCCATGGCGGCCGGCGCATCGGCATTGACGGCGCGGGCCAGGTCGGGTTCGGCTTCGGCGCGGTCCACGGCGGTATGGGCGGCCACGTTCAGCACCGCCGCGCAGCCCGAGGTGCGGATCGCCGCGGCGCAGGCCGCGGGATCGGCCAGGTCGGCCCGATCGCGGCCCAGGAAGCGCGCCTCGGGCGCCAGCCGCGCAAGCTCGGTCGCGACCTGCCCGCTGCGGCCAAAGACCAGCAGGCCCTTCATGCCCTGCCGAGCCTTTCGCCGACACCCTGGCGGGACAGAAGCGGCCGCCACCAGTCCTCGTTTTCCAGATACCATTCGACGGTGCGTGCCAGCCCTTCCTCGACCGTGACCGAGGGCCGCCAGCCCAGTTCCTCGCGGATGCGGGTCGGATCGATGGCATAGCGCCGGTCGTGGCCGGGCCGGTCGGTGACGAAGGTGATCAGCCGGTCATGCGGCGCGGCATCCGGGCGCAGCCGGTCCATATGCGCGCAGATCGTGCGCACCAGGTCGATGTTCTTCGCCTCGTTCTCGCCGCCGATGTTGTAGCTGCGGCCGATGACGCCCTTTTCCAAGACCAGCAGCAGCGCGTCGGCGTGATCCTCGACGTAAAGCCAGTCGCGGATATTGCCGCCATCGCCGTAGACCGGGATCGGCCGGCCGTGCAGCGCGTTCAGGATCACCACCGGCACCAGCTTTTCCGGGAAATGGAACGGCCCGTAATTGTTGGAACAATTGGTCAGCACCACCGGCAGGCCATAGGTCTCGTGCCAGGCGCGGACCAGGTGGTCCGAAGCGGCTTTCGAGGCCGAATAGGGGCTGCGCGGGTCATAGGGCGTGGCTTCGGTGAACTGCCCGGCCTCGCCCAGCGAGCCGAAGACCTCGTCGGTCGAGATGTGGTGGAAACGGAACTCCTCGGGCCGGCCCTGCGCGGTCCACCAGGCGCGCGCCGCCTCGAGCAGGTTGTAGGTGCCGGTCACGTTGGTCTCGATGAAGGCGCCCGGCCCGTCGATCGAGCGGTCCACATGGCTTTCGGCGGCCAGGTGCATGATGGCGTCGGGCCGGTGCGCGGCCAGGATGCGGTCCAGCGCGGCACGGTCGCGGATATCGGCCCGCTCGAAGGCATAGAGCGGGCTGCCGGCAACCGAGGCCACGTTTTCGGGATTGGCGGCATAGGTCAGCGAATCGAGGTTCACCACCGAATGTCCCCGCGCCACCGCCAGCCGGACCACCGCCGAACCGATGAAGCCCGCGCCGCCGGTAACCAGAATCTTCATAATCTCGCCTCGTAATCAAAAGGCCCTTCATAGGTGAAAGGGCTGTCGAACTCGTTCAAAGACGGGGCGGCGGCGTCCTTGGCCGACAGGATCGGCCGGCCGGCGATGCCCCAGTCGATGCCGATACTGTCCCAGACCACCGATCCGTCGCAATCCGGCGCATAATAATCAGTACATTTATACAGGATTTCCGTGTCCGGCTCGCGGGTGACGAAACCGTGCAGGAAGCCCGCCGGTATCCACAGCTGTCGGCCGTTTTCAAAGGACAGCTCGCAGCCGGTCCATTGGCCATAGGTCGGACTGCCCTTGCGGATATCGACCGCCACGTCGAAAAGCCGCCCGCGCCCGCAGCGCACCAGCTTGCCCTGGGCATGGGGCGGGGCCTGGAAATGCAGCCCCCGCAAGGTGCCCGCCGCCGCCGACAGCGAGTGGTTATCCTGCACGAATTCCGGCAGGTCCAGCCCCGCGTCGTGCAGGGTCTTGCGGCTCCAGCTTTCGCAAAAGAACCCGCGATCATCGCCGAACCGCCGCGGAACAAGGACCAGGACGCCCGGAAGCGAGGTCTTTTGGATCTGCATCTGTCTCTACCAGATTTGCCTAGCGCAGGATGCGTATGGAGGAACTCCCAAAGGCGCGCAAGCGGCGCGCTGGCGCCGAACCTATGCCTGCGGAGATTAAAATGCACGGGGAATTGCGCGTGACTTCGCAGGCCGGTTCGGCACCTTGTCGGGACAGGAACCAGCCCCGCCACCAACGAAGCCCGCGATGCGATACCGTCACGTTGCCACCTATATCGGCCCCCAGGCCCCCTTCGTGACCAACATCACGAATCTGCGGAGTTTTTCCGGGCCGGACGGGCATGCGCTCTACAGCATCACCCATGTCGGCGGCGGCATCGCGGCCTATCGCGTCACCACGGCCGACCTGCCGATCGAGATGATCGGCGCCCAGCCCCATGCCGCCTCGCTGGGCTACGGCGGCACCCCGGACGCCAGCATCGTCACGCTGAAGGACGGGCCGGTGCTGTTCGGCACCGGGCTGCGCGATGCGCTGGGCGCCGGCATCCGGCTGGACGACCAGGGCGGGTTTCGCGCCGAGGCGCCCCTGGCCGGGCCGGCCGGCCTGCCCGGCGACGTGATCCGGCTGGGCCAGTTCCAGACGACGCAGGGCAATTTCCTGTATTCGGCCCGCGACGGGCAGACCGCCTTCGACATCTGGCGGCAGGCCGCGGACGGCACCATCGCCCATGTCACCCAGGCGGCGCTGCCGCTCGGCTCGGGCGCGCAGGGGACCGAGATCGACGACATGCTGGTGGCCACGCTGGCCGACCGCAGCTTCCTCATCTCGGCCTCGGCCACGGGCAATTACGTCGCGGTGCAGATGATCCATGCCGACGGCTCGGTCGGCACGGCGCATATGCTGTGGTCCTGGCACGGCCTTGGCATGGACCAGCCCAGCCACCTGGCCACGGTCGCGGTGGGCGGCGTGACCTATCTGGTGGTCGCGGCGGCGCAAAGCTCGTCCCTGACCACCATGCGCCTGACCTACGAGGGCGAGCTTCTGCCGGCCGATCACATCATCGACGAACGCAGCACCCGCTTTGCCGGCGCCACCGCGCTTGCGACCGCGACCCTGGACGGCCGCGCCTTCGTCTTCGTGGGCGGGGGCGACGACGGCCTCAGCGTCTTCACCGTCCTGCCCGAGGGGCGGCTGATGCATCTGGCCACGCTGGTCGATACCGACGACCGGGCGCTGGCCGATGTCTCGGCGCTTTCGGCGCTGGTGATCGAGGGCAAGATCGCGCTTTTCGCCTCGTCGCGCCGGGAAAGCGGCATCACGCAATTCGTCTTCGAGCCGGGCGGGATCGGCCTGACGCGGGTGGTCGGCGCAGGCTGGCAGTCGGGAACCGAGGGCAACGACATGATGCAGGCCAGCGCCGAGACGCGCGGCCTGGACGGCGGCGCCGGCGACGACATCCTGATCGCCGGCAGCAGCCCGGTGCAGATGACCGGCGGGGCCGGCGCGGACATCTTCGTGGCGGCCGAGGTCAACGGCAAGATCACCATCACCGATTTCGAGCCGGGGGTGGACCGGCTGGACCTGTCCTTCCTGGGCATGGTCCGCAATGTCGGGCAGCTGGGGTTCCGGTCGGAAAGCTATGGAATCAGGATATTTTACGGAAATTCGGTTCTCTGGGTCATGACGCGGGACAACACGATGCTGCAGGCGAGCGCCTTTGACAATTCGCTTTTCCCCATCGCGCATTACGCGGCCCCCGACATGCGCGCGACGGTGGCCGGCACGGCGGGCAACGACACGCTGAACGCGAGCCGCAACGGCTCGGACGTCTTCGGCCATGCCGGCAACGACCTGCTTCTGGGCGGACCGGGGGACGACAACCTCCAGGGCGGGGCGGGCAACGACACGCTGAGGGCAGAGGCCGGTGCCGACACGCTCATGGGTCATGAAGGCAACGACCTGCTCTTCGGCGGAGACGGAAACGACAGCCTCGTCGGGGGGCCGGGCGACGATACGCTCTGGGGCCAGGTCGGAAACGACCTGCTCTACGGCGACGACGGAAACGACTTGCTCTGGGGCGGAGATGGAAACGACCTGCTCTGGGGCGGAAACGGCAATGACAACCTGGCCGGGGGCGCCGGCAGCGACACATTGCGAGGCGACGCCGGCAACGACACCCTCATCGGCCATGAGGGCAACGACCTGTTCTTCGGTGGGAACGGAAACGACAGCCTCGTCGGGGGGCCGGGCGACGATACGCTATGGGGCCAGGTCGGAAACGACACGCTAAGCGGCGACCACGGAAACGACCTGCTCTGGGGTGGAGACGGAAACGACCTGCTCTGGGGCGGAAACGGAAACGACCTGCTCTGGGGCGGAAACGGCAATGACAACCTGGCCGGGGGCGCCGGCAGCGACACATTGCGAGGTGATGCGGGCAAAGACACCCTCATCGGCCATGAAGGCAACGACCTGCTCTTCGGCGGAGACGGAAACGACAGCCTCGTCGGGGGGCCGGGCGACGATACGCTCTGGGGCCAGCTCGGAAACGACACGCTAAGCGGCGACGACGGAAACGACCTGCTCTACGGCGGAGACGGAAGCGACCTGCTCTGGGGCGGAAACGGTGACGACCTCATCTATGGAGGCGATGGCAACGATACGCTGCGAGGCGACGGCGGCAATGATCTGCTTCGTGGCGATGCGGGGGATGACCTGCTCTTCGGCGGAGACGGAAACGACAGCCTCGTCGGGGGAGCGGGCGACGATACGCTCTGGGGCCAGGTCGGAAACGACACGCTAAGCGGTGACGACGGAAACGACCTGCTCTACGGCGGAGACGGAAGCGACCTGCTCTGGGGCGGAAACGGTGACGACCTCATCTATGGAGGCGATGGCAACGATACGCTGCGAGGCGACGGCGGCAATGATCTGCTTCGTGGCGATGCAGGCGACGACATCCTTGAAGGAGGATCGGGAAACGACACGCTCCTCGGCGGCAATGGGTACGATATGCTTTGGGGTGGCGACGGCAATGACACGCTCAACGGCGGGGCCGGCCATGACACGCTTTACGGCGATGCAGGGGCGGATGTACTTCATGGCGACGAAGGCCACGACCTGATCCATGGCGGCGACGGAGACGATACGCTGCTTGGCGGGGCAGGCCATGACAGCCTGTTCGGCGATCTCGGCGCCGACCTGCTCGACGGCGGCCCAGGCAACGACGACGTTTTCGGCGGTGAGGGCAACGACACCCTGATCGGCGGGGCCGGCCATGACAGTCTGTTCGGTGGGGCGGGCGACGACCTGCTTCAGGGCGGCGACGGCAGCGACACGCTTGCTAGCGGGGCGGGCTCCGACACGCTGGCCGGTGGGCTTGGGGCCGATGTGTTCGTGTTCTCGGCCGCCGAGGATCTGGACGGCAGCATCGATGTCATCCTGGATTTCCAGTCGAACGAGGACAGGATCGACCTTTCTGGCCTGGGTCTGACCTTCATCGGCACCGATGATTTTTCCGGGCTGGGGCAGGTTCGCGCCGACTGGTCGCAGGCCGGCGCGCATCGGCTGCTGGTCGACCTGGACGGCGATGGCACGGCCGAGTTGAC
>NZ_JRKO01000083.1 GCF_000763885.1 Paracoccus versutus | reverse complement strand
GTTCTGGGACGGGCGGGCCGACAACCTGCGCGACCAGGCCGGCCAGCCGATGCTGAACCCGGTCGAGATGGCGATGCCCGACCGCGCCACCGTGGTCGAGCGGCTGCGCGGGAATGCCGACTATGCGCAGGGCTTCGCGGCGCTGTTCGGGAAGGGCGCGCTCGACGATGTCGAACGCGCCTTCGACCATGCCGCCGAGGCCCTGGCCGCCTATCAGTCGACCCAGGAGTTCGCGCCCTTCGATTCGCGCTATGACCGCTACCTGCGCGGCGAGGCCGAGCTGACCGCGCAGGAGCAGTTCGGCCATACCGTCTTCATCACCTGGAACTGCCGGCTGTGCCACCAGCTGCGCCAGCAGGGCATCACCGAGCGCGAGACCTTCACCAGCTTCGAATACCACAATATCGGCGTGCCGGTGAACCATGCCGTCCGGGCGATCAACGGGCTGGGGCCCGACCATGTGGACCTGGGGCTGCTGCAGCGGCCGGGCATCGACGATCCGGCGCAGGCGGGCCGCATCAAGGTGCCGACCCTGCGCAACGTGGCCGTGACCGGGCCCTACATGCATAATGGCGTGTTCGAGGACCTGCGCACCGCCATCCTGTTCTATAACAAATACACCAGCCGGCGCCCGGCGTCGCGGATCAACCCCGAGACCGGCCAGGACTGGGGCGATCCCGAGGTGGCCGAGAACCTGTCGCTGGCCGAATTGCAATCGGGGCTGATGCTGGACGACGCGCGCGTCGATGCGCTGGTGGCTTTCCTCGAGACCCTGACCGACCGCCGATACGAGCCGCTTCTGGCCGAACGCAAACGCGCAGAACAGGAGGCCGTCGCAGCCCGGTGACGACCACGCTCCCGAAGGAGGGGGACGCAGATGGCATCCAGCAAACGCAAGATGAATCGTCGCACCGCCCTGGCCGAGGCGGCCCGCATGACCGGAGCGGTCTGCCTGGGCGGGTTTTCCCTGGCGGCGCTGATCCAGTCCACGGCCAAGGCCGATGCGCGCGCCATGCGCCCGCCCGGCGCCCAGCCCGAGGCCGATTTCCTGTCCGCCTGCGTGCGCTGCGGGCTGTGCGTCCAGGCCTGTCCCTACGGCACGCTGTCGCTGGCGGAATGGGGGCAGGAGCCGCCCGTCGGCACGCCCTTCTTCACCCCGCGCGAGGTGCCCTGCTACATGTGTCGCGACGTGCCCTGCGCGCGGGCCTGCCCGACCGGGGCGCTGGACAGCACCATCGCCATCCGCGACGCCGAGATGGGCGTGGCCGTGCTGGTCGGGCACGAGGACTGCCTGAACTACAAGGGCATGAATTGCAGCATCTGCGTCCGCGTCTGCCCGATCCGCGGCGACGCGATCACGCTCGAGCCGGGCGAGGCGAACGGCCGCGCCATCATGATCCCCACCGTCCATTCCGACCATTGCACCGGCTGCGGCACCTGCGAGAAGCATTGCGTGACCGGCCATGCCTCGATCCGGGTGCTGCCGCGCGACCTGGGCCTGGGTGGGCAGGGGCGCAACCGGGCGGGGCGGGCGACATGATCGGCTGGTGGATCTCGGACAGCCGCAGGCTGGGGGTGCAGGCCCATGGCCTGCTGCGGGCGCATAAATGGTGGCTCTTGCGGCGGATCAGCCAGCTGTCGGTGCTGGGGCTGTTCGTGCTGGGGCCGATGGCGGGGATCTGGATCGCGCGCGGCAATTTCGCCGCCAGCGAGATCGGCGGGGTCGTCACGCTGGGCGATCCCTATATCGTGGTGCAATCGCTGTTCGGCGGCAGCGTTCCGGCGCTGCCGGTGGCGGGCGGCGCGCTGATCGTGCTGCTGTTCTACCTGGTGGTCGGCGGCCGGGTCTATTGCGGCTGGGTGTGCCCGGTGAACGTCGTGACCGATGCCGCGCATTGGCTGCGCGAAAAGACCGGCCTGACCCGCGACCGCAAGCTGGACCGGCGCACGCGGCTGGCGATCCTGGGCTCGACGCTGGTCGCATCCGTCCTGACCGGCACCATCGCCTGGGAGTTCGTGAACCCGGTCAGCCTGCTGCAACGCGCCTTCATCAGCGGCATCGGTTTCGGCTGGGCCATCATCCTGGCGGTGTTCCTGCTGGACCTGTTCGTGTCGCGCCGCGCCTGGTGCAGCCACCTGTGCCCGGTCGGGGCCTTCTACGGCCTGGTCGGCAAGGGCGCGGTGGTCCGGGTGTCCGCCGCGAACCGCGATGCCTGCACCGATTGCGGCGCCTGCTTCACCATCTGCCCCGAGCCGCATGTCATCGTCCCCGCGCTGAAGGGCAATGAGAGCCCGGTCATCCTGTCGGGCGATTGCCAGAACTGCGGCGGCTGCATCGACGCCTGCCCGGTGGATGTGTTCCGCGTCTCGACCCGCTGGAACCGACCCGCGGGCCGCGGCGGGCAAGCCTAGCAGGCTGCTGAAAAAGTCCTTGCGACAGGACAGCGCGGGCGGGGAACCGGGAAATCCGCCTAAAATTTGCCGAAAACACCCCATTTTCGGGCCGATATCAGCTGGATCCAGAACGATTTCCGCTGCGTCGCCCTTTCAAAATCCTTTTTCAGCAGCCTGCTAGAGGGCCGAGGTTGAGGGATTTGATCCAGATATTCCTCGAGCCCGTATTTCGCGCCCTCGCGCCCCAGCCCCGAGGCCTGCACCCCGCCGAAAGGCGCGACCTCGTTCGAGATGGCGCCCGAGTTGGTAGAACAGCAATCGGCGCGGGGTTTTCATCCTGTCGCAGCAGGGCCGTGTCCCTTTCCCGCGCCCTGACCGGGCAGGGGCGGGCTACAAGCGCAGGTCGCCGGTCCCGGCCGCCTGGCGGTGCCAGGCCAGCGTCTGCGGCCGCAGGCGTGCCAGCGCCTGCACCAGCATGCCGGTGATCGCCGCCTTCAGCAAATCGCCGGGAATGAAGACCGCGACCAGGGTGAAGGCCTCGAGCAGGCTTTTCCTTGCCACGATGGCAAGCCCCGTCGCGCCGAAGACGTAAAGGACCACGATCCCGCCGAAGACCGCGCCCAGCCCGGCCGCCAGCCCGGCCGAGCGCAGCCGCACATGCTCGACGAACAGCCCGGTGGCGAAGGCCGCGACCGGAAAGCCGAGCGCGAAGCCCGCCGTCGGCGCGACGAAGGCGCCAAGCCCGCCGCGGCCGCCCGCCAGCAGCGGCAGGCCAAGCGCCACCAGCAGCAGGAACAGCGCCGCCGCCGCGGCGCCGCGCCGGGCGCCAAGCACCGCGCCGGCCAGCATGACGCCCAGCGTCTGCGCCGTGATCGGCACGCCGAAGCCAAGGGTGATCTGCGGCACCAGCCCCAGCGCCGCGATCATCGCGGCGAAAAGGGCGATCTGGGCGATATTGCGTTCCATGGTCTACTCCTGTCCATGCGGTCCAAGGGGGCCGCCTCGCGCGCGCAAAGCTTCGCCGACATGATCGGCGTCGTCCAGTGCCTGCAGGGTCAGCGGCAGGATCAGCCGCCAGCCGGGGCGGCGGCGGGACCGGGCGCGCCATGCCTCGGCCAGGGTCTCGGCGCGGGCGACCAGGACCGGGGTGAAGCGGATGACCAGCGGGATGGCGATCTCCAGCAGCTGCGTGGGCAGGCCCAGCCGGCGCAGCGGCGCGGTCAGGCGGCGGATCAGGTCGACCAGATCCTCGAGCCCCGTGGTCATCGTCACCAGGTTGGCCAGCGCCACCAGCGTGACCATGCGCAGGGTGACGAGCAGGCCCATGCGCATGTCGCCGGCGATCGCGTGCCAGCCCAGCAGGACGGCGACGAAGGGCAGCACCACCCGCAGGCTGCGCAGCCCCGCGCGCAGGAAGACCGGCCCCGGCGCGGCGTAAAGCGCCAGCACCGCACCCAGCGCCGCCGCATGGATGGCGATGTCGCCGACCAGGAACAGCGCGGTCGAGGCCAGGCACAGCCCGCCCAGCTTCAGCCCCGCCGGCCAGCGATGGGCGCGGGTCTCAACCGGCGAGGTCAGCGATATCATCAAGCTCTCCCAGCCGGATCATCTCGGCGGTGAAATCGGGCAGCAGCGCGGCCGGCGCGCCCTGCGCCACGATGCGGCCGCGGTCCAGCCAGAACAGCTCGTCGCAGGTTTCGAGGTCGGAGGGCTCGTGCGAGATGTGCAGCAGCCGCGTCCCTGCCCGGTGCAGATAGCGGGCCAACTGCCGCCGGGTGGGGATGTCGAGCCCGGCATAGGGTTCGTCCAGGATCAGCAGCTGCGGCCGCATGGCCAGCACCGCCATCATGCAGACCAGGTGCTTCTGGCCCTGCGACAGGGCCGAGATCGGCGCGTCCTTCCAATGCGGCTTGTCGAAGGAGCGCAGCACCGCCTCGACCCGCGCGGCGGCCTGCGCCTTGTCCAGCCCCTGCTGGCGCAGGCCGAAGGCGATTTCCTCGGCGACGCGGGGGAAGATGATCTGATGCTCGGGGTTCTGGAACAGGATGCCCACGGTTTCCAGCGCCGCGCGGCGGTCGCGGAACACGTCGTGGCCGCCGATGCGGACCTGGCCGCTGGTCGGCGCGATCAGCCCGGCCAGCAGCCGTGCCAGGGTGCTTTTGCCAGAGCCGTTCCGGCCCACCACGCCGATGCGCCGGGCCGAGGATTGCAGCGTGATGCCGGCCAGCACCGGGCGTCCGGCGACCTCATAGCCCAGGTCGTCGAGCCGGATGGTGAATGGGGCCGTCTCGCAGCTGTGCAAGCGCAGTCTCCTTTTCTGGCCGCCTTCCCCGGCGGGGGTGCAGGCGGGTGCAAGCCCGATGGCCCCGCTTGTGCCGGTCTTTGCCGCGAAAGCAATAGGCCAGCGCGGCAGGGTGGAGCAATGGCCCTGCTTGCCGCCCTGCACGGGCCTCGGCCAAGGATTTTCGGCGGCCGGGCAGGGCGGCAGGGCGGGAATCCGCCAGAAAAGCATTTAAACGAATCGGGGCGTATGTTAATTGATTAATCAGTCAAGTTGTGGTGGTTTGACGTGGTATCGACTGCCGGGCCTTCGGGTCCGGCTTCTCTCGGTCCGGGGTCAGGCCAGGAAGCGGCGGAACTGGCGCAGCGCCAGCCAGAACAGCACCGCGCCGATCAGCGCCAGCGCCAGGAGCTGCGGCCAGACCACACCCAGCCCCGCGCCCCGGAACAGCACCCCCTGCGACAGGATCACGAAATGCGTGTTGGGCGCCAGCGACATCAGCGCCTGGATGACGTCGGGCATGCTTTCGCGCGGGGTCATGCCGCCCGAAAGCACCTGGAGCGGGAACAGCACCAGCATCAGGAGCAAGCCGAATTGCGGCATCGACCCCGCCACGGTGGCCAGGAAGATGCCCATCGAGGTGGTCGCGAACAGCATCAAGGCCGCCGCCGCGAT
The DNA here is from genome assembly GCF_000763885.1 of Paracoccus versutus. Lineage (GTDB taxonomy): Bacteria > Pseudomonadota > Alphaproteobacteria > Rhodobacterales > Rhodobacteraceae > Paracoccus > Paracoccus versutus. The sequence continues at coordinate 11,469 of NZ_JRKO01000083.1, read as the reverse complement.
GAACAGCGGCACCGATCCCGCCACCGGCACCTGCAGGGCCATCTGCACCACCACGGTGATCGCGAAGCCCGAGGCCAGCAGCACGACCAGCCCCATGGTCCAGATCTTGGACAGCATGATCTCGGCCGCCGTCACCGGCATGACCAGCAGATGCTCGACCGTGCCATGTTCCTTTTCGCGGATCAGCGCGGCGCCGGTCAGGATGATGGACAGCATGGTCACGGCGTCGATCACGCTGTTGATCGCCCCGAACCAGCCCGCGTCCAGCGCCGGGTTGTAGCGCGCCCGCAGCGCCAGCTCGACCGGCAGGACGCTGTCCTCGCGGTGGCCGGCAAGGAATTCCGACACCTCGGCGCCGACGATCTGCTGGACATAGCCGCTGCCGGTGAACGCCTGGCTCATCCGGGTGGCGTCCACGTTCAGCTGGATCGCCGGGTGGCGGCCGGCCAGCAGGTCGCGCTGGAAATCGGGCGGGATGTCCAGCGCGAAAGTGTCCAGCCCCTCGTCCATGCGGCGGTCCATCTCGGTCGTGGTGATCAGCCGCGGCGTGCCGAAATAGGGCGGGGTGAAGGCGCCGACGATGCGCTCGGACAGCGCCGAGCGGTCCTCGTCCACCACGGCGATGGCGGCGTTGGACAGGCTTTCCGGCATCGCCTTGGATTCGGTATAGATCGACAGCGAGAAGGCATAGACGATCAGGAGCAGCATGGCCGGGTCGCGCCACAGCCCGCGCAACTCCTTGATGCCCAGGTGCCAGACGTTGCGCAGCTTCATTTCGCCTGTTTCCTCAGCAGCAGGGCACTGAGCCCCAGGATCAGCGGGCCTGCCGCCGCCAGCGCGGCGAAGGCCATGCCCAGATCGTCGAAGCCCAACCCCTTCGAGAACGCCCCGCGCGAGGCGATGATGAAATGCGTGGTCGGATAGACCTCGCCGATGGCGCGGCCCACGCCTTGCAGCGAGGAAACCGGGTCCAGGAGCCCGGAATATTGCGCGCCGGGGATCATGGTCAGCAGCACGGTGGCGAACAGCGCCGCCACCTGGCTGCGCATGAAGGACGAGATCAAGAGCCCCATGGCCGTTGTGGCGGCGACGTAAAGCAGCGCGGCCAGCGAAAAGGCCGCCAGGCTGCCGGTGAAGGGCACGCGGAAGGCGAAGACCGCGAAAGCTGTCATCAGCGCGAAGTTCAGCATCGCCAGCGCCACATAGGGCAATTGCTTGCCGATCAGGAACTCCAGCCGGGTGACGGGGGTGACGTAGAAATTGATGATCGAGCCCAGTTCCTTTTCGCGCACCACGCTGAGCGTGGTCAGCACCGCCGGGATCAGCAGCAGAAGCAGCGGGATCACCGCCGGCACCATGGCCACGATGCTTTTCACGTCGGGATTGTAGCGAAAGCGCGTCACCAGATCGAAGGCGCCCTGCACCGCCTGATCGCCCTGGGCCTCGCGCGTCTTGCGCATGATCCAGTCGGCATGCATGCCCTGGACATAGCCCTGCACGGTTTCGGCCCGCGTCGGGTTGGCGCCGTCGATCCAGGCGCCGACCTGCACCGCGCCGCCGCGCGCCACGTCGCGGGCAAAGCCGGGCGGGATCTCGATGGCCAGGGCAAGGTTGCCGGTGCGCATGCGGGCGTCCATGTCCTCGTAGCCCGCAAGCGGCTCGGTTTCGGTGAAATAGCGCGAGCCGGCGATGTCCAGCACGTAATCGCGCGAGGTCGCGGTCTGGTCGCGGTCCAGCACGGCAAAGCTGAGATCCTCGACATCCATGTTGATGCCGTAGCCGATGACGAACATCAGGATCAGGCTGCCCAGCAGCGCCAGGGTCAGCCGGATCGGATCGCGCCGGAGTTGCAGCGATTCCAGCCGGGAATAGCTGAGCATCCGCCGCAGGCTGAACCAGCCGCCGGCCGGCGCCGGGGCCTGGGGCGCATCGGCAAGCGGCTCGGGGGCGGGCTCGTCGCCGATCGCCTCTTGCAGATAGGCGACGAAGGCGTCGTCCAGGGTCGCGGCGCCCTTGGATCGCTTGATCGCCTCGGCCGTGTCGCTGACCAGCACGCGGCCGGCATGCATCAGCGAGATGCGGTCGCACCACTCGGCCTCGTTCATGAAATGGGTCGAGACGAAGATCGTCACCCCGTCATGGCGCGAAAGCTCGCCCAGCATCCGCCAGAAGGCGTCCCGCGCCACCGGATCGACGCCCGAGGTCGGCTCGTCCAGGATCAGGATCTCGGGGCCGTGGATCATCGCCACGGCCAAAGACAGGCGCTGGCGGATGCCCAGGGGCAGGGCGTCGGGCAAATCGTCCGCGACGCCCGCCAGCCCGAAGCGTTCGATCATCTGCCGGACCCGGTCCGCGACCTTGCCCGCCTCCAGGCCGAACAGCCGTGCGTGCAGGTCCAGGTTCTGCCGCACCGTCAGTTCGGAATAGAGCGAGAAGGACTGGCTCATGAAGCCGACCCGGCGGCGCACCGCCATGTCCGAGGGGTCGAGTTCGGCGCCGAACAGCTGCGCCGTGCCCTCGCTGGGCTGCAAGAGGCCGGTCAGCATCTTCATCGTCGTGGTCTTGCCGCAGCCGTTCGAGCCGAGAAAGCCGAAGATCTCGCCCTTGTCGATGCGGAAGCTGACGTTGTCGACGGCGGTGAAGTCGCCGAACCGCATGGTCAGGTGCCGGGCCTCGATGGCGGGCTCGCCGTCATGGGCCTTGCGCGGCGGGATCGCGACCTGCTCGTGCCCGCGCCTTTCGCTGTCGGGCAACAGCGCGATGAAGGCGCGGTCCAGGTCCTCGGCCCCGGTGCGGTCGAGCAGTTCGGCCGGGCTGCCGGTGGCCAGCACCCGGCCCGCGTCCATCGCCACCAGCCAGTCGAAACCGGCGGCTTCCTCCATATAGGCGGTGGCGGTGATGACGCTCATGCCGGGGCGGTCGCGGCGGATGCGGCCGATCAGTTCCCAGAACTGGCGGCGGGACAGCGGATCGACGCCGGTGGTCGGCTCGTCCAGGATCAGCAGGTCGGGGTCGTGGATCAGCGCGCAGCACAGGCCCAGCTTCTGCTTCATCCCGCCCGAAAGCTTGGCGGCGGGGCGGTCGCGGAACGGCGACATGCCGGTCGCGGCCAGCAGCGTGTCGATGCGGCGCGCGCGCTCGGTCGCGCCATGGCCGAAAAGCCGGCCGAAGAAATCCAGGTTCTCGGCCACCGACAGCGTGGGATAAAGGTTCCGGCCCAGCCCCTGCGGCATATAGGCGATGCGCGGGCACAGGCGGGCGCGCTGGTGCGCGTTGCCCATGTCGCCGCCAAGCACGCGGACCTTGCCCTGCTGGATCACCCGCGCCCCGGCGATCAGCGACAGCAGGCTGGACTTGCCGACGCCGTCGGGCCCGATCAGCCCGACCATGCGCCCGGCGGGGATCGCCAGCGACACCTCCTCGAGCGCCACCGCGCTGCGATAGCGCAGCGAGACGCCGGCGACCTCGGCCACGGGCGGGATGTCGGGCTGCGCGGTCATTCGACCAGGTTGGACAGGGTGTCGGGCCAGCCGGCCTGGGAGTCGATGCGGACATGGGCCATGCCGGGCAGGCCGGTCTTGACGTAATTGCTGTATTTGCGCAGCAATTCGGGATCGACCTGGGCGCGGACGCGGAACATCAGCTTTTCGCGTTCCTCGGCGGTCTCGACGGTCTTGGGCGTGAACTGCGCCACATCCGCGACATAGGAAATCCGCGCCGGGATGACGTATTGCGGGACGGCGTCCATGACCAGCCGCGCCTCGGCCCCGACCTCGACCCGGCCGGCCTGCGAGGTGGGCAGGAAGAAGGTCATGTAGACATCTTCCAGATCGACCAGGTTCAGGATGCGCCCGCCCGCCGCGACGATCTCGCCCTCTTGCGCGATGCGGTATTGCACCCGGCCGTCGCGCGGCGATGCCAGCGTGGCGTCGCCGATCTGCACCTCGATGGCTTCGATCGCGGCCTGGGCCGCGTCCACCGCCGCCTCGGCATCGACCACCTGGGCGCGGGCAGCGCCGATCCCCGCCTCGGCCGCGGCCAGGTTCGCCTCGGCCGAGGCCAGCGCCGCCTGCGTCTCGCGCCCCGAGGCGCGCACGTCGTCCAGCGCCTGCTGCGAGGCGACGTTGCTGCGCGCCAGGCTTTCGGTGCGCGCCAGCCGCGCCGCCGCCGCATCGGCCGCGGCCTGCGCCTGCTCGACCGCGGCGCCGGCGGCCTTGTGCTGCGCCTCGGCCTGCGTCACCAGGCTTTGCGCGGTCTCGACCCCGATGCGGGCGCGGCGCAGCTGCGCCTCGGCCTGGCGTTTCTGGGCATCGAGCTGCAGGGTGTCCATCTGCACCAGCACCTCGCCCTTGCGCACGAACTGGCCCTCGGCCGCCTGGATGCGGGCGATGCGCCCGGCGGACAGGGCCGAGATGTCGATCTCGGTCGCCTCGATCCGGCCATTGCCCGAGGCGATGCCGGCAAGCTGCCCGTCCTGCGCCCTGTTCTGCCAGGCCAGCCAGCCCACGATGACCAGAACCGCGACGCCTGCCGCGCCGCCCCACCAGGATCTTGCCTTGCCCGCCATGCATGACCTCCGCGATCAGAAGACGCCGGGCCAAGGCCCGCGGCGCGAATCACCGCGCGAGGCCACCATAGCCGCCATGGCCTTCGGTTTCCTTGATGAAAACGCCTTGCGTCGTCGGGTCACACGCAACCACGGGGTGAACGGGCCTTTTGCCGGGCGGCTGTGGCGACAATCTGCGCACTGCGCGCAGAACGGCCGCCGGGCCCGCTAGTGGCTTTCCCTTGTTGCCGTTCTCGATTACACCGCAAGCTCAAGGAGCACAGGCAGATGAGACGCGCAGCAGCATGACCAGCACGACCGCACTCGCCCCTGTCGGCGAGGATATAGCCGAGCATATCCAGCGCGAGATATCCGAGATCGTTTCCATCTATTCCCGTCTTTATCCCACGCAGAGGCTGAATTTCATCCTCTACGAGGGCAAGGACCCGGTCTGGGGCGAGCCCAGCGTCACCGAAGGCCCCTTTACCTTCCAGCCGCAGCACATGAACGCGCAGTTCCTGGGCCAGTTCGAGCGCCCCGGCGCCCATCCCGGCGCGCCCGGCGTGACGATCCGGCTGTCCATCCCCCGCAAGCCGCTGCCCGGCGAGATCAAGCAGATGGACGCGCCATGGGCACCGATCAGGCGGCTGCGGGCGGTGCATCGGCTCGCGCCGCTCGTCTATGAAAGGATCCGCTACCAGGCGGAAATGCTGCGCAAGCGCCGCTCGGTCAAGCGCCATCCGCGCGTCTCGCTCTTGCGGGGGGACGGGTCGTCCCTGCTTGCCCCGCCGCGGCCGCCGGAAAGCGACAAGCGCCCGGCGATCCTGATCGGCATGCATTGGCTCGAGGTCGGCGGCGCCGAGAAGCTGGGCTTCGACACCATCCGCTGGGCGCAGCAGGCGGGGCTGCGGGTCTTTGTCGCGGCCGGCGTGCCCTCGATCCAGCGCCTGGCCGGGAAGCTGCCCGACAGCGCGGACGTCACCTTCCTGCGCCTCGACCGCTACCTGCCCCCCGACCTGTGGCCGCGCTACGTCGAACAGCTGGCCCTGGCCGAGAACATCCGGCTGATCCATATCCATCATTGCCGGCCGCTCTACGAATCGCTGCCGCAGATCCGCGCCAACCTGCCCTGGGTCCAGGTGATCGACAGCACGCATATCGTGGAATATGCCGATGGCGGCTTTCCGCGCAGCTCGGGCGTCTGGTCGAACTTCATCGACATCCACCATGTGATCAGCAAGGAGCTGGTGGATTACTATCGCGAGCATTTCCATGTCATCGGCAAGGTCCGGCTGGGCCGGATGCTGGATCGGGCCGAGCATCCGAAGGGCCTGCCCGAGCTGAACATGCAGCCGGGCAAGAAGCGCCTGCAGGTGGCCTTCGTGGGCCGGCTCTATTACCAGAAGCGCCCGGTCGTGGTGGCCGAGGCGTTCCGCGCGCTGTCCGCCTGGGCCAGGCGCAACGATGTCGAGCTGACCGGCAAGATCGTCGGCGAGGGGCCGTTCCTGGACACGGTCCGCGGATTGCTGCGCCGATACGGGCTTGCGGATCGCGTCGCGCTGCTGCCCGCCAATGCGCCGGTGCCCGAGATCCTGCGGCAATCGGACATCCTGCTCTTGCCCTCGAACAACGAGGGGCTGGCGCTGGTCTGCTATGAGGCGGTGGAGCAGGGCTGCATCCCCATCTCGACCGACGTCGGCTCGCAGGCCGAGATCGTGCCCCCGGATCTGCTGGTGCCGCTGGAGCCGCAGGCCTGCGTGAAGGGCATCGTCGCGGCGGTGGACCGGCTGTGGCGCGACGCCGCCTTCCTGTCCCGGCAGCGCGAGGCGCTGGTCCGGTCCTGGACCGACCTGACGCGCGACCCCACCGCCGAGGAAATCCTGATGCCCCTTTACCAACAGGCCGCGGCGGGCCTTCAGGAGTAGCCTACCAGATGAGCGCATTGAGCAAGACCGCCGCGGTGATCGTGACGTTCAACCGTTCGGCCAAGCTGATGAAGGTGCTGGATGCGCTGGACGGCCAGACGCGGCGGCCCGATGTCATCCTGGTGGTGGACAACGCCTCGACCGACGACACCCAGGCCCTGGTCGAGGCGCGCGCGCGGGACGACCTGAGCATCCGCTATCTGCGCCTGCCGCAAAACATCGGCGGCGCCGGCGGCTTTCACGAGGGGCTCAAGGTCGCCTATGGGCTGGGGGCGCATTATTTCTGGGTTTCGGACGACGATGCCTATCCGCTGCCGGACGCGATCGAGCGGCTGGTCGATGCCATCACCGCCTTCGAGGCGCGGCATGAATGGCGTCCCAGCTTTGCCTGTTCGCGGGTGGAATGGATAGACGGCACCCTGTGCGAGATGAACACGCCGCGCCCGGTCTGGGACTGGCCGCGTTTCCTGCATCCCGAGGCGGCCTGGGCGCTGGTCGATTCCGCCTCTTTCGTGTCGATCCTGATCCCGCGCTGGGCGGTGGAAAAGCATGGGCTGCCGATCGCGGATTACTTCATCTGGTTCGACGATGCGGAATATACCCGGCGGCTGTCGCGTTCCTATCCGGGCATCTTCTGTCCCGAAAGCCGGGTGATCCACGACACGCCCGACAACCGCGGGGTGAATTTCGCCCTCGTGGACGAAAAGAGCCTGTGGAAGTTCAAATACGGCGCCCGCAACGAGGCCTCCTGGCGCCGGCGCGAGGCGGGCCTGATGGGCGTCCTGGCCTATGCCTATGGCGTGCATTTGCAGATGAAGGGCGGTAATGTGCCCTGGAAGCTGCGGCAGAAGATTTTCCAGGCGATTGCACGGGGAATGACCTTCCGGCCGAAGGTGGTATCGGTGTGATATAGGCATGGGGTAGCCAAGCCTATACCACGACAGACCAGGGAAATTCTCGGAGTGATCCGATGATCAATGAAGCAAAGTCGAATGAGGCACATGTGACCAATCCGAATTTGGACCCAAAGCAACTGGCAAAGGAGTTCAGGGTATCCGAAACTCTGATGTCGAACTTCCTCGACAGGTTCGCTCCGTCGAGAGTTGCTTCCGATGAGTATCGAGCGACCGCCGAGGTGATGCTTTTCATTCACATTCCCAAGACTGCGGGCGTCTCTGTCGGCCGGAGTCTGCGTGAAGCGTTTGATCATTTCCATGGCGTGGAGTGGAACAATATTCCGCAATCGTTCCGTCAGGCCGCTCGCAGCGCTATCTATCAGCAAACCTGTCGAGATCGGCGTCACGTCATCATGGGGCACTTCGGCTGGCCGGAAATGCAACTGTTCCGCAATCATGAAATGCCCATGAAATGCGGAACTATACTCCGCAGTCCTGTAGATCGGACCATTTCAAACTATAACTACAATTGCTCAAGCGCACATCCGGCGAACGAACAATTCCGCAAACGGTTCCCCTCTCTTGAAAGCTATATCAGCGAGCTTCCGACGGATGTCCAGATAACTCAGGCTCTTGGTTTGATTGGTTCGTTTGAAAACGCCTTGGAAAAGCTGATCCGCCATTATACTTTTTTGGGGGTTACGGAGCATCTTTCAGCGTCGCTTTCCCATCTGGGAAGATCACATGGCTTGCCAAAATTGCGCGAGTATCGTGAAAATGTCGGTATGGAGCGGGGCGAGAAAACCCTTGATTCTGAGCTTGTAAAAAAAATCGAAAACCGCAGCTTTAACGATAAACGCCTGCACTCATTGATTTCAAGGATGTATCAGTCCTGATTCTGATCGAGCTGGTGGGCGTGTGTGGCACAGGGTAAATAGGGGCGCGATTTGCTCCAGTAGCGACTCTATAAATTCGGCGCTTTAATGTTTGGTAGTGGATGGCGGAGATAGTAATGCACTTGCCATTCTGAAGCATAGCGGGGAATCAATGCGGATTTTGTTTCACGGCCCAGGGCTGGCTATAAGTAGGCCTAAGGTTGATATGCAGCTTGTGCTGGGAACGCAGTTTCCGGCGATCAGAACATTTTCCGAGCTGAAGCAGAACCATCTGCTAACCGGAAACCGCGGTAATATGATTCATGCCGAGGCGCCAGCAAAGCTGTTTGAACATGATGTGGCAAGGTCTGTTTACGGAAATATATCGACCTTGCAGCGTGTCCTAGGGGATGCATTTGCAGACAAGATCGAAGAGAATTTTGATCTTGTCATAATATCCATGGCCAACTTCATCAGGAACGATCATGATGGGAAGGCGCTATTGACTTCCTTGAAGGCGCTTGATGGTCGAGTCAAGATAATTGTCTTGGGGGCCGGGATACAGGGCAATCCACATCCTGAGAAGATGATTCCGAGCAATCTTCAGCTGATAGACTTTTTCAACAGCCGTGCGGATATTTTTGCAGTTCGCGGTCAGGAAACCGCAAAATGGCTGAAGAAGCATGGGTTCAACAACGCGAAAATAATCGGCTGTCCTAGCCTGTATGTTTATCCAGAATCCATTTTGGGAATGAATTATGCTGCGGCTCGCAATAGAGCTTCGGGCGCAAAAATTCTTACCGCAGGTTATTTGAAGCAAATGGACAAGGGTCTCCATTTGCGCGGGGATGAGCTTATCAAAGCATTCAAGGGGTTGAGGGCGTCCTATGTATTTCAGGACGAAATTTTTGGACTTCCAGAATTTCAGAACCGGAAAGGCGCTTTCCACGAGGGTCGCTGTGAGGTCAGCAGGGATCTTGTCGAAGAATGGTTAAAAACGCTTGGTATTGTGGACGTTCCTTTCGACCGATATCATTATTTCACGGAAACTGGCAGTTGGCGCCAAGCCGCAATGGCCCATGATGTCTTTGTCGGGGACCGGTTCCACGGCGGTGTGGTTGCGTTGCAGGCTTGCAAGCCTGCTATGTTCCTCTGCCACGATAATCGTGTCTCCGAGTTGACGCGCTTCTTTAACCTTCCTGCGCTATCCACTGCGGAATTCACTCATCTTGGGCTGTGTCGCGCAATGGAAACATATTTGAGCGATGATGCGGAGGCTAAGCTGAAAGAGAGATATGTTTCTCTCTATAATCGATTCCGAGCCCTGTTTGCTGAGCATGGTTTGAAAGTGAGGCCATTGCCGGAAAGATTCCGATCTTATGACGAAACGAAAGCGGTTGCCGAGAACGCCTTGGCGGACGCGCCCGGATGGGTGAAAGGGAAAGAGGATTCTCCGGGTGGAGAAAATCTGGCGGGCCTTAAATCCGATCTTGTGAATCGTCTGCGGGGTATCATTGGAAGGTAGAGCCTTGACCCATCGTAAAGCGTGAAGGCGGTTGCAACTTCCTAAAGTGGCGGCATCACAAAGGCCGGTATTGCCTCTCCGGCCTTTTCCGCCCCCAGAAACACCCCCGCCGTATCCAGCGCCTCGCGGATGGTTACGTCCATGTCGAGATAGCGATAGGTGCCCAGGCGGCCAACGAAGGTGACGGCCTTTTGCGCCTGCGCCAGTTCGACATATTGCGCCAGAAGCGATTTCTCCTCGACCAGGCGGATCGGGTAATAGGGGATGTCGCCCGGACCGGCGGCGCGCGAATATTCGCGATAGCAGGTGCTGCCCTCGTGGCTTTCCCAAGGCGAGAAATGCTTGTGCTCGGTGATGCGCGTCCAGGGCACATCGCGGTCGCCATAGTTCATCACCGCGCAGCCCTGGTAATCGCCCTGATAGGTGAAACGCTCGAAATCCAGGGTGCGATAGCCCAGCCGGCCCAGGCTGTAGTCGAAGAAACCGTCCAGCGGCCCCGACCAGAACAGGTGATCGGCCTGGGCCGCCATCTCGGGGCGATAGGGGGTCTCCAGCTCGACCGAGATGCGCGGATGGTCCAGGATCGCCGCCACCATCGCCGTATAGCCGGCGCGCGGCATGCCCTGGAACCGGTGGAAGAAGTAATTGTCGTCATAGTTGAAGCGCAGCGGCAGGCGCTTGAGGATCGAGGCCGGCAATTCGCGCGGCGAGCAGCCCCATTGCTTTTCGGTATAGCCCTTGAAGAACGCCTCGTAGAGTTCGGGGCCGACGAAGCGCAGCGCCTGTTCCTCGAAGCTTTGCGGCTCGGCGATCGAGCGGTCGGCGCGGCTTTCGATGAAGGCGCGCGCCTCGTCCGGCCGCAGGGTCTTGCCGAAGAACTGGTTGATCGTGTGCAGGTTCACCGGCAGCGAATAGACCGCGCCCTGCGAGGTGGTCTTGACCCGGTTCTGGAACGGCACGAATTCGGCGAAGCGGTTGACATAGTCCCAGACCCCCTCGTCGTCGGTATGGAAGATATGTGGGCCGTAAAGGTGCAGCAGGACGCCGGTCTCGGGGTCGCGCTCGGTATGGCAATTGCCGCCGATATGCGGGCGGCTGTCGATGATGCGGCAGTCATGGCCGGCTTCGGCCAGCTGGCGTCCGATCACCGCGCCCGACAGTCCTGCGCCCACAAGCAGTATCTTCATCTTCCCTCATCCCCGTTGCCCCGCCGCGGCTGCGGAGGGACCGGCCCGTCTCTGGGCTGCGCGGCAGATCGCCACGCGCCACGGCTCATGTCAGCAACGCCGCCCGAGGTCTATAGCATGTGTCGGGGCGAGGGCAAAAGCCGGCGCAAACATGCCTGCCGGCGGTGATTCGCCGGGGGAAGCGCGATGGGCGGGCCGGGCGCAGGCCAATCCGGCGGCAGCCCGCCGCCCGAATGAGCGGTTCTTTGCGCTTTGCCTGCCCCGGCGGCGCAGCAAGATGGCAAAACGCTTTGCAAGCCCGTCACAAAGCGGCCTTAATACAACCGGAAAGCATACCGCCCTGGCGATAGTTCGTGCCCGGTTGCCATCCGGGCTCAAATGTCGCAAAAACCGATGAGTTTAGTTTACTAAGTTGGCCTTTTGCCGCCTCCCCCCTCCTCATCCCACTGTGATCGCCATTCCCATGTCCAAACAATTTGCCTCCATTCTCGTGGCGCCCGAAGACTATGCCGAAG
>NZ_JRKO01000082.1 GCF_000763885.1 Paracoccus versutus | reverse complement strand
CGGGCTTGCGGTCGGGCATCGGCGCGGTTCTCCTGTCGGGCCGTGCAGGCCCCTGCCCCCGATGGCAACAGACCGGCGCCGCGATTTCAACGGACAGCCTGTCGGCCCGTCCTGGACAATCTGTCCGTTGATCTTGCCCCCGCCCCCTGCATCCGATGCTTGCCAAGCAAGGCGGGCCGGTGCCACTGTCCCGCCGAGGGAGAGGATGATGGGAACCCAGAACGACCCCCGCCAGGAAGCGCATGCCGCCCAGGGCGACGCGCTGGCGCAGGCCACGATCCTGGTGGTCGAGGACGAGCCGGGGATGCGCAATTTCCTGGAACGCATCCTGTCGTCGAAATGCCGCGCCATCCGGCTGGCCGCGAACACGGCCGAAGCCAGCGCGCTGGTCGCCCAGACCGATTTCGACCTGGTGATCCTCGACAACCTGATGGAGGGCCAGCGCGGGGTCGACTGGCTGCGGGAACAGCGGCCGCTGGGCTTTTTCCCGCCCGCGATCCTGATGACCGCCCATGCCGACCTGGACACGGCCATCCAGGCGCTGCAGGCCGGGGCCTCGGATTTCCTGCTCAAGCCGTTTCGCACCAACCAGCTGCTGAACACCATCGCCCGCTGCCTGGAAGGCGAAAGGTTGCGGCGCGAGAACCTGATCCTGCAGCAGGAGTTGCGCAACAATATCGACCTGGGCCGCCTGCGCAGCGAGTTGATCGGCAGCTCGCCCGCCATCGAGCGCGTGCGCCAGGTCATCGCCCGCGTGGCGCCGACCCCGTCCTCGGTGCTGATCACCGGCGCCTCGGGCACGGGCAAGGAAGTGGCGGCGCGGATGATCCACGCCCTGTCCGACCGGGCGCGGATGCCCTTCGTTGCGGTGAACTGCGCCGCCATCCCCCGCGACATGCTGGAGGACGAGCTTTTCGGCCATGTGCGCGGCGCCTTTCCCGCCGCCGACCGGAACCGCGAGGGGCTGTTCAGCTCGGCCCGCGGCGGGACGCTGTTTCTGGACGAGATCGCCGAGCTGCCGGTCGCCTTGCAGGCCAAGCTGCTGCGCGCGATCGACGATCGCCGGATCCGGCCGCTGGGGTCCGAGCGCGAGACGGCGGTGGACCTGCGCCTGATCTTTGCCGCGAACGCCGACCTGGACCGCGCCGTGGCCGAGGGGCGGCTGCGCGCGGACCTGCTTTACCGCATCAACGTGCTGCATATCCACATGCCGACCCTGGCCGAACGCGCCGGCGACATGTTCGACCTGGCGGAACTGTTCATGGACACCCTGTCCCGGACGCTGGCAGCGCCCAAGGTGCCGATCACCCCCGAGGTGCGGGCCGGCATGGCGACCTATGACTGGCCGGGCAATGTCCGCGAATTGCGCAACGCCGTCGAGCGCGCGCTGATCCTGGGCCGCTTCACGCCGCTGGTCGCATCGCCGGGCAGGCGCGACGGCCAGACCCTGGCCGAGATCGAGCGGCGGGCGATCCTGGGCACGGTGGCCGCCTTCGACGGCGACCGCGAGGCGGCGGCGGCGCAGCTGGGCATTTCGCGCAAGACCATCGACCGCAGGCTGGCGGACTGGAATGCCTGAGCCGGCGCGTCCGCTCAGCCGCTCGGTGCGTCACAAGCTTCTGGCCATCGCCCTGCTGCCGGTGCTGGTGATCCTGCCGGTCTTTCTGGGGGCGACCATGCATCAATGGTCGCTCAAGCTCGACCGGCTGCTGCTGGTCAAGGTCAACAGCGACCTGACCGTGGCGCAGCAATATCTGGGCCGCATCCTGGAAACCACCGGCGAGCGGATCGAGATGCTGGCCCGCTCCGAAGAATTCGCGCGCACGGCCGATCCGGCCGCGCTGCTGGACAGCCATCGCGACAGGCTGGGGCTGGATTACCTGTATCTGGCCCGCCCGGATGGCCGCGTGGTGGCGTCCAGCCCGCAAGGCATCCGCCCCGCACCCCCGCGCGACGCCGCATCCGCGCGAAACACGCTGGAGGTTTTCGACCGGGACCAGCTGCGCGCCCTTTCCCCGGCGCTGGCCGCGCGCGCCGAAATGGAACGGCCCGGCAACCCGGCGGCAGGCCGGGCCCCGGTCGAGACGCGGGGCATGGTGGCACAATCGCTCGTCCTGGCCAGGCTGCCCGGCAGCGGGGCCGAGGCGGTCCTGGTCGGGGGGATCCTGCTGAACCGCAACCTGTCGGTGATCGACAGCATCAACGCCCTGATCTATCGCCCCGAAAGCCTGCCCGAGGGCAGCCACGGCACCACCTCGCTGTTCCTGGGCGACATGCGCATCGCCACCAACGTCACGGTCCCCGGCGGCGTCCGGGCGCTGGGAACCCGCGCCTCGGCGGCGGTGCGCGAGCGGGTGATCGGCCAGGGGCAGGTCTGGCTGGACCGGGCGCGGGTGCTGGACGACTGGTATGTCTCGGCCTATGCCCCGCTGGCCGACGGCGCGGGCCGCACCATCGGCATGATCTATGTCGGCATCCTGGAACGCCCCTTCGCCGAAGCCCGGCGCCGCACGGTGGGCTGGGTGCTGGTCGGCTTCCTGTGCGTGGCGCTGGTGACGGTGCCGCTGTTCTTGCGATGGGCGCGCGGCATCTTTCGCCCGCTGGAGCGTATCGGCGCCACCTTCGAGCGGGTGCGGTCGGGCAACCTGGCCGCCCGCACCGGCATCAGCCGCGGCGACGACGAGATCGCCGAACTGGCCCTGGCCCTGGACGGGGTGCTGGCGCAATTGCAGGACCACGACCGGCGGATGCGGGCCTGGAACGACGAGCTGAACCGGCGCGTGGACGAGCGCACGGCGGCGCTGCGGCGGGCCGCGCAACAGCTCGAGACCGCGACATACCAGCTGGTCCAGTCCGAAAAGCTGGCCGCCCTTGGCGAAATCTCGGCCGGGATCGCGCATGAGGTGAACAACCCGCTGGCGGTGATCCAGGGCAACCTGGACGTGCTGCGCGAGGTGCTGGGCAAGGCCGCCGCCCCGGCCGAGACCGAATTGCGGCTGATCGACGAGCAGGTGCAGCGCATCTCGCGGATCGTCGCGCAATTGCTGGACTTCGCCCGGACGGACCAGACCGCGGAAGAGCATCCCCTTTCCGATCCGGGGCGGGCCGTGGCCGATTGCGTGCCGCTGGTGGCGCATATGCTTGCCCGGTCCTCGGTCTCGCTGCGCCGGGACATCCGCTCGGATCGGCCGGCCCGCATCAGCCGCATCGCCCTGCAGCAGGTGCTGGTCAACCTGATCGTCAACGCGGTCCATGCCATGCCGCGGGGCGGCGAGATCCGCATCCTGGTGCAGGACCAGGACCGCGACGGCGCGGCAGGGGTGATGCTGCAGGTCTCGGACCAGGGCGAGGGCATCCCGCCCGAAGTGCTGAAGCGCCTGTTCGAGCCCTTCGTCACCAGCCGCGGGCGCAGCGGCGGCACCGGGCTAGGCCTGTCGATCTGCCGCAGGCTGGTCGAGCGGCAAGGCGGCAGCATCGCCGCCAGCAGCGATGCGGGCGGCAGCACCTTCCGCATCTGGCTGCCCGCCGCGTGATCCCGCCGCCCGGACTTGCGGGCCATGGGCGGCGGGCGCAGCCATCAGCCGAACAGGGCCGCGGTCTTCATGATCGTCGTCCACACCCCCCAGGCCAGCGGGATGCCGACCGCCGCCCAGGCCAGCATCGCCGGCAGGTCGAACCGGCCCCGGTCGATTCCGAACGATCCGCTCTGGACCTGGCCGGCGGTTGCCTCGCCGGCCTGCAGGGCCGCGACCTCTTCGGGCTTCATGAACCACTTCTCGTCCAGCGGCCGCACCAGCGCGTTGCAGACCAGCCCGACGGCCAGGAACCCGGCAAGGATATACATCGTGTAGTCGTAGGCCTGCGCCCGCGGCACGCCCGCCGCGATCTGCGCCTCGCGCAGGTAGTTCACGACGACCGGGCCGACGATCCCCGCCGTCGCCCAGGCGGTCAGCAGCCGGCCATGGATCGCGCCCACGAATTGCGTGCCGAAGACATCCGCCAGATAGGCCGGCACCGTCGAGAACCCGCCGCCATACATCGAGATGATGACGCAGATCATCGCCACGAACAGCACCTGGTTGCCCGAGTACGCGGCACTTGGCGCCAGCAGGTAAAGCACGATCCCCAGGCCGAAGAAGATGAAATAGGTGGTCTTGCGCCCCAGCCGGTCCGAGGCCGAGGCCCAGCACAGCCGCCCGGCGATGTTGAACAGCGACAAGAGCCCCGCGAAACCCGCGGCGATGGCCGCGATGGCCGCTTTCTGGCCGGCGTCCAGCTGGGTAAAGCCCAGGTCCGGCCGGCCGACCAGCGATCCGGCGAAGATTTCCTGCAGCATGGGCGAGGCCATGCCGATCACCCCGATCCCGGCCGAGACGTTCAGGCACAGCACCAGCCAGATCAGCCAGAACTGCCGGGTCTTGTGCGCGTCCCTCAGGTGGACGTGATGCCGGGTGATCATCCCCGCCTTCCGGGCCGAGACCTTGGGCTGCCAGCCTTCGGGCTTCCAGCCGGCGGGCGGCACCCGATAACCGAAGGCGCCCGCCAGCATGAAGACGAAATAGACCACCGCCATGACGAAGAAGGTCTGCCACACGCCGACGCCGGTCACGGATTGGAAATGGTTCATCAGCCGGTCCGCCAGCGGCGCCCCGATCATCGCGCCGCCGCCAAAGCCCATGATCGCCATGCCGGTCGCCAGGCCGCGCCGGTCGGGAAACCACTTGATCAGCGTCGAGACCGGCGAGATATAGCCCAGGCCCAGGCCGATGCCGCCGATCAGGCCCGAGCCGAGCCACATCAGCCACAGTTGATGCGTCATCACCCCGAAGCCCGAAACGACCATGCCGCCCGACCAGCACAGGGCCGCGACGACGCCCGCCCTGCGCGGGCCGGCGGTTTCCAGCCAGCCGCCCCAGATCGCGGCCGAGGAACCCAGCAGCACGAAGAACAGCGTATAGATCCAGCCCAGATCGGCGACGCGCCAGTCGCAGCTGGTCGTGAACAGGGCCGAACTCAGGCCCATCCCTTCGCAGACGACCGGGTCGCTGATGCCGATGGCGCGCGACAGCGGCAGCCAGAACACCGAAAAGCCATAGGCCATGCCGATGCACAGGTGGATCGCCAGCGCGGCGGGCGGCACCAGCCAGCGGTTGAAGCCCGGCCGCGCTATCGTGCGCTCGCGGGACAACAAGGGTGCCCGGAATCCTGGAAAATCTTCTATGGCCGTCATCATTCCCCTCCCTGAAACGAATATGCGCGCGCGACCCGTCGGAACCGGCCGCCGCCTGCCCTTTTTCTTGCGAGCATGGACGCTTATCCCCCCGTCCCGCTCCCCTCGGGTTTTGGCACAAGGTGCGGAATGCATGGGGTTGATTTCAATGGACAATCTGTCCAGCCGCCAGGACAGGTTGTCCGGCGCGCCCCGGCCCAGGCCGGAAACCATCAGGAAATCAGGCCGTTTTCGCCCGGCACGGAAGGGTCAATGCAGGTCCGGGCGACCCGGCAGTCAGAGCGAAACGACGCTTCCCAGCAAGGCCCCGATCCCGGCATTGCCGATATTGTTATGCGCATCCGTTCCGCCCGGAACCGCCACCACCACCTTGTCGGCCAGATAGTTGTTCACCCTGCCCGCGACGGGCCGATGGCCGGACGAGGCGGGAAAGCCGCCATGGCGCAGGGCATCCACATGCTGCGCGCCATTGGCCCCCATCGCGCCATAGCGGTCGTTGGCGTCCCCGATCGCCATCGTCCCATCGCCCGCCAGGCGCGAGGCAAGCGCATAGTAGAAGGTGCAGGCCCGGTCGTTATGCGTATGGGTGATCGCGATCGGACCGCGGACCCGCTGTTCGGCCAGCACATCGGCAAAATATCCCGGCCCTGCCGGCGAACTGGCCGCCAGCCCGTTATGCGAGAAGGCGGCTTGCAGCAGGGTCAGGCTTTGCGGGCGCAGCGATTTCATCTGGGACGCGCAGGCCGTGACCAGCCTGCCGCCGAAACTGTGGCCCGCCAGGTGAAGCCGGGTATTCGCCAGGAAGGGCTGGGGGTCCAGGTAGCCGCCCAGCATGCGGCCGACCTTTCCCGCACGGCGCTTCATCGGGTAATAGGTGAACTGGTTCGCCAGCCGGGCGATGCTGGCCAGGGGGCCGCGGACAACCTGCCCGGCGCCCTCCCCGCCGGCCGCGCCGCCGTCTTCGCCATCCCGCGGCACGAAGGGTTTCGCGCTGATCTGGAACAGCAATTCGGGGTTGCTGCTGGCCCGGCGGGCGATCAGCTCCGCCTCGTCCGAAAGCTCGGCATCGTCCCCGGCGGCCAAGGCCTGCATCCGCCTGGCCAGTTCCGCGGCCAGGGCGGCTTTCGTCTCGGCGCTGGGATCGCTGGCGGCGGCGCGGGCCAAGCTGCGCAGCCTGGCGTTCTCCTTGCCCGGCAAGGACTGGCGCAGGATGCGTTCAAAGGTCCGGGGGTCGAGGTCGGACGGACCGCCCGCCAAGGGCGCGGCAAGCGCCCCGCCTGCGGTCTCGCGCCCGGCCCGGTCGTCGAAATCCGTGGGAAAGGCGACCGAAGGCCAGGCGATGCCGGCCAGCACGAAGCGGCGCGAGGACGGGATATGCGGCCGGGCATTGCGCCAGATCGCCTGGTAAAGCCGCGCCGCCTGCGCCTGGGTGTTCTTCCAGCCGTGGGAAAGGACCAGCACATCGGTCGCCTGCACCCTCTGCATGGCCTCGTGCAGCGCGTGCAGGGGCTTGGGGTTGTCGTCCAGGCGGCCCTCGCTGTCGAAGCTCAGCCAGACCAGGGGGGTTCCGTCGATATCGGGCATGGTTCGCTCCTGCGGTCAGATGGATTGCAGCGCACGCATCAGGTCGGCCAGCCCGGCGCCCTGGAAGCTGGGAACGCGGCCCAGGTCGGTCGCGCTGTCCATGAGGATCTGCTTGACGCGCTCGGGCTGGCCGATGAACTCGCGCCGCACGGAAAGCAGCGCCGCGACAAGGCCCGAGACATGGGGCGCGGCCATGCTTGTGCCCGAGCGCTCCTTGAAGCTGGCGATGCGGTCCTTGTCGCCCGGATGGCACGAGACGATCCGCTCGCCCGGCGCCAGAAGATCCGGCTTCATCCGGCCATCGACGGTCGGCCCCTTGGCGGAAAAGAACGAGACCCCGTATTCATGCGGCCGGTCGCGATGGGTCGAGCCGACGGTGATGGCCAGCTCGGCATTGCCGGGATCGGCGATGGTCGAGGCGTTGGCGCTGGAATGCAGCCTGCTGTTCTGGTCTTCGACATAGCCGAAGCCCGCATTTCCCGCCGCGACCACCACCACCACGCCCGAGCGCACCAGCCGGTTGACCTCCTTGCAGATCGAGCTTTGCCCCGCCGCGAACCAGGTCGGGTCGAAGCTGTAGCCAAGGCTCAGGTTCAATCCGTGGATGCGCAGGTTGCGACCGTATTCGTTCAGCCGCTGCACATAGCCGATGGCGGCGATGACATTGCTGATGCCGCTGTCGTCGCGGGCGCGCGACAGCACCTTGAGGCTGATCAGCCGGGTTCGCGGCGCCACGCCCAGGATCATCTCGGGCGGCCGGGCAAGCGAGCTTTCCTCGACCCTGATGCCGTCGGGGCGGGTGTCGATGCTGATGTCCATGCCGTCGATCAGCGGCTTGCCCTCGGGCGTCTGCATCCTGACGTTGGTTTCGCCGGCGATGATGCCGGCGACATGGGTGCCGTGCCCGTCCTGGTCGCACAGCGCCGCCTTGGCCGCGGCGCTGTCGCTTTCATGCGTCCGGGTGAAGTCGTAGTGGTTCAGGCCCGCCGGCGGCTCCAGCGTGTCGTAGGGCCGGAAATGCGGATGCGTGCCGTCGATGCCGGTATCGGCCACCGCCCAGACGATATCCTCGCCCTGCGCGCCGAAGGCGACCCGCGCGGCATCGCATTTGATGGTCTTGTAGGATTTATAGACGCTCGCCTGGAAAGGCTGGTCCAGCCACAGCTTGTAGATCGGCCCGTCCCGCTCTTCCTGGCAGTTCTGCGCGATGCGCCCGATGGTGCCGCGCGACAGCCGCCCGAAAAGATAGCCTTCGGTAAAGGACGAGGTAACAAGGTTGAGTTCATCAGAGGCGTTGAAGCCGATCTTTTTCCACGGACCCTGAATCTCGGCCAAGGCCATGATTTCGGCAACGAATCCCAGCTTTCGTTCGTTCGCGACATCAGCCTTTTCCAGATAGCTCGCGACGAGCGCCGCCCGAGCCATGCGCGCGCCACCTGGGAAATTATTGTTCATCTCGATCATGACGGAAAATGCGTCCCTGGCCGAGCCGGGCGGTTTTCCTTGCGTCATTGCCTCGTAGAGATCCCGCGACACGCAGCTATGAAGCAGGATGCTGTTCGGATCCATATTGCCGGGGGTCTCTTCAGCGGTCATGAAGTCCACCTCATGCAGCCTTTGCAGCATATTGAGATTACCGGGGTTTTTCGAAACGCGCAACGAGAATGGGGGCAATCCGCAAAAGCAAAGCGCCCATTTTCGCGCGGTGAAATTGGGGACGCCGCTGAAATCCCCTTCCTTTGAATCAGCCTATGGCGTGCCTATTCGGACCGAAATGCAGTGTCTGGAAGGCCGGTCAATCGCCCGCGCGGCAAACTGGCGGGCAATGGCAGGCATTTTGTTTGCGACGCCCCGGTTGCCGCATCGGCGCCGTCAATAAAAGCGCAGGCGGCCGTCGTCCCCCTGTTCCCTGCGAACCGGGATGCCATAGAGGCGGGACAGGTTCCCGGCCGTCATCGTCTCTGCGACCGTCCCCGAGGCGAGCAGGCCCGAACGGTTCAGGAGCAGCGCCCGGTCGGCGATGGCGGCGGCGTGGTCGGGATCGTGGCTGGACAGGATGATCCCGGTTCCCGCATCCGCGAGGCGACGGATCGCATGGCCGACCTGCCGGCGGTTGGCGAAATCCAGGCTGGCGGTGGGCTCGTCCATCACCATTGCCGCCGCCTCCTGCGCCAGCGCCCGCGCGATCAGCACCAGCTGGCGCTGGCCGCCCGAAAGCCGGGTGACTTCGGCCCCGGCCAGGTCGGCGATGCCAAGTCTGTCCAGCGCCGCCATCGCCCGTTCCGCCTCGACCCGGCCCGGACGGGCAAAGGGACCAAGCCGGGCCGCCGCCCCCATCAGCACGATGTCGAGGGCGGTAAAGGCAAAGGGCGTCGCCAGCGCCTGCGGCACATGGGCCAGCCGGGCGGCGACCTGGAGCCGCGACAGGCGGGACAGCGGCTCGCCGCCCAGCGCGATCCGGCCATGGACGGGCGGGATCAGCCCCAGCAGGGTCCGAAACAGCGTGGTCTTGCCGGCGCCGTTCGGTCCAAGCAGGCAAAGCACGCTTCCCCGATCCAGGCTCAGGTCGATGCCCCGGATCAGCACCTTGCCGCCATGGCCGATGGCAAGGCCCGTGGCGGTCAGCAGCGGGGTCATTCGCTCCATGCCTTCGTCCCCCGCGCCAGCAGCCAGACGAAAAGCGGCGCGCCGAGGACCGCGGTCAGGATGCCCAGCGGCACCTCGACCGTGGCGATGCTGCGCGCGCTGGTATCGACCAGCACCATGAAGCCCGCGCCGATCAGGATGGCCGCCGGCAGCAGCCGGTCGAAGCGGGGGCCGGTGAGCAACCGCGCCATATGCGGCACCATCAGCCCGATCCAGCCGATCACCCCCGCCAGCGCCACCGCCGCGGCCGTCATCAGCGTGGCGCAGGCGATGACCAGCAGCCGCAGGCGGGTGGCGTCGATGCCCATCGACCGCGCCTCGTCGTCGCCCATGGCCAAAAGCCCGATCCGCCAGCGCAGCGCCAGCAGCGGCGCAAGCCCGACCAGCAGCGCAGGCAGCGCCGCCGCGATGTCCGGGCGCTTGACCCCGGCCAGGCTGCCCATCAGCCAGAAGGTGATGGCGGGCAATTGCTGCTCGGGGTCGGCCAGCAGCTTGACCAGCGAGATCCCGGCCCCCGCCAGCGCGCCGATGGCGATGCCGCACAGCACCATGACCAGCACCTGTCCCGCACCGCGCAGCACCATGGTCAGGCCCAGGACCATCGCCACGGTGGCAAGCCCGGTGCCGAAGCCCAGCATCTGGATGGCCATGACCGGCCAGCCCAGCAGGATGCCCAGCACGGCGCCGAACCCCGCCCCGGCCGACACGCCCAGGATGTCCGGCGAGACCAGCGGATTGCGGAAGGTGGTCTGGTAGGCCGCCCCCGCCGCCGCCAGAGCCGCGCCGACCATGGCCGCCGCCAGCACCCGCGGCAGGCGGATGTTCCACAGCACCGTCACCGCCTGCGGGTCCGAGCGGTCCCCCGACAGGACGGCCACCAGCTGCTGCGGCGCGATCGCATAGGGGCCGACCGCGGCGCCGATCGCCAGCGTGGCGATCAGCCCCAAAGCGAGCCAGCCGTTCAACCGCCGCTCAGTCACCCAGCAAGGCCGCCAGCGCGGCATCGTCGGGGCGCCGGCCATAGAACAGCGCGTAGAATTCGGCGATCTTGGCGTGCAGGTCGCCGGTCGCGGCCTGGGGATAAAGCTTGTGCGAAAGCCAGATCAGCCCAGCCAGGCGATTGACCGAAGGCGGCGCGTCGATGAAGCCGAAGGGGACCGCGGGCGCCAGATGGACGCGCCCGTTCGCCACCGCGGGAATGCCCTGCCATTCCGGCATCTGCGCCACCTTGGCGGCGAAATCCCGGTCGATGGTGACGATCACGTCCGGCGCCCAGGCCTGCACCTGCTCGGGCGAGACGGTGGCAAGCCCGTCGCCTTCCGTCTCGACGACATTCCTTGCGCCCACGCGCTCGATGATCTCGGCATTGATCGAGCCGCGGCCGGCGGTCTCCACGCCTTCCGGCCCGCGCGCAAGATAAACCCTGGGCCGCGCGGCCTGCGGCACCTCGGCCAGAAGCGCGTCCAGATCCGCCAGCGTGGTTTCGGCATATGCCGCCAGGGCCTCGCCGCGCGCGGGGACGCCAAGCAGGTCGGACATCTGCCGGATCGACCGCGGCATCTGCGCAAAGCTGCCGTCGATCAGCACATAGGGCACGCCCGCCTGTTCCTGGACGCGGCCGGCAAGATCGACATAGGTCGCGTTCACCGTGCCGTAATCCACGATCAGGTCGGGCCCCGCCGCAAGCAGCACCTCGAGGTTCAGCGTGTCGCCCCGGCCGGTCAGCCGCCCCAGTTCGGGCAGGTCCGCAACCTCGGGCCGCAGCCAGGCCAGATCGGCCGGCTTCGGCGCGCGAACCCAGCCGATCATCGCCTGGGGCTTCAGCGTATAAAGCAGCGTGGCGGCAGGGGGGCCGGCGGCAAAGACCCTGGCGGGATCGACCGGAACCCGGACCTGCCGTCCGCCGGCATCGGTCACGGTCTTGCCCTCCTGGGCAAGGGCGGGGCCGGCCGCGACCAGGATCGAAAGCACGCCGGCCAGGGCGCGGCGGGTCAGCCGCATCATGCCATCGCTCCGAACGCGGCCTTGATGTCAAGAAGCGGCGTGCCGTCCAGGCAATCCAGCCCGCGCACGGTCAGCACCGGCCCCTCGACCGCCAGCAGCCGCACCACCGACGAGGCGATCGGGTTGGGACGCACCGGCGAGCGCAGGGCAAAGGTGCCGGTCGCGCGCTCGCCGAACTTGGGGTTCTGCAGGACCAGGTCGCGCCGCGCCCGGTCCATCCAGTAAAGGATCTGCAGGTTGGCATGCGCCTCGATCCCGGTCAGTCCCGGAACCCAGGGCTCGAACAGCTCGATCCGGCAGTCCGGCCCGTCGGCGGCATCGCCGCGATGCGGGCAGTCGCCGCGTCGGGTCCAGGGCGTGCGGATACGGCCGATGAACCAAAGCTGCGCGTCAAAGCCCTGCGGCGGGACGACGGCCCGCTCATGCGGTCGCAGGTCGTCGGTGCCGACCTCATTCATCCACGCCCACCATCACGTCGGACGCCTTGATGACGGCCGAGGCGCGGCTGCCGACCACCAAGCCAAGCTCCTTCACCGCGTCATTGGTGATCGAGGCTGTCACCACGCTGCCGCCCAGGTCGATGCGGACATGGCTGGTGACGGCGCCGGTGACGATCTCGACCACCGTGCCGGGCAGGACGTTTCTTGCGCTGAGCTTCATCTGGAAATCTCCCTTTCCATCGACTGGGTTTATGCGACCCGGCGCAGGCAGGCCGCCTGCAGCCAGGCCAGAACCTGATCCTCGTCGGCCGGCAGCGGTTCGGCCGCGCCGCCGGCAAAGGTCAGGAATGCCTCGCGCCATTGCGGCGACACGCCGACCAGCACCGGAAGCCCGCGCGCGCAGGCCTCGCCGATGGCACCGACCAGGCCGCGGCCCACGGCCTCTTGCTTGCCGAACTTGTTCACCACCAGCCCCTGCGCACCGGGCAGCCGGTCATGGACGGCCATCACCGCCGCCTCCAGCGCATCGGGGTCCAGCCGGCAGCCGGTCATGCCGGGGGCGAGGTCGAAACTGACGTTCCGCCGCTCGCCGTCGGGCAGCAGGGCCAGGACGATATTGCATTTCTCGGGCGGGGCGTCGGGGTCCACCGGCTGCACGGTTCCCGCCAGCGCGATTCCCAGGGCGGCCGCCCTTTGCGCGACCACGCTCAGCACGGCATCCGTCCTTCGTTCCTCGTCGGAACAGACATAGCGGATTTCCATTCGCGCCTCCCATCATCTCCGCGCCGTTATAGATACTGAAACATATCGGAGAGCGGTGGCAAGGCCCTGCCGCTTCAAACCGCCACCGCCCGGAAAGAAAGACTTCCGCGCCAATGCCCTATGTTCATCCGTCGCGATTTCATTATGTTTGCTCAAGCATAACGATTCTCTCCGCTGGTGGAGAGCTGTTCGGGAGGGACATGGATGCGGGTCACGACAAGGGCCGGATTGCTTTGCGCCACCATTCTGGGCTGGGCGGCCGCGCCGGCATCGGCGCAGGTGGCCGAGCCGTCGCAGGTCTTCGTGCTGGGCACGATCACCCTGACGGCGGAGGACGACGAAGGCCGGGGCGGCACCACGACCACCGTGACCGCCAAGGATGTCCTGCGCAGCAACCGCACCTCGCTGGACGATGCGCTGCGGGTCGCGCCGGGGGTGCAGGTCGGCAATACCGGCGGCAGCCGGAACGAGCGGCTGGTCTATGTCCGCGGCTTCGACCGCTTCCAGGTGCCGCTGTCGATCGACGGCATCCGCGTCTACCTGCCTGCCGACAACCGGCTGGACTATGGCCGTTTCCTGACGCCGGACCTGGCCGAGATCCAGCTGCAAAAGGGCCATGTCTCGGTCCTGAACAGGCCGGGGGGCATGGGCGGGGCGATCAACCTTGTCACCCGCCAGCCCTCCGCGCCCTTCGAGGGCGAGGCGCGCCTGGGCATCGAGGCCGGCAACCGCGGCGACATCGCCGCCCGCAGCGGCTTTCTGTCGCTGGGCACGCGGCAGGCGGATTTCTGGCTGCAAGGCAGCTACATGCGGCGCGACAGCGACGGCTTCTACCTGTCGCGCGACTTCGTGCCGCGGCCGCAGCAGGGCGCGGGCCTGCGCGAATATGCCGATACCGACGACAGCCGCCTGAACCTCAAGGCCGGCTGGACGCCGAACGCGACCGATGAATATGTCCTCAGCTATACCCGGCAGACCGGGGCGAAGCGCGCGCCCTACAACATCGACCTGCCGATGCGGGGCCGGCCGGACACCGGCTCGGGCGGATACCAGCGGGACTGGACATGGCCGGAATGGGACATCGACAGCCTTGCCTTTTATTCGCATACCGAACTGGCCGGCGGCTATCTGAAGACCCGCGCCTATTACAACCGCTTCGACAACCTGCTGTCGTCCTGGGACGATTCCACGCAGACCACGCAGGAAACCCTGGCGCCGCGCATTTTCGACAGCCGCTACAAGGACGCGGCCTGGGGGCTGAGCGCCGAAGCCGGAACCGAGTTCGGCCCGGATCACGAGGTCAAGGCGGCGCTGCATTACCGCCGCGACCGGCACGATTCCATCCAGTCCGTCGCCCCCGGCACCGGCCGGGAACCCGACCCGCCGGAACGGTCCGAGGAAGAGACGATCTCGGTCGCGCTCGAACATGGCTGGCAGTATTCGCAGGCGCTGAGGCTCGTCTCGGGCATCAGCTACGACAAGGCAAGGATGCTGCGGGCCGACAACAACGACACCAGCGGCTTCCCCGGCCCGGCCGTGCCCGGCAGCTATCCCACCGGCTCGACCGATGCGGTGAACTGGCAACTGGCGGCGATCTACAGCCACGACAGCGGCGAATATCACGCCAGCCTGTCGTCCCGCACCCGCTTTCCGACGCGGTTCGACCGCTACAGCACCCGCTTTGGCACGGCCCTGCCGAACCCCGCCCTGGAATCGGAACGCGCCACCAATATCGAGATCGGCTATGGCGGCCAGATCGGCCCGGCGACGGTCCAGGCGGCGCTGTTCTACAGCAAGGTCAAGGACATGATCCAATCGATGCCGACCGATCAATGGGATGATGAGCGCGACCGGCCCATCGTGCAAAGCCAGAACGTCGGCGACGGCACCTACAAGGGTTTCGAGATCGCGGCGAACTGGCAGGTCAGCGACCGGCTGGGGCTGGTCGCGAACTACACCTGGCTGCATCGCGGCATCACCGACCCGGTCCGGGCCGACTACCGCCCGACCGACACGCCACGCCACAACGCCTATATGCGGCTCGACTGGCGGGCGATGGACGCCCTGACCATCTCGCCCTCGGTCGAGCTTTCCAGCTCCCGCCTGTCGGAAAGCGCGATCCAGCCCTCGGATCCGGGACAGATCGCCTATACCCGCATGAGCGGCTTTGCGTTGGCCAACCTGGATGCGGAATGGCAGGCGAGCGAACAGGCGAGCGTGGTGTTCGGCATCCGCAACCTTTTCGACCGGGACTATCAGCTGGTCGAGGGCTTCCCCGAACCGGGGCGCAGCTTCTTCCTGACCACCCGCATGACCTTCTGAAACGCAAGGGCGGGGCTCGGGCTGGCGGGGGCTTGGGCCCCCGCCCGGCGTTCAGCGCAAGTGCTTGCCCTTGGTTTCCGGGGCCCAGAGGATCGACAGGACCAGCCCCAGCAAGGGGAAGGCGGCCATCATGATCACGGTCGCGGAAAAGCCGAACCTTTGCAGCAGATAGGGCAGAAGATAGGTCACGCCCGCTGCCGATATGCGCGAGAAGGCAGCCGAAAACCCGACCCCCGTCGCCCGCACATGGGTGTCGAAGATCTCGGGCGGATAGACGAACTGGATGTTGTTCGCGGCCGGGGCGACGAACATGTAGATCGCGAACAGCGCGACGATGAACCAGGTCGGCGCCTGCGGGAACAGGCCGAGCGCCAGGAAGGTCAGCAGCACGATCACGAAGGTCCAGATGACGAAGCCGCGCCGGCTCATCCAGTGCAGCATGAAGACGCCGACCACGGCCCCGGCGATCTGGATGGCGTTCAGCGACATGTCCACCGCGGTCGCGTCCTGCAGGCCCAGCGATTCCAGCACCGGCATCATGAAGGTGAAGATGCCGAAGAACGGACCGACCTGGCAGAACCAGAACAAGCCGGAATAAAGCGTCTGCCGCCAGGTCTCGGCCGTGAAAAGCTCGCGCGGCGAGGCGTGCCGCGGGTTCGGGTCGACGTCGGGGATGGCATATTCCGCGCCGAAATGCCGGTCGACGATTGCCTGCGCCTCGGCATCGCGGCCCTGCCCCTTCAGCCACATGGGCGTCTCGGGCAGGGTTATCCGCAAGGCGAAGGTGATCAGCGCCGGGATCACGCTCGAGGCCAGCAGCATCCGCCAGTTGTCGCCGTCATAGAACGAGCCGACGACGAAGGCGACGGTAAAGCCCACCTGCCAGCCGATCGAGAAGCAGCCCAGCAGCACGCCCCTGCCCTTGCGGCGCGAGAATTCCGCCAGCACCGACGAGCCCACGGCATATTCGACGCCGATCGCCAGCCCCAGCGCCAGCCGGATCGCGACCAGCTGCCAGACATCCTGCACGAAGAGTTGCAGCAGCGACAGCACGATAAAGGCCGCCAGGTTCCAGCCAAAGACCGGACGGCGGCCGAAACGATCCGCCAGATTGCCAAAGAACAGCCCGCCGATGAACACCCCGATCAGCGCGCTGGATGCGATCAGGCCCTGGCTGATCGCCGAAAGCTGCATTTCCTGCCTGGCGATGGACAGCGCCGGCCCCACGATGCCCAGGACGTAGCCGTCCAGCACCGCGCCGCCCAGGACGGCCGCGGCCGCCACGACATGAATGGTCTTGAGCGGCGCCTCGTCGATCGGCAGCCGTCCCGAGGCGTCGCGCATCGCGGGTCCGCCGGGTAAAATGGATATGGCCATAGAATACCTTCCTGGGCTCAGAACTGGGCGTTCCGCTGAAGGCTGGCGGAAGCGGCCCGATACGCATCGCGGTTTTCATGGCCCTTCCACCGACGTGGCTCCTCCGCAGGCCCATGAAGTCGCCGGTCGTGAAGCCCCGGAAAACCCCTGGGCCGCGCCAGCCTGTCTTGGGCCGCGGATGCCGGGACGCGGCCTGCATCCTCCCCCCAACATTCGACCTGGGCGCTTTTTCCGACCAGGCAACCGGAACCCGCGCCACCGGAGGCTCCGGCGGACGAAAGCAGGGTCCGGCATGTGAATTCAATTGGCCGGGGCTGATGACCGTTCATCTCCGCCAAGGCACCCCGCGACCCGGACAGGCGGTTTATTCCCCGATAGCCTCATTGGGGCAAACGAGAATATCCTCTCGGGAAGCATTAGAATTTCTAACGCAATTCTCTTGTCCTGGGCCGCATGGTCCGCTTTGCGCATCGCGAGGAGGCCGGGCTGCCTCCGGCCTCCTTATGGACCCGTGGGCCGCCTTGCCTACCGATGCGCCTGTGCGCGATCCCAGTCCTCGCGCTTGGGCAGGGTCTCGAAGGTATGCTCCGGCGGCGGCGAGGGCAGGGTCCATTCCAGCGTGTCGGCGTGTTCGTTCCAGTAGTTCGGCACGTTCACGCGCTTGCCGG
>NZ_JRKO01000081.1 GCF_000763885.1 Paracoccus versutus | reverse complement strand
GCCCCGAACCCCGGATCGCCCCGATCCGGCAGCCGGGCCTTGGCCAAGGACCAGCCGGAATGACCGACGAAACCGTCTTCGATGCCGGCGCGCTCGGCTGCGGCGAGCTGGTGGTGCTGTTGCGCATCCGCTTGCGCAAGATGCCGGGGCGGGTGCTGCGCGTCGTCGCCACCGATCCCGGCGCGCCCGAGGACATTCCCGCCTGGTGCCGCATGACGCGTTGCGACCTGCTGCGCCACGACCCGGCCACCCATTCGTTCTGGATCCGGTCGCGCGACGACTGGAGCTGAACCCGACCCGCATCAATCAGGAGAAACCCATGCCCGGAAAATTCGTCGTCTCGATCAGCTGCGCCCGCGACAATACCGACAAGGCCACCGTCGGCTTCGTGGTGGCCAATGCCGCCGTCGCCTCGGACAAGGAGGCCGTCGTCTTCCTGTCCATCGAGGGCACCCGGCTGTCGCAGAAAGGCTATGCCGACGACATCCACGAGGAAGGCTTCGCGCCGCTTGCCGAGCTGATGGCCAGCTTTGCCGAGGCCGGGGGCGAGATCTACGTCTGCTCGCCCTGCTTCAAGAAGCGCGGGCTCGACGAGGACAGCCTGATCGCGGGGGCCAAGGTGGTGGGCGGTGCCAAGCTGGTCGAGTTCATGTCCGACGGCGCCCCCTCGATCTGCTACTGACATGACCCGCTGGAAACCCATGCTCGCGGCCTTCCTGCTGGCCTGCGCCGCCTATGTCGGCCTGTCGTTCCTGCTGTTCGAGATGCCCAGGTCGGTCGCCGACGCGCTCGACTGCGGCTTCCTGCCGGAAGAGTTCGTCGCCTCCGGCACCCTGACCTTCGACCGCAACCGCGCCTTCGCCGTCAGCTTCCTGCGCAAGCAGGAATATCTGACGGCGGCCACGGTGGGCGTGGCGGTGGCCTTCGCCGTCTTCGCGCTGCGGACCGGCCGCAGGGGCGGCGGCGCCATCGCGGCAGGCGGCGGGCTGATGGCGCTTGGCGCGGTCTGCGTGTCCTGCCTTGCCCCGGTGCTGTCGGTGGTGGGCCTCGGCGTCATCGGATCGGCGTTGGCGGGCGTGCCGAAATGGTTGTTGCTGGTGAACACGCTGGCCCTGACCGGCTGGGGGATGCTGTTCCTCTCGCGCCGGGCCGGATCCTGCGCGCTGCCCGCGCGGCGCGTGAAC
The DNA here is from genome assembly GCF_000763885.1 of Paracoccus versutus. GTDB lineage: Bacteria > Pseudomonadota > Alphaproteobacteria > Rhodobacterales > Rhodobacteraceae > Paracoccus > Paracoccus versutus. Next base: position 16,019 of record NZ_JRKO01000081.1, on the reverse strand, counting down.
CCCTAGAGGATGGCCATGAAACGCATCTTCCTTTCCCTCGCCTGCGCGGCGGCCCTTGCCACCCCCGTCCATGCCGAGGATTCCGCCCTGCTGATCCCACCCAGGGACGGCTGGCCCCTGGCCAACCCCATGGCCGCGGCCGAGATCGCCCCGCCACCGTTCTCATTGCCGACCGAGCGCGGGGTGAACCCGGCCTATGTCGCGGGCCTGCCGGGGTTGCATCAGGGGCTCGAGACCTTCGACGACTTCGACCGCCGCTCGCTGAAGCATGACAGCGTGCTGATCCGCCAGAGCCGGGTCGAGAACGGCGAGGTCGTCATCCCGCCGGGCGGGCTGGCCTATCTGGAGGACAGCTGGGGCGGCGAGGTCGCCCTGCGCGGCGAGAAGGTGCCGATCCTGGGCCGGACCGCGACCTATATCGACTACGACATGACCGTGGTGATGCACAGGGACGTGACCATCCCCGCCGGCCAGGCTGTGGCGGTGGGCGGCACCGTCTATCACTACTACGCCAGCATCGGGCACGAGCAGATGGTGAACCACACCCTGCATGTGCGCACCATTTCCGGCCTCGACTGGGAATGGGCCTTCGGCTCGCCCGCCTTTTCCACCACGGAACCGAACTGGTGGGGCAATTCCTTCGCACAGCTCTACAACCAGGGCAAGCTGCGCGAGATGAGCCGCGAGGCGCTGGTGTTCGACTGGCTGGCCGGGGTGCGGATGGACCGCATGACCTATGCCGAGACCGAGGTGTTCAAGGGCCTCGCCGCGCCGGGCGACGCCTGGACCATGGGCGGGCAGACCCTGCGCGTCGCCGCGGTGGATGAGGCCGCCGGCACCGCGACGGTGGAACTGGTCGAGGCCGGCGCGGTCGTCGCCGCCAAGACCCTCGGCCCGGTGCTGTCCGACCGGCTGATCGAGGACCACGACGCCCGCAAGGCGCTGGTGTTCGAACATGGCGACGTGGTGGCGTTCCTGTCGCCCTGGCCCGCGGCGTTCGAGGGCGGCAAGGTCAGTCTCAAGGTCTATGACGATGCCTTCGCCTTCGATTACGGCGCCGATTTCGCCCGCGACCCGCGTTTCGCGGTCTGGCCCGTGACCTGCCCGACCGGCCACGCCTTCGGCTTCATGCTGACCAACAAGCAGGAAATCCGCCTGAAACCCGGCCAGTCCGTCGACGGGCCCGAGGGCTATTTCAAGGTCGTGGTCAACAGCGTCGAGGGCGATCACGTCACCTCCTGGCATGTCGAGGACAGGCAGGGCAACCGCTCGGCCGATCTGGGCGGGCCGCAGATCGCCAATGTGGACCTGGTGCTGGGACAGGGCCGCGTCACCGGCCAGTCGATCTTCAAGGATCTGGGCCGGGCGCTGCTGGCGCGCAGCTATGGCACCCAGGTCGCGCTGGAAACGCTGGCCAGGCCCGAGGGCGGCATGGCCCCGGCCCCGGCGGCTGCGCCGATGACCGCCTCGGTGGTGCCGGTCCCGGCCGGGGCGCCGCTGTCGCCCGCGCTGCTGCTGGCGCTTGCCGTGGCGGTGATCGCCTCGGGCGCGATCGGCTATGAACTGGCCCGCCGCCGCGGCGGCTGACCCATGGACCGCCGGGCAGCCGGCGGCCCCCTTTCGCCGGAGGAACCGCCCATGACCACCCCCCATCCGCTGCCGCCCGACGTGTCCTTCGACGGCGGCGACCTGGATTGCGGCAACGGCCTTTTGCTGCTGATCCGCAAGCATATCGACCCGCTGCCGCGCGGCGGCCTGCTGGAGATCCTCTCGACCGAGATCTCGGTGGACGAGGATCTGCCGGCCTGGTGCCGGATGACCGGCAACGCGTTCCTGTCGGTCCATCGCGAGGGAAGGCAGCGGTCCTTCCTGATCTGCAAGGGCGCGCTGTCGGAACGCCGGGCCGAGCCGCCGGCCGCCGTTCCCGCCGAACCGGCCCCCCTGCCGCCGCGGGTAGCGCGCCCCGTCCCGCCGGTGCCGCCGCTGGCGGTGATGGGCATGGGCTCGTGGCCGCGGCCGCGCTGGATGGTCGAGGCCATGCACGCCCATGTCGAGGGCCGCCTGTCCGAGGCCGCCTTTCACCAAACCGCCGACGACGCGGTGCGGCTGGCCGTCGCCGCGCAGGAACGCGCCGGCGCCGATGTCGTCACCGACGGCGAACAGCGCCGCGACAGCTATGCCAGTTTCGTCGCCACCCGGCTGGAAAACTGCCAGCTGATCCCGCTGACCGACCTGCTGCCCCTGGTCGACCACCCCGAGGAGTTCGAGGCCGAGCTGCGCGCGCTCGACATCCCCGCCGGCGATGTGCGCCACCCGGCGGTCTTCGGCCGGCTGCGCCGCACCTGCCCCATCGTCGCGCATGAGGTCGATTTCGCCCGCGCACTGACCGACAGGCCGGTCAAGGTCGCCCTGCCCGGCCCCTATCTGCTGACCCGGACCATGTGGATGGAATGCATCTCGGACCGCGCCTATGCCAGCCGCGAAGAGATCGCCGCCGACATCGTGCGCGTCCTGCGCGAGGAACTAGCCGAACTGGTCGAGGCCGGCGCCGCGCTGATCCAGTTCGACGAGCCGGTGCTGTCGGACGTGGTCTTTTCCGGCGCCAAGAACAAGCGCAGCTTCATGTGCGGCGCGCTGTCGGAAACGCTGGCGCCCGAGCATGAGCTGGACTTTGCCCGCGACCTGCTGAACGCGGTCTTCGACGGCTTCGACCGCGACCGCATCGCGCTGCATGTCTGCCGCGGCAACTGGACCCCCGACGAGTCGGTGGCGCTGAGCGGCAGCTATGCGCCGCTGATCGACACCCTGGCCCAGGTCCGCGCGGGCGCCTATCTGCTAGAGGCCGCGACGCCGCGAGCGGGCGACATGTCGATCCTGACGGCCCTGCCCGAGGACGCGCGCATCGGCGTGGGCGTGGTGAACCAGAAGCTGCAGGCGGCCGAGGCGGTGGACGAGGTCGCCGCCCGCATCGCGCGCGCCATCGCGCTCTTCGGGCGCGAGCGGGTGCTGCTGCATCCCGATTGCGGCTTCGCCACCTTCGCCGACAACCCGATCTGCTGCGGCGACCTCGCCTGCGACAAGATCGCCGCCATCGCCCAGGCCGCGGCAAGGTTCAGGTAAGATCGCCAAGACCCTGTCGCATCGCCGCCGGGCCGCGCATCATGGCCGCAGCAACCCGGCACCCAAAGGACTGACAGATGCAATCCAAGCTTTCCACCCTGCCGCCCCTGCACGAGATCGTGCAAACGCCCGCCGGCCGCGCCTGCGTCGAGGCGCACGGCCATGCCGCCAGCCTAGCCTGCATCCGCGAATTGCTGGACGAATACCGCCAGCACCTGCTGGCCGGCACCGCAGAGGCCGAGGACCGGGAAAGCGCCGCCCGGAGGGTGGCCGGGGCCGCGCTGGAAAGGCTCGACAGCCGCAGCGCGCCGGCGATGAGGCGCGTGCTCAACATGACCGGCACGGTGCTGCACACCAATCTCGGCCGCGCGCTTTATGCCCCGCGAGCGGTCGAGGCCGCCAACCGCGCCATGACCGGGCCGCTGGCGCTGGAATACGACCTCGACGCCGGCCGGCGCGGCCAGCGCGACGATGCCGTGCAGGCGCTGGTCGCCGAGATCACCGGCGCCGAGGCCGCCTGCATCGTCAACAACAACGCCGCCGCCATCCTGCTGGTGCTGGCGGCGCTGGCCCAGGGGCGCGAGACCATCGTCTCGCGCGGCGAGCTGATCGAGATCGGCGGCTCGTTCCGCATGCCGCAGATCATGGAAAGCGCCGGCACTCGCCTGCGCGAGGTCGGCACCACCAACCGCACCCATCTGCGCGACTACGAAGGCGCCATCGGCCCCGACACCGCGCTGCTGCTGAAGGTGCATCCCTCGAACTACCAGGTGCTGGGCTTCACGCATGAGACGCGCTGCCCGGACCTGCTGCCGGTGGCGCGCAGGCACGGCTTGCCGCTGGTCGACGACCTGGGCTCGGGCACGCTGGTCGACCTGTCGCGCTGGGGCCTGCCGCATGAACGCAGCGTGCAGGATGCGCTGGCCGAGGGCGTGGACCTGGTGACGTTTTCCGGCGATAAGCTGCTCGGCGGGCCGCAGGCGGGCTTCATCGCCGGGCGCCGCGACCTGGTGGAACGGTGCGCGAAACATCCGCTGAAACGCGCCCTGCGGCTCGACAAGGTGCGGCTGGCGGCGCTGGAGGCGACGCTGGCGCTTTACCGCGACCCCGACCGGCTGGCGGACCGGCTGCCGACCCTGCGCCACCTGGCCCGGCGGCCCGACGAGATGCAGGCCATGGCCCAGGCGATCCTGCCCGCGCTGGCCGCCGCCCTGCCGGCCGGCCATGCGCCCGAGATCGCGGCCTCGCAGGCGCAGATCGGCTCGGGCGCGCTGCCGCTGGAAAAGCTGCCGAGCCTGGCCTTGCGCATCCCCGCGCCGGGCGCCAGCGCCGAGCGGATCGCGCGGGCGCTGCGCCGCCTGCCGCTGCCGGTGATCGGGCGGATCGCCGAGGGCGCGGTCTGGCTGGACCTGCGCTGCCTCGACGATCCGCAGCCGCTGGTCGAGCAACTGCCCGGCCTTGCCGCGCTGCTGGCCGAACCAACCCTAACCAAGGAACTGCCATGACGGAACGCCATTCGAAACTGATCATCCTGGGCTCGGGCCCGGCCGGCAATACCGCCGCGATCTATGCCGCCCGCGCCAATCTCAGGCCCATGCTCATCGCCGGGATGGCGCATGGCGGGCAACTGATGACCACCACCGACGTCGACAACTGGCCCGCCGATGCCGAGGGCGTGCAGGGCCCCGACCTGATGGTCCGCTTCCAGCAACATGCCGAGCGCTTCGAGACGGACTATGTCCACGACCACATCAACGCAGCCGACCTGGCCGCCCGGCCGATCCGGCTGCAGGGCGACGGCGGCAGCTATACCTGCGACGCGCTGATCATCGCCACCGGCGCCTCGGCGAAATACCTGGGACTGGCGTCCGAACAGGCGATGATGGGCCGCGGCGTCTCGGCCTGCGCGACCTGCGACGGCTTCTTCTACAAGGGCAGGCCGGTCGCCGTGGTCGGCGGCGGCAATACCGCGGTGGAAGAGGCGCTGTATCTGGCCAATATCGCCAGCCATGTCACCCTGGTCCACCGCCGCGACAAGCTGCGCTGCGAAAAGATCATGCAGGACAAGCTGATGGAGAAGGTCGCCGCCGGCAGGATCACCCTGCGCTGGAACAGCCAGATCGACGAGATTCTGGGCGACGACCGCGGCGTGACCCATGTCCGGCTGCGCAGCACCGCGGACGGGACCACCGACGAGATCGCGGTGGACGGCGTCTTCATCGCCATCGGCCATCATCCGAACACCGACCTGTTTACCGGGCAGCTCGAGATGGACAATGGCTATCTGGTCACCCAGGGCGGGCGGCACGGCATGGCGACCCAGACCTCGATCCCCGGCGTCTTCGCCGCGGGCGACGTGCAGGACCAGATCTATCGCCAGGCTGTCACCAGCGCGGCAAGCGGCTGTCAGGCCGCCCTGGACGCGGAACGCTACCTCGACGGGATGTGACGCGGACGGGGCCGCGGCGGCGCGCGCAACGGGAAGCTTTCTTCGACGATGCCGACGCCGGCGGCCGGCGGCCGGACAGCAAGAACGCCGCCCCCGCGCGGGGGGCGGCGTCCGTCATGCCATCCGTCGGACCTTGGGCGCAGGGGCCGATCCTACAGCGCCTGGGCGGTGTTCTTCAGCGCGCCGGGAATGGCCGTATCCTCGCCGCGCTGACGCCAGGTCGCCAGGTCGCGGGCGCGCGAGGCGACGGCGCCTTCCCACAGCTGGTATGCGTCCTCGCCCAGCATCAGCCGCACCGGGGCCGTGTCGCCGTCCACCATGTCGATGATGACCTGCGCGGCCTTGACCGGATCGCCCATCTGCTGGCCGTCCTGGGTGGCGTAATAGTCCTCCATCCCCGCATTCAGCGCCGCGTAATCCTGGATCCGGCCCTCGGCCTTCATCGCCGCGCTGCCGGCGAAGCCGGTGCGGAAGGCACCCGGCTCGATCAGCGTCACCCGGATGCCCAACGGCTTGACCTCGTGATGCAGCGCCTCGGTAAAGCCTTCCAGCGCGAACTTGGACGCGTTGTAGAGGCCGCTGCCGGGGAAGGCCACGAGGCCCGCGATGCTGGTCAGGTTCAGGATATGGCCAGACTTCCGCGCGCGCATCTGCGGCAGCACCGCGCGCGACAGTTCCGCGGCGGCAAAGAAGTTCAGCTCCATCTGGGCGCGGATCTGCTCGGGGGTGAATTCCTCGAGCGCGCCATAGGAGCCTGCGCCGGCGATATTGGCCAGCACATCGATGCGGCCGAATTGCCCGGTCGCCTGCGCCAGCGCCCGGCCGCGGGCGGCGGCGTCGGTCACGTCCAGCTGGAGCGCAAGGGCGCGGTCGCCGTGGCCGGCCGCGATCTCTTGCAGCGGGGCGGCGCGGCGGGCGGTCAGCACGGCGCTGTCGCCGCGCGCCAGAACCGCCTCGGCCAGCGCCTTGCCGAAGCCCGAGGAGGCGCCGGTGATGAACCAGATCTTGCTCATGTCATTGTCCTTTACGAAAAGATGGGGAGTCGGTGCCGCGATGGGCGGCGGGTTGCGCAGCTGCCTAAAGCGCGATCTCGACGACGTCGGCACCGTCGAAAGCCGTATCCTCGCCGCGCGCGCGCCAGGCGTTCATGTCTTCCAGGCGCCCGGCGATGGTGGTGTCCCAGATCGACCAGGCGTCGCGGCCCAGCATCAGGCGCGTGGGCGGGGCGTCGCTGGCCACCACCTCCAGCATCCGCTGCGCGGCCTTCGCCGGGTCGCCCATCTGCTTGCCGGAGGAGCTTTCCAGATAGCCCTCGAAGGTCTCGACCATCGGGCGCCAGGCGTCGATGCGATGGACCGGGCGCATGTTCGCGTCGCCGGCGAATTCGGTGCGGAAGGCGCCGGGTTCGACCAGGGTGACGTGGATGCCCAGGGGCTTGGCCTCGATGGCCAGCGATTCCGTCCAGCCCTCGATGGCGAATTTCGCCGCGCAATAGGGACCGGCCGCGTTCATCGCCACCAGCCCGGCGATGGAGCTGACGGTCAGGATGTTGCCCGCGCCCTGCGCCCGCATCTGCGGCAGCACGGCGCGGGTCATCTCGGCCGCGGCGAAGAAGTTCAGCTCCATCTGCTCGCGCAGCTGGTCAAGGCTGAACTCCTCGCAAGCGCCCGCCACGCCGCGACCGGCGACATTGGCCAGAACGTCGATGCGGCCAAAGCGCGCCAGCGTCTCGGCCACCGCCCTGTCGCGCGCAGCCGCATCGGTCACGTCCACGGCCAGCGGCCGCACGCGATCCTCGTGGCCGCGCGCGATCTCTTGCAGCCGGTCGAGGCGGCGGGCGGTGATCACCGCATTGTCGCCATGGGCGACGACCGCCTCGGCCAGCGCCTTGCCGAAGCCGGACGAGGCGCCGGTGATCAGCCAGGTTTTCGGTTGGTAGCTCATGTTCTTTCTTTCGCTCAGATGATGGTCAGGCCGCCATCGACCACCAGCTCGGCGCCGATGACGTAGGAGGATTCGTCGCTGGCCAGGAACAGCGCCGCCCTGGCGATTTCCTCGGATGTGCCGACGCGGCCGATGGGAATGCCCCTCAGCAGGCCCTCCAGCATCTCGGGGTCTTCGGTGAAATGGGTGGCCATGGGCGTGTCGATCAGGCCGGGATAGATGCCGTTGACGCGGATGCCGCGGCGGGCGAAATCCACCGCCGCGGCCTTGGTCAGGTGGCGGCTTGCCCCTTTCGAGGCGCTGTAGCCCGGTGGCACGTCCGGGAACACGATGATGCCCGCGGCCGAGGAGATGTTGACGATGGCGCCGCCGCCCTGCCGCTCCATCTGCGGCGCGACGGCCTTGATGCCGTAGAACTGGCTGTTCAGGTTCACGTCGATGACATGGTGGAAATCCTCGGCCGTGGCCTTGTCCCAGCTGCCGTCGCGCGGCCCCGGCGTGCCGGCGTTGTTGATCAGGATGTCGATGCGGCCATGGCGGTCGATGGTCTCGGCCAGGACCGCGGCCCATTGGTCCTGCCGCGTCACGTCCAGCACCGCCGCAGAGGCGCGCTGCCCCTTGGCCGTGATCTCGGCGACCAGCCGGTCCATGTTCTCCTGCCGGTTGGCATTGGCGGTCACGACGACGGTCGCGCCTTCCTCGGCGAAGACGCGGGCGATCACCGCGCCCATGCCGGTGCCGCTGCCCGCGCCGGTGACGATGGCGACCTTGTCCTGCAAGCGTTTCATGTCGGTTTTCCTTTGAATGACGGGACCGGACCGCCCACCCACGGGCGGCTGAACGCGCAAGGCGTTCGGTCGAGGGCATAGATAGGGATTGATCCGCGAACGACCCATGCTAGAAAGTCCGTCATTCTTATTGGATCGTACGGATTTCAGGATGGACCCGCTTTCGGACGTGTTGTCGCTGCTGCGGCCGCAAGGTCAGTTCTATGCCGGCTTCGATGCCGCGGGGGACTGGTCCTTCGCCTTCCCCCCGCACGCGGGGATCAAGTTCACCGCCGTCATGCGCGGCAGCTGCTGGGGCGTGGTCGAGGGGCAGCAACAGCCCATCCGCCTGAACGAGGGCGATTGCTTCCTGCTGAACAGCGGCCACGGCTTCGTGCTGTCCTCGGACCCCGCCCTGCCGGTGGCAAGCGGCGCGGCCATCCTCGAGGCCGCCGCCCGCGACGGGATCGCCGTCCATGACGGCGGCGGCGAGGTGTTCCTGATCAGCGGCCGCTTTTCCTTTTCCGGCAGCCATGCCGCCGTGCTGTTCGACGCGCTGCCGCCCATCGTCAACATTCCCAGGGCCTCGGCCCAGGCCGAGGTGCTGCGCTGGCTGCTGGATCAATGGGCCGCCGAGCTGCGCGGCCGGCAGCCGGGCAGCGCGCTGATGTCCACCCACCTGGCGCATCTGATGCTGGTCCAGGTGCTGCGGCTGTTCCTGGACAGCGCCACCGAACTGCCGCCGGGATGGCTGCTGGCGCTGACCGACCCGCAGATCAGCCCCGCCATCGCCGCCATCCATGCCGAGCCCGCCCGCCGCTGGACGCTGGAGGATCTGGCGCGCGTCGCCGGGATCTCGCGCACCGTCTTTGCGCAGCGCTTCAAGGCGCTGGTGGGCAGCACGGCCATGGACTACCTGGCGCGCTGGCGGATGCTGATGGCGGCGGACCGGCTGCGCAGCGGCAACGAGAACGTCGCCGCCATCGCCTTTTCGCTGGGCTACGAATCCGAAAGCTCGTTCAGCGCGGCGTTCAAGCGGATCATGGCTTGCTCGCCCACCCAGTATCGGCGGCAGGCGGCAACCCCGGCCGCCGCCGGGATGCCGCGCTGAGGCGGCCGCCCCGCCTCGCCATCCGGCGCAAGACATGCTTCTATGCCCGCCAGCCGCCAACCGATGAGGCCGACGTGGATCTGCGACAAATGCGCTATTTCGTTGCCATCGTGGACGAGGGCGCGTTTTCGCGCGCCGCGGCCAGCCTAGGCGTCGCCCAGCCGGCCCTGTCGCTGCATGTGCGCAAGATGGAAGAGGAACTGGGCACTACGCTTCTGCTGCGCAGCGCAGGCGGCGTGACCCCGACCGAGGCGGGGCTGCATCTGGCCGCGCGGGCCAGGGGCCTGCTGGCCGAGATGCACAGCCTGGAGGAAGAGCTGCGGGGCCTGGGCGACCAGCCCTCGGGGGTGGTGCGCATCGGCCTGCCGGGCACGATCAGCGTGATCCTGTCGGTGCCGCTGATCGCCAGGGCGCGCGCGCAATATCCGCGCATCAAGATCGTCGTCGCCGAGGCGATGAGCGGCTTTGTCCGCGACTGGCTGCGCGAGGGCAGGATCGAGTTGGGCGTGCTTTACGGCGAGATCGGGGAAGCCGGCCTGCGCTCGTCCCCCCTGCTCGAGGAAGAACTGGTCCTGCTTGCCCCGCCGGGCGCGCCGGCGGACGAGGCGGGGCTGGCGATCCTGGCGGACAGCCCGCTGATCCTGCCCAGCGAGGCCCACGGCCTGCGCCGCATGGTCGAGCACAGCCTGCGCGCCGAGAGCCTGCAGGTCGACCCCGCCATCGAGATCGACTCCTATCCCTGCATCAAGCGGCTGGTGGCGGATGGCTATGGCTGTTCGGTCCTGCCCTGGCATGCGGTCGCCGAAGAGGCGGCAAAGGGCTTGGTGTCCGTGCGCCGCTTTGCGCGGCCCCGGCTGTGGCGGCGCGCCAACCTGGCGTGGAACGCCGCCCGGCCGCTGGGCCGGGCCGCGCAATCGGTGCAGGATCTGCTGCGCGCCGAGGTCGAGCAGCTGATCGCGACCGGCGTCTGGGTCGGCGCGCGCGGCGTGGATGCCCAGCGGCGACCCGACCCCGCCGCAAGAAGCCGCCAGGGATGAGCTGATCGGGGCAGGCGGCCGGGATGGGCCCGCAACGGCGGCGCGATCCGCCGCGGCCATAGGATACGCCTATGCCAAGGCGCAACGACCGCGGTTGACAAACCCGTTTCCGCGCGGCTGATCAATAGGGCCGAACAGGACAAGCAAAGCCAGGACCATGCCGGAAACGCCCCCCGAACCAAAGCGCCGTCCGAAGCCCCGCAAGGCCGAGACCACTCGGGGCGAGATCCTGGCCGCCGCCGCCCGGCTTTTCGCCGAAAAGGGCTATGGCGAATGCAACCTGCGCGAACTGGCCGACCGCGTGGGCATGAAGGCGGGAAGCTTCTACTACCACTTCAAGTCCAAGGAACAGATCCTCGACGAATTGCTCAGCGCCAGCATCGCCATGGTCTCGGATGCGGTGACGCAGGCGGTGGCGGAACTGGGCGCCTCGGCGCCGGTGCGGGACCGGATCGCGGCGGCGATGCGGGCGCATATCACCGCCTTCCTGTCCGGCGACAACAACTCGGCCTCGTTCATGCGCGTGTGGGAGCATCTGCCGCCGACGCTCAAGCGCCGCAAGCGCGAGGAGCGCCGCGCCTATGCCCGGATCTGGCACGACCTTGTCGCCGAAGGCATGCGCGAGGGCGAGATTCGCGACGACATGGACATCCGCCTGGTCGTGCCCTTCCTGATCGGCACGATGAGCCGCAGCATCGAATGGTATCGCCCCAGCCGCATGAGCATCGACGATGTCTGCCATCTCATCATAACGACCTGCCTGGACGGCGGGCTGGGGCGGCAGGGGCAAGGCGGCGCCAAGGCGCGACGCCCCGGCACGCTGGTCAGCCGCTAAAGCGCGGCGCGCGCTTTTCCAGGAAGGCCGCGATCCCCTCTTGCGGGTCCGGGCCCTGCATGACGGCGACCACCCTGGCCTGTTCGGCGCGCAAGCCCTGCTCCAGCGGCAGGCTTTCCGAGGCCCGCGCCAGCTCCTTCATGGCGCGCAGTCCGGGCCGGCTTTTCCCCGCCAGATCCGCGCAATAGTCCAGCGCCGCCTGGCGCAGCCCCTCTGCCGCGACGACATGGTTCACCAGGCCCCAGCCTTCGGCGGTCGCCGCGTCGATCCAGCGGCCGGAATACATCAGGTCCAGCGCCCACTTCATGCCGACCAGCCGCGGCAGGCGCTGGGTCGCGCCCCAGGCCGGCACCAGCCCGTATTGCGCATGCTGGTCGCCGAAGCGGGCATCGCCGGCGGCAAAGACCACGTCGCAGCAAAGCGCCAGCTCCAGCCCGCCCGCCAGCGCCAGCCCCTGGCAGGCCGCCACGACCGGCAGCGGGCTGGCCTCGAGCCGGCACAGCCCCCGGTTCATGTCCTCCAGGTAGCGCGCGAGCGCCGCCGGGTCGCCCTCCATCGACTGCGCTTCGGCCAGGTCGCCGCCGGTGCAGAAATGCCGGCCCTGCGCGCAGACCAGCACCGCGCGGATGCCCGAGCCTTCCGCCTCGAAGGCGTCCAGCGCCTCGGCCATCAGGCGAAACACCTCGTGGGTGATGGCGTTGAACTTGTCCGGGCGGGCCAGTTCAAGGACGCCCACGGCGCCGGCGCGGCCGACGGAAAGCACGGGCGGCGCCACGGTCTACTCGGTCCCCTTGGCGTTGCGGAACGCCTCGAGGATGGCGTCGCCGGGCTTGCCGGTGGATTCCATCTCGGCCGCCCAGTCCTTGGCGACCTCGGTGATCCGCGCCTCCCATTGCGCCTTTTCCTCGGGGGAAAGCGTGGCGATCTGCCAGTCGCGCTCTTCGGCCAGCTCCTTGCTGAAGCTCGCCTCCTGCTCGTCCTGCCAGCTGCAGCTTTCGATCTCGGTGATCGGGCCGGCCTCGTTCATCGCGGCCTTCACATCCTCGGGCAGCGCTTCCCAGGCCCGGTCCGACATGGCCAGCACGACGCTGCCGCCGCCCAGCGACATGCCGCCGACCGAATACTTGAACAGCTGATCGAGCTTCAGCGAGGGCAGCGCCATGTGCGAATAAAGCGCGCCATCGACCGTGCCGCGGGTCAGGGCGTCGAACATCTCGGGTCCGGGGATCTGCACCGGCACGCCGCCAAGCGCGCCGACGGTCTTGGTCATGGCGTTGCCCGCCACCCGGATCTTGAGCCCCGACATGTCGGCAAGCGAGGCGACCGGCTTTTTCGTGGTGATGACCGTATAGGGCGGGACGGTCAGCACATAAAGCACATGCAGCTTGAGCGGCTTGTATTCGGCTTCGTTGAGCGGCCCGCCCTCCTTGGCGATTTCCGAGAACTTCCGGGTCGCCTCGCAAGAGGTGCCGAACAGGCCGGGAAGCTCGGTCACCGAGGTCAGGGGCAGCTTTCCGCCCGCGATCGCCGGGGTCAGCAGCGCGACATCGGCCAGCCCGCTGGACAGCAGCGCAAGCTGGTCCTTGCCCAGCTGGCTGTTGGGAAAGACCTCGAACGTCACCTTGCCGCCGGTCTGCTCGGCCACGCGGTCCACGAAGCGCGCCACCCCGTGTTCCCACAGGAAATGCGTCGCCGGATAGCCATGGGCGAGCTTCAGATGCACGGCATCCTGCGCCGCGCCGGGTTGCGCCATCGTGGCCAGGCCGAAAGCGGCGGCCAGCGCCAGGCTGATCGGTTTCATGTCGTTTCCTCCCATTTCGCGGATCATCGCGATTTTCACGCGCAGGGGCCGGTCCCGTCCCTGCGTCTGGTATCGCCACCGATTTTCGTGCAAATGCCGGGCGGCAGGCCAGAACAATCTCGGCAGGCCGAAGCGATGCAGGCTATCGGAAAAACCTGTGGCCGCAATCAGGCCGGGATCAGGCCGAGGCGGGCGGGCGATCCAGAAGCTGCGCCATCAGCACCGAGGCCGCGCGCCCCGGCACCCTGCCCTGGGCGGTGGCGATCAGGATCTGGCGCTTGGCCCAGGGCTCGTCCAGCCGCACGACCGCGACCTGGTCGAGCATGTCGCGATAGATCAGGCATTCGGGCTGGATGGTCACGCCCAGCCCGGCCTGCACCAGGCTGGTCGCCACCCCGCCGCTGCGCACCATGTATTTCGGCGCGAACTCGACATGGTTGCGGGCCGCCGCCGCCTCCAGCGCCTCGCGCAGGCCGGCCACCGGGATGAAGCGTTCCGCGATCAGGTCCTTGAATCGCACCGACTCACGCCCGGCCAGCGCATGGTCGCGCGGCACCACGGCGACGATGCGGTCCTCGCGATAGGGCACCACGTCGGCGCCCGAAAGGTCCAGCCCGGCCGCGGCGGCAAAGACGCCGATCTCGGCCTCGCCCCCCAGCACGGCCTGCACGATGCGGGCGTTCTCGACCTCCTGCACGACCAGGTCGACCATGGGAAACTCGCGGCTGAAATCGCCCAGTTCCTTGGCGAGGAAGGGCGCGATGATCGAACGCGCCGAGGCCACCACCAGATCGCCCCGCACGCCTTCCGAGAAAGCCGAGATCTCGTTGCGCAGATCGTCCAGCTGGCCGAAGATCGCGCGCAGGTAGCGTTCCAGCACGCGCCCCGCCGGGGTCGGCACCACCCCCGAGGGAGTCCGCTCGAACAGCTTGACGTCGGCGATCTCCTCGAGATCCTGGATCCGTTTCGTCGCGGTCGAGGCCGAGATGTTCTCGCGCATGGCCGCGCGGCCGATCTGTCGCTCCTCGACCGCCGACAGAAACAGCTTCAGCGAGAACAGATCGACCTGTCGGATCAGATGCAGGCGATTGAAGGCCATGGAATACCGCGCGGAACCGGGGATTTTCTGCGTCCGGGTATCGCGCCGCACCCGCCGGCTGTCAACACGCGCGGCCCGCCCTAGCGCCCGCGCGCGGCCAGCACCGCGCAGGCCGCCATGCCGGCCGCCATGGTCCAGACCATGCCCGCCACGCCCAGATGCTCGCCCGTGGTGCCCAGCAGCAGCGGCAACAGCGTCTGGATGAAATTGGTCAGGGTCATGGACAGGCCCATGGTCTCGTTGGCCCGCCCCTCGGGCGTGGTGCCCATCAGCAGGCTCAGCGCGATGGGCACTCCCATGCCCAGCGACAGCCCCAGCACCGCGCTGCCCGCCAGGAACAGGCCAAGGCCCGTCATGGCGGGCAGCAGCGCATAGACCAGCGCGCCCAGCATCAGCGCCGCCGCCAGCGCCAGCGGCAACCGGACCAGCCGCACGACGGGCGCCACGCAAAGCCGCGCGACGATGGTGCCCGCCGAACAGGCGCCCAGCACCAGGCTGGCCTGCGTCGTGGACAGGCCGATCATGGCGGCATGGACCGAGACGACGAAGGGATAGACGGTCAGCACCGCCCCGAACATGCTGCCGGTCACCAGCCAGCGCCGCAAGTCCGGCAGCATCACCAGGTCGCCCCGCCGCCGCGGCATGGCGCGCGTCGCCCCCGCCGGGCCGCGAAAGACATGCCGCCCCCGGCCAAGCAGCAGCAGCGCCAGCGCGCCGGGCAGGCAGGTGACGGCCAGGGCCAGCCTTGCGCCGCCCTGCTCAAGGGCGACGGCCCCGGCGATGGGGCCCAGGAACTGGAACAGCGCATAGAACAGCAGCATGGTGCCCAGGTTGCGCGCCCTGGCCGCCTCGGTCGGGCTGGACTGGGCCACGGCGCGGGTGGCGACCGCATGGGCGAACATGGTGCCCGCCCCGATCAGCCCCGCCGCCAGCAGCAGCTGCGCCAGTCCGGGCCGAAGCAGTCCGGGAATGCTTGCCCCCGCGATCAGCCCCGCCGAGACCATGGCCGGCCGCAGGGTGCCGACGCGATCGGCCCAGCGGCCGAAGCGCAGGTTCAGCAGCATCGGCGCCAGCGTGAACAGCGCCGCCAGCAATCCCGTCAGCGCAGCCCCCGCGCCCTGCTCCAGCGCCATGCTGGGCAAGACCAGCCGGGCCGTCATCAGCGTCGAACAGCACAATCCGGCAATCAGGAAGGTCGCGTGAAGATGCGTGGCAGGCGGCGGATCCTCTGCCGGGCGCATCGGCGCGCCGGCAGCGACAGGGTTCGTGCTGGAGGTGCTGCCGTCCATCTTTCGCCCGCATATCCAAGGTTCGTCGCCCCAGTCTTTTCCGCCCCGCCCCAAGGTTACAGCGGGTTTTTTCATGCATCGGAAAGCGGGGCGGGCGCATAGGCATTGGCTATTCCTGAATCCGCCGGCTTGCGGATAGCCGCGCCCTATGGGTCGAATAGGGGACGGCTTTGACCCGCCCGGTAAAAGGCAGGTTTGGTTTGACGCCAATTCCCCCGCCCGCCTATCAGGAAAGAACGCGTCCGTCAGATTCGCGAAGAATAACAACGGCGACAGCCGCCAACGGGGGAAACATGGCCACGCATCAGCATTATAATCCTTGAATGCGATGACCGCCGGCATCGCCGGATAAATCACCACGCTGCAAAAAGACAATGGCGCCGCCGGCAATTGGCGCGCGGGTTTTCCGTGCCCGCGTCCTTGATGCCGCCGCACCTGCCGTGCGGCGCGATGCATCACCAGGCTCAGGGAGGAGCACCATGAAGAAGACCCATATCGGCGGGCTTGGCCTCGCCGCGCTGGCGGCCGGGCTTGCCGCCCTGCCCGCCGCCGCGCAGACGCTGGAGG
>NZ_JRKO01000080.1 GCF_000763885.1 Paracoccus versutus | reverse complement strand
GCTCGGGCAAGATCATGCGCCGCATCCTGCGCAAGATCGCCGAGGACGATTTCGGCGCGCTCGGCGACATCTCGACGCTGGCCGACCCCGGCGTCGTCGACGAACTGATCGAGAACCGGATGAACCGCGCCTGAACCCAGGCGCGGAACACGCTCCCGGCCCTTTTCGCCGGGAGAAACGGAGGAGCAAACACGTCGAAAAAGACGGAACGACATGTCTGAAAAAGGGAGGATTTTAAGGACATGAGTGACAGACAATCGTCAAACGCATACTGGCAGGCCAATCTCAAACTGATCTGGCTGTGCATGATCATCTGGGCCCTGGTGTCCTATGGCTTCGGGATCATCCTGCGGCCGATGGTGGCGGGCATATCGGTGGGAGGAACCGACCTGGGATTCTGGTTCGCGCAGCAAGGCTCGATCCTGGTCTTCATCGTGCTGATCTTCTTCTATGCCTGGCGCATGAACAAGCTCGATGCCGAACACGGCGTGGACGAGTGAGGAGCATCCCATGAGCCAATTTACCCTCAATCTCCTGGTCATCGGCGCGTCCTTCGCGCTTTACATCGGCATCGCGATCTGGGCCCGCGCCGGGTCCACGGCCGAATTCTATGCCGCCAACCGGGGCGTCAGCCCGGTCATGAACGGCATGGCCACGGCGGCCGACTGGATGTCCGCCGCCTCGTTCATCTCGATGGCGGGCCTCATCGCCTTCACCGGCTATGACAACTCGACCTATCTGATGGGCTGGACCGGCGGCTATGTGCTGCTGGCGATGCTGCTTGCGCCCTATCTGCGCAAGTTCGGCAAGTTCACGGTGCCGGAATTCATCGGCGATCGCTTCTATTCGGGCACGGCGCGGATCATCGGCGTGATCTGCCTGCTGATCATCTCGATCACCTATGTGATCGGCCAGATGACCGGCGTCGGCGTGACCTTTTCGCGCTATCTGGAAGTGTCCAGCTCGACCGGGCTGTGGATCGGCGCGGCGCTGGTCTTCGTCTATGCCGTGTTGGGCGGGATGAAGGGCATCACCTATACCCAGGTGGCGCAGTATATCGTGCTGATCATTGCCTATACCATCCCGGCGGTGTTCATCGCGCTGCAACTGACCGGCCATGTGCTGCCGCAGACCGGGCTGTTCGGCACGCTGAACGCATCGGACACCAAGTTCCTGGCGACACTGGACCAGGTGGTTACCGATCTGGGCTTCCGCTCCTATACCGGCCATCACCAGTCGACGCTGGACATGGTGCTGTTCACCATGGCGCTGATGATCGGCACCGCGGGCCTGCCGCATGTCATCATCCGCTTCTTCACCGTGCCGAAGGTGGCCGATGCGCGCAAGTCGGCGGGCTGGGCGCTGGTCTTCATCGCGCTGCTCTATACCGTCGCTCCGGCGGTCGGCTCGATGTCGCGCTTCAACCTGACCGCGACCATGTGGCCGGGCGCCGAGGCAGGCCAAACCTTCAGCCAGCCGGCCGTGTCGCTGAGCGACATCGAGACCCGCGAGGACCTGAACTGGATGCGCAACTGGCAGCTGACCGGGCTGCTGAACTGGGAGGACAAGAACGGGGACGGCCTGATCCAGTATTACAACGAGGCCGGGGCCGCCAATGCACCGGTAGCGGCGATCGTCGCCGAGCAGGGCCTGGTGGGTAACGAACTGACCACCGTGAACAACGACATCATGGTTCTGGCCAACCCGGAGATCGCCAACCTGCCGGGCTGGGTCATCGCCATCGTCGCCGCCGGCGGCCTGGCGGCGGCGCTGTCCACCGCGGCGGGCCTGCTTCTGGCGATCTCGGGCGCGGTCAGCCACGACCTGATCAAGGGCGCGATCAACCCCGGCATCAGCGAGAAGGGAGAGCTGCTTGCCGCCCGCATCTCGATGGGGGTGTCGATCCTGGTGGCGACGATCCTGGGGCTGAACCCGCCCGGCTTTGCCGCGCAGACGGTGGCTTTGGCCTTCGGCCTGGCCGCAAGCTCGATCTTCCCGGTGCTGATGCTGGGCATCTTCTCGACGCGAATGAACAAGGAAGGCGCGATGGCGGGGATGCTGGCCGGGGTCATCTCGACGCTGGTCTATATCTTCACCTACAAGGGCTGGTTCTTCATCTCGGGTACCAACATGCTGCCGGACACGGCCGATGCGTGGCTGTTCGGCATCTCGCCGGCCTCGTTCGGGACCGTCGGCGCGCTGATCAACTTCGCGGTGGCCTATCTGGTGTCCAGCGTCACCAGGGAGCCGCCTGTCGAGGTGCGTGAGCTGGTCGAGTCGATCCGCGTCCCGCGCGGCGCCGGTGCGGCGCAGGCCCACTGACGAACGGTCGCGTCCCTTCGTGGGGGCGCGACCTTTCCGCCAATCGGCAGGGCAGAACCATGACCGACATCGCTGCATTCATCGCCTCGGTTCATCCCTATGACAGCCTGCCGCAGGACGAGCTGGAGCGGGCCGCGGCGTCGTTCAAACGCAGGACCTATCCGGCCGGCAGCGTGATCTATCGCCACGGCGACAGGCTGGCGGGGGTTTACCTGATCGAGAGCGGTTTGGTCCGGGTCTCGGATGCCGTGGGAGATTCCGTTTCCGAACTGATGACGCGCAACTCCTTTGGCGAAAGGGGACTGCTGCGCGACGGGGTGGCGGTTACCACGGCGACGGCCATCGAGGATTCGACCGTGCTGATGCTGCCGCGTGCCGAGCTGATGCGGCTGATCGGCAGCCATCGCGCGGTGGCGCGCTTCTTCGACCGCGGCGGCTTGCCCGGCAATCGAGAAGGCGATCTGGCCCTGCTGAAGGTCGGCGACCTGATCGGGCGGCAGGCGCCGCTGACCTGCACCCCCCAGACCCCTGCCATCGAGGCCGCCCGCGCCATGCGCGACGCCCGCGTCAGCAGCATCGGCGTCCTGGACGGGGATCGGCTGGTCGGGCTGGTCACGATCCGCGACATGTCGAACCGCATCGTCGCCGAGGGGCGCGACGGAAACGTGCCCGTCGCGCAAGTGATGACGCCCGAGCCGATCACGCTGTCGCCCTCGGAACTGGGCTATGACGTGCTGAACATCATGCTCGAGCGCCGCATCGGCCATCTGCCGGTGGTCGAGAAGGGCCGCTTCGTCGGCATGGTCAGCCAGACCGACCTGACGCGGGTGCTGGCGATCTCGGCCTCGGCGCTGATCCGCGATATCGCGCAAGCGGCGGATGTCGCCGAGATGGCGGTGGCGACCGGCCGCATTCCCGCGCTGCTGGTGCAACTGGTCAACGGCCATCACCGGCACGAAACCATCACCCGGATGATTACCGACATCGCCGATGCGGTGACCCGCCGCCTGCTGGTCATGGCCGAGGCGCGGCTGGGTCCGCCGCCCGGCCCCTGGCTATGGGCGGCCTGCGGCAGCCAGGGGCGGCAGGAACAGACCGGCTTGTCGGATCAGGACAATTGCCTGATCCTCGGCGACGATTGCGACTCGGACGATCCGTGGTTCGCCGAGCTTGCGCGCTTTGTCTGCGACGGGCTGAACGCATGCGGCTATGTCTATTGTCCGGGCGAAATGATGGCCATCACCCCGCGCTGGCGCCAGCCGCGCAGGGTTTGGCGCGGCTATTTCCACGACTGGATCGCCCATCCCAGCCCCGAGGCGCAAATGCTGGCCTCGGTCATGTTCGACCTGCGCGCCATCGGCGGCGATGCCGCGCTGCTGGACGGGCTTCAGGCGGAAACCCTGCACATGGCGGCGAAGAATTCGATCTTCGTGGCGCATATGATCTCGAATGCGATGAAACACCGCCCGCCCTTGGGGTTGATCGGCGGCTTCGCGACCGCGCGCACGGGCGAGCATCGCCACCATATCGACATGAAACTCAATGGCGTCGTGCCCGTGGCGGATCTCGCGCGGATCTATGCGTTGCAGGGGCAGCTGACCCCCGTCAACACCAGGGCACGGCTGGTCGAGGCGCAGGCGGCGGGCGTCATCTCGGGTAGCGGTGCGCGCGACTTGATCGCGGCCTATGACCTGATCCAGACCACGCGGCTGGAAAACCAGGCCGCGCAGATCCGCGGGGGCGAACGGCCGGGGAACCACCTGTCCCCCGCCGCGCTGCCCGACTTTCAACGCAGCCACCTGCGCGACGCCTTCGTGGTGGTGCGGGGGATGCAATCGGCGCTAGGCCACGGCAAGGGGATGTTGGGATGAGGGGCGTATGACCGGGATAGGGGTCGAACTGCTGGGCGTGATCGCGGTCGGCGTGGGCGCGGCGGCGCTGCTTTATGCCGGAATGCACCTGTTGCGCAAGCTGGGGTGGGCGCCGGCGCGCTGGCTGCTGCCGGCGGGCATCGGCCTTGCTATGGTCGCTTATGCGGTCTGGAACGACTACGCTTGGTATGACCGCGCGGTCGCCCGGCTGCCCGCGGACGCGCAGATCCTGCTGGTGGGTCGCGACAGTCAGCTCTGGGCGCCCTGGACCTATCTGGCACCGGTCGTGATCCGCTTTGCCGCCCTTGATCCGGCCGGCATCTCGGAGACCGCCGAGGGCATCCGCCGGGCCGGGATCACGCTGGTCGAGCGGCGTGGCCCTACGTTGGTCGTGCCGCAGGAATTCGATTGCGCGAAGGGGCTGGTCCGGCCGGCGCGCGGCGCATGGTCGCCCCCCGGCCCATCGGACCCGGCCTATTCCGTCGTCTGCGGGGGAGGAGGCTGATGGCAGATATCCTTGTGGTCGAGGATGAGGACAATATCGCTACCGCCCTGGATTTCCTGCTGTCGCGCGACGGCCACAAGCACCGCCGCATGGCCACGGGTGCCGGCGCGGTCGAGGAGATCCGGGCCAACCGTCCCGATCTGGTGCTGCTGGACGTGATGCTGCCCGACGTCTCGGGCTATCAGATCGTGCAGGATGTGCGCGCCGATCCGGCGCTGAACGACGTGCGGGTGCTTTTGATGACCGCACGCGGCTCGGTCGTGGAACGCCGCAAGGGGCTGGCGCTGGGGGCGGACGGCTTCATCGCCAAGCCCTTCGAGCTGTCCGAGCTGCGCGCGGAACTGGCGCGGCTGCTGGGGGGACGATGCTGACGCGGCTGTCGCTGAGGGCTCGGGTTCTGCTGATCTTTGCCGGGCTTGCGGGGGCCGTCCTCGCGATCTTGGCGGCGGCGCTGTGGGTGGCGGGGGCAAGCCTTACGGGCCGGGGCGTCCCGGTCCAGGCGATGCTGGACGCGCTGGCGCTTGCGGCGCTGATCGCGGGGTTCGGCGCGTTGGGGATGATCGTCTGGATCTGGTTCCTGTTCGACCGCAATGTGGCCCGCCCGATCGAACTGCTGGCCGGGGGCTTGCGCACCGGCCAGACCCCCGAGATCGAGGAGGCCCGCTATCTTGCCGATCTGGGCCCCGCCGCGCGCGACGCCGCCGAGGCGCGGGCGCGTTCGGCCGAGGCGCTGGCCGATGCGGTCGCCGAACATGCCGCCGACCTGCAACGCGAGAAGGAGGCGCTGGAATCCATCCTTGCCGATATCGGTGCCGGCGCGGTGATGACCGATCCGGCCGGACGGGTGATGTTTTACAACGCCTCCGCCGCGCATCTCTTGCCGGGCATCGCGCTGGACCGCCCCATCGAGCGCCATCTGCCCGGCGGCGCGTTGGAGGCCGGGGCGGCGCGTCTGGCGGCGGGGGCGGCGGCGACGGACCTGACCTGCCTGACCTCGGCCGGGCAGCGGCTGTGGGGGCGCATGCGACGGGTCGATGGCGGCACGCTGCTGATCCTGAACGACCGTCCGCCGCAGCATCCCGCGCCGCGCGACCTGCTGGAGACTCTGCGCCGCCATGCCGCGACCCTGGTGCCGATGCTGGGTGCGTTGGAGGGACCGATCCCGCCCGCGCTGGCGCAGGCGATCCAGAGCGAGGGGCAGGGATTGGCCAATGTCCTGCGCGCACTGACCGAGGCGATGAGCGGTGACGCCCCGCGCGGAGGGGCTGGGCTTAACGAACTGGCCGCCGGGCTGGACCTGGCGCCCGACCAGCCTCGGCTGGTGCTGCTGGCTGACGCGGCCGGCGTGAACGGGCTGCTGCGCCATCTGGACCGCCGCCTGCGCGAACAGGGTGCGGCCCCCCGCCTTGCCGCCGAGGCCGAGGCCGGGGCCGAGGCGTCCGAGGCGCGGCTCTTGCTGCTCTGGACCGGGGCGGCGCTGCCCATGGACCGGCTGGAGGCCTGGTTGGCCGAACCGCCCGATCCGGCGCAGCCCGAACTGACCGGGCACGAGATCCTGGCCGCGCATGCCACCGGCATCTGGACCGAGGCGCGGGACGGTCAGGCGCGGCTGGTTCTGCCACTGCCGATCGCGCCGGGCCGGCCGGACAGCGCCGGGCTGACCTATGACTTCGCCCTGTCGCGGCGCGGCGCGGCCTCGTCGCGGCTGGCCGATCTGACCTGCGTGGTCTTCGACACCGAGACGACCGGGCTTGACCCCGCCGCCGACCGCATCGTGCAGATCGCCGGGCTGCGCATCGCCCGCGGCCGCCTGACCGGCGAGCGTTTCGACACGCTGGTTGATCCCGGCCGGCCGATCCCGCCTGCCTCGACCGCCGTGCATGGCATCACGGATGCGATGGTGGCCGGTGCCCCTGACATGACCGCAGCACTGACCGCCTTTCACCATTTCGCCGAGGATACGGTGCTGGTCGCCCATAACGCACCCTTCGACATGGGCTTCCTGCGCCGCGCCGTGCCCGAGACCGGGGCGCATTTCGACAATCAGGTGCTGGATACGGTGCTGCTTTCGGCGATGCTCTGGGGCCAGTCGGCGCCGCATTCGCTGGATGCGCTGACCGAGCGGCTTGGCATCATAATCCCGCCCGAGGCGCGCCACACCGCCATGGGCGACGCCCGCGCAACGGCCGAGGCCTATTTGCGGCTGATCGCGGCACTGGAGGCCAAGGGGCTGGAACGATTCGAGGACATACTGGCCGAGGCTCGCCGCCACCGCCGCCTGATCGACAACGCCAACAAGCCGGCAGGCGAGACCGCCTCCGACCCTGGGCCGGGGGCAGGCTGACCGCCCGACCTTCTGCGCGGCCATGGGGCGGACCGAATATCCGCCAGCCGGCAATTCCGCCGGCCGGCGCCGTCGGAACGGATAGGCCTGCCCCGCCCGTTCCGATGCGGCGCTTCCGGTTCACCAGCCAATCCCGCAACGCCACTGCTGTGGCGTGTCCAAAGAGGAGTGCACCACCGGGAATACTTTAAGAAGCGTTAAGAGGTCCATGTGCGAATCGTCAAGCTGAAGCGTCTTGGTGTGGCGACAATGGCAGTGGGGCGGGCAGTGAAGCTGCGAGATCGTTGAGCGAATAGGTAGATCGCGTTGTTTTTTCTGGCGCGGGACAGATGGTATGAATTTTGTACGCTATCACCCATGCACTGGGTTGGTTGAGCCGATAGACTATTAGTATTGTGGCATAGTTGCTTTGCGTGATGATAACTACGCAGCAGTTCGAAACAGACCATAACTGCCATATGGTGGAAGTGAGCCTTTGGTGAGATGATTGGTTGAAGTAAACTGCCAGGATTGATGAATGCGCACACCTGCAACCACCTTTACTTGCTCCGGGCGCAAGTAAAGATCATAGCTTGCCCCGCAACCAACGATAATTGCGAAACCTCCAAAGCCCCGGCTGCGGAGGTTTTTTGCTGCCTAGGCGACGGCCTCCGCGACGCCTCCATCCGCCCCAGAAGATTGTCCAGCGCCTCGGCCTCCGACAGGAAATCCGGGTTCTTCCTGCCCGCCGCGAAGCGCAGGATCGCGCCGAGGTCGCCGCGCAGCACGATGGCCAGTTCGCCATCCTCCGGCACCAGCGTCACCTGCTCGACCAGCGAGTGCAGGATCTCCGCCGCCTGCGCACGGTTGTCCTCGTGCCGCAGGTTCTCGGAAAGCTCTGCGATGCGTTGAGCATAGAGCGCCGCCATGTTCGGGTGCAGCAGGGGCGGCGGCTCGTCGGCATTGGCCAGTTTTGCGGTCAACTCGGCCTTGCGGGCTTCCAGCCGCTTCATGTCGTCGACGATGGCCTGGATCGGGCCGCCGGCCTTCAGCGCGGCCAGCAGCTTCGACAGTTCCCGGTCGATACGGGGAGGCATTCGTCGCGCAGGCTGCCATTGAATGACTCGGTGTAGCCATTTTGCCGGGGCTTGCCCGGATCGATATAATGCCATTCGACGCCGGCCTCGTTGGCCCACTTCAGGATCGCCTTGCTGGTGAACTCGGTGCCCCTCCTCGGGAAAACGATCCCCCGGATCGTTTTCTGATCCTCGTCGATCACTGACGACACAGGCCGGCTTGCCGTAGATCCTGACCAGCGCATCCAGTTCCCGCGCTACCCTGGCCCCCGAGATGCTGGTGTCGGCGATCAAGGCGAGGTTTTCGCGGCAGCAGGGGAACGATCCCGCCGGTGCAGCGCCAGTCACCACCCTGGTCGAGCTGACCTTCCAGCGAAAGAAGATCGAGCACTGGATCAGGTTCGGCCGCAAGAGCTATGAGCAGATCATCGACCGCCGCCGCAGCCTCGTCGGTTTCGCGCCGGATGCGGTCCTCGCCTTCGTCCGCTGGGCCTCGAACGACTACGGCACGATCGTTTCCCGCATCGACATTGTGCGGGCAATCGGTCGCGGCGAGCCGTTCCAGACGCTGCCCTTCGTCCGCCCCGGCGGTGAAATCCTGTTGCGCCTCAGTGGCTGGCCGAAGGTGCAGCACGCCTTGCAGGTGATCGACGCCGTGGAGGCGCTTGGCTTTGATCCGACGGAAGTATCGCCGGACTATTGGCGGTACGTCCACAATCGCCTGACCGCCGGTCTGGAGCCGCATCCCTATACGCCCGAACGCCATGCCGCATGGATCGGCCGCCGGAGGATCGACCCATGACGTCCGCCGGATATTTCTGGGCAACATATCTGACGGCGCTGACCGTCCTCGGCCTTTCGCTGCTCGACATCGCGCCGCGGCTGATCTGGAATGCCAGCGCCAGCGTGCCGGTCGGGTTCTACATGCTACGCCCGGAGCCGCAGCCGGCCATCGGCGATCTGGTCGCCGTCATGCCGCCTGAACCGCTCGCCGGTTTCATCGCCGAACGCGGCTATGTCGCGACGGGCGTGCCGCTCCTGAAGCCCGTGCTCGGCCTGCCGGGACAGCGGGTTTGCCGTGACGGTCTGACGGTCACGCTGGACGGGATCGGGATGGGCGAGGCGCTGGCGCGCGATCGGCTCGGCCGCGATCTGCCCGTCTGGCAGGGCTGCCGCGTGATCCGCGAGGGCGAGCTGCTCCTGATGAACCGGGAGGTCCGCGACAGCCTCGACGGCCGATATTTCGGCGCCATCCCCGCAAATTCCGTCATCGGTAGGGCGATCCCGCTCTGGACCGATGAGGAAGGCGACGGCCGCTTTGAATGGCGCGCGCCGACGCAGTGACTTCGCACTTCAACCATCAACCACAGGAGACTTGCCATGCCCCAGATCGGTCAGTTCACACGCGGGAAATCCGGGTTCGCCGGCCGCGTCCAGACCCTCACACTCGCCTTTGATCTGGCGATCAGACCCGCAAGCTCACCGACGAGATAGATCAGGATCGGTTCACGCGGCTCGACCGCGCCATGGCCGAGGAAGCCGATGCGCGGCATCTCGATCTGCGCCTTGAGCCCGGCACGCCCCGGCGGCAATTCGAGCGAAGCCTTCGCCTGCGCCGGCTTGCCAGGCTGGAGAACATGGGCCTCGCCACCGAACACGCGCCCGGTATCTGGGAATTGAGCGAACGGCTGGAGCCGACCCTGCGCGAACTGGGCGCGCGCGGCGACATCATCCGCACCATGCACGAGGCGCTGAAGGCCGATGGTCTGGACCGCGATCCGATGAGCTTCCAAATCCATGACGGATCGCCCGCGACGCCCATCGCCGGCCGCGTCGTGGACAAGCACCTGTCCGACGAACTGGGCGAGAATCTGACCGTCGTGGTGGACGGGATCGACGGCCGCACCCACCACATCGCCGGCATCGCGCCCGAGCGGCTGGAGGATGCCCGCATCGGTAGCATCGTCGAGATCGGCCCCGCCGAGGTGGCAACCCGGCCGTCCGACCGCACCATCATGGCTATCGCCGAGGACGGCATCTATCGACCGAGCCGCCATCTGGAGCAGGCGAAATTTGAAGGCTGCGTTCCGGGCGGCGACTATGAGGGCTATGTCGATGCCCATGTCCGCCGACTGGAGGCGCTGCGCCGCGCCGGGATCGTCGAACGCATCGACGCCGACCAATGGAGCATCCCCGATGATCTGGTCAGCCGCGCTGCCGTCTATGACGCCGCCCGCGACCGGCAAGCCAGCGTGCGCGTCCTGTCCCCGGTCGGTCTGGAAAAGCAGATCGGATCGGACGGCGCGACATGGCTGGACCGGCGATTGATCCATGGCGAAACGGCCGACCTTGCGTCGGTCGGTTTCGGCCAGCAGGTGCGCGAGGCGATGGACCAGCGCCGCGAGCATCATATCGAACAGGGCGACGCCACCCGAGCACGGAATGGCCGCGTCTTTTACCGGCGCAACCTTCTCGCCACCTTGCGCGAGCGCGAGGTTGCCCGCGTCGGCGCGGAGATGGCCGAGAGCAAGGGGCTGCCGTTCCGCGCCGCCACGGACGGGGAGACCGTCAGCGGCAAGTTCACCGGCACCGTGCAGCTATCGAGCGGCAAGTTCGCCGTGGTTGAGCAATCCTATGAATTTACCCTTGTCCCGTGGCGGCCGGTCATCGACCGCCAGCTCGGCCGCGAGGTCATGGGCGTCGTGCAGGGCGGATCGGTGTCGTGGCAGTTAGGACGGCAGCGGGGGCTGGGCCTGTAGGTTGACCGCATCAGGCCGTGGTGCGGCGCGCAGACCTTGGCGCCGTGAATCCTCCTTGATGCGTCGGTGTTTATCTGTGGATGTGCCGTTGCCTCTTGCCGAGGCACACAATAGTGTGATGCGCGGGTCAGCTACCAGCCAGCTCAGTTGTTCAGCGTCATGTGTCGCTGCTCATGGTTGGAGAGCGGAATTCCGGAATGACCCCAGAAGAAAGCGACAGTCTCAGGCAGTTTGCAGTCATGTGGCATGGCCATATGCAGGAAACAGTTGTTCGGGGGCTGCTGTCCATGTCGGCGAGGGACGCGGGACATGGGCGAGCGTGACGATCCGCATGGGGTTTTCGGCGCTTTGATGAGCGGCTACGACAGGTTGACGCGCCGTCTGACGCGACGGTTGGGCACCGTATCCGATGCCCAGGACGTGATGCAGGATACGTGGCTCAAACTCGCCAGGGCGCAGGATGTTCAGGACATATCGAGCCCCGGTGCCTATGTCGGGCAGGTGGCGGAAAATCTGGCGATAGACCGACTTCGCGCGCAAGGGGTCCGCGAGAGGTACTTCACGACGGCGGAGTTCCATGACCGGCCTGCCGACCTTCCTTCGGCAGAACGTATCGTCGATTTTCGTCAGCGCGTGGCGCGTCTGGAAGCGATCATCGCTGACCTGCCGGCCCGGCAGCGACAGGTTTTTCTCATGCACAAGTTCGACGGGCTAAGCCATTCCGACATCGCCACCCGTCTGGGGATCAGCCGAAGCGCGGTGGAAAAGCTGATCATGAAGGCGCTCGCACAGTGCCGTGACGGTTTGGGTGACCTGCTTGATGACCTCTGATATGCGAAATCCACAACCGGGGGTGAGGTGGTGGGGTTCCTCATCCGTCTTGGATAGAGAAGGATCGCTCCACCTCGTCCCCATTTCCGTCCGGAAGACATATCCATTAGCCGGTGACCCCGATGGCACGAGCCAAAGATAGTCCAGACCTGCAAGGCCACGGAGGCGATGTCCGTGACGAGGCGCTTGCCTGGTTCGTGCGCATGAACTCGGGGGATGCCACTGAAGCCGACCGTGCCCGTCATGCCGCCTGGCTTGCCGCCGATCTCCGGCACCGGCAAGAATATGCGAAGCTCGGCGGAATCTGGAGCGACCTTGATGCTGTCCGGGATCCGCGGTCGATTACCCCGATGCCGCCGGTTACTCCGGTAATATCCCGACGCATGGTGCTGTCAGGCAGTATCGCGGCGGGGCTGGCCGGCGGCTACCTCGCGCTGAACGGCCTGCCGGATTTCCTGCAAAGCGACGAATACACCGGCACGGGCGAAACCCGTCGTGCCACGCTCGAAGACGGCAGCACCGTCGATCTTGATGCCGATACGGCCTTTGCGCTGGAATTCGACAATCAAGTCCGAGGCATCAATCTGCAGCGAGGGCGGGCGTTTTTCGACGTTGCAGCAGACCCTCGTCCGTTCCGCGTGCGGGCGGATGGAGGGATCATCACTGCGCTGGGCACCCGTTTTTCCGTCCATCTCTGGGATGGCAGCACGACCATCGCGGTCGAGGAGCACGCCGTCACCGTGCAATCGGCCGGGCTGGGCGAGGTCCGGCTTGAAGAAGGCGAGCGCATCTCCTTCGGCAACGGTGCGCCCGGCACAGTGGAGCCTTTCGATGCCTATATCGAAACCGCATGGCTGCGCGGCAAGCTGATCTTCGAGGACCGGCCGCTCCGCCAGGTTCTGGCCGACGTCAATCGTTACCGCAGCGGAACCATCCAGGTCACCAGCGACAGGCTGCTGGACATGCGGGTCAGCGGCATCTTCGACATCTCCAACCCCGATGGGGTTCTGGAGGCCATCGAGAACACCCTTCCGGTGCGCAGCACTCATGTAACGCGCTATCTGGTCGTGCTGCGTCCCGTCTGACCGGGCCGCAGCCGATTTCCCGACAAAAAAGTTAAGAAAGTTCGCCGGAGGGGGTGAGGTGCCCCCGCCCGGTAGCCGTCTAGGGGATATCAGGCATCGTTTCGGATGCCGCCTCAACCATATGGACGGGAGTTTTAGAGATCATGAGGCAGAGTTTCCCCCGCAGCCAGGCCAAGACGGGTCTTGGCATGCGCATCACCCTCGCGCTGTTGGCGTCGACGGCCATCATCTCGGGCGGCGGGCTTTACCTTCCCGCAGTAGCCCAGGAGGCATCGATTACTTATACGGTGCCTGCCGGACCGCTCGGCTCGGCCATCACGCGTTTCGGTGAACGCTCTGGCCTCCAGATCCTCTACCCGGCCGATCTCGTGCGCGGCAAGCAGTCGCCGGGTGTCTCCGGAAATCTGACAGCGGATGAGGCGCTCTCCCGTCTCCTTTCGGGCAGTGGTCTGACGTATCAATACACCGCCGCCAATACGGTGACGATCGTGCCGATCAGCGCAGCAGGGACGTCGAGCGTGGCCCCGGACGGCTCGATCATGCTGGACACGATTACGATTCAGGCAGGCGGTGCGAACACCGAGAGTAGCAACAGCTATACGACGACGGCCAGTACCATCGGGAAAACCGACGAGACCCTGCGGGAGACGCCGCAATCTGTCACAGTGATCACCACGCGGCAGATTAAGGATCGCGGTCTGACGGACCTTGGCGCCGCCATGAACAGCGCGACTGGTGTGACCGTGAGCCCGGATCAGTACTATGGCGCGGGCCGATTTTTCGCGCGTGGCTTTGAAATCAGCAATTTGCGCATCGACGGCGGCGCGGTCGGCGTGACCAGTTCCTACGATGCGATCGGCAGTATCGGCTTATCGCGCTATGATCGCGTTGAGGTGCTACGTGGGGCTGATGGGCTGTTCTCGGGTAATGGCGAGGCGGGCGGTGTCATTAGCCTGGTACGCAAGCGGCCGCTGGACGAGCGGGCAAGCACAGCCGAACTGTCCTACAGCAACTGGAATCGGGCGACGGTAAGCTATGACTACAGCACCCCGTTAACTAAGGATGGCGACGTGCGGGCGCGTATGATCCTTTCTGCGGAAAAGGGCGACACCTTCTATAACGGGGGCGAATTGGACAACCGGTCGTTCTACGCGATCATCGAAGCGGACCTAGGCGACAGCACCGTTCTAACCTTCGGTGGTAGCTACGATCGGCAGCGCAGTGCTCCCTGGTGGGCTGGTATGCCGCGCTATCTGGACGGTTCTGATATCGGCCTTCCAGTCGAAGCCAGCCTCGGCACCGATTGGGCCGATCTGGATCATAAGGGCTGGGAGATTTTTGCGGGTTTGCGGCATGACTTTGCCAATGGTTGGGTTTGGAATAGTAATCTTACTTATGCCGAGCATAAATACCGCGGCCTCTATGGCTACCTGGCAGGTGCGGTTGATCCGCTGACCGGCGATGGCTTGGTCTATAACGGGTCACATAATTGGGCCGATGGTTATCAGATCCAAGCTGATACGAATATCTCTGGCGCTTTTGATCTGCTTGGGCGTCGCGCAGATATTGTTATTGGCTTAGACTATGCAAAGCACAGCTCAGACGTAAACCGCAGCGAATTCACCGGACCAGCAGTCAATCTGGACGATGTGGGCGATGCGAATTGGCCGATTGCGACTATACCGGATTTTCCTGGAGACTATTATTTCAATTTCCACCCATACACGGAAACGCGCTATGGTGTATACGCGCGTGGAAAGTTCGAAATGAGCGATCAAACCCGGATCATCCTTGGCGCGCGTTATGGAAATTACAAGTATTCCTTTCATCGAGCGAGTTACAATCGCGACGGGTCGGTGAATTGGCGTGAGGCTATTGATTACAGCGATAATGGGGTGCTGACGCCTTTTGCTGCGGTATCGCATGACCTCAACCGGGATTGGACAGCATATGCAAGCGTTGCAACGATTTATCAATCGCAATCACGCTATTTGCGTGGCCCTGAGCCGGGATCGCCGTTAAACCCGATTACCGGACGCACCTTCGAAACTGGTCTTAAGGGAGAACTTCTGGGGGGAGCAATGAACGCAAGCCTCGCGGCTTACTATACTAAGCGCGAGGGCGAGGCCGTTCGGGATCCCCGTTACGCTGGTGCGTCTAACCCAGGAAATGGTAGTAGTTGCTGTTATCTTGACGACGGTGAGGTAACTAGCAGGGGGTTGGACATAGAGGTTTCAGGTGAGGTCGCGTCAGGGCTTCAACTATTCGCCGGCTATACGCTTAATATCAACAAAAATAAAGAAACTAACGGTGTTTATAGCGCCATCACCCCAAGACATCTGGTGAAGGTATGGGCGAACTACAACCTTCCTAATGATTATTCGAAGTGGACGATCGGCGCCGGCCTGCGCGCGCAAAGCACCACCAAGGTTAGTGGGACGGAGTGGGTTGAGCGTGCCGGTGGGGAGTGGAGCGAGGTACCCTTTAATTTTGGGCAAGGTGGATATGCCGTAGCGGATCTGAGTGTACGCTATGATTTTAGCGACGACGCGTCACTGACATTGAATATCAACAACGTCTTTGATAGAGGCTATTATGCGCAGCTCGGCACCTTGTCCAAGAACAATTTCTACGGCCCCCCGCGCGAGATCGCGTTGACGTTCCGCAGTACATTCTGAGGTAATCGTATTCATGTGAGGGTTCGGGAGTTTCAGAGTCTCGTGAGAACCCGAACCAATTCGTAATGGATGCGGTCATTGCTGGTCGTTTCCGCCCCTTCCCTTGAACCACCGTACTTGCGGCTCGAAACAGGAAGATACTGATGATCCCCTTAACTATCCGCACAGACTTGCTCCGTATGGTGCTGCCAGTGGCTTTGGCACTGACCTTAGCGATGCCCGCTGTCGCACAGCAGGCGCCGAATGAACCCGCACCGCTGACAACGGCCGAATTTGCCCCCGCCATGATCCGCACCGACACGATCCCCGGCGCCTATGAGGTCGTGCATTGGATGGAGGAAGGGCTGGCCTTCGTCGCGTCGGTGCCGTCCTTCGATGAAGGCACGGCGGGCTTCATCCATGTGCTGGACGCCGATGACCTGCACCCCATTCGCCAGATCCAGCTGCCCCGCCGGCCCTTTGCGCTGGCCTTGGACCGCAGAACCGGGCGGCTCTACGCCGGCAATACGCTGGACGGCTCGCTGACCGTGATCGACGCGAAGGGCGGGCAGATTCTCGACACCATCCAGCTCGGATTGGAAAAGGAGGAGGGCGGCTTCGAACACACCCGCATGATCACGCTGGACGAAGACAGGGGCCTTGCCTTCGTCACCAGTCCCGGCCGCGAGGGCGTGGTCTGGATTGTGGACCTGAAGGCGGGCGAGTTGCTGCACCGGATCGAGGGCGGGCTATGGCCGGCCGGTGCGGCTTATAATGCGAGTGCGGGACGTTTCTACGCCAGCGGTGGCGGGATCGAGGAAATCTCGGTCATCGACGCGGTCAGCGGCGAGCGGGCAGGCATGATCTCGACCGGCGATACGACCGAGGAGGCGGCCGAGGCTTCACAGCATTTCTTCCTCAATCTGGCGATCGACACCGAAGGCCAGCGCCTGTTTGCGGCCGACGCGAACAAGGGTGCGATTTACGTCTTCGATATCGCCAGCGGCAAGGTGGTCAATCAAATCCCTGTCGGTCCCGGCACGCTGGACGTGGCATTCAATCCTGCCCGGTCGGAGATTTATGCCACCTGGCGGGGCACGACACGGAAGGAAAACGCAGGCACCGGCGGGCTGGTGGTGATCGGTGCGCAGGACTATGCGGTAAAGCAGCGCATTCCGCTGCCTGTGCACCCCAACAGCATTGAGGTCAGCGAAGACGGCCAGACCCTGTTCGTGACCGTCAAGGTTCCGCATGACAAGGAGCATCCCGACTATCGCGAAGGCGCGCTGGATTCGGTCATTCGGGTCGATCTGGAGAAGCTGCCCGCTGCGGATCGATGAGAGTTTGAACGCGTGGTGCAGCATCCTGTTGCACCACGATTTGCGGTATGGGACATGAGCCTGGGCATGTGCCGGGGCTGCTGTCCGGCGCCGGAGCGTCCTGAGCCAGCCCTGCCGGCTGCCGGCCTCGCTATCTGCGAGAGCCCGGCACCGGGCCGCCAAGCCAGGTCAAGACGTATAGGATCGTGTTCGGGTCATCCGGGCAGGTCATACCGAACCATCGCAAGCCGTCGTCGCCAGCCCCGAACGGATCAAGGATGGGTTTGCCGAATGAACGCCCTCAATCACGGCGCGAAGATCCCTGCGCCATGGCAGGAATCGCCCCCGACCCGGCGTCCGGGCAAGCGGCGGGTCGCGCTGGCCGTGCTGGCGATCATGCTGCTGGCGGGCGCGGGGCTGTGGCATCTGCGCGGCGGGCCGCCCGCCGTCGCCTATGACACCGCGCCGGTCATGCGCCGCGACCTGGAAAACGCCGTGACCGCCTCGGGCCGGATCGAGCCGCATGCCCATGTCG
>NZ_JRKO01000079.1 GCF_000763885.1 Paracoccus versutus | reverse complement strand
GAGCTGGTCGGCAAGTTGAAGGAAGCGGGGGTGATCTGATGGCTGTTCTGCTGCTTGGGGAAGTGACGAACGGGGTGCTGAACCGCGACGCGACGGCGAAGGCGGTGGGCGCGGTCGGGTCCTTGGGCGAGGTGACGGTGCTCTGCGCCGGCGCCTCGGCGAAAGCGGCCGCCGAGGAGGCGGCGAAGATCGCCGGCGTCGCCAAGGTGCTGGTGGCGGAAGCCCCGCTCTACGGCCACCGCCTGGCCGAGCCGACGGCGGCGCTGATCGTGGGCCTTGCCGGCGATTACGACCACATCGCCGCGCCGGCGACGACGGATGCCAAGAACGTGATGCCGCGGGTGGCGGCGCTTCTGGACGTGATGGTGCTGTCGGACGTCTCGGCGGTGATCGACGCGGATACGTTCGAGCGGCCGATCTATGCCGGCAACGCCATCCAGGTGGTGCGCTCGAAGGACGCCAGGAAGGTCTTCACCATCCGCACCGCGAGCTTCGAGGCGGCGGGGATCGGCGGTTCGGCCAGCGTGGCGGAGACCGCCGCCGCCGCCGATCCGGGCCTGTCGGCCTGGGTTGCCGACGAGGTTGCCGAGAGCGACCGCCCCGAGCTGACCTCGGCCAAGCGGGTGGTTTCGGGCGGCCGCGGCCTGGGCTCGAAGGAGAGTTTTGCCATCATCGAGGCGCTTGCCGACAAGCTCGGCGCCGCGGTGGGCGCCTCGCGCGCGGCGGTCGACTCGGGCTATGCGCCGAACGACTGGCAGGTGGGCCAGACCGGCAAGGTGGTGGCGCCCGAGCTTTACGTGGCGGTGGGCATCTCGGGGGCGATCCAGCACCTTGCGGGGATGAAGGACAGCAAGGTGATCGTTGCGATCAACAAGGACGAGGAGGCGCCGATCTTCCAGATCGCCGACTATGGCCTGGTCGGAGACCTGTTCAGCGTCGTCCCGGAATTGACCGGGAAGCTCTGAACTTCTCTGTTCCGCAAATACTCCGGGGGGAGCGCCCCAGCGGCCCCATCGAGGGGCCGCTGGGGCGCGGGGGGCAGAGCCCCCCGACCCACCCCGCGAAGAATGCGCTGCATCCGAAGTACTCCCG
Organism: Paracoccus versutus; assembly: GCF_000763885.1. Classification (GTDB taxonomy): domain Bacteria; phylum Pseudomonadota; class Alphaproteobacteria; order Rhodobacterales; family Rhodobacteraceae; genus Paracoccus; species Paracoccus versutus. Next base: position 16,398 of record NZ_JRKO01000079.1, on the reverse strand, counting down.
TTGCTCTGGAAGCAGAGCGACAATGGCGACGGCCCGCTCGTTCTTCCATGCGCTGCTCGGCGACCACGGGAACGCCGCTTGCCGTGATGAACCGGGATCCGACGCTTCAGCAAGATCCCGGCTGATCGCTCGTCTTGCCAAGACCAAAAGATGCCCGCAGGCCAGGGCACCAAAGCGGCGACGCAGCCCCCGGCAACCCCCGGCAAGGGATGAGCGCCCGAAAGAACACCCTCGGTTTCATCCGGGCAACCCGTGCCGGGCGTATGAGCATCCTTGCGAAGGCCCCGCCGGGCCCAGGCATCCGGCCAGGCGCTGCCTTTTTCCTGTTCAAGCCGCCAGGCAGGCAGGAAGGGTAACATGAAATTCTCGCTCAACCCGCCGCCATCCTTGGGATCAGGTGCGAGTCGCGGCGCCCATCCTCGCGGCAAGGCTGGAAAGCCGCGCAGCCGCGCGGCCCGGCGGTTTTTGCATTGAACGTCCGGCCTGCTTGCGCCTATCGTCCGGCCTGACCGACGAAAGGATGAGGTTCATGGCGATTCAATCGGTGGGCGTGATCGGCGCCGGGCAGATGGGCAACGGCATCGCGCATGTCTTTGCGCTGGCGGGCTATGACGTGCTGATGACCGACATCTCGCGCGAGGCGCTGGACAAGGCCCTGGCCCAGATCGACCACAACCTGGAACGCCAGGTCAGCCGCGGCAAGGTCTCGGCCGAGGACAAGGCCGCGGCGATGCGGCGCATCGCCACCACCATGACCCTGGCCGATCTGGGCAAGACCGACCTGATCATCGAGGCCGCGACCGAGCGCGAGACCGTCAAGCAGGCGATCTTCGAGGACCTGCTGCCGCATCTGAAACCCGAGACCATCCTGACCTCGAACACCTCGTCGATCTCGATCACGCGGCTGGCCAGCCGCACAGACCGCCCCGAGCGCTTCATGGGCTTCCACTTCATGAACCCGGTGCCGGTCATGCAGCTGGTCGAGTTGATCCGCGGCATCGCCACCAACGAAGAGACCTACAAGGCCCTGGTCGAGGTGGTCGAGAAGATCGGCAAGACCTCGGCCAGCGCCGAGGATTTCCCGGCCTTCATCGTCAACCGCATCCTGATGCCGATGATCAACGAGGCGGTCTATACGCTCTACGAGGGCGTGGGCTCGGTCAAATCCATCGACCAGTCGATGAAGCTGGGGGCCAATCATCCGATGGGGCCGCTGGAACTGGCGGATTTCATCGGGCTGGACACCTGCCTTGCGATCATGAACGTGCTGCACGAGGGGCTGGCGGATACGAAATACCGGCCCTGCCCGCTTCTGGTGAAATATGTCGAGGCGGGCTGGCTGGGCCGCAAGACCGGGCGCGGCTTCTACGATTATTCCGGCGAGGAGCCGGTGCCGACGCGCTGAGATCGGGGGCTTTGCCCCCACGCCTCAGGCGCCCCTTGATGGGGCGCATGAGGCGTTCCCCCAGGATATTTCCACACGGAAGAAATTCAGGGTTTCCGGCCGATCCTGGGCTCGGTTCCGGCAAGGATGCGGGCGATGTTGGCATGGTGGCGGATGAAGATCAGCACCGCCATGAAAGCCGTCACCGCCGCCATGCGCGTCCCGTCCAGCCCCAGGGCAACGAAGGGCGTCAGCGCCGCCGCGACCAGCGCCGAGAGCGACGAGATCCGGCCGGCCAGCGCCGTCAGCAGCCAGATGCCGCAGGCCGCGAGGCCCAGCCGCCAGTCCAGCGCCAGCAGCGTGCCGAGGAAGGTGGCGACGCCCTTGCCGCCGCGAAAGCCCAGCCAGACCGGGAACAGATGGCCCAGGAAGGCCGCAGCACCCGCGACCAGCGCCGCGTCGGGACCGGCCAGCCAGCGCGCCAGCAGCACGGCGATCGCGCCCTTGCCGCTGTCCAGGAGCAGCGTGGCCAGCGCCGCCGGCTTGTTGCCGGTGCGCAGCACATTGGTCGCGCCGATATTGCCCGAGCCGATCCGGCGCAGGTCGCCCAGCCCCAGCGCGCGGGTGATGACGATGCCGAAGGGCACCGAGCCCAGCAGGTAGCCGATGACGGCCCAGAGGATCAGGCTCATGCGTCCTCTCCGAAGACGCGGCGGCCGGCGACCCAGGTGCCCAGCACCCTGCCCTCCATCCGCGCCCCGTCGAAGGGGGTGTTCTTCGACTTGGACAGCAGCGTGAAGCGGTCGAGCACGAAGGGCGCGTCCGGGTCGAACAGCACCAGGTCGGCCGGCGCGCCCGCCGCGAGCCGCCCGCCCGGCAGGCCCAGCCGCCGCGCCGGATTGAGCGACATCGCCCGCCACAGCTGCGGCAGGCTCAGCCCGCCCTGGTGATAGAGCCGCATCGCCGCCGGCAGCAGCGTCTGCAGCCCCACCGCGCCCGGCGCCGCCTCGGCAAAGGGCAGGCGCTTGCTTTCCTCGTCCTGCGGCGTGTGGAAGCTGGCGACCACGTCGATCAGCCCCTCGGCCACCGCCTCGACCATGGCCAGCCGGTCGTCCTCGGCACGCAGGGGCGGGGTGAAGCGAAAGAAGGTGCGGTAGCCGCCCACGTCGTATTCGTTGAGCGTCAGGTGGTGGATCGAGATGCCGGCACTGACGTCCAGCCCGCCTTCGCGCGCGCGCCGCAGCGCCGGCAGGCTGGCCGCGACGGTGATCTGGTCGGCGTGATAGCGGGCGCCGGTCATCGCCACCAGCGCCAGGTCGCGGTCCAGCCCCATCACCTCGGCCATGGGCGAGACCGCGGGCAGGCCGTAGAGCGAGGCGAACTTGCCGCCGGTCGCCGCGGCGCCCTTCGACAGGCCCGGATCCTGCGGATGGCCGACGATCAGCGCGCCGAGGCCGCGGGCATAGGTCATGCAGCGCGACAGGAGCCGCGTGTCCGCGACCACCCGCACCCCGTCGGTGAAGGCGACGGCGCCCGCATCCTGCAGAAAGCCCATCTCGACCATCTCGCGCCCCTCGCGGGCGCGGGTCAGCGCCGCCATGTGGCGGATGTTCACTGGCGCGTCGGCGGCGCGGCGGGTGGCGAATTCCAGCGATTCCGGCGCGTCGATCGGCGGCAGCGTGTCGGGGCGGGCGATCACCGTGGTCACGCCGCCCGCGGCCGCCGCCCGGCCGGCGCTGCGGAAGCTTTCCTTGTGCCGCTCGCCCGGCTCGCCGATCTTGACGCCCCAGTCGATCAAGCCGGGGGCAAGGCACCTGCCGCCGCAGTCGATCAGCTCGGCGCCCTGCGGGGCATCGGCGCCCAGGGCCTCGATCCGGCCGTCGCGAACGGTCAGCGAGCCCTCGCCGACCGATTGCGCCTCGGGGTCGACCAGGCGGGCATTGTGGAAGTGCAGGATCATGCCATCATCTCCGCCGCCTTGGCGCCGCGCTCGGCGCGCAGGTTGCGCGCCAGAAGGTCCATCGCCGCCATGCGCACCGCGACGCCCATCTCGACCTGGTCCTGGATCACCGAGCGGTTGATATCGTCGGCGATGGTGCCGTCGATCTCGACCCCGCGGTTCATCGGGCCGGGATGCATGACGATGGCATCGGGCGCCGCCAAGGCCAGCTTTTCGGCATCCAGGCCCCAGCGGTGGTAATATTCCCGTTCCGAAGGGATGAAGCCGCCGTCCATCCGCTCCTTTTGCAGGCGCAGCATCATCACCACATCGGCGCCCTTCAGCCCCTCGCGCATGTCCTCGTGGACCTCGCAGCCCCAGTCCCGCGCGCCCGAGGGCATCAGCGTCGCCGGGCCGACCAGCCGCAGCCGGTTCTCCATCTTGCCCAGCAGGATCAGGTTCGAGCGCGCCACCCGGCTATGGGCGATGTCGCCGCAGATCGCCACGGTCAGCCGGTGCAGCCGGCCCTTGGCGCGGCGGATGGTCAGCGCGTCCAGCAGCGCCTGGGTCGGATGCTCGTGCCGCCCGTCGCCGGCGTTCAGCACCGCGCAATTCACCTTCTGCGCCAGCAGGTCCACCGCGCCCGATTGCGGATGGCGCACCACCAGCAGGTCGGGATGCATGGCGTTCAGCGTCAGGGCGGTGTCGATCAGCGTCTCGCCCTTCTTCACGCTGGACAAGGCCACCGCCATGTTCATCACGTCGGCGCCCAGCCGCTTGCCGGCCAGCTCGAAGCTGGATTGCGTGCGGGTCGAGGCCTCGAAGAACATGTTGATCTGCGTCATCCCCGCCAGCGCATCGGAATGCTTCACCGTGCGGCGGTTCAGGTCGACATAGGTCTCGGCAAGGTCGAGAAGCGTGGTGATCTCGGGGGGGGCGAGCGGCTCGATCCCCAGAAGGTGGCGGGCACGGAACATGGCTTGGTCCCCAAGGTCGCGGTCGCGCCTTCTATGGCAAATGGCGGGCCGGGCGGCAAGCAGCCCCTTGCCTTGGCGCGGATTTTGCCGCATCGCGAAAACATGCGTGAACAGATCGGCCTTGTCAGCTTCGTCTCCTCGGGTCCGGGCGACCCCGAGCTCCTGACCCTGCGCGCCGCGCGGCTGCTGGCCCAGGCGGACGTGGTGCTTTACGACGACCTCGCCTCGGGGCCGGTGCTGGAGCAGGCCGGCCCGCAGGCCGAGCGCATCCCGGTCGGCAAGCGCGCCGGCCGCCCGTCGGCCAAGCAGGAACATGTCAACGCCCTGCTGGTCGAACATGCGCAGGCGGGCAAGCATGTGGTGCGGCTGAAATCCGGCGATTCGGGCATCTTCGGCCGGCTGGAAGAGGAACTGGCGGCGCTGCGCAGCCACGGCATCCCGTTCCAGATCGTGCCGGGCGTGCCCTCGGCCATGGCCGCGGCCGCCGTGGCCGGCCTGCCGCTGACCCGCCGCCAGACCGCGCGCCGGCTGCAATTCGTCACCGGCGCCGACGTGACCGGCGGCCTGCCCGAGGACCAGAACTGGGCCGCCCTGGCCGATCCGCGCGCCACCACCGTCGTCTTCATGGGCCAGCGCACCTTCCCGAAGATGGCCGCGCTGCTGGTCGAAAACGGCCTGCCCGCGGACACCCCGGCCCTGCTGGCCGAGGCGGTGGGCCATCCGCACCAGCGCCTGGTCCGCACGACCGTGGCGGCCCTTGCCGAGCAACTGGCAACCGAAGGCCCCAGCCCGCATCCGGCGCTGATCCTCTACGGCCCCTTGGCCGAGGGGAACTAAGGCCCTTCTCCGTTGCCCAAATACCCAATATTGCACCCGCGCCGCCAAGAGCTATTCTGGCCGCTGAAAGAGGGACCGCCATGCTGGGTTTCGTCACCATCCAGGACCAGACGCCGGGCGCCGGCGACCGGCTGCTGACCGCCACGGCCGAACGGCTGGCCGCGGCCGGGATGCGGCTGGCCGGCGCGGTGCAGATCAATACCGAAATCAGCCCCGGCTGCGATTGCGACATGGACCTGCGCATCCTGGGCGACGACGGCCCGCTGGTGCGCATCACCCAGTCGCTGGGCATGGGCTCGCAGGCCTGCCGGCTGGATAGCGGTGCGCTGGCCCAGGCCGTCGCCCGCACCGAATCGGTGCTGGACCGCGGGGCCGAGCTGATGATCGTCAACAAGTTCGGCAAGCAGGAATGCTTCGGCCGCGGCTTTCGCGACACCATCGCCCGCGCCTTGGCCGCGGGCATCCCGGTGCTGGTGCATGTGCCCGACGAACAGCTGCCGGGCTTTCGCGACTTCGCCGGCGACCTGGCCGAAGAGTTGCGGCCGGACCAGATCGACGACTGGTGCCGCGCCCGGCTGGCGGATTCCGCCGCATGACCGTGCAGATCGACGCGCGCGGCCTTCTGTGCCCGCTGCCGGTGCTGCGGCTGCGCAAGCGGCTGATGGCGCTGCCCAGGGGCACGCGGGTCTCGCTGCTGGCCACCGATCCCGCCGCGGTGATCGACGTGCCGCATTTCTGCGCCGAATCCGGCCACCGGCTGATCGCCCGGCGTGAACTCGCCCCCGGCGAGACCGAATATATCGTCGAGCGCGGCCCCGCCTGCGCCATCGCCGCGGACTGATGCTGGCGATCTTCCTGAAGACCCTGCCGTTCTTTCTGGTCATCGGCACGGGCTGGCTGGCCGGGCGCACCCGCTTCTTCCCGGCCGAGGCGACCGGCTGGCTGACGAAATTCGTCTTCTACTTCGCGCTGTCGGCCATGCTGTTCCGCTTTGCCGCGACGCTGGACGTGGCAAGCCTCTTCGACCCTGCCTTCGTGCTGGCCTATCTGTCCGGCTCGGCCGCGCTTTGGGCGCTGGGGTTTGCCGTGGCGCGCTGGCGGCGCCAGCCGCTCGTCGCCGCGGCGATGGAGGCGCATACGGCGATGACCGGCAATACCGGCTTTCTGGGCGTGCCGATGCTGGTCGTGCTGCTGGGCGAGCGCGCCATCGGCCCGGTGCTGATGGTGTTGACCATCGACATGGTGGTGTTCTCGACGCTGATCACCCTGATCGTCACCGCGGCAAGGCAGGGGCGGGTGCGGCTTTCGACGCTGTGGCCCTTGCTGCGCGGCATCGTCTCGAACCCGATGATCGTCTCGATGCTGGCGGGGCTGGCCTGGGCCGGGCTGCACCTGCCGATGCCGGGGCCACTGGACGAGTTCCTGGCGCTCTTGGGCGCCTCGGCCACGCCGGGGGCGCTTTTCGCCATCGGCGCCAGCCTGGCCGGCCGTGGTGCGGCCGAGCGCATGGGCCCGGCGGCCTGGCTCAGCTTCGCCAAGCTGGTGCTGCATCCCCTGGCGGTGGGCATCGCCGCGCTAGCGGTCTTCGGGGTCGAGCCCTATGCGGCGGGGGTGATGATCGCCGCCGCGGCGCTGCCGGTGGCAGGCAACGTCTATATCCTCGCGCAATATTTCGGCACCGCGGTCCAGCGCGTCTCGGCCGCCATCCTGATCTCGACCGCGGCCAGCATCGCCACGGTTCCCGTCGTCATTCACTGGATCACGAAAGGCTAGACCATGCAGGATCTGCGGCTGAACAACCTGCTTTGCGCCATGGACGGGGACGGCATCGCCACCGTCACCCTGAACCGCGCCGCCAAGCGCAACGCGCTGAACGCCGAGACCATCGAGGAGCTGGTCGCGGTGTTTTCCGCCCTGCCCGCCTGGGGCGCCCGCGCGATGGTGCTGCGCGCCGAGGGGCCGCATTTCTGCGCCGGGCTGGACCTGGTCGAACATGGGCGCGAAGACCGCAGCCCAGCCGAGTTCATGCGCATCTGCCTGCGCTGGCACGAGGCCTTCAACAAGATCGAATATGGCGGCGTGCCGGTCATCGCCGCGCTCAGGGGCGCGGTGGTCGGCGGCGGGCTGGAGCTGGCCTCCTCGGTCCATATCCGGGTGATGGACGAGACCACCTATTTCGGCCTGCCCGAGGGGCAGCGCGGGTTGTTCACCGGCGGCGGCGCCACCATCCGCGTGCCGCGGCTGATCGGGCAGGCGCGCATGGTGGACATGATGCTGACCGGCCGGCTCTATTCCGGGGACGAGGCGGTGCAGGTCGGGCTGGCGCAATACCGCGTGACAGACAGCGAGGCCATGGCCTACGACCTCGCCCGCCGGGTGGCGCAGAACACGCCCTTGTCGAATTTCGCCGCCTGCTCGGCCATCTCGCACATGCAGAACATGTCCGGGCTGGACGCAGCCTATGCCGAGGCCATGGTCGCCGGCATCGTCAACACCCAGGACGCGGCGCGCGGCCGGCTGGACAGCTTTGCCCAGGGCACGGCGCAAAAGATCAAGCCGGGCGAGGAAGGCTGATCCCGCGGGGTTTCAGCCGCAAGAAACGGATCGCGGCCGGGCGGTGACGGCGCCATGGCTTTCCGAAACCGGCCGAAGGGGCCGGAAGGAAGGAAACCCATGCCCGCACCGCCCGCCGCCAACCGCCCGATGACGCCCGTGGAATGGGGCCTGCTGCTGGCCCTGGCCGCGGTCTGGGGCGGGTCGTTCTTTTTCAACGCCGTCGCAGTGCGGGAATTGCCGGTGCTGACCGTGGTCGCCGCACGGGTGGCGCTGGCCGCGCTGATCCTGCTGGCCGTCCTGCGCCTGCGGGGCGAGCGGATGCCGCGCGGCCGCGCAGCCTGGACGGCCTTCCTGGGCATGGGGCTGCTGAACAACGCCATCCCGTTTTCGCTGATCGTCTGGGGGCAGCAGCACGTCGCCTCGGGCGTGGCCTCGATCCTGAACGCCGCGACGCCGCTTTTCACCGTGATCCTCGCCCATGTCCTGACCCGCGACGAACGCATGAGCGGCGGCAAGCTGGCCGGGGTGCTGGTCGGCTTTGCCGGCGTGGCGGCGCTGATCGGCGCCGATGCCCCGCACGCCTTCGGCACGCAGGTCGCGGCGCAGCTTGCCTGCCTGGCCGGGGCGCTGTCCTATGCCCTGGCCGGCATCCATGGGCGCAGGTTCCGCGCGATGGGCATTGCCCCGATGACCGCCGCCGCCGGGCAGGTGATCGCGTCCAGCCTGGTCCTGCTGCCGCTGGCGGCGGCCGTCGACCGGCCATGGACGCTGGCGGCGCCCAGCCCGGCGGCCGTCCTGGCGCTGCTGGGCGTGGCGGGGATTTCGACGGCCCTGGCCTATGTGCTGTATTTCCGCATCCTCGCCACGGCGGGGGCGACCAACCTGCTGCTGGTGACGTTCCTGATCCCGGTCAGCGCCATCCTGCTGGGCACGCTGTTTCTGGGCGAAGCCCTGCAAGCGCGCCATTTCGCCGGCATGGCGCTGATCGGCCTGGGGCTGGCGGCGATCGACGGGCGGCCGTGGCGGGCCGCTGCCCGGCGCAGGCGGGCCGGCTGAACCCGCCCCGATTACAGCCAGCCCAGCAGGCGCCACCACAGCCAGTCCAGCGGCATCAGCACCAGGAAGGTCAGCACCGCCAGCGGCACGGTGATGCGCAGGACATGGCCCAGCTTCTCGCCTGAAAGCTGCATGGCCAGCACCAGCGGCCCGACCTGATAGGGAAAGATCACCGTGGCAAAGCCGACCACCTGGGTCATCAGCACCGCCTTGAGCGACAGCCCCGTCGCGGCGGCCAGGTCCGGTGCCATGGGCGTCAGCACGGTGGGCACGCCGGGATTGGTCGTGACCAGCCCCATCAGCCCCGACATCGAGGTCAGCGACAGGAAGTTGACGAAGCTCGCGCCCTGGTGCAGCGGCAGCCAGTCCTGCAAGACCCCGCCCAGCACGCTGCCCAGCCCCGAGGCATTGACCACCGCCCCCAAGGCCAGCGCCCCGGCGACGAACAGCACCATGCCGAAATCGACCGAGGCGTTGAACTGCTTGGGCGGCACCGCGCCCAGCCCCGGCATCAAGAGCAGCGCCGCGGTGGCGATCCCGATCCAGGCCGGGCCGACGCCGTGCAGCCGGTCCGTCATCCACAGGGCCAGCGTGGCGGCCAGGATCAGCGCCACCCTCCGCTCCTGCGGCGAAAGCGGGGCCCGCGGGGTGGCCTCGGCGCTGCCGGCCTCGATCCGGTCGGGGAACAGCGCGACGATCAGCGCCACGGTCAGCGCCGATTTCGCGATCCCCAGCACCGGGTAATGCAGCAGCAGATAGGACATGTAGCCGAAGGTGACGCCGTGCTGCCCCTCGGCCGCGCCGGCCAGGATCATGTTGGGAATGTTCGAGGGCAGGATGGCAAAGCTGGGCATGTTGCAGGCCAGGGTCAGCGCCACCGCCAGCCCGATGCGCCCGTTCGAGCCCTTGTGCAGCCCCAGCCGTTCCGCCAGCGCCATGCCGACCGGCACCAGCACCACCGCCCGCCCGACCGACGAGGGCATGACGAAACCCAGCGCCATCGCCGCCAGCGTCATCACCGCCACCAGCCGCAGGTAGCTGCCGCCCGCCAGCGGCGCCAGCACCCCGGCGATCCGCCCGCCCAGCCCCGAGCCGGTGATCGCCGCCCCGATCACGAATCCCGACACGATCAGCCAGACCGCGGCCGAGCCGAAGCCGGCAAAGACCAGCTCGGGTGGTGCAAGGCCGGGGATCAGCACCGCGGCAAAGAAGATCAGCGAGGTCAGGAAGGGCGGCACCAGCCCGGTGCTCCACAAGGCCAGCGTGACCAGCACCACGGCGGCATTGCGGCCCAGCGGCTGCGGCACCGGCCCGACGGCCAGCAGGACGGCCAGGACCAGGCTGGCAAGAAAGACAAGGGGACGGGTGGAAAGCTTCATGGCGGCGCCTGAACAGGGGAACGGCGCAGCCTAGACAGAAGCCGGCCCCCTGCGTAAGTTCGCCATCATGACAAAAGATGTCGATGATCCGCCAATCCTGCGCTTCGACCCCAGCGGCACCGCCTTTGTCCTCGATCCCGCGCGCCCGGTGCTGGCGCATGGGCGCGACCTGGCGGCGGGCGCGCATGTCGCCCCCCATGCCCATCCGCGCGGCCAGCTTTTGTGGGCGGCCGAGGGGCTGTTGCGGCTTGGCGCCGAGGACGGGGTCTGGCTGGTGCCGCCCGGCTTCGGCATCTGGATCCCCGGCAGCACCCGGCACGAGATGCGCGTGGTCTCGCGTCCCGGCACCGGGGCGCGGACGCGCAACCTTTACGTCGATCCCTCCTGCCCGGTGCGGCCCGAGGGGAGGGGCTGCGAGGTGCTGCCGATCTCGGCCCTGCTGCGCGAGGTGATCCTGCGCATGGCGGCCGAAGGGGACGCCGGTCGCCTGGCCCGGCTGGGCGCGGTGGCGCTGGACGAGATCGCGGCGGCGGCGCCCGCGCCGCTCGACCTGCCGGGCGGGCAGGATCCGCGGCTGCGGCGGCTGACGGCGCATCTGGGGCGCCATCCCTCGGACCCGCGGCCGCTGCCGCTGCTGGCGGCCGAGGCCGGGGCCAGCCCTCGCACCCTGGAACGGCTGTTCCGGGCCGAGACGGGGCTGTCCTTTCGCGACTGGCGCAGCCGGGTGCGGCTGCTGGCCGCCGTCGGCCGGCTGGAGCGCGGCGAAAGCAGCACCACCATCGCCCATTCGCTGGGCTATCGCAGCGCCAGCGCCTTCGTCGCGGCCTTTCGCAGCCATTTCGGCGTCCCGCCGCAAAGCTACCTGCGCAACCGCGCCAGCCCCCCGCCGGAGGGCGCGCAAGCCTGACTGCCCGCCCAGCGGCCGCGCCGATCAGTCCACCGGGCGGATCAGCTTTCGTTCCAGCACGCGCAGCACCGTGGGCAGGTCGTGCCCGCGCTTGAGGATGCGCCCGTCCATGCCGATCACCGCATATTGTCCCTGCGCCTGGCGCAGCCGGGGACGCTTTTCGATGCGATAGAGCGGATGCTCGGCCGCGCGGCGAAAGATCGAAAAGACTGCCATGTCGCGCAGGAAGGACATGGCATAGTCGCGCCACTCGCCCGCCGCGACCATCCGGCCGTAAAGGGACAGGATGACGCCCAGTTCGGCCCGGTCGAAGGCCACGCGATCATGCTCGGACGGGAAACCGAAGGGCGCATTCATCATGAAGGAATGGTGACACCGCCCCGGCGCGCAAGCAACGAAAAAGGGCGGTCCCACGCCGCCCCTTGCCGATCTGCCCGCGATTGTGGCCTAACAGGCTGCTGAAAAAAGTCCTTTCGACAGGACAGCGCGGGCGGGGAACCGGGAAATCCGCCTCAACTTTGCCGAAAACACCCCATTTTCGGGCCGATATCAGCTGGATCCAGAACGATTTCCGCTGCGTCGCCCTCTCAAAATCCTTTTCCGCAGCCTGCTAAAGGCCCGCCCGCCGGCGCCCGGCCATGCGCGCCAGCGTGCCGTCGCGCCACATGCCCTCGTGCACGCCGACCATGACGACATGGCCCGCGATCAGCGCCAGAAGCAGCCAGGCCATCTCGCCATGCAGCGCCTCGCCCAGGCCGACCATCCAGCCGACCGGCGGCTGCTGGGCCGGGAAGATCTGGAAGCCGAAGGGGGCAAAGGCCCGCTCGCCGCCATAGGCGCGCAGCAGGGCCGCGACCGGCACCAGGACCATGACCAGATACAGCGCCAGATGGCCCAGCCGCGCCGCCAGCCCCCAAAGGCCGGGGCCGTGATCCGGCCGGCGGCCGCGGTTCGCCACGGCCCAGACCACCCGCAGGACGATCAGCAGGAACAGCACCGTGCCCACCGGCTGGTGCGAGCCGACGAAAAAGGACACCAGCGGCGTGCGGCCCAAAGCCGCCCGCAGCCCCATGCCGAGGAACTGCCACAGCATCAGCGCGGCAATGCTCCAATGCAGCAGGCGCGTCACCTGGCCATAGAGCTGCTCGGTATCGCGCAAGGGCAAGGATCTGGGGGGCATGGTACCGGGTGCAAAGTTGACTAAATTCCTTAGTGACATTATGGCCATGACCGCAGACGGGCAAGGCCCGCAATCCGGTGCCTGGGGTAACATGGTTGTCAGCTCTTCCTTTTTCATGCGAATTTCCCCGTTCCGGCCGCGGCGCGCCTGACATGGATACGCATCACGACATCCCGACCGAGACCGGCTGTCCCTTGACCGAGGCGCAGGAGGGGCTGTGGTATGTCCAGGCGCTGGACCCCGGCAACCCGATCCTGAACACCGGGCAATATCTGGAACTGACCGGCCCGCTGGACCGCGACGCGCTGGCCCAGGCCGTGCAGCGCACCATCGCCGAGACCCCGGCCCTGGCGCTGCGCTTCGCCGCCGGGCCCCAGGGGCCGCGGCAATGGGTCGGCCTGCCGCCGATGCTGGGCTTTGCCGATCTCTCGGCCCAGCCCGATGCCGAGGCGCAGGCCCTGGCGCAGATGCGCGCCGACAGCCGGCGCCCGCTGGACCTGGGCCGCGCGCCGGCCGGGGCGCTGACGCTGTTCGTCCTGGGCCCCGAGCGGCATCTGCTTTACGAACGCATCCACCACCTGGCCATCGACGGCTATGGCATGGTGCTGGTGACGAACCGCATCGCCGCGCATTACGCCGCGCTGGTGGCCGGGGCGCCGGCGCCCGAGCCCTTTGGCCCGCTGTCGCTGGCGACCGAAGAGGACGCGGCCTGGCGCGCCTCGCCCCGCCGGCTGGCCGACCGCGACTGGTGGCACGCGGAACTGGCCGGCCTGCCCGAGGTCGCGGGGCTAGCACCGGGCCGCGCGGTCAGCGGGGCCGAATTCCTGCGCGATTCCCGCCTGCTGCCGCAGGCGCTGCTGGACCGGCTGGCGGGCTATGCCGCCCGGCACCGGCTGGGCTGGCCCGATGTGCTGAATGCGCTGACCGGCGCCTACCTGGCGCGCTGGACCGGGGGCGAGGCGGTGATCGGCCTGCCCTTCATGGCGCGGATGGGCCGCAAGATCGCGCAGCTGCCCTGCATGGCGATGAACGTGCTGCCGCACCGGCTGCGGCTGGACGAGGACGCGCCCCTGCCCGAATGGCTGGCCGCGCAGTCGAAACGCATGGCACAGGGCCGCCGCCGCGGCCTTTACCGCAGCGAGCTTCTGCGCCGCGAACTGGGTCTGGTCGGCGGCACCAGGCGGCTCTATGGTCCGCTGGTGAACGTGCAGCCCTTTGACAAGGCACCGGAATTTCCGGGGCTGCAAACCCGGCTGCATATCCTGGGGGCGGGCGCGGTCGACGACCTGACGCTGACCTTCCGCGGCGATCCGGCCTCGGGCATGATCTTCGAGGTGGACGCGAACCCCGCGCTTTATGCGCCCGACGAGGTGCGCGGCCATGGCGACCGGCTGGTCGCCTTCCTGGAGGCCGCGCTTGCGGCCGAAACCCTGGCCGAAGTGCCGACCGCCAGCCCGGCCGAGATCGCCGCGGCGAAGGCGCGCGCCCAGGCGACGCGCCATCCCCTGCCCGACACCACCCTGACCGCGCTGATCGAGGCGCAGCTTGCCGCCACGCCCAAGGCCCCGGCCGTCAGCTTTGGCGCCGAGAGCCTGAGCTTTGCCGATCTCGACCGCCGCAGCGCCGCCCTGGCCGCACGGCTGCAAGACCTTGGCGCCGGACCCGACCGCATCGTCGCGGTGGCACTGGAGCGGTCGCTGGAGCTGCCCGTCGCGCTGCTGGCGATCCTGCGCGCCGGCGCGGCCTATCTGCCCCTGGACCCCGCCCATCCGCCCGAGCGCATCGCCCGCATCCTGGCGCAGGCCCGGCCTGTGGCGGTGCTGGCCACGGCGGACCTGGCCGGGCTGTTCCCTGCCGGCACCGAGCTGCTGCTGCCGGACGACTGGCCGGCCGAGGGTCGCCCCACGGGGGGGCCGCAGCCGGGCGACCTGGCCTATGTCATCTTCACCTCGGGCTCGACCGGCGAGCCCAAGGGCGTCGCCGTCGAGCATCGCGCCATCGTCAACCGCCTGATGTGGATGCAGGCGCATTACGGCGTCACGGCCCAGGACCGCATCCTGCAAAAGACCCCGGCGACCTTCGACGTCTCGGTCTGGGAATTCTTCCTGCCGATGATGGCCGGGGCCGAGCTGGTCATGGCCCCGCCCGGCGCGCATCGCGACCCTGCCGCCATCGCCCGCCTGATCCGCGAACGCGCCATCACCACCTGTCATTTCGTGCCGTCGATGCTGTCCGCCTTCCTGGCCTCGCCCGCCTCGCAGGGGCTGGCGATGCGTCGGGTGTTCTGCTCGGGCGAAGAGCTGACGGCGGACCAGCGCGACCGCTTCCACACCCGGATCACGGCCGAGCTGCACAACCTCTATGGCCCGACCGAGGCGGCGGTGGACGTGAGCTACTGGCCCGCCGGACCTGAGGATCGCGCGAACCCGATCCCGATCGGCTGGCCGGTCTGGAACACGGCGCTGGAGGTGCTGGACGACCGCATGCGCCCGGTGCCGCCGGGCCTGGCCGGGCATCTTTACCTGGGCGGCGTGCAGCTGGCGCGCGGCTATCTGGGCCGGCCCGACCTGACCGCGGAACGGTTCATCGACGCGCCCCAGGGGCGGCTTTACGCCACCGGCGACCTGGCCCGGCTGCGGCCGGACGGGGCGGTGGTCTATCTCGGCCGCTCGGACCACCAGGTCAAGATCCGCGGGCTGCGGGTCGAGCTGGGCGAGATCGAGGCGGCGATCATGGCATCTGGCCTGGCCCGCGAATGCGTGGTCATCGCGCGCGAGGATCATGCCGGCGAAAAGCGCCTCGTCGCCTATCTGGTGCCGACGGCGGATTGGCGGCCGGGCCTTTTGGCCGAGCGGCTGGCGGCCGGGCTGCCCGCCTACATGATCCCCTCGGCCGAGGTGGCGCTCAAGGCGCTGCCGGTCACGTCGAACGGCAAGCTCGACCGCAAGGCGCTGCCCGCGCCGGAATTCGCCGTCTCGGGCCGCGCGGCGGAAACCGCGACCGAACAGTTGCTGGCCCGGCTTTTCGCCGAGATCCTGCACCTGCCCGAACCCGCCCCGGCCGAGGCGGATTTCTTTGCGCTCGGGGGCGATTCGCTTTCCGCGGTGCGGCTGGCGCAGGCGCTGGAGGCCGAAACCGGCCGCGACCCCGGCCTGGGCACGATCTTCGAGCATCCGGTCCTGGCAGTGCTGGCGGCGGCTCTGGATGCCCAGGCGCCCCATGACGACGGGCTGGGCCCGCTGATCCTGCTGGCCGAGGGCGATGCGCAGGCCGCGCCGCTGTTCCTGATCCATCCGGCCGGCGGCCTTGCCTGGGGCTATCGCGGGCTGGCGCGGCGCATCGCGCCGGCGCGGCGGGTCTGGGGGCTGCAACATCCGGGCCTGGACCCGGCGGTGGCGATGCCGGAAAGCCTGGCCGAACTGGCGCGGGATTATGCGCAGCGCATCGCCGCGCTGGCGCCGCGGGGCAAGGTCCATCTGGCCGGCTGGTCGGTCGGCGGCATCCTGGCGCAGGAAATCGCCGTGATCCTGTCCGCAATGGGCCGCGAGCCCGGCCTGGTCGCCATGCTGGACAGCTATCCCTGCGACGCCTGGCGCGACGAGCCCGAGCCGGACCCCGTCGCCGCCCTGCGCGCGCTGCTGGCCATCGCCGGCTACGACCCCGAGGCGCATCGCGAGCTGGACACGCGCGAGGCGGTGGTGGCCTTCCTGCGCCGGGGCGACAGCGCGCTGGGGGCGCTGCCCGCGCAGGTGCTGGACGGGGTGGTGCGCACGGTGACGGGCACCAACCGGCTGATCCGCGGCCATCATCATCGCCGCCTTGCCGGCACGATCACGCATTTCCGCGCCGCCCGCGACCACAAGGACCGGGCGCTGACGCCCCGGATGTGGGAGCCCTATGCCGAGGGGCTGGAGGTGATCGACCTGCCCTTCCTGCATGCCGAGATGACCTCGGCCGAGGCCACGGCCCTGATCGCGCCCGATCTGGTCAAAAGGCTGGGCGGGGGCTGACCGGCCGGCGCCGTCCCGGTCGCGCCCTTGGGCGGCGCGCGGGCCGGCGGCGGCTGCGGACCGGCCAGGGCCAGCGCGATGAGGCCGCAGACCAGCCCACCGATCAGCCCGCCCAGGCCCAGCAGGATGTCAGCCGCATCCGGTCCCGGCACAGCCATGGCCGGGGGCGGGGA
>NZ_JRKO01000078.1 GCF_000763885.1 Paracoccus versutus | reverse complement strand
GTTGGCGGCGCCGCTCAATTCCGGGCTCATGATCCTGCTGTTGATGGCCGGCTTTCATCATGCGGCGCTGGGGCTCCAGGTTCTGGCCGAGGACTACATTCATTCCGGCGCGCGGTTCGTCGCCGCGGCGGCGATCCAGCTGGCCTGCTTTGCAGGTGCCGTGTTCGGCATCGCTTCGGTGCTGCGCGTCGCGCTGAAGCCATAGGAAGGAGTTCACGTGCTTATCCAGAAATTTCTGCCTACCGCGCGCCGGCACCTGCAATCGATCGATGTGAACGCGGCGCTTCTGCAGGCGGCAAGGCGGCTTGGCGAGGGCTGCGACATGCTGCTGGTCTGCGATGCTGCCGGCCGATTGGCAGGCGTCCTGACCAAGACCGACGTGGTACGCCAGACAGGTCGCTGTGCCGGCGCCAGCTGCACCGCACCCGTCATCGAGGCGATGACGCGCGACGTCACCACCGTGACCCCGGACGGTTGGCTGCAGGATGTCTGGGAGATCATGAAGACCCGCGGCTTCAAGAACATTCCGATCGTCGATGCAAATCGCCACCCGCTCGGCGTGCTGAATGCGCGCGATGTTCTTCAAACGCTGCTGCAGGAAGTCCGGGAGGAGGAAAACCTGCTGCACGATTATGTCATGAATATCGGCTACCGCTGACGCGGGCGCAGGGGATCTGCGTGCCACTCGTCGTCGAGGAGTAAGCGCCCCGAAAACAAACTTGACCGATTCGGAAAGCAGGTCAGCTTGGCACCCGTTCGTTTGCTGTGACCAGTTTAAAGAAACACGGACGAAACAACATCTAATCGCGTCATGACAGCACCCCGAATGCCGCGGAGCGTGCCGCGCTGCGCCGGCTGATCGGGGTATGCGGCAGCAATATTTCGGCGGTGGCGCGGCAGCCGGGGGTGGACCGCAGCACCATCTATCGCCGGATGCGCTGGCTGGGACTGGCGGATGCGGGGGGGGGGCGCCGGCTGACCGGCGATCACCTGCCGGCTGCCGCCAGGCTGCGGCGATGCCGCTCGGACAGCAGGCCGGTCATCTCGCCGATCAGCCGGCCGATGGAACCGGCGCTTTCCCAGGAATAGATCGACACCACCATGGCCGGCTCGCCGCCGAAACTGTCGCAGCGCCGCAGCCGCGCGCCCGAGACCGCCGCGACCGGCAGAAGCGTGATGCCCAGCCCGCCCTCGACGCCCAGGATGACGCTGGGCAGACTGCTGCCGGAAAAGGCGACATACCAGCGCCGCTGCTCACGCTCGATCCGCGCGAACATGGCGTCGCGGTAAAGCCCGCCGGGCGGGAACACCACCAGCGGCACCGGGTCTTGCCAGTCGCGCGGCAGGAGGGCGCTTTCGAACCAGGCCATCGCCTCGGTAAAATGCGCCCGGCAATCGCTCTCGGGAGCGGGCTCCTTGACCACGACGATGTCCAGTTCGGCCGCGCGATAGCGGCGCATCAACTCGCGGCTGAGGCCGACGGTCACGTCCAGCCGGATCTGCGGGAACTGCCGGGTGAAGTCGCGAAAGATCCCACACATCTCGGGGTTGAAGATGTCCTCGGGCAGGCCCAGCCGGATCGAACTGGTGCCGCTGGGATCGCCAAGCGCAGCCGCCGCCTCTTGCTGCAGGGCCAGGATGCGCCGGGCATAGCCCAGAAGCCGCTCACCCTGCAGGGTCGGCAGCACCGGGCGCGCGGCACGGTCGATCAGGGCATGGCCCGCGGCATCCTCCAGCCGGGCCAGTTGCTGGCTGATGGTGGATTGCGTCATGTGCAGCCGTTCCGCGGCGCGGGTGAAGCTGCCGCTATCGACGATGGCGACAAAGGCGCGCAGCAGGCGCGGATCGAGCATCCCGGACTCCATTCGATTTCACGATGTTTATCATCTGGACATTTAATTTCCAGATGATCCCGGTCACGCTTATCCAGAACGCAGGACAAACGACATTCGGGAGGAAACGCATTTGCACACCGAGCACCGCCACAGCCGCCGCGCCTTCCTGTGCGGCACCGGGGGGCTGATGACCGCATCGGCCGTGATGGGCATGGGAGCCGCCAGCGCCGCAGGAGCCGCCGCCGGGGCCGGGGCCGCGGAGGAACTGGCACTGACCGGCGAGATCGCCGAGACGCATTACTACCTGACCGAGGTCCGGCTTGAAAGCGGCTTCGAGCGCGAGGGTGAATACATCACCGCCACCCGCACCGCGCTGCATACGCTGGAAATCCGCGACGGCAGCATCCAGGCGATCCTGGAGGAAGGCGCCGCGCTGACGCCGGACGTCCCGCGCTATTCGGCCGGGGGCAAGCTGGCGCTGCCGGCCTTTCGCGACATGCATATCCACCTGGACAAGACCTTTTATGGCGGGCCGTGGCAGGCGCCGCTGCCCCGGCAGGGCAAGACGATCATGGACATGATCGCACGCGAGGAAATCCTGCTGCCGAAGCTGTTGCCCACCTCGCAGCAGCGGGCCGAGGCGCTGATCGATCTGCTGCTGTCGCAAGGCACGACCGTGGCGCGCAGCCATTGCAACATCGACCCGGTCAGCGGGCTGAAAAGCCTGGAGCATCTGCAACTTGCGCTGGAAAAGCACCGCGACCGCTTTGAATGCGAAATCGTGGCCTTCCCGCAGCACGGCCTGTTGCATTCCAAGGTGGACGGGCTGATGCGCGAGGCGATGGCCATGGGCGTGCAATTCGTCGGCGGGCTGGACCCGACCAACGTGGACGGCGCGATGGAGCAGTCGCTGGACGCGATGTTCCAGATCGCGCTGGACCATGACAAGGCGGTGGACATCCACCTGCACGAAACCGGCCCCTCCGGCACCGCCGCGATCAACTACATGGTCGAGACGGTCGAGCGCACGCCGCAACTCAAGGGCCGGCTGAACCTGAGCCACGCCTTCGCGCTGGGAACGCTGCCCGAGGCCGAACTGGACGCGCTGGCCGAGCGCATGGCGGCGCAGGGCGTCACGGTGATCTCGACCGTGCCCATCGGGGCGCTGACCATGCCCCTGCCGCGCCTGCGCGAAAAGGGCGTGACGCTGATGACCGGCACCGACAGCGTGATCGACCACTGGTCGCCCTTCGGCACTGGCGACATGCTGGAAAAGGCCAACCTGATGGCGCAGGTCTATGGCGGCAGGGACGAATTCGCCCTGACCCGCGCCATGGCCATCGCCACCGGCGACGTGCTGCCGCTGGACGATGCGGGCGACCGCGCCTGGCCGAAACCCGGGGATGCGGCGGAGTTCGCGCTGGCCGAGGCCAGTTGCTCGGCCGAGGCGGTGGCCCGGCGCTCGGCCCGCAGCGCCACCTTCCACAAGGGCCGGCTGGTCTACGGCGGCGTCGCCCGAGCCTGACCCGCGACAGGCAGGGCGGCCATCGCCGCCCTGCCCCATTTCCTGCCCGCCTGCGCGACCGGACCCTGGTCGCAAAGCCCGGCGAAGCGGTCGCGCAGCAGGTTCTTCTGCACCTTGCCCATGGCGTTGCGCGGTAACTCGTCCACGAACAGCACGCGCTTGCGCTGCCTGAACCTCGCCAGCCGCCCTTCCAGCAGGGCCAGCATATCCGTCCCGGTCAGGGCGGAGCAGCCAGTCGGGACCACGACCGCCGTCACCCTCTCGCCCACGCGCCTCTCAATACAGGTGCTCTTTGGCGTGGAGATCCGACGAACGACGGGGTTCATCGATAACCTCCTGCGGCTTGTCGGGCTGGACTGGGCTGCGGCCGGTTTCGGCAGCGGGCCTCCCGGCATCGCGGTCGAGAATACTGAACCGCCAGCGATACTGTCGATGCAGCCCTGAACCAACCGGCTGGACATGTGTTCGTGGCCGGTGCGCCCGAACTGCCCGATTGCCATTGCTGCGGCATCTGGACCGAACCGCCTATGGCCGTTCTGCAAAAAGAGTATCCGCTCGCCATACAATCCGCCGCCATATGAGCTGATCTGGCAGGCGAACGGCCGATATTTTGCATGCTTCAAGATAAGAAAGGCCGCCCTTTTGCAGCCCGAGCGATCGATTATACTTGGATGATTAGCGAGTTATGACAGCGGTGGTTGCGGGGGCCCTCCGCCATGGCCGCCACGGCTATCGCCAGATCGCCGAACTTCGGCTCAGCCGATCGGGCCGGGTGGTCAATGACAAGCAGGTCGCGCGGCAAGGACGGGGTAAGGCGGACAGACAACCAAAGCGAGACCGGCTCTGGCTCAATGACGGGTGACGGCTGATGTATCCGCCTGCGCGCCGAGCAGCCCAACCATATCTGGTTCCACGACCTCGTCGAAGATCGAACCCAGCCGCGTCATTCTTTTGCCGTTTCACAAAGGGCATAAGCTGAAGAAATGGGCCGGACATCGTGGTCCTACGCCCGCCCGAGCTGAATGGTAAGCGCCATCACGTGCTTCCAACGCAACGACGCAGCTTGGCTGCATTGAGAAGAATTCCACACCTTGCCCCGCATCGTCAGCGGGCGGAACGACCGATCAACAGTATTGGCAGCCTTGCGCCTGAAAGGCATTCTCCTTCCACGGTGTTCTTCCACCCCTACCCTGGCAGATCAATGCCGCCGGGGGCCATCCTATCATATCAAGATCGACCCACCAGGAGAGGTCGATCAACCAAAGGACAACACTATACCATTGCATGAATTGAGAGCATTTGATCGAATAAACAAATGAGTGACTTGCAGTTGTGAAAATGGTAGAATTTTACCATTATTTCCCGTCTAGGTGCATCCGATGCCACACACATCCGGCACGACCTCCACCTTTCGGCAAGAAGAACAGAATAAGCAGGACAAATGGAGCGATCTCTTCAAGAGTGAGGAAGAGATCATTGACGACGCCTATGGTAGAGCCGGGAAAGAGGACCGGAAAGGCTACCGGACAGGCATCTGCCTTTCGGGCGGCGGCATTCGCTCCGCAACCTTTGCTTTGGGGGTTCTTCAGGCTTTGGCAAAGGCGAAACTCATCAAGCATCTCGACTATATGTCGGCGGTCTCGGGCGGCGGATATATCGCATCAGCGATGGCGCTGCATTACGCGCAAAACCGCGATGAAAATCCGTCCGAAGCGGGGGATCCAGATGGGAACTTTCCATTCAAGGAGCCCGAGGAGGACGATGATGGTAGTCGCGCACTGAACTTTTTGCACAACAATGCGAACTATCTTGCGCCGGAAGGCTTCCGGGGTTTTGCAACCGGCTTCTACGTTGTTGCCAGATCAATCCTGTTCAACCTGTTCATCTGGACGCTGCTTGCCGGCGTTGTCGTTGCAGCTCTCATGAAATTTTCCATGTGGATCATTCCCAAGGATAATTCCTGGTATAAGGGCTGGCATAGCTACCTGTCGTGCCCTCGCATGACAGGATCCTGGCTTGAACAATATTCGGACTATATATGCAGGCACGAAAATATCGTTTTCTGGCTGTCTCTTACGCTATCACTTTTCCTTTTTGGCGTAATCGTTGTTCTGATGGTCATGGCTTCCATCTCGAGCTTCCGGCCGAACGAGGCGGGAAAGACGGAGGAGGAAAATCTCTGGCGATTCTCCACGGGTCTCGTTCTGCTCTGCCTGCCCTTCGTAGCCCTTGTGCTTTGGGGAGCCGAGCCATGGCCCATGCTCCGGTCCATGCCCTGGTTCGTGAAGCCCGCCCCAGTCGTTATCTTAACGGCTTTTACACTGGTTGGTCTCTGGTTGGTCGGAGCATATATTCCCGCCCGCCTCCGTGGAGGCGGCCGGTCGCAGAATGGCCCGCCCGCCCCGGAATACGGACGGCGGCGCATGGTCGAGGCCCTCTCTGGGGGAATGCTCATTCTCGCTGTGGGATTCCTTCTGGTCGGCATCATTCCTTTCATTCCTCCTCTCCTTCCCTTTTTAGTCGGCGAGATCGGTGGCGGCCCAAAAGGCGTTGAAGAGGGCGGCCACCTGGGCCTTCTGCCTTTCGCTATCTATCTCATAGCCACCATGTCGGCGCTTTTCGGTTTCTACCAGGCGCGGCTGAAGGGCGTATTGGGACAGAAAGCCGCCGTGGTCATTGTCGCTGGCTCTGCGATCCTTGTCTATGGCGCAGGCATAGCCGCATATCTGGCCGCGCTGGACCTGCTCGAGGTCCATAAGGCGCTCTTGGACAATACCAATCCGCTCGAGCTTCGCCATGTTCTCTATATGGTTGCCGTGATCACCGCTGCCGCGCTCTGTTTCATTGTCAATATAAACGATATATCATTGGGTCGCTTTTATCGCGATCGGTTGATGGAAGCCTATATGCCGGACAAGGCAAGCATCGACCTCCGCAAAGTCGGTGCGGCGGGTTCGGCCGATCGCTACAAGATGAGAGAACTCGCAAACTTTCCCCAAAAGGATAAGCCTGGCGAGGATGAAGCCAATATCGTTATGCCGTCTGAACCGCGCAGGCTCAACGGACCCTATCCGCTGATCTGCACGACGGTGATGACGCCCTGGGCAGAAGACACGACAGACCGGCGGCGCGGCGGCGATTCCTTCATCCTTTCGCCACTCTATTGCGGCTCGACAGTGACGAGCTGGCAACCCACTCGAGAAGCGCTCGGCGGGAATCTGTCGCTGCCGACGGCCATGGCAATCTCCGGCGCGGCTGCAAATCCAGGTGGTGGTTTCGCGGGTTCCGGTCCTACAACCAATATCGTCGTAGCAACTGCGATGACGCTTCTCAGCATGCGCCTCGGCTATTGGTTCCGATGGCGAAAAATAGCGAAGTGGCGTCAATGGTTGAATCCATATGGCAACCACCTTTTCCCCGTCACGACCAACCTGCTGCGTCGGGTATTAAACTCCAAAACGAAAAACCCGGTGTTCGTTGAACTCAGCGACGGCGGGCATTTCGAGAACCTGGGACTCTATGAGCTGGTGCGTCGGCGCTGCGCATTGATTATCGTTTGCGATGGCGAGTCGGACCCCACCACTGCCTATAACAATTTTACCGCGGCCATCCGGCTTATTCGCGAGGATTTTGCCGCGGAGATAGAGTTCAACATGAAGATCTTCGACAAGAGTGGCGGAGAATTCCAGCCCTCTGGACCACAGCATATCGTGGCACGGAAGCACGAAAACGAATATCCCAAGGAGGTCGAGTTCGCGCGCCGCGGCTACTTCCTAGGAACGATCCGCTACGCCAGCCAAAGCCAGCTGGAAAAACGCATCAGGAAAGTTCCTGCCGCCTCGCATTCCAAATATGGCAAGGCTCCAGAAGAGAAACTTGGGCCAGAAGAAGGGCTGCTCATCTATCTCAAATCCGCCCTCATTCCAGGCTTATCGATCTCGACACGCAGCTATCGGGGTGGACACCCCGAATTTCCCTATGAGAGCACGACGGACCAGTTTTTCTCGATGGAGCAGTTCGAGGCTTATCGTGACGTTGGAAAGAGAATCGCGGGCCAGATGCTTGATGAAACCGACCTCGCCCTGCTGTTCAAGGATGGGCGTCCGTCTTGGTCCGGCTTAATAGGCTTCGATACCTCCAGGAGGTTCGGCCGATAATCCATGGTGCATTGCCTGAAAATGACATCGAATTGAACCGATGTGCCAGAAGCCTGGATCAGGGGGCTTCCTGGCAAGCGGCCCTGTGATTCCATTCCTTTGGGAAGATGGATCATGTCAGCACCGCACCATCGGCATTTTGGGTTCGGTTTCCGCGCTACCTCAATGAAGGTCCAGGCGCGGCGGCGGCACGGTTGAAGCTGCCGCCGGCGGCAGGTGTGCGGTGGGTGCGAAGCGATGGGTCATGCGCGGGCCACCCCTCAGGACCGTCCCAAGGGCCATGGCAAGCTCGCACCGCATCCGACGAACGTCCTGGTCAGGGCGCCGATATGACCCTGCTCGACCCGTCCGCACACTAAAAACCCTCAGCGGCCTCAAGCCCCGCGAACGAGGCCTTCCGCAGGCGATCATGCGCACAAAAGGCGGCCTGAACGCCAGGCTGGACATGCTCAGCGGCAAGAGGGTCTGCCCGCTAAATTTCCTCTCCGGCCTGAGAGTGCGGCAGATATTGATATTGCCAAAACGCTCAAAATGGAGAAAACTGACCGAGACCCTATCCAGAATTCGAATCGACTGTCGACCGGCAGTCCTGCACCCTGTTGGGCTTTTATTAATCCGGCATCCGCGAAAATCGCCGTTCGCCGGAACGATATTGACGTGACGCCTCCTTGATAGCATTCGGTGATCTGCACAATGTGCAGATCAAAATCGTCTTGTGGCAGCTGATGAGTTCTCTGCGGTTAAAATTGCTCCCGCTCTGTGCATTGTAATCCGATACAGTGCGAGCGCGCTTGAAAGCGGGATTCGCTGTGGATGATATCTATCAAGAACCCATAGATAACGTCGATCTTCATGCGCGCCTCCATCGGGAATGCGAGGCGATGATCGCGCTGATGGCCGGTCGGGGGATTTCCTGCGCTCCGGCCATTCTTGAGCGAATAACGATCCTCGACCTGGGAATCTCGAAACGCCAGGATATTCCGATCAAGGATCTGGTCGCCCTGCATGCCGCCCTGGCCGAAGTGATCCGCCCTGCGCTACCACAGTCGGTTGAACTGCTGCATTGGGACGCGACCCGGCGCAAAATTCCGTTCTGGGATCTGTTGCATTTTCTTGCCCCCGTCTCGGCGGTTCGCAAGGTGATCCTGTTCACCATCCTGTGCTTCTTCGTCTTTTTCGCCGTATTGATCTTTGGACCGCTGACAGCCGAGCAGGTTGGCAACGGTATCCCGCTGTTCAACACCGAAGTTGAAGCGGATATGGCGTCTGCCGAGAATACGGGCGGAACCGCGGGCGGAAACATGAACCACTTCGCCCTGTTCTGCCTTACGCTGTTCTACGTCTCGCTCAGCGCGATCGGCGCCTGTTTCGCCACGCTCTACGATGCCAACCGCTATGTCTGCGAAGGCACCTATGATCCCCGGCGGGGATCGAGCTATGCCATTCGCATCGGGCTGGGCATGATGTCGGGATTCCTGCTTTCGCAGGTGCTTTTCGGCCTGACCGGCGATGCGCGCCTTTTCGGCCGGGTTGTCCTGGCATTGCTGGGCGGATTTGCGGGCGAATTGATCTACCACATCCTGAACAAGCTGGTGGGTGCCGTCGAAAGTGTGTTCAAGGAAGATCCCCGCAGCCTCGTCGAGCGGATCACGCGGGAAGCCGAGGCGCGCGAACAGGCGGCCATCCAGCGTCGGCAAGCCGCCCAGACGGTGGAGGCGGTGACCTTTGCGGCCCAAATGGAGGCGGCGGGCGATCCTGCCGCCCGCGCCGCCGCCACCCGCGAATTCCTCGCGCGGTCCTCGGGCACGGAACAGGCCGCTGCCGGGAACGCCTCCGATCCTGTCACGATTACGGTGCAGAAAGCCGCGGCGACCGCTGCCTTCCTGCGCCGCGCGCTGGAAATCCTGCCCTCTGGCGAAGGCGCGAAGCTGCGTGATGCGCTGGACCGGCTGGAAAAGGGGATCGCCCGCGTCCGCAACATCGACGACCGCGGGGAGCTGGCGGTAGAGGCGGCGAAGCTTGGCGGTCTCGCCCTGGCCAAAGGGCCGCTGAAGGGCATCCTTGCCGCCAGCCTGGGAAAGCTTGCGGGGCCGCTCGCCCCTCTCGGCATCTCGCCGGGCGGCCTTGCGCTGATGGTGGTGACGCTGGCCGGCCAGCACGGCGCCGTCGCCTATCGCCGCTGGAAAGCGCGGGTGCTGAACGCCCCCTACCTGCCCGATCTCCTGCCGGTCGATCCGATCGACGCGGCAGCGGTCCAATCCGCCCTCGACGACATGCCGGATGCCCTGGCCGCCCTTCAACCGGGGTCGGACGACATGGCTGCGCTCAACCGTCTCGGCCAGGCTGCGGCCGACCTTGATCACGACAGCTTTTTCGACAGCTTCGGCCGCGCCTTCGCCGGCACGCGCGAAGAGTTCGATGCTGCCGTGGCCGGCTTCCGGGACCGGATGAGGCAACTGCGCCGTGTCGAACTCGACCGGCTGGTGACGACAGAGATCCCGGAACCGATGCTCGTCCTGTCCGGCGCGCCCGACCGCGGCAGCCTGCTTGCTGCGCTCGACATGCTCCAGGAAACGCCGGAAACGCTGGCGGAACTGGAAAAGCTTTTCCTGATGGCCGCCGCCATGCGCGACAGCCCCACCGCGGCAATCGACCTGCAATTGCTCCGCGAGGCCCTGGCTGCCGCAGAAAAGGAGGCCATGCCATGAGACTGCCCTATCTGCTTGCCGCCACGCTGACTGCGCTGGTCGTGCTGGCGGGCTGCGACGACCCCGGCGACCAGATCGCCAGAGTTGTCGATCCAGAAATGGCGGAACTTGTCAAAGTGCAGGCGATGGACCGGCCTGCGGCGGCTGCGCATGTTCCGCAATGTCGCATAAGGGAAGAAGGCTGCGCCCGCGTCCATGAGATCACCGGCGATGCATGCCTGCGCATGGCGCAGGACCGGCTGGCCAGCGGCGGTGCCGCGCCCTATGCCGCATGTGCGGCCGCCCGGTTCGGCGTCCTGCGCAATGCCGGGGTGCCCGGCACCAGCCTGCGCGGGCTGGAGGCCGAAAGGCTGGTGCGGGAAACGGCCAGCCGCGCAGAGGCCAATGAGGCCAATATGCGGCTGGCCGCGCTGGCCGCGGGGGTGGATCACCCCGCTGCGGGCTATTATCGCGCCAGCGCCGTCGATTGGCAGGCCGCTTTCGCCGGTCCTGTCCCCTGCGCTGCCCTGCAGGAGGCGCAGGGTCATGCCCGGCAGGCCGCCGCCGCTGGACCGGCCGAAGGGCTCGACAATCGGGCGGCCGCGACCACGCTGGCGAACCGGCTTTCCCAGCGCAACCAAGCCGGGGGATGCACGTGATGGAGACCGCGATCCTTCAGTATCTCGGCCCGCCGATGATGAGAGGGCCAATGGTGTTGTTGCTGCAGCTCCGTCTTGCCCAGCTTGCGCTTCTGCCAATCGAGGGGGTGGACGGTCTCTTTGGTCCGCAGACCGCGCAGGCGGTGCGGGCGCTGCAGGCCCGCATGCGCCTGCCGATAACCGGCGCATTGGAGGCTGAGCTGGCCCGCCAGTTGATCGCCGGGCTGGCCGATGATGCGCGACCAGAGCTTTCGGCAAGTTCGCCCCTTTCCACCATGGCGTCACCCGCCGGGCTTGGCGCCCAGCTCCGGCCGGGCCTGCGGCCGACTCGGCACCCGCGCCCGAGGCCTGCCGAGCGGCTTCGCGCTGTTCCAGCGGATCAGCTGCCCAACGCCCGGCCCAAGCGGATCATTCTGCATTGGACGGCGGGCAATGCCAGGGCGTCAACCCAGGATCTGCAGCACTATCACTTCTGCATCGAACAGGACGGCACCATTCGGCGCGGCAACCGCACCATCGCAGACAATGACTCCACCGCGGATGGCCGCTATGCCGCCCACACGCGGCAATGCAACACCCGCTCTGTCGGTCTGGCGCTGTGCGGCATGGCCGGGGCGCAGGAGCGACCCTTTCGCGCTGGCCGCGCGCCGATACGCGAGGCGCAGATTCCGGTGCTCGCCCGTCTCGCCGCCCAGATCTGCCAGCGCTACGACATTCCGGTCAGCCGCGAAACGGTGCTGGCGCATGGCGAGGTCCAGTCGATCCTGAAAATCCCCCAGAACGGCAAATGGGATCCGCTGGTCCTGCCCTGGCGACCGGAGCTTTCTCCGCGAGAGGTCGGCGATCTGCTGCGCGCCGAGGTTGCCCAAGCGCTCGCCTCTCCCGCCGCCGATCCGGTCGGGGGCGACGAAGCCCCAGGCCGGTTCCCCCTCTTCATCAACGGCCGCGAGGTGGTCGGCGGCGGCATCCCCGAGGATGGCGAGGATTGGGTGCCGCTCGCCCCCCTTCTGGAAGCGACCGGCTGGCAGAGCGAATCGCCCGAGGGCCTGTCCAGCGTGACCCTGACGGGCCCGGCAGTGCTGATCCGCGCAGGCGAGGCCACGGCCTGGGTCGATCTTCGCACCGAGGCAGGGATGGATCTGATCTTTCTCGATGATCTCGTGGAGGAACTGGACCTCAGCCTCAGCATCGAACCCGACGGCACCCGACAGCTCAAGGGTGATCCCGGCGGCGGGTTTGCAACGCTCGACGGCACCCGCTTTCAGCGGGTCACGGTGGCGCGCGGCGATACCCTTCGCGCCATCGCGCGCCACCATCTCGGCGACCCGGAGTTGTGGCGGCAGATCCGCGATCCCGATGGCCAGGTGTTCAACGAATCAACGGCGCGCACGCTGGCCGCCGGCATTCAGGTTCTGGTGCCGGTCGTTCCGGCTGCCAGGCCCGCCGCGCCGACCGGCCCCATGGATGCCGCAGCCTTTGCCGAAATCGCGCAGGCGGTCTCGCAACTGACCCATCGCCTGAACAAGGATGCGGCCCAGAAAGCGGTGCCCATCATCCTCGCCGCCTGCCTGGCCGAGGGGATCACCGACCCGAGCCACCTGGCCTATGTGCTTGCGACCGCCGAGCATGAAACCAATTTCGGCCGCCAGATGATCGAGAAATGGGGCAATCCGCCCTCGGCCAACCAGCAGCGGTATCAGGGCCGGTTCGGCAATATCCACGCCGGCGATGGCAAGCGGTTCCGGGGGCGCGGCTATGTTCAGCTGACCTTCCGCGACAATTATCGCCGGTTCGGCAAGGCGATCGACCTGCCGCTGGAAGATAACCCGGACCTCGCAGCCGAGGAAGAAACTGCCGCGCGGCTGATGGCGATCGGCATGGGCCGGCTTGGCTATACCCGCGGCTTTCCGGTCCTGGCTACCTTCGGAAGCGGCGAGAATTTCGATTTCACCGCCGCACGGCGCATCATCAACGGCGACGGCAACACGAAGACCGACCGCTACCCGGTCCCATTCGGCCAGGCCATCGGCGGCCGCGCCCAGGCCTATGCAACCGTTCTTCTTCAGCGGTTGCTCTGACGTCCGCTCCGGTTTCGGAGGACACTCCGCAGCGCGCGCATGAAACGATCTGTCCATCAGATGCCAATGCCTGCCTGCATGGAATGACGACGCGCATTGCGAGGAAGGGGATAAGACGAAGGTAGCCGCTTGATCCACGCAGGCCCGCCCGAACTGTCCACCCTGCACAAGGGCAAGATGCGGAAACCCACGTCGATGACATTCTTGAGGTCGGCAGGATAACCGTTTTTGATCGGAGCGAAGGAACCTGGTTAACAGGCTGGCTGAAGCTTCTCGATGTCTTCCTTGGTCAGGACAGCCCCGCCCGTTGCCTCGATATTCCCCTGGCCATCCGCAACCAGCGTGATCGCGTCCAGGACGATTGTGCCTTCAGCAGCCGAGGTTATTTCCTGATCCTGGAGAGATCCGCCATCGCCAGAGCCGAGCATCCTCCGCCGGATATGACCGCGGTGAGTTTCACTTATCACTCCATAAAGATGTGTTTGGGCTGGCGATGGCTGGCGCTTCACACCTAATAGCCTTTCGCTCCCGCCAACATCATTATTTTGTTACGAAATGCTTCTGCGCCATAATGGCATGCCGAATTTTCAGCCCCGGCATGAATGTTGGACTTAATAGCATCGCTAGGATGGAATATGCCCGCGAAAGATTGCGCAAAATCCCCGCCGGCATTTCAAACCATCCAGTGTTTTTGGCGTGCAAAAATTTAGAGATCCGGGATGATCCCAAATTTCCCAGGCAGGCCTTCCATCAAATCGCGATGGTTTCCGCGCATGGCAGTCGGCAGATCTGCAAAAGCCCATGCGGCTCGCGGTTGCTGATCGCGATGCTGCCGCCGTGCCGCTCGATGATCTCGCGCGCGATGGCCAGCCCGAGCCCGGCGCCGGGAAAGGATTTGCGCCGGGCCTGGTCGACGCGGAAGAAGGGCTCGAAGATCTGCGCCAGCAGCTCGGGCGGCACGCCGGGACCATCGTCCTCGATGCGGATCACCGCATGGTCGCCCTGGCGCCCCAACGCCACCCGCGCCCCGCCGCCATGGGTCGCGGCATTGGCGATCAGGTTGCGCAGCGCCCGCTTCAACGCGATGGGGCCGGCATGGACGGTCAGCGGCGGCAGCTCGCCCAGTTCGACCTTCTGGTCCAGGGCGCACAACTCCGAAGCGATCTGGCGCAACAGCGGGTCCAGCCGGATGGGCTCGGCCCCGTCCGCCCCGACCTCCTCGCGCACCAGGCGGATGGCGCTGTCGGCGATCATGTCCAGCTCTTCGAGATCCAGGAGCCATTTCGCCCGCTCGGCCTCGTCCTCGATGAACTCGGCGCGCAGCCGCATCCGGGTCATCGGCGTGCGCAGGTCGTGCCCCGCCGCCGCCACCAGCCGCATCCGGCTTTCCATCGCCTGCCTCAACTGCGCCGAAAGCCGGTTCAGTGCCCGCGCCGCGGTCCGCACCTCGCCCGTGCCGGTCTCGGGGATCTGCTCCAGAACGCCGTCCGGGCCGACGCGATCCACCGCGTCCTCGAGCAGTTGCAGCGGCCGCGTCAGCCGGCGCGCGGCATGGAGCGAGATGGCGGCGCTGCCCAGCACGATCAGGGCCAGCCACACCGCAAGCACCTTCCAGCGCCCCGGCGGCGGCGACATATCCGGGATCGGCAGCACCAGCCATCCCTGCGGCAGCACATGGACCGAGGCGACCAGCGGCTGGCGCTCGCCCTGCCGCGTCACCACCACGTCGAGCGGCGTGCCGGTGCGGCGCAGCGCCTCGCGCAAGAACCCGGTCTCGTGCATGTCGATCTCGCCCGGCGCGGGTTCGGGCCGCAGCTCTGTCCGGGGTGTCGCGCCGCTGCCATGGCCCAGCAGGGCGACGGTCAGGTGGATCTGCATCGCCACCGGCTCCATCGTGGCCTGCGGCGATGGCGGCTGCATTACCTGCGTCGCGGCATAGCTCGCCAGCACCACGACGCTGACGATGGCCGCGATCAGCAGGGCCGCGATGCGGGTGCGCAGCGAACTCATCCCCGGCCCTCGCCCACGCTGCTCACCGGCACGGCAAGCTGATAGCCGCCGTTGCGCACGGTGCGGAATATCGTCGCGTCGTGCTTTTCGCCCAGCTTGCGGCGCAGCCGGCTCATCAGCACGTCGATCGAGCGGTCCAGCGGATCGCGGTCGCGGCCTTGGGTCAGGTCCAGCAACTGGTCGCGCGACAAGAGCCGGCCCGGCCGTTCCAGAAAGACCCGCAGCAGGTCGAACTCGGCGCCGGTCAACTCGACCTCGCTGCCATCCTCGGCCAGCACCCGGCGCTGACCGGGATCGACCTCGAAACCGGCAAAGCCGTAGGTCCGGGCCTCGGGGGTGGCGGCTTCGTCCGGTCCGGCTGTCCGGCGCAGCACGGCCTTGATGCGGGCGACCAGTTCGCGCGGGTTGAAGGGCTTGCCCAGATAGTCGTCGGCCCCGAGTTCCAGCCCGATGATGCGGTCGACGTCCTCCTTCAGGGCCGTCAACAGGATGATGCGCAGTTCGGGCCGGTGTTCGTGCAGGCTGCGGCAGATGTCCAGCCCCGAACCGTCGGGCAGCATCACGTCCAGCACGATCAGGTCGGGATTGCCGTCCGCCACCCGCGCCTCGCACTCGCGCCGGTCGGCGGCGGTCAAGACGCGGAACCCCTGCCCCTCCAGGTAGCGGCGCAGCAGGGTGCGGATTTCAGCGTCGTCATCGACGATAAGGATACGGTTCATCGGCACCACCTTGACATGCCGCCGTTCTAGCGGATTTCCGGGCATCCCGCCTGGGCAAATTTGTGACGAAACATTGCCGAAACGGCCCTCGGAAACCGTCGTTTGCAAAACTCGGTCGCCCGGAAAGAATTCGTCACCGGCAAGACCTAAGCCGGACAAGGGTGGGGCGTAGCGTCATCGGCATCGCAACCGATGAAAGGCCCGTCCGATGAAGAACGCCCTGTCGAAGACCCTGGCGGTGGCCGCCCTGCTATGCGCCTCCGGCACCCCCCTGGCCGCGCTGGCGCAGAGTGCCGGCGAAGCGCCGCCCGCCGCGGCAGAGGAACCTGCCCATCCCATGCCCGACCTTGCAGGGCACGGCCACGGCCGTCCCGATGCCTTCCGTCCCGATGCCTTCCGTCCCGCTATCGACCAGCCCGGCCCCGCAGGCCTGTCCCCGGCCCTCGGCCTTGCCGGCTATCTTGCCGCCGCCGAGACCTTCCTGGGCATCACCGCAGAGCAGCAGGATGCCTGGCGCGACTATTGCCAGGCGCTGATCTTCTTCCTCGAGCCGGCTGCCCCGCCGGCACCTGAAGCCGGGGCCCAGGGCGACAGGCCCCCGGCTGGTCAGGCCCGCCCCCTGGCCGCCGAGCGCATGGCAGCGCAGGCCCTTGCCCGCGCCGGCAAGGCCCGCGCCCTGCTGGATGCCGCGACCGCCCTGCGCGGAACGCTGGAGCCGGCCCAGCTGGAGAGGCTGCAGCAGGTCGATCCGGGCTTTGGTCCGGGATCGCGCAACCCGCGGCATGAAAGCCCGGAACGGTCGGGTCTGCACCAGCCCCGGCCGGGCCAGCAGCCCGCACCAGCGCGCTGAGCCATCCTGCGTCGGGCAAAGACGCCAGACGCACCTTCCTTCCAGACCGCAGAACAGCAAGGACAGATGCAATGCGTCGCTTTCTCATGATGACCGCGATAGCGGTGACGGCAATCGGCAGCAGCCAGATGGCCATGGCCGAGACCCGGCCGGATGGCCCGCCGCCGGAATGCCGGCAGGACGATCGCAAATGCCCGGCGCCCCCGGCAAAGGATGCCCGCAAAAAGGGCGAAGAGCCCAGGGGTGAACGCCGCGAACCGCCGCCGCAGGAAGCCCGGCGCGACGGGCACAAGCCGCCCCAAGCGCCGGATCACCGTCTGGGCAAGGCGCGGGACGCGAAAGGCAAGCCGCCGGTGGATAGCCGCAATGCCTTGCGCGTGGGCGACAGCGGCCGCGACGGCCGCGCCTTCCAGCGCGCCGGCAACAGCCGATACGCCCCGGCACCGCGCGGCCAGGAATATCGCGTGGTCCGCGACCAGCTTGTGCTGGTGGACCAGAAGACCAAGCGCATCGTGTCGATCCTTGGCCCGATCCAGGCGCAGCGCTGAAGGAAATCCCATGAAAAAGGCGATGATTCTGGTGGCCTTGACCCTGCTGAACCTGGCCACGACACCTGGCCTGGCCGAGCCCGCCGCGCGTTGCGAGCAGGCCGCGCAGCGCTGTGTGCTCAAGACCGAGGCGGCGAAAAGGCCCGCCGTATCCGACACCGGCGAGCAGCCCCGCAAAGGACCGAAAGTCGGCGAAGTCACCCATGGCGGCCGGTCGCTCAGGACCGCCGAAGCGCGGAAACTGGCCAGGCCCGCGACCGGCCGTGCCTATCGCGTGGTGGAGGAGCGCGTGGTTCTGGTCGATGCCGGAACCATGAAGGTGCTGCAGGTTCTGGGCTTGGCCTCGGACATCCTGCGCTGACCGCTTCCAGGTGACGCACCAGAGGCGACGGCCGGACACATCCGGCCGACGCCTCTTCTTTTACTGCCCGGCGTAGCGCGCCGGGACGGTCGAAATCACACGCCCCGATGCATCCACCCGCAGGAAGACGCCGGGTTGCAACTCCCAATGCTGGCCGTCGTCGGGTCTTGGCAATGCGTGATTGTGGTAATCGACCCTGACGCCCCGGCCGCTGCGCACCACCGGCTCGAGGCCCTGGGCTTCCGTGCCCACAGGATAGCGGTAGATACGCCCCGTCGGCTCGTCCTTTTCCGAGCAGGCGGCCAGGGCGATCACCAGGGCGAGCAGAGGAATGGTTTTCACGATGATTTCCTTTCGGGATTGCTTTTCCTGGGAAGCTGCTCCCCGTCCCCTCACCCTTTTTCGAGTGCTGTTACGGGTTCGAGCTTTGCGGCGTTGACGGCTGGGAGGTAGCCGAAGATCAGGCCGATGCCGCAGGCGCTGGCCAGGGCGGCGACCATGGAGAGGGGCGAATAGAC